>NZ_JBYOJV010000003.1:0-590798 GCF_057798835.1 Cupriavidus sp. 291-E7
GTGCAGGCCGAGCAGGATGCCGGCAAGCCGATCATCGGCCGCGGTGCCTGGGCGCGCGTGGAAGGTTCGAACACCCATATCGATCCGTCGACCAGCACGACCGGCGCCAGCTACAACGTGCGCATGTGGAAGTTCGAAGGCGGCGTGGATGCACCGGTCATCGAGAACCAGTCCGGCACGCTGGTGGTAGGTCCGACGTTCCACTACGGCATCGCCAACTCCAACGTGTCGTCGATGTTCGGCAACGGCGCGATCGATGCCACCGGTTATGGCTTCGGCGGTACGGCAACGTGGTACGGCAACAATGGTTCGTATGTCGATGCCCGCGCCACGGTGACGTGGTACGACACCGACATCCGCTCGTCGACGCTGGCAACCAAGCTCGCCAATGGCAATCGCGGCAGCGGTGTGGCCACCAGCGTGGAAGCCGGCCACCAGCTCGCGCTGGGCGGCAACTGGTCTGTCACGCCGCAGGCGCAGCTCGCGTGGTCGCAGGTGCGTTTCGACGCGTTCACCGACCAGTACGGCGCCAATGTCTCGCGCGACAACGGCAACAGCCTGGTCTCGCGCCTGGGCGTCTCGCTCGATCATGAGACGAAGTGGATGGCGGCTAACGGCAAGACGCAGCGCTCGCACGTGTACGGCATCACCAACCTGTACTACGACTTCCTGCACGGCACTTCGGCCCGAGTGGCGGACATCAGCGTGGTCAGCAAGGAGCAGGCGCTGTGGGCTGGCCTGGGTGTCGGCGCATCGCTGAACTGGGACGATGACCGCTACACAGCGTGCAGAACTTTGGCGATAGCAACGCGATTGGCGCCAAGTTCGGCTTCCGCTACCGCTGGTAAGGCGTCGGTGGAGCGCATGGCCCGCGTTATCGTGCGCGGGCCAGAGAATCGTCGTGGCGCGTCCCCCTGGCTGGTCGCAATGGCCATCGCCGCTATGGTTCGGGATACCCCGTTCGCATGTAGTGGTTTCTAGCAATCGACTACGAACGTTTTAAAGGTTTGAGCGGTGAGCCACTTCCTTTCGGAAGTGGTTTTTTTGCACGCTTATTGGTGAGTGAACGAACGGCGCTGCGCTCGCGCGCGCCTGATCTCGGGCGATCGTGCCCCGATCCATCGCCGTCGGCGAAGCTCGCGGCCCCGTGGCGAACGGGCTTCCATCCCGCTCTGCAGCGCCTGTTCCTTGTCGCGCGGCACTTTTCCCGAAAGCCGCTACCTATTTTGCTGCGCGGAACCCGCAGCGGACGGCATGTGCGCCGCACAAATTTATCGGTGCAAATAACTATTGACCGGGATGTACCCACCGGAGTCTAGTCACTGAGACTCTCTTCCCATTTTGCTTTCCAGTTGTTGGGTCAGGGAAGGAGAGCGTCGGCGGCAATTAGCCGGCTCGGAAGCGCGCAGCGCGAACGTCCCATATCAATACAAGATCGACGGGAATCGCGATTTGCCGGATGCGGATAGATGCCAGGTTTCTCGGAAGTGAAGCAGTCTTGATCGGCCATTTTGCCCAGGCACCAGACCATTGCGTCCTTGGGCAGGAATTCCTTGGGGAGCATTTGATGAAGTTGGCGGACACACGGGTCAGTACCCGGCTGGTGGCAGGTTTCCTCTTTGTACTCATCCTGTTGGCGATCATCGTTGGCATTGCCTGGTGGCGCCTGCAAGCCAGCTCCGGCGTCATGACGACGATGATGGACGACGTGCTCGTGAAGGAGCGCCTGGCATCCGAATGGGCGGCCAGCACCAATTCCAATGGCGCGCGCACCATGATTCTCGTGGAAACCGCGGACCCGGAGCGGAAGAAACAGATTCAGGCTCAGATCAAGCAAACCAGCGGCAGGATCAGCGAGATTCAGAAGCGGCTGGAAGCGGTCGCGGAAGGGGCGGAGGAAAGCAGCCTGTTCGCAACGATCGCTGAAAAGCGTAGTGCCTATCTTGCCGTGAGGGACCGCGTATTCAAGGAACAGGCCGTCAATGAAGACAATGCCCGCAATCTGATGCGCTCGGGTCTGGAGCCGGTATTGAACGATTACGTGGCCACGATCGGGAAAATGACGGCCTATCACTCGGCGCGCAGCACGCGCATGAGTGAAGAGATCTTGCGCCTCTCACGCGCATCGCAGCAGCAAGTGCTGATCCTGGGCGGCGTTGCGGTGCTCCTGGGCCTGGGCATCGCGTTTGTCATTTCCAGCAGCATCAGGAAGCAACTGGGCGGCGAGCCAGCGTATGCGGTCAAGGTTGCGAACCGCATCGCCGCCGGCGATCTGACCAGCACCATCCGCGCCGCGGGCGGATCGGAAGAAAACCTGTTGAACGCGATGGAAACCATGCAGGGAAGCCTGGTGCAGATCGTCGGCGATGTGCGCAACGGTACGGACACCATCGCCACCGCATCGAACCAGATTGCCGCAGGCAATCTCGAACTCTCGTCGCGTACCGAGGAGCAGGCGGCCTCGCTGGAGGAGACTGCCGCGTCGATCGAGGAACTGACCGGCACGATTCGCCAAAACACCGAAAACGCCAGACAGGCCAGCCAGTTGGCGGTGACGGTCTCGGAAGTGGCGGTGAAGGGTGGGGCCGTGGTGTCGCAGGTCGTGGATACGATGGGATCGATCAATGAGTCCTCCAGGAAGGTTGTGGACATCATCGGCGTGATCGAGAGCATCGCGTTCCAGACTAACATCCTGGCGCTCAACGCGGCGGTGGAAGCTGCGCGGGCTGGCGAGCAAGGCCGGGGGTTTGCTGTCGTGGCGGGGGAGGTGCGCGCGCTGGCGCAGCGGTCCGCGGCAGCGGCGAAAGAGATCAAGACGTTGATCGACGACTCGGTGGCGAAGGTCGATCAGGGCAATCAGCTTGTCGGGGAGGCGGGGGCCACGATGGGAGAGATCGTCTCGGGCGTCAAGCGTGTGACGGACCTCATGGGCGAGATCACGGCGGCCACGCAGGAACAGTTCGCGGGGATTGAGCAGGTCAACCAGGCGATTGCGCAGATCGATGAGGTCACGCAGCAGAACGCCGCCCTGGTGGAGCAGGCATCCGCGGCGGCGCAGTCCATGCAGGAACAGGCGCGCACCTTGGCCCAGGCCGTAAGGGTGTTCAAACTTGAAGCGGGCGCATCGTCGATCGCGGCCCCCGATGCAGCGTCGAACTTCCGCACCCGACCCAGGACCGTGGCTTCAGCACAATGGAAAGAGCAGCGGCTTTTGCGGTGACAGCGGCCAGGTACTCCGGCGTCCACGGGGCTGAGGCTTGGCGTGGACGCCGGGGATGTGTCTTCGCGCGTGCGGTCAGACGAGTCCCAGCGCGCGGAGCTTGGCATCCGTAGCCGAGTACGGACGCTCGCAGATGATCTTGTCCGAGTCCTTGGCGAACTCGAACGTTGCCGCCATGCGGACGCGGAACTTGCGGCCAGTTGGCGGGAAGATCTTGCCATTCGCCTTCAGGTTGCCCAAGTGCGTGCCGGAGAGCCAGAACTCGACCAGAACGGTATCGTCGGCAGCGGCAATGGCGATGATTTCGTTGGCCAGATCCGGGAAGCTCTCGCGCGACGAATCGAAGTAGCCGCGCACCTCTTCTTCGCCGTCGAACACCGCGCCGGTGGCATGCATTTCGTACCTCGGGTGCTGGAAGGTATCGATGACCGCATCCCATTCATGGGTGCATTCCAGGGCCATGTGGTCGCGCACGGTTTGGATACGCGCGGCGTTCAGTGCTTCAGACATTGTTGATACTCCATCATCGAGATTTATGGGGAAACTGCTCGGCAGCGCTGCGCTGCCGAATCTGAGGGATTTGCCGCAGGGCGTTCTAGCGCAGCAGGCGCCAGCCGCCATCGACCGTGAATTCGCCGCCGGTGATATAGCCGGACTCGTCCGATGCCAGGAAGGCGATCAGGTGCGCAACGTCTTCTGCCTTGCCTTCATCGCCAAGTGGAATGCGCCGGCCCGCCGGGCGCGGGTCGACGCCGCCGGCAGCCTGCCGTTGTCGATACTGGTCGAAGATCGTTTCCAGCATGGGCGTGGCCGTCTTGCCCGGGTGGACCGAGTTGCAGCGGATCTGGTTGCCGTTCTCGGCACCGGCCAGCGCCACGGTCTTGGTGAGCTGGGTCACGGCGCCCTTGCTGGCGCCATAGGCCACGCTTTGCGTAGTGGGGTAGTACGCTCCCACGGACGCAAGATTGACGATGGCCCCGGTGCCGTGCTTCCGCATGGCCGCCAGTGATTCCTTACAGCCGAGGAAGGTGCCGTCCAGGTTGACCGACATTACCCGACGAAATTCGGCCAGCGTGGTATTGGCAATCGTTCCATTCACCACGTCGCCAACGATCCCGGCAGCATTCACCAGAACATCCAGGCGTCCCTGCCGGTCAAGGATGGTCTGGACGGCCTGAGACCAGGCCGCTTCGCTGGTGACGTCCAGCGCCAGGAACGTGCCGCCAATTTCGGTGGCCATCTTCTCGCCATTTCCGCCCGCCAGGTCGCCGATGAAGACCGTTGCGCCGCGCTGCGCGAGTAGCCGGGCCGTTGCCGCGCCGATTCCACTGGCACCGCCTGTCACCAACACCACTTTTTCCGAAAACTGGGTCATTCGTTTGTCTCCCATATGGATGTTTAGTCGCTTCTTATCGCAACTTGTGGAGTTTATGAAGAAACGTTTCCACACCGCAGAAACATTGTTGTTCCTTGTGCTATAAAGGAGCAATCATGGTTAACACCAACCTGCATTCGCGTATGCCGCTGCTATAGTGTGAAAACGTTTCTTCAAGAGCGGGCGAGATTTTTTACAAGGAGACAGCAATGAGTTTTCTGTTTGGAGGCGTGCGACAGCTTGGCTACGTCGTGACGGACATCGAGCGGGCGATGGACCACTGGTCGAAGAAGTTGGGCGTTGGACCGTGGTTCTATAAAGAGGATGTGGGCACGACCGAATTCCGTTACTACGGCAAGGTCGCGACGCCGCCCAAGCTATCCATTGCCCTGGCAAATTCCGGCGATCTGCAGATCGAACTGATTCAGCAGCGCGACGATTCGCCTTCGCTGTACCTCGATTCCCTGAAGCGCGGCGGCGAGGGTGCCCAGCACATCGCCTACTGGACGGAAGACCGTTTCGACGAAATCGTTGCCCACTTGCTGGAAGCCGGCTATGTCGAAGGGCATGGCGGACGCATGGGATCGCGCGGTCGATTTGCGTACTTCGTCAACCCGGAACTGCCAAGCGGCATGTTCGAGCTTTCGGAAATGGCTGGCGGCAAGGCGGAATATTTTGCGGAAGTGCGGCAGGCGGGTCTGGCGTGGGACGGCACGGGCGAGCACACCCGCCGTATCGGCGCGCCGCGCTAGGCCGCGAGACGCCACCTGGTAAGCGGATAGGCTTCTCCTGCTGCGCTAGAATGCGCGACGCCCCATCGAACAGCGCTGGGGCGTCAAGAATAGATTGGCTTGGCCATCACCGTGGCTGTGCCGAAAAAGGGAGAAAGTCGATGTTGCGAATGGAGTTGCATGGAGGATGCCAGACATGACGTCGCGCATCACCATTCGAGAGGTCGCCAAGGAGGCGGGCGTTTCCATTGGCACGGCATCGCGTGCGTTGAACCGGGCAGGGCGCGTCAGTGAAGCCGCGATCGCGGCAGTCACGAAGGCGGCCCGCCGTCTGGGATATGAGCCGGATGCGATTGCGCAGAGCATGCGGACGCGCTCCTCCGGCGCCGTAGGGTTGCTGGTCTCCGATCTGGCCAATCCGCTGTACGCACAGATCATTACGGCCGTGGAAGAGGCGCTGCAAGCGGCAGGCTACGCGCTCCTTATCGCGAGCACGCACAACGACGGCAAGCGGGAAAAAAATCTGATTGATCTCTTTCGCCGGCGGCGCGTCGACGGATTGATCCTGGGGCCTTGCGAATCGGAAAATCCCAAGCTGCTCGAGCAGATTGCCGAGCATATGCCGGTGGTCGTCCTGGACCGCGATTTCGGGCCATCCGGTACTGGCGTGCAGGTCGATCACTTTGCGGGCGCGATGCAGGCGACCCAGTACCTGCTGAACCTTGGCCATACGCGCATCGCACTGCTGACGCCCGGAACCATGCTGCGCCCCGGGCGTGAACGCATCGCCGGATTCGAGGCTGCCTATGCGCAACATGGGCTGAAGCCCGTGCCAAAGCTGATACGGTCAGAGAAGTCCGCGATGGAGTTCGCGTTCAGCGAGGCGCTATCGCTGATGTCCGGTCCCGACGCCCCCACCGCGTTTCTTTGTCTGGGTACCCGGATTCTTGCGGGGGTGCTCCAGGGCATGCGCCATACCGGGCGGGTCGTGCCGGGGGACGTCAGCGTGATCAGTATTGGGGATACGGATCTTTCGCAACTGTTCAGTCCGTCGATTACTTCGCTCACATGGGATCTCTCCGTCGTGGGCACCGCCCTTGCGCAACTGATGCTGAAGCGGCTGGAACGAGACGCGGAGGTCGAGCCGGAGTCGATCGTTATCGCAACGCAGCTTGTACTGCGGGAATCGTGCGGGCCGGTCATGGAGCGAAAGAAAGCCAGGGCTTGACCGACGCTCATCAGGTGCGCTGAAGCCGCTTCGGGAGAAGCGGCTTTTTTATTGCGCTGTTTGACTTGCGTTTACCGTAGAAACGTTTCTACAATGATTCGAATTTCATGCGGTGCGATTCGGGTACTGCGTGTAAAGCAATGACTACGGAGAGAGACGTAATGAAAGCAGCAATCCGCGGTGAGTCCGGCCTGGTCTTCATCGAAACCGCCATCCCGCGCCCCAAAGCCACCGAGATACTTGTGAAGGTTCGTGCGAGTTCGCTGAATCGTGCTGACCTGGCTCTGGTTGACGGCAAGGCGCATGGCACGGCCGGCGGGACGGGAACGCCGCTGGGGCTTGAGTGGTCGGGCGATGTGGTCGAAGTCGGCAGTGAAGTCACCGCCTACAAGGTGGGCGACAAGGTGATGTGCTCGGGTCTCGGCGCATTCGCCGAGTATGCCGTGGCTGACTGGCGTCGCGCTTTCCCGTTCCCCTCACAGGATATGGACTACGAGACCGCTGCCTGCCTGTCCGTGGCCTTGCGGACCACGCACACGGCCATGCGCCACGTGGCGAAGCTGGAGGCGGGGCAGACCGTAATGGTGCTGGGTGCTTCGTCCGGCGTTGGCCTGATGGCTCTCCAGGTGGCCAAACACTTCGGCGCGAAACTTGTCATCGGCACATCCACGAAAGCAGATCGGCGCGAGCGCCTTGCGGAGTTCGGGGCCGACGTCGCGCTCGATAGCAACGATCCCGAATGGTCCAGGAAGGTGCTGGCCTGTACCGAAGAGCAAGGCGTTGACCTGCTGGTGGATTTTCTGGCGGGGCCTTTCATCAACGACAGCATGCGCGCGGTGCGTATCGGCGGCCGTATCGTGAACATCGGCCGAATGGCAGGGGAGACCGGCGAGTTCGACTTCGATCTGCACTCGATGCGGCGTATCGAGTATCTCGGTATGACATTCCGGACGCGAACGCTGGAAGACTTTGGCGACATTGCCGGGCGGGTCCAGCGCGATTTCTGGCCCGCGCTGCGTGAAGGCCGACTGCGCTTGCCCATCGATGCGCGCCTGCCGTTGGCCCAAGCCGCGGAGGCCTGCGAAATGATGCGTAAGAACACCCATTTCGGGAAGATCGTGCTGATCCAGGATGCGTAACGCCTGAAGTACGCCAGCGTTAAAGGGGCGTCGCCGCACGCCCCCCGAAGTCTCACGTCCATTGTTGCCGGGCGCCGCGCCGTTGCCGCGACGCCTATCGCACACATCACGCAGTCAGTCACGGGTTAACCACCATTTGCTCAGCCGGACCTGCGACACACAATGAATGGAAACGTTTCTGCAATTCCGCAAAGAGCGGCGGAAAACGTGACAGCCTCACAAAATAGTTGGAGACAAGACATGAAGACATTTGCCGCCCTCACGCTGCTCGCCGCTCTGGTGGCGGCGCCGCTTTCGACCGTACGCGCTGAGGGTGCATACCCGAACAAGCCGATTCGCCTGATCGTGCCGACGGCCCCCGGAGGCGGCGGCGATGTGTTTGCACGGATTCTGGCGGATCAGCTTGGCCGGCGCCTGAAGCAGCCGCTGGTCGTTGAAAACAACGCGGGCGCCGCGGGAACCATCGCAATCGGCCAACTCGCACGGTCGACGCCCGACGGCTACACGATCGGTCTCGGCACGATGACCAGCACCACGCTGGCGCCCGCCGTGTACCACAACCTGCCTTACGACCCCGTCAAAGACCTCACCACCATCGCCCGGGTCGGCACCTCGCCAATCATCCTGGTCGCAACGAAGGACTTTCCCGCGAACAACCTGAAAGAACTCGTCGAAGTGGCGAAGAAGAGTTCCACCCCGTTGCAGTTCGGCACCTGGGGGCTTGGCTCCACCGGACATTTCTGCGCGGAGGTGCTGGCGCAGAAGACAGGCATCAAGCTTGATCACATTCCGTTCAAGGGATCGTCGCCGGTCGTGACGGCCATGCTGGGTGGCGTGGTGAAGGTAGGCTTCCTCGATATTGGCAGTGGCACTTCCGCCGTCAAGACCGGAAAGATCAAGGCGCTGGCGATGTGCACGCGCCGCACCGCCAATTTCCCGAACGTGGCGACCTACAAGGAGCAAGGCGTGGACTTCGACCAGTGGACGGGTTGGGCGATGTTCGCGCCGGCGGGACTGCCCCGGCCGATTGCCGACAAGCTGACCGCCGCAGTCAGGGACACGCTCAAAGACCCTGCCGTCACGAGCAAGATGGCCGATCTCGGCATCACGCCAGATTTCGTAACCGGTAGTGAACAGGCAAGCGTCAATGCGCGCGACGTCCAGGTATGGAAGCGCATCGCGCAGGACGCCAACATCAGGCTGGATTGATGGCCAGGGCGCCGTCACAACGTTATTCCCCACAAAAAATTCTTGGAGATTTGCAATGGCATTGCCGAAGGTTGTGACACACCAGGACCGCCTGCTGTCGGTCAACATCCACGATTCGCACGAGTTTCCCGGGTCCGAGCCGGGTTCCACGATCATCCCGCTGTTCCTCGATCGGGAAAACGGCATCTGGGTGCTGTATGGAAAGTTCGAGCCGGGTACCCGACTGCCTGCGCATTTCCATACGGGTACGGTCCACTTCTTCACCACCAAGGGGCAGTGGAACTACGTCGAATACCCCGAAGATCCGCAGACGGCCGGCAGCTACCTGTACGAGCCGGGCGGCTCCGTCCATACGTTTTCGGTCCCGGCGGACGCCAAAGAGGCCGCCGAAGGCTTCATGGTCGTGTATGGCGCCAATGTCATCTTCGACGAAGAGGGCCAGTTTCAGAGTGTCCGGGATGCCGGTGCGATCGAAGAAGGCATTCTTGCCGCTGCCCGAAAGGCAGGCTTACCCATTCCCCGCTATATCCGGCCGAAAGGGGGTGCGGAGATCACGGGCAATAAGTAAATCCGCACCGGAGCAGCGGATCACCCGTGCGGAGGATGCGACAAGTTTTTCCATAAATAGAAAGCAAAATTAAAAAGCGAAAGCAAACGGAGACATTCCCATGAAGCGAGGTTTGCACTATGGCCTGCTGGCCATCGGCATGTTCGTTGTCGCAGGTGCTGGCGCTGCCGATTCCGGCAGCAACTACCCGAATCGTCCGATCAGACTGATCGTCCCATCCGCTGCGGGCGGCGGTGCGGATGCCTTCGGCCGTCTGCTCGGGGAGCAACTGGGGAAGCGGCTCAAGCAATCGTTCGTCGTCGAGAACATCGCGGGTGCTGCCGGCACAATCGCAATCGGTCAGTTGGCGCATGCGAAACCGGATGGTTATACGATCGCCCTCGGTACGATGACGACGACGACCCTGGCTCCGGCGGTGTACCAGCAGTTGCCGTATGACCCGACCAAGCTGGCGACCATTGCTCGCGTGGGGACGTCTCCCATCATCCTGGTCGCGACGAACGATCTCCCCGCCAACAATCTTTCCGAACTTGTGGAACTGGCCAAACGCAGCCAGAAGCCCATTCAGTACGGCACCTGGGGCCAGGGCTCGACCGGACACTTCTGCGCGGAAGTCCTGTCGCAGAAGGCTGGCATCAAGCTTGATCATATCCCGTTCAAAGGCGGTGCGGCCGTCATGACCGCGATGATGGGCGACGTGATCAAGGTAGGTTGGCTAGATATCGGGTCAGGTACTGCTGCCGTGAAGACCGGGAAGATCAAGGCGCTGGCGATGTGTACGCGGCGCACCTCGAATTTCCCTAACGTGAAGACGTACAAGGAGCAGGGCGTCGACTTCGATCAATGGACCGGCTGGGCGATGTACGCACCTCCTGGAACACCCAAGCCGATCACCGACAAGCTTTCCGCCGCGTTGAAGGAGACGCTGGAGGACGCATCCGTCAAGTCGAAGATGAACGATTGGGGCATCACCCCGGACTACCTTGGCGGTCCGGAGCAAGCCGCGGTGAATCTCCGCGAAATCGAAGTCTGGAAGGGCGTGGCAAAGGAGGCCAATATCAGCCTCGATTGATTCGATGGATTCGATTGATGCTTGAGCGGATGGAGCGGCGACAGGCTTTGTCGCCGCAAGAGACTACGCCGCGGCCAATTCGCTGGCGGCTTCGCTAGCCAGTGCGACTTCCGTCTCGTCGGTCACCATGCTTTCCGTTATCGCGTTGTCGACTTCGGAAACCATATCGCCCAGACCAATGGCAACCGTGACATTCGGCGTCCAGTTCTTGCGGTCGGCGCTGGCCTCCGCAAACGTGGTCACCGTCGCGGTGTAGCCCTGCGTTCTGAGGTCGTCGGCAAGGCGTTGCGCTCGCGGTTCCAGCGCTGCTTGCGGATTTTCTTCGTTGATATCGAGTACCAGGCTGGTCTCGAACTCTTCCTTGCCCCTCTGGATCGCCGTCTGCATTGCCTTGAGTTGCTTGTTCGCGAGCGCGACGAGCTTGCTGTACCTGGATTCTTCCTGGCTGGCGCGCAGTGCCTTGGCGGCGTTGATGATTTCGGTGCGGTCCACGAACATGATTACCTTTCGAGGTGGGGGAAAGAAGGCGCGGTCGCCGCACGGGCTTGGCTACGGGAGCCAGCTTTTCCGGGGTGCGGCGACAACTGTATAAATATACAGTGGTTGCCCGCTGGCCCGCAAGAACTAAAAAGGGGGAAAGTCAGTGGCGGCCGAGCATCTGGCGCGTTGCCTCGGCTTGTTCAACGTTTGCGCCGACTGGCGCGGATTCCGTCAGTTCGACGGTTTTATGTGCCTGAAGGCGGCCAGAAGGGTCAGGTCATAGCCGATCTTCAACAAGCCGCAGGCCAGTAGTGGCGCACCCGTCCAGCCTAGTGCCATGAGTCCACCAGCAAGCACCGGGCTGATGGCGGCGGCGAGACTGCGCGGCACCGCCGTCAGACTTGCTGCCGCGCTTCGCTCGGCGGGGGTTACCACTGCCATCACGAACGCCGTCCGCGTTGGCACATCCATTTGAGACAGTGCGCTGCGCGCCAGCAGCAACAGCAACGTCAGCGGCAACGACGGCGCGAATGCGGCGGCAATCAGAAACGCGCTGGACGGGATGTGCGTGAACACCATCGTGTTCAATAGCCCGATTTTGCGGGCGAGCGGGACGGCCGCAAGCTGGGACGCGGTGGTCAGTAGTCCCGCCCAGAAGAAGAACTGTCCCGCCGCCCCGGGAGACAAGCCGAAACGCTGCATCAGCCAAAGCGATAGCAGGGCATTGACGACCAGGCCACCCGCGAATGCGTCCACGCTGAACAGCATCGCCAGCCGCACGACAATGCGGCGTGACGGCCCCAGCGGCGCGGGTGTCGACGTCGACTGCGGATGTGGATCGGGCAGCCTCGCATAGAGTGCCCAGAGTGCGATGCCTGACACGGTGTAGACGGCGAACATCAGACGCACGGCGTCCAGAAACGACAGGCCGGCATGGCTGGCGATCCAACCCGGAATTGCGGCGGCCAGCGCCCCAAACGCGGCGGACAGGGAACCCGCAAGGCCGTAGCGCGCGAACAGCGCTGTGCGTGAATCGGGCGTCGCGGCCTCGGCCAGTCGTGCCTGCTCCAATGGCAGGAACACGCTGACGTCCCCCGAACTTGGGTTCAGGGTGCCGACGAAGGCGATGATCAATAGCGGCCAGAGCGATGACTGGCACGCAAAGGCCGCACCAGTGACCGCCATCAGGACGGCCGCGGACATCAGCAGGCGCCGTTGCTGGAAGCGATGCCCGATGAGTCCGACCAGGATCGTGGCAAGCGCGGAGCCGATCAGCGTGGCGCTACTGATCAGCCCCACCGCGAGTTGGTCGAAGCCGAGGGCTAGCAGGTACGCGGGCAGGAGCACTGCAATGAAGCCATCGCAGAAGCCACGCAACGACCGTCCGGCAAGCAGCGGGATGATGCTCGCGTCGGTTCGGGGCGGCAGCACAAGACCTGAAGGCGTGGAGCGATTCACGCGGCACCCATTGGGGAAAGATTGAACAGGAGTCGTTCGCCCAGCTTAGTGGGTCGTAGTCCCCGTTTCAACGCTGTGGAGATCTCTACAGATATAGCGAACTCACCGCGCAAGTGCCTGACATATCGCATGTTCCGGCATCGACTGCGCCTTCAGTCGCGGGCGATGCCGAAAAACGCGCCGATCAATGACTGATCATCCAGGGCCTGCCTTCGGATTGCCTGACCGCGTCCGGCGGCCTGGCCACCTTTGCCGTCTTGCAGCACCCACATCCGGCGCCATGCAAGGTCCTTTCCTTCGGTGACGATGCGCTGCGCTCGTTGAGCGAGTGGGCAGCACGGGCCGCCGTGCTCAGCCTGCCGAGCGCAGGCGCGGCTATCAGCGCGCGCGGGGCGGCCGTGCCGCAGCCGGGGCAGGGCGCCGGCTCGTCACGCCGCGTCATCGGACGTAGCACGGTGAACGTGCCACAGTCATCGCATTGATAGTCATAGGTAGGCATATCGGCTCCGGCAGGGCGGCGGTGTCAGGTAAGGTCCGGCGAGAGCGGCAGATCCACGGTGCCCTGGATCATCTTCGTGGGTCCGCTCGCGCTTGGCCGAATGTCGAAGTCAAAGATCTGCGTCGGCAACCATAGCGTGGCGCAGGCGTTCGGCACATCGACCACGCCACTGATGTGGCCCTGGACCGGCGCGGTTCCCAGGATCGAATACGCCTGCGCGCGCGAGTAGCCGAATTTGGTGAGGTACTCGATCGCGTTGAGGCAGGCCTGGCGGTAGGCGACGTTCACGTCCAGGAAATGCCGCTTGCCCGATTCATCCACCGAAATGCCTTCGAAGATCAGGTAGTCGTTATAGCTCGGCGTGATCGGGCTGGGTTTGAAGATCGGATTGCGAATGCCGTACTTGGCCATGCCGTCCTTGATTAGCGTGACGCGCATGTGGACCCAGCCGGCCATTTCGATCGCGCCACAGAACGTGATTTCGCCATCGCCCTGCGAGAAGTGAAGGTCGCCCACCGACAGGCCGGCGCCGTCCACGTAGACCGGGAAATAGACCTTGGCACCGCGCGAGAGATCCTTGATGTCGCAGTTGCCGCCATGTTCGCGTGGGGGCACGGTGCGGGCGCCCGTGGCTGCCGCCTGGTTGCGCGCATCGCCCTGCAGCTTGCCCATGTGCGCCGTGGCGGCGAAAGGCGGATTGGCCAACGCCGGTACACGGTTCGGGTCCGTGGCAAGCAGATCGGCCTCGCGCTTGTTCCAGGTCTCAAGCATGGCCTTGTCGGGCAGGCAACCAATCAGGCCGGGGTGAATCAGTCCGGCAAAGTTCACGCCGGGGATATGGCGCGAAGACGTGAACATGCCATGAAAGTCCCAGATGGATTTCTGCGCCTGCGGGAAGTGGTCGGTCAGGAAACCGCCGCCGTTCTGCTTCGAAAAGAAACCATTGAAGCCCCACTGACTGTCGGGCTTGGCACCGATGTCGAGCAGGTCCACCACCAGCAGGTCGCCGGGCTCCGCACCTTCGACGCCCACGGGGCCGGACAGGAAGTGGACGATCGACAGGTCGATATCACGCACGTCATCGGCGGAATCGTTGTTCTTGATAAAGCCGCCTGTCCAGTCGTAGGTCTCCAGAATAAAGTCGTCGCCTGGCTTGACCCAGCACGTCATGGGGATATCGGGGTGCCACCGGTTGTGGACGTTCGGATTCTCGTAGGGCGATTGGGCGAGATCGACCTGGATCAGCGTATCGGTCATGACATTGCCTCCTGGTTAAGTGCGGGGATGGATAGAAGCTGGCGGGATCAGACGGACAGGTATTCGCGGATGTGCGCCACGTCGGTGCCGTGACGTGGCGTCTCATGTACGAAGCGTCCGCCCTCGATGACGAACAGGCGGTCCGCTACATCCAGCGCGAAACTCAGGACCTGTTCGGAAAACACGATCGTGATGTCGCGCGTGCGCCGGATTTCGTTGAGCGCTCGCGCAATGTCCTTGACGATCGATGGCTGGATGCCCTCGGTAGGCTCATCGAGCAGCAACACCTTCGGGTTGGATACCAGCGCGCGCGCGATGGCCAGTTGCTGCTGCTGGCCGCCGGACAGGTTGCCGCCTTTGCGGCGACGCATATCGAACAGCACCGGGAACATGGCAAAAATCTCGTCGGGAATGCGCCGCGTCTTGCCCTGCTCCATGCCGGTCAAGATGTTTTCCTCGACGGTCAGGTGCGAGAAGATCATGCGTCCCTGCGGTACATAGCCGATGCCGGCGCGCACGCGCCTGTAGCTTTCATCGCGCGAGACGTCGTGGCCGTTCACGCAGACCTGGCCCGTGCGCAACGGAAGCATGCCGATCATGGCCTTGAAGAGTGTGGTCTTGCCCATGCCGTTGCGGCCCATGATGGCAACGGTCTCGCCTTGCGCGGCGGTGAACGAGACGCCGTGCAGCGCCTCGCTCTGGCCGTAGTTCACTACCACGTTGTCGACGGTCAGCATGTGAATGTCCTCCGTTCCATTGCGGGGCGCTCAGTGGCCCAGGTAGACGTCAATGACGCGCGGGTCGTTCTGGACCTGCGCCATCGATCCTTCCGCCAGGATCTTTCCCTGGTGCATCACGGTGACCTTGTCCGCGATCTGCTGTACGAAATCCATGTCATGCTCGATCACGATCACGGCGCGTCCCTTGCTGATGCGTTTGAGCAGCTCCGCCGTGAGTTCGCGTTCGCGCACGCTCATGCCGGCGATCGGCTCGTCAAGCATCAGCAATTGCGGTTCCTGCATCAGCAGCATGCCGATCTCCAGCCATTGCTTCTGGCCGTGGGACAGCTGCGCGGCCTCGCGGTCCAGCGCGTCGCGCAGGCCGATCTCGGTGGCCACGTCGTCCACACGCTGGCGCACCTCATCACTTGTGCGGAATGCCAGGGCGCCAAAAACGCCGCGTCCGCGTGGAAACGACACCGCCAGGTTCTGGAACACGCTGAGGTTTTCGTAGATCGAAGGCGTTTGAAACTTGCGGCCCACCCCGGCGCGCACGATCTCGTACTCGGGCAGACCCGTCATTTCACGGTTTGCGAACTTGATGCTGCCGCCGCTCGCGCGGGTCTTGCCGCACACCAGGTCAAGTAATGTGGTCTTGCCCGCGCCGTTCGGGCCAATAATCACGCGCAGTTCGTCCCGGTCGACATACAGCGTAAGGTTGTCGATGGCCTTGAATCCGTCGAACGACACGGAAAGGTCCTCCACAGCCAGCATGAAATCGGTGTTGCTCATGGTCGCTCCCGGTCAGGCCGTCTTCGCCGGCATGTCTTTGGCAGGCCCGGTTCGTTTGCCGGTGCGGCGGCGGCCCAGGTACTTGTGGTAGAGGCCGGCCAGTCCGTCGGGGAATGCAACGACCACGCCGATGAATAGCGTCGCCATCAGGAACAGCCACAAATCCGGGAAGCTCTCCGAGAAGTAGGTCTTTCCGGCATTGACCAGCAGCGTGCCCCAGACCGCGCCAACCAGACTCATGCGGCCGCCCACCGCCGCGAAAATCACCATTTCGATCGATGGCACGATCCCGACGAACGAGGGCGACATGAAGCCGACCTGCAGCGTGAACATGGCGCCGCCGATGGCGGACAGTGCAGCGGCCAGGCAGAACACGAAGACCTTGAACATCGAGACGTCGTATCCGGAAAACCGCACGCGGTCCTCCTTGTCGCGCATGGCAAGCAGCAGCACGCCAAGCTTGGTGTGCTGGATCCAGCGACATAGCAGCATCGTGCCAAACAGCAGCGCAACGTTGACGAAGTAGAGAACCAGCTTGGCGTTGTCGGTGCGGATGTCCCAGCCGAGCATCGTCTTGAGGTCCGTGATGCCGTTGACGCCGCCTGTATAGCCCTGCTGGCCGATGATCAGTACCGACAGAATCAGCGCCACGGCCTGCGTGATGATCGCGAAGTACACGCCACCCACGCGGCGCCGGAACATGGCGAAGCTGACGACAAAGGCCAGCAGCACAGGCACGGCGATCACACCGATCAGCGCAAACGGCAAGTGCCGGAACGGCTCCCACCACCAGGGCAGCGCGGTGAGCTGGTTCCAGTCCATGAAGTCGGGAATGCCGGGCGTGGACTGGATCGCAGTGCTCTTCGGGTCAGAGGCTTCGAGCTTCAGGAACATCGCCATGACATAGCCGCCAAGGCCGAAGAAGACGCCCTGTCCCAGGCTCAGCACGCCGCCGTAGCCCCAGAGCATGACCAGCCCGACCGCCACGAAGGCGTAGCACAGGTATTTGCCGATGAGGTTCAGGCGGAAGACGTCGAGCGTCAGTGGCATGACGACCACCAGCACCAGCGCCAGCAGTGCGTAGCCGATCCACTCGCCGCCGAGCGCGCCCACCCGCTGGCGCAGCGGAAGTGATTTCGTGGGAGACATTGTCGAACTCCGTGAAGGGGAAAGGGTCAGCGCCGCACCGCCGGTGCGAAAAGGCCTTGCGGGCGGATCATCAGGATCGTCACGATCAGCAGCAGCGTCAGCACGCGCGCCATCGAACCTGTCATGAAGAACTCGGTGATCGATTGCGTTTGGGCGATACCGAAGGCCGATGCCACCGTACCGGCCAAACTGGCCGCGCCGCCGAAAGTCACTACCAGGAAGGAGTCGACGATATATAGCGCGCCGCTGGTGGGGCCGGTCGAGCCGATGGTGGTGAATGCCGCGCCCGCCACGCCCGCAATGCCACAACCGATGGCGAACGTCAGTCGGTCCGTTTGCTTTGTATTGATGCCGGCGGCATTGGCCATCGCGCGATTTGCCGTGGTGGCGCGCACGCGCAGCCCCCACCGTGACCGATACAGAGCCAGCCACACCAGCCCGGCCACAGCCAGCGTCAGCGCCATCACGAACAGACCGTTGATTGGAATATCCAGGCCCGGCGCCGGCGCCCACGAACCCATGAGCCAGTCGGGCAAGGTCGGGCTGACTTCCTTGGGGCCGAAGATCGAGCGGAACATCTGCTGCATGCCTAACGAAAGGCCCCAGGTAGCCAGCAAGGTATCGAGCGGGCGCTTGTAAAGGTGCCGGATCAGCGCCCATTCGGCCAGCCATCCGGCAACGAACGCGATGCAGAAAGCCGCGCCGATGGCCAGCGGGAAGTACCAGCCCATCCATGTCGGCGCCAGCCGTTCCACTGTGGTCGATGCCAGGAAGATCGTGTAGGCGCCGATGGTCATGAACTCGCCGTGGGCCATGTTGATGACGCCCATCTGCCCGAAGATGATGGCAAGCCCGAGCGCCATCAGCAGCAGCACCGAGAACAGGCTCAGGCCCGCAAAGCCCTGCATAAGGCCGATGTTCAGCATGTCGGAAAGATTCATGACCGTGCTCCCGCGTTGATGTTTTACTGGTAACCCTTGGGGAACGGGTTCGGCGGAATCAGCTGCGGCGATTCCGCCACGACCTTGAATTGCCCATCCAGCTGGGCCAGCCCGACGCGGGTCTTGCTCCAGAGGTGATGGTTCGGGTCGACCTTTACATACCCTTCCGGCGCGGTCTTCAGTTCGATGCCGGGAGATGCCGCCACGACCTTGTCGATATCGAAGCTGCCGGCCTTTTCCACCGCGGCCTTCCATAGCCACGGCCCGAGATAGGCCGCCTGCGTGACGTCGCCGATAACGGACTTCGCGCCGAACTTGGCCTTGAAGGCGTCCACGAACTGCTTGTTATTGGGGTTGTCCAGCGACTGGAAGTACTTCATCGCGGCGTAGTAGCCGGCGATGTTCTCGCCGCCGATGCCAAGCACTTCGTCCTCGGTCACGGAGATGGTCAGCAGGAATTGCTTGTCCGCCGTGATGCCGGCTGCCTTGAGCTGTTTGTAGAACGCCACGTTGGAGCCACCAACCACGATGGCGTAGATGCAGTCGGGCTTGGCGACCTTGATCTTGTTGATCAGCGAATTGAAATTGGTGTGGCCCAGCGGGTAGTATTCCTCGCCCACCACCTTGAGCTTCTGGAAATTCTCGATGTGCTTGCGCGCGATCTTGTTCGACGTGCGCGGCCAGATGTAGTCCGATCCGATCAGGAAGAAGCTCTTGGCATTCTTCTGCTTGGCGGCCCAGTCCAGACCCCAGATGATCTGCTGCGTGGCTTCCTGCCCGGTGTAGATGACGTTCTTCGACTGCTCCAGACCTTCGTAGAAGGTGGGGTAGTAGAGCAGGCCGTTTTCCTTTTCGAAGACCGGCAGCACGGCCTTGCGCGATGCGGAAGTCCAGCAGCCGAACACGGCCGCGACGCGATCGTTGACAAGCAGCTTCTTCGATTTCTCGGCGAACGTGGGCCAGTCCGACGCGCCATCCTCCTTGATGATCTTGATCTTGCGCCCCAGGATGCCGCCGGCCGCGTTGATCTGGTCGATGGCCAGTTGCTCGGCCTGGATCGAACCGGTCTCGGAGATTGCCATCGTGCCCGTGGCCGAATGAAGCTGGCCGACCGTGACCTCGGTATCGGTCACCGCCAGCTTCGTCGTGTTGACGGCCGACGTGGGCAGGTTGGCGCCGTAGGCCTGCGTCGCCATGCCAGCCAGCGGCAACGCTGGCAGCGCGGCGAGGCCCTGCATGAGGCGGCGCCGGTTCAGCGATACCGACTGGCTTTCATCGGACGCCGCCGGAGACGACCCGTTTTCGTTCTTGTCACGCATGTTCAACGCTCCTAGGAGGGCAGGTGAGGGTGGGTGCTGCGTTGGGCGGATCTTGCGGCGGGCGTACGCAGGACGGAATACGTCATTCAACGTACAGGCGGGTACATGCAGGCTCGTGGGTTCGTGGCAATGCGCGGGCGCCTGTGCCCGCAAACGGGGACAGCGCGGACACGGCACAGCTTTTGCATTCGTACGCCGGTTCGACCTTGCCAAATCCCCGATATGTCGAGTGCCCGCCCACCCGTGCAGCGCATCAGCAAGATCCGGCGCGACTACAACCGCTGGGTCGCCGACGAGACGCTTGAGGACTACGCGTTGCGTTATGCACCAAGGTCGTTCCGCAAATGGAGCGCCTTTCGGGTAGCCAATACCGCTTTTGGTGCAGTGGCATTCCTGGCGCTGGAAGCCATCGGCGCGGCCATTACGCTGAGCTACGGCTTTACCAATGCGATGTGGGCCATCGCCGCAGTGAGTGTTGTCATCTTCCTCACCGGGCTGCCCATCTCCTACCATGCGGCGCGTGATGGGCTGGACATGGACTTGCTGGCGCGCGGCGCCGGATTCGGCTACCTCGGGTCCACCATCACGTCGCTGATTTATGCGACGTTCACCTTCATCTTCTTCGCGCTTGAGGCGGCCATCATGGCGCAGGCCTTCGAGCTGCTGTTCGGCCTGCCGCGCTGGATCGGCTACCTGTTGTCGTCGGTACTCGTGATACCGCTCGTCATGCACGGCGTGACGCTCTTGTCGCGTATCCAGCTATGGACGCAGCCGCTCTGGCTGGTGCTGCTCCTGCTGCCCTATGCGTTGATACTGTGGCGCGAGCCGCAGCATTACACGGCCTTCCTGACGTTGAATGGGCGCCTGGCGGACGGCGACGGTTTCTCCTGGCATGCCTTCGGTGCCGCCGCAACGGTGGCGGCCGCGTTGATCGGACAGATTGCCGAGCAGGTGGATTTCCTGCGGTTCATGCCACCGCTGACGCGTAGCAACCGGGTTCGCTGGTGGAGCGCGCTGATTGCCGCCGGGCCGGGCTGGATCGTCCTCGGTGCCGCCAAGATGGCAGGCGGCGCCTTTTTGGCGTTTATCGTGTTGCAGTCGGAACTGCCGATCGCTCACGCGCTGGAGCCCACGCAAATGTACCTGGCAGGTTTCGCGCGCGGACTTGGCAGCGGATGGCCGGCGTGGGCACCGGTGCTGCTGACGGGGCTGCTGGTGCTGGTCTCGCAGACCAAGATCAACATTACCAATGCCTACGCCGGATCGCTGGCGTGGTCGAATGTGTTTGCCCGGCTCACGCACAGCCATCCCGGGCGCGTGGTCTGGCTGGCATTCAATGTGCTGATCGCCGTGATGCTGATGGCAATGGGTGTGTTCGAGGCGATGGAGCAGGTGCTGGCCCTGTATGCGCATCTGGCCGTCGCCTGGGTCGGCGCGATTTTTGGCGACCTGGTCATCAGCAAACCACTGGGCCTTTCGCCGCACCATGTCGAATTCCGGCGGGCATACCTGTTCGATATCAATCCAGCCGGATTCGGGAGTATGGCGCTGGCGTCGGGACTTTCGTTGCTGATGCACATGGGCGTGTTCGGCGACATGCTGCGGCCAGCGTCGATCGGCGTTTCGCTGGTGTTGTCGACGGTGTTGCCGCCGTTGATCGCGCTGGTGACGCACAGCCGCTATTTCATTGCGCGTACGCCGGTGGACTTCGGCGAGCGCCACAAGATTGTCCGTTGCGCGATCTGCCGCAATCCATTTGAACGCGAGGACATGGCGGGTTGCCCCGCGTATCGGGGGCCGATCTGCTCGCTATGCTGCACGCTCGATGCGCGATGCGGGGATCGCTGCAAGCCCGGCGCAAGCGCGCAGGAACAGATCGCCACGGCGCTCACACGCGTACTGCCGGCTGGCACGCCACCGGTCACGGCGCGCCGCATCGGTCAGTTCGTGCTGGTGCTGGCCGGCATGGTGTTCGCGTTCGGCACATTGCTCTGGCTGCTCTATACCCAGGGGAAGTTGACGAGCCAGCTCGCACCGGCTGCGGTGCCAGGCTCCGCGCTATTCCTGAAAATCGGCGCCGGGCTGGCATTGCTGGCAGCGGTGGCCGCCTGGTGGCTGGTACTGGTCAATGAAAGCCGCACCGTCGCGCAGGAGGAATCGGAACGCCAGAACCTGCTGCTGCAAAAGGAAATCGACGCGCATCGCCAGACCGACGCACTCCTCCAGCATGCCAAGGAAGTGGCCGAGCAAGCCAATCTGGCCAAGAGTCGCTTCATCACCGGCATGAGCCATGAAATGCGCGCGGGCCTGAACTCGATTCTTGGGTACTCGCAATTGCTGCTGCGTGCGCCGACGCTGCCGATGACGTACCGCGAGGATGTGCGCACCATCGGTCGCGCCGGAGAACACTTGTCGAGCCTGGTGGACGGTCTGCTGGAGTTGTCGCGGATCGAAGCCGGAAAGCTGCGACTGGAGCTGGAGGCGGTGTCGCTCGAATCCCTGTTCGATGATCTGGTACGGATGTTCCGGCCGCTAGCCACGGCGCGCGGCCTGGCGTTCCACTATCGCGTTTCGGGAAAGCTCCCCTTGCACGTGCATGGCGATTCAAAGCGCTTGCGGCAGATCGTTATCAATCTGGTCAGCAATGCAATCAAGTTCACGGAGCAGGGGTCCGTCACACTGGCCGTACGTCACCAGCGCGAGCTGGCCACCATCAGCGTCAGTGACACCGGCGCCGGCATCTCCATCGAAGACCAGTCGCGCATTTTCGATCCGTTCGAACGTGGCACCCAACACGACGACCGCGAGGGAATCGGGCTGGGACTTGCGATTGTGCGGCTGCTCGCGGAATTGATGGGTGGCGATATCCACGTACGCAGCGTGCCGGGCGAGGGCAGTGAGTTCATTGTGCGTCTCTACCTGCCGGCTGTGTCTGCCGTGGCGGCCCCCGGCAAAGCAGCGCCGTCGATGCCGCTACCAGCGAACGCACGCATTCTGATCGTCGATGACCGCGCCGAGCATCGCGCCGTGCTGCGCGGGTTCCTGGCGCCACTGGGTCTGATGGTGCACGAAGTGTGCGAAGGCGCGCAGGTACTGCCCACGTTGCGCGAATGGCGTCCGCATCTGGTGTTGCTGGACCTGAATCTTCCTGATGCCTCGGGTTGGGAGCTGTGTCGACAGATTCGCGCCGAGCCATCGGCGCCGGAGGTGGTCATCGTGTCCGCCAATGCGCACGAGAATACCGAAGAGGCCCGTCACATGCATGGTTGCGCCGGCTTCATCAGCAAGCCCGTACGAGCGGCCGAACTGATCAGCATCGTGCATCGGGTGCTGGCGGCGGTGCCGGTCCCGGTGCCACAGGCGGCGCCGCCTGATCCCGAAATACTGCGAGAGCTGCTGGCGATGGGCGCGACGGGGCGCTTGCGCGCCGCGGAAGCGCATTTGGCCGAGATGGCGGAGGGCGATGGCGCTGTTGCAGCCTGGGCGCTCCAGATGTTGCCACTGGCGCGCACGGATGCCGCTGCGCTGACCGAGTCCCTAGGTGAGGCACTACATGCAACCCGATCCTGATAACCGGCACGCATCCTCCGCCATCGCAACACGTGTGATGGTGGTGGACGACAGCCCCGACGCCCGTGGCTTCCTCAGCCGCGCGCTGGGTGACGAAGCCATGCTCGTACACGCTGCGTCCAGCGGCAATGCCGCGTTGGATGCGTTGGCGTTCTTTGTGCCTGATGCCGTGTTGCTCGATGTGGACATGCCGGGCATGGATGGCTTTGCAACGTGCGAAGCGCTGATGGGGCGCCACGCCGACCTGCCCGTCATCTTCATGACCGGCCTGGGCGACACCAGTCACATCGTCCGGGGATTTGAAGTCGGTGCGTGCGACTATGTCACCAAGCCCGTTGTCATTGCCGAAGTCGTGGCACGAGTGCGTTCGCACGCCAGCAAGGCGCGATTGGCGCGCAGCGCGCGCGAGGCGGTATTGAGCAGTGCGACGCCGATGTTCGCGGCGGACGTGAACGGTCGTTGGCTCTGGAGCAATGGGACCGCCACGCAGCTGCTGCAGGCTCAGGGTTGGCAGGTCCCGGCAGCGGGGGCGGCGTTGCCGCTACCGCTGGCCGATGCATTGCAAGCGCTAAGGCTCACCGTGCAGATCGCTCTCGATGGTCTGTGCCTGCGCCGGCTGACCGGCCAGGACTCGGACTGGATGGCGATCGAAATGACGTCGGCCGTACCGGCGGGAGGGCCCGCATCAGAGGCGGCCGTCGGCAAGTGCGGCCCGTTGCTGACAGTCCGAGAGGCCGAGGTCATCACCTGGGTGGCGCGCGGCAAGACCAATCGTGACGTCGCGGAGATATTGGGGATGAGCCCGCGTACGGTGAACAAACACCTTGAGCACATCTACGAGAAGCTGGGCGTGGAGACGCGAACAGCCGCTGTGGCGGCGGCGCAGCGGCACGTCGGCCAGCTTCAGGCAACGGAGTAGGCCGGAGGCAAGGAAGCGCGGCTCGCTATCCCGCCTTCGTTGCCATCGTGGCGGTCACTGCGGCGCGCAAGGCAAGCAGATAGCTATCGACGCCGAATCCACAGATCTGCCCTTTCACAATCTCGGAAAACACGGAGTGATGCCGGAATGGTTCGCGGGCGTGGATATTGGACATATGAACCTCGACCACCGGCACGGTCAGAATCGCCAGCGCGTCTCGAATGCCGTAGCTGTAGTGGGTCCACGCCCCGGCATTGATGAGTACCGCATCGACACCATCGACGAAGGCCTGGTGAATGCGTTCACACATGTCGCCCTCATGGTTGATCTGGTAGCTGTCAACGGACACGCCCAGTTCGCGTCCCAATGCATGCAACTGGCTGTCGATTTCCGCAAGCGTGATCGTTCCATACTGAGTGGGATCGCGCTTGCCGAACATGTTGTGATTGATTCCGTGCAGCATCAGTATCGTTGTCACGTTGTCTTCCTTTTTCATCGCTACGCGGTTGCGCAATCACGTGCCGTGGTGACGATCTCGCCCGTACGGGCAGCCTCGGCGATCGCTTCCGTGATGCGGAGGTTTTGCAAGCCGTCGTGCACCGTTACGAGTGGCAACGCCGTGCCGGCGATGACGTCGCAGAAGTGGTCGAGCTGCAATGCAAGCGGGTCGGCGCGTTCGACTTCCTCGGCGCCGATCTGGAACGGCTTCCACCACGAGCGGTCTTCCTTGCGTGCGTAGGTCTTGAGGCGCATCGTCGGAACGGACAGCGAACCCATGTCACCCGCGATGACGTAGCAGTCTTCATCGCCATAGGAGGGATAGCTCTTGTTTTCCTGAGACGTCTGTTCCCAGCTACGCGCGGCGGCGGCAGTGTCGGACAGCAGGAAGGTGCCGATCGCACCGCACGCGAAGCGTAGATTGATCGCGACCGTGTCCTCCACCGGAAACGCGCGCGTTGCGTGCGACGCCAGCGCTTGAACCGCGACGATCTCGCCGCACAGGGAGCGAAGGTTCCCGATCTCGTGAATCATGTTGATGAGGATCGGACCGCCACCCACCTGACGACGCCACGGCGCAATGTCGAAGTAATCGTCGGGCTTGTAGAACACCGCGCTTCCCATCACGCTCACCACCTTTCCGAGCCGCCCCTGCCCGATGATCTCGCGCGCCTTGGCGAGAATCGGGCTGTGCGCGCGGTGATGACCGACGAGCAACGGGACACGACTCTGCTCGGCGGCGGCAAGCAGCCGTTCACCTTCCGCAAGGCAATGGGCCACCGGCTTTTCGATCAGGGCCGGCACACCCGCGGCGATGCATTCCAGTGCCTGCTCGACGTGTAACTGGTTTGGCGTGGCGAGGACGATTCCGTCCGGATGGCGTTCGTTGAAAAGCTGATCGAGCGTCTGGTAGTACGGCACGCCGGCAGTGTCCGCGATCTCCCTGGCAGCGGGACTCGGATCGACGATGGCCGCGAGCTGACAGCGGTTGCTGGCCAGTATCAGTTCGATGTGGCGTCGGCCGATGAGTCCTGCCCCGGCAACAGCCAGCTGAATTTGTCTCATGTGATCTCGGGGTGATCTTGGGCGCCCCCATTGGACGACCTCGTGATTTGAGACTAGATTACTCATGACTCTGACAACGATAATCAGCGAAAATGGAAAATCACCATGCGCTAATAGCCAACAATGACGGCTTCCTGCGTGATCTCCAGCTCTTCTGCACGGTCGCTTTGCGATCCAGCTTCATCACGGCATCGACAGAGACCGGCATTTCGCCGTCGCACGTAAGCAAGCGCATCGCCTTGCTGGAGGCGACGCTCGGGGTCAAGCTGTTTTCGCGTACAACGCGGCGTGTGACGATCACCAGCGATGGCGAAGCAGCGTTCCAGTGGGCGCAGAAAATCCTTGATGACGTTCAGGGAATGACTGACGCGCTGGCGGGTCCCAAAGGCGATCCGCGCGGTCTTATCCGCATCAGCACGAGCTTGCGGCTTGGGCGCGAGCATGTGTCGCCGATACTCTCGCTATTGCGGCAAAAGTTCGGCGGACTCGAAGTCTGGCTGGAACTGCTCGACCGCCGTGTCGACCTTGTCAGCGAGAGTTTCGACATCGACGTTCGCGTCGGCGAGGTTGAGGAGCCTCATCTGATTCCGCACAAGATCGTCGATAGCGCCCGCATCCTGTGCGCGGCGCCGGCGTACCTGGCTCGCAAAGGCAGCCCCAAATGCCTGGCGGACCTTGCCCAGCATGATTGCCTGCCGTTTCGCGGGCGCGACCAGCGCTTTGGCGTATGGCGCCTGACAGGGCCGAATGGGGAAGAGGCTGTGAAAGTAACGGGGCCGGTCGCGTCCAATCACAGCGATATCGTCCGGCAATGGGCGCTCGAAGGCTATGGCGTCATCATGGCCTCGGTGTGGGACGTGGCATCGAGTCTTCAGTCAGGCGCACTGGTGCGTATTCTGCCCGCCTACTCGCAGCGTGCCGATGTCTGGGCCGTGACATCGGCACGTTCATCCTCCTCGCCAAAGGTCCGGGTCTGCGTGGATTTTCTCAAGGAACAATTGACGAGCGGGCCTTTCGCGTTGGTCGTGCAGGGCTTTGCATGAACGCGGCGGCCCGCGCGCTACGGCGTCACCAACTCGAACTTCGGATCGAACTGGTCGAGCATGCCCAGCCATGCCTGCAACGCGGTTGGGTCGCCGTCGATCTTCGCATGACCGGCCTGCACGGCCGCCTGTAGCGTGGTCTGGCCAAGGAGCGTGCCGATCAGCACCGCGCGCGGCGCAGTCAGCGTGACTTGCGCGTTCGCGTGCTGTCGTCCGGACTTGTAGAGGAAGACTGAGTTCTCCGCGCTGAGCGCGTATTGCTTGCCGGTATCGGGCTGCACCCAGTTGATCCGCATATCGTGGCCCACCGAACGATCGCTGTTGAGCCGCACCGCGAGCAGGTCGAGCAGCATCGAATCGGTCATGGCGCGCACCATATCCGGGCTCGACGTTTGCGTGCCCTGGGCCTTGGATACACCGTTGCGCAGTTCGTGGGCGCCCATCAGATAAGCGCTGCGCCACGAGGCGGATTCCGCCTGATAGCCAAGCTGCTCCAATGCATCGGCTTCGAGGTTGCGGGCTGCCTGGTTGCCGGGATCGGCGAACACGACATGCTTGACCACTTCGGCCACCCAGCGATAGTCGCCTTGTGCGTACGACTGGCGCGCCTGGGCCAATACCTTGTCCGCGCCGCCCATGAATTTCACGTAGCGCTGCGCCGACTCTTCGGGCGGCAGCGGATGCAGGTCGGCCGGATTGCCGCTATACCAGCCCAGATAGCGCTGATACACGGCCTTGGCGTTGTGGTTGACCGTGCCGTAGTAGCTGCGCAGGTCCCACTGGCTGGCCAGGGTCGGCGGCAGTTTCAGGCGCTCCGCGATTTCGGTCATCGTGTAGCCCTGATTGGCCAGGCGCAGCGATTGATCGTGGATGAACTTGTAGCCGTCACGCTGGCGCGAGAGGAATGCCGCGATATTCTGCTGGCCCCACTTGGGCCAATGGTGCTGGGCGAACAGTACTTCGGTGCGGGCGCCAAAGCGGTCGGCGGTCTCGTCCAGCGCGCGCCACCACTGGTTGGCGTCACGCACCTGCGCGCCCCGGATCGTGTACAGGTTGTGGAGGTTGTGGGTGGCATCCTCGGCGGCACACAGCGCTTTCCATTGCGGGAAGTAGACCAGCATCTCGGCCGGCGCCTCGCTGCCGGGCGCCATCTGGAATTCCATCCGCACGCCGTCGATCGTGCGTGTCTCGCCGGACTTCGTCACGAGTTCCGTGGGGGCGATCAACGTGATGGTGCCCAGTGACACGGTCTTGCCCAGGCCGGCATCGACCTGCCCCTTGGGACCCTTGGGCAGCAGCGCACCATACATGTATTGCGCCCGTCGGCTCATGGCGTTGCCGGCGTAGATGTTCTCGCTGACCGCTTCCTCCATGAACCCTTCCGGCGCCAGAATTCGAACGCGGCCAGCTTTGACGTCGGCCTCGTCGACCACGCCCTTTACGCCGCCAAAATGGTCGGCGTGGCTATGCGTGTAGATCACGGCCACGACCGGCTTGCGCGGGCGATGCTTGTAGTAGAGATCGAGCGCGGCGTGCGCCGTTTCCGACGTCAGCAGCGGATCGATCACGATCAGGCCGGTGTCGCCCTCGATCAGCGTCATGTTCGACAGATCGAATCCGCGCACCTGGTAGATGCGGTCCGTCACCTGGAACAGGCCATGTTTCAGGTTGAGCTGGGCCTGGCGCCAGAGACTCGGGTTGACCGTGGCCGGCGCTGTCTGGTTTGCCAGGAACGCATAGCTGTTCAGATCCCATACCACGCGGCCCTGGGCGTTGCGGATTTCGCCGGCTTCCAGCGTGCCGATCCATCCGCGCTGCGCATCTTCATAGTCCTGGCGATTGGCGAACGGCAGTTGCTGCAGCACATTGGCATTGGCCGTCTGCGTGGCCGACGTGGCATCGCCGGGTACCGGCGGGGCTTCGATAGCCAGTGCATTGCCAAACATCAGTGCCGCGACGGCGCTCATCACGGCGGATTTGCGAAACATGTCAGTCTCCTTTTTATCTGTCTATTCGTGCGTTTGGGCGACGGCGGGGCCTAGCGCCAGTCCTGGGCGATCATGTGCGCGCCTTTCTCTCCGATCATGATCGACGGTGCATTGGTATTGCCGCCGACGAGCGTGGGCATGATCGAGGCATCGACCACGCGCAGGCGCTCCATGCCGCGCACGCGCAGGCGATGGTCGACCACGGCCGCTTCATCGTTGCCCATGCGGCAGGTGCCCACCGGGTGATAGATGCTGTCCGTGCGCTGGCGCAGGAGGTGCACCAGTTCGTCGTCGGAGCGGACGTTCTTCACATAAAGTTCGCGTGGCGCGTAACGTGCCATTGGTCCGCTGGACATGATCTCGCGCGAGAGCTTGTAGCCCTTGAGCAGCCGCGCCACGTCGTCGTCGTCGCCGAGGAAGTTGGGATCGATACGCGGCGCCGCCAGCGGATTGGCCGATTGCAGACCAACCGATCCTCGGCTCTTTGGGCGCAGCACGCATACGTGGCAGCTCATGCCGTGGCCCAGGTGCTGCTTGCGGTTGTGGTCGTCCACGATGCCGGTCACCCAGTGAAGCTGGACGTCAGGGCGCGCCAGCGTCGGGTCCGTGCGCAGGAACGCGCCAGCCTCGCCAAAGTTGCTGGCCAGCAGACCCGTCTGGTGCTTGCGATATTCGAAGAATGCGCGCGTCATCGTGGTGGCACCGCGCAGCGATAGCCCCATCAGCGTCTTGTCGTGCGTCTTGTAGGGCAGCACATAGTCGGGATGATCGACGAGCCCCTGGCCCACACCCGGCAGCGCGTGACGCAGCGGAATGCGGTGCGGCTTCAGTGCGGCCTCGTCGCCAATGCCGGACAGCAGCAGCAACTGCGGAGACCCGAACGCGCCGGCGGCCACGATGGTTTCGCGCTTGGCCATCACGTCCACGGGCCGGCCCTTGACGCGGACGGTGACCCCTTGCGCCACGTTGCCGCGCAGGATCAGCCCGGTGGCGTGCGCGCCGGTCAATACCGTGAGATTGGGCCGATCCGCGCGCAGCGGATGCAGGAAGGCTACCGCCGCGCTACAGCGCCGGCCATCGCGGATCGTCACGTGATAGTGGCCGACGCCTTCCTGGTCGGCCCCGTTGAAGTCGTCATTGACCTGGTGGCCCGCGGCGCGTCCGGCTTCGACGAATGCGTGCGTGGCGGGATGGGCATCAAGCTGGCTGACGCGCAGTTCGCCGCCGGCACCGTGATAGGCGCTGGCGCCGCCAAAGAAGTCTTCGGACTGACGGAACCACGGCAGCACATCGTCATAGGCCCAGCCGGGATTGCCCAGCGCGGCCCAGTCGTCATAGTCGGTGCGATGGCCACGGATGTAGATCATCGCGTTGATGGCGCTGCTGCCGCCGAGCGTCTTGCCGCGCGGCTGATAACCGAGGCGGCCGTTCAGGCCCCGTTGCGGCACGGTCTTGAAGGCCCAGTTGACATGGCGCGTGGGCAGGATGCCGATGATGCCGGCCGGCGTGTGGATCAGCGGCGAGCGGTCGGTCGGGCCTGCTTCGATCAGGCAGACGCGCACGGCGGGATCGGCGCTCAGGCGGTTGGCCAGCACGCAGCCGGCCGAACCCGCGCCCACGATTACGTAGTCGAATTCCATGATGTGAACGGTGTGTGGATCAGTCCTGGCGCGCCGGGGTATGCGTGGGCGCGGTGGGTTGGTGGGAATGTTGGGAGGGAGCGGCGGGCGTGGCGCCGAGGAACAGGCGCAGCGCCATCCGCTGGACGAACGTGCCGTATGGGGGATGGAACAGTTCGATCGGGAACCACTGGCGCTCCGCAAACACCGCCTTGGCATGCGACAACTCGCGGAAGCCTTCCGCGCCGTGATAGTTGCCCATCCCCGAGGTGCCGGTTCCACCAAACGGCAGGTCGTGATTGAGCACGTGCCAGCCCCAGTCGTTGAGGGTCACGCCGCCGGCGTGGGTCCGCTGCAGCAGCGTTTCGGTCTCGGCCTTGTCCTTGCCGAAGTAGTACATCGCCAGCGGCCGGGTACCGGCACGGACGTGCGCGATGACATCGCCAAAATCGCGGTACGTGAACACCGGCAGGATCGGACCGAAGATTTCTTCCTGCGCGATGCGCATCCTGGGCGTGACGCCAAGCACGACGTGCAGCGGCAGCCGTCGTCCGTCTTCCGGCATGGCCGCGCGCATGACGTGGGCACCGTGAGCGCGGGCGTTATCGAGCAGTTCCTGCATGCGCCGGTAGGCGCGCTCATGAATGACCGATGTGTAGTCGGCGCCGTCGGCCGGGAACAACTGCGCGGCTTGGGCGATGACTTCGGTGGCAAAGCGGGCGGCGTCGGCCTCGGGTACCAGGGCGTAGTCAGGCGCCACGCAGATCTGGCCCGCGTTGACGGTCTTGCCATGCGCGATGCGCCGCGCGGCCGTTGACAGGTCTGCGGTGCGCGACACGATTGCCGGCGACTTGCCGCCCAGTTCCAGCGTCACCGGCGTCAGATGCTCGGCAGCGGCGCGCATGACATGGCGGCCGACCTCGGGGGACCCGGTGAAGACCAGGTGGTCGAACGGTAGTGCCGTGAACTGGCGCGCGACGTCGGCATCGCCTTCCACCAGGGCCACTTCGTCTTCAGCAAATACGTCGGCCAGCAGTGCGCGCAGTGCGGCCGAGGTGTGCGGCGCGAACTCGGACGTTTTGATCATGCAGCGATTGCCGGCGGCCAGCGCGGTTGCCAGTGGCCCCAGCGCCAGATAGATCGGAAAGTTCCACGGCACCACGACGCCGACCACGCCCTTGGGCTGGTATCGGACGCTCGCGCGGTTACCCAGGAACAGCCATTCCACATGGCGGCGCGAGGGACGCATCCATCGGCGCAGGCCGCCGAGCAGGTGATTGATATGGAGGACGGACGGCAGCACATCGACCGTCATCGTCTCCGCGTGCGCGCGCCCGCCGAAATCACGATCCGCGGCAACGGCCAGGTGGCCGGCGTGCTCGCGCACGGCAGCCCGCAACTTGCGCAAGGCCGCCTTGCGCGTGGCGAGTGATGGATAGGGCGTGTCGGCAAACGCCGCCCGCTGCGCGGTGAGCAGATTTTCCAGTTCTTGCGGCGTTGTCATCACAATAAAAGCCCTTAAATTAAACTGAACGATCAGTACAATTTCAGTGTCGGGTTGATGGCAACCGCATGTCAAGGCTGCATGGCGGGACTTAGGGCAAGTCCGGAGAGGCGCTATGGCGCCGCTGCTACAATTTGCGACACCTTCAATCGGTGAATTTGATGAGCGCAAGTGAAACCGGCGACGCTGTCGCCACCCCGTCTGGGCCGACGAAGTACCGCCGGGGGTTGGAGACCCGCAATCGCGTGATCACGCTCACCAAGCAGCTGATTGCCGAGCATGGCTATACCGAAGTGACGCTCGACCGGATTTCGGCACAGGCCAATGTGGCAAAGAGCAGCCTGCTGTGGCATTTCGGCAGCAAGGAGATGTTGCTGGCCGAGGCGGCGATCAGCCTGTTCCAGGAAATCGAACTGGAGCTGGATCCGCTGGATCTGGTCGGCAAGTCGACCACCGAGCGCGTCGATGAAGTGTTTGCCCGCGTGGCGGACTACTTCACGCGCAACCCCGAAACCAAGGGGGTGGTGCTGGCATTGCTGTTCTCCGCCACGACGCCCCAGACCGTGCGCGAGCACATCCGCGAGGGATGGGACGGGCACGTTCGGGTTCTGGTGGATGCGCTGGGCACGGCGGAGCGGCCGCTGCCGGTGCCGATGGCGCGCACCGTGCTGGCGCTGTTCCACGGGGCCTATTGCCACTGGTACGCGAATGGACGTACCCAGCCGATCGAAACCTACTTCGATCCAGCGCGCGAACTCGTGATGCACTGGCTGGTGCAGCCAGCGGCCTGATCAAGGTTCAAAGTTGCGGCGGAATGCGCGGTCAGGCTGCGGGACCGCTGGTTCACCAGTAGCCCAGAACCTTCCACCAAAGGCCGCCGGCCACGGTGAAGATCAGCAGGTTCACCACGCACATCACGAATCCGACACGCCACCAGGTTCCCATCGAGACGTAACCGCTGCCGAAGATGATTGGCGAGGTGCCCGTCGCATAGTGAGTCAGCGTCATCATGATCGCCGAGCCTGCCGCCATCAACAGCATGAACGGCACCACATAGGCGGGCGGGATGAGGTGAACGCCGACTGTCAGGAAGGCGAGCATCATGGCGCTGATATGAGCGGTAGTGCTTGCGAACAGATAGTGCGAGAAAACAAAGACCGCCACCAGGATCGCGGCCGTGCCGCCCCAGCCGACGCCGCTGGCCTCGATGGCGTTGCTCATGCCCTTGGAGAACCAGCCAATCACGCCTTGCTTGTTCAATTGCTCGGCCAGCATGATCAGCGCGCCGAACCAGATCAGCGTGTCCCAGGCGCTCTTTTCCGATAGCACGTCATCCCAGTCAATCGTGCCAGTGATGATCAGCGCGAAAAGACCGACAAAGGCGACAACCGTCGGGTCCAACGTGAACGCCGGCCCGAATATGAATGCCGGAATGTTGGCCCACAGCACCAGCAGCAGCGCGAACGTCCCCATCATGACTTTTTCTTTTGGCGACACGGGACCCATCCTCGCCATTTCATTGCGCGCATACTCGACGGCATTGGGTGTGACCTTGAGTTGCGGGGGTGATAGCACGTAAATCACCAGTGGCATCGCCAGCATGCACAACAGACCGGGCAGCAGCATGCAGAGCGCCCAGCTTGTCCAGCTCAGGTGCAGATTCTGATTGGTCGCTTTGGCGATGTAGTCCACCACCAGGGGATTGGGGGCGGTGGCGGTGACGAACATCGCGGAAGAAATCGGATTGGCGTGATAGTTGACCAACGCCAGGTAGGTGCCGACTTTGGCTTCCGTACCTTTGGCCGGGTCCGAGTCGAATGCATTGGCGATCGACTTCATGATCGGATGCACGATGCCGCCGCCGCGCGCGGTGTTGCTCGGCGTGAACGGTGCCAGCACCAACTCACAGGTGGCCAGGCCATATCCGATGCCTATCGTTCGCTTTCCCATTAGCGAGATAAACATCAGGCCGATGCGGGTACCCAATCCAGTCTTTTTTAGTCCGCGAGAGATCAGGATCGCCGCGACGATCAGCCATATCAGCGGATTGTCGTAGGCGGTCAGGGCATCGGCGATCGCCCCTTTGGACGAGGTCGACGTAACCTGCGACAACGACAGGATCACGATGGCCATTAATGCCATTACCCCGATCGGCATGACCTTCAAAATGATCGCGACGATCGTTGTCAGAAAGATGGCAACCAGGCCCCATGCCTTTGGCGTTAGCCCTTCTGGCACAGGTATCAACCACAGAATGATCAGGACGGCCGTAGCGATCAAAGCGGGGCCGAGCCGAAACGGGACAACGCTGTTGAAGTAGCGGAACACCGCTTTTAATGTTGTGAGCATCCCAATCCATCCCAGAGAGGTTTGAGGGAGTCAATGTCCTTCCACGCTATGGTTTATATGACCTTTTTGGTAGAAATGCCAGTTGTAGAGCGCTTTATATGGGCGTGCTCCGTCGGCTAACCAATAGCGCAACAGAAATCCGTTTCGATTCGGTAGAACAGGCAGCAGCACTACGATGCTGCAATGTCGATAACCTCGATAGTCATGAATGACTACGGATTGCGCCAGGCAGTAAGGCAGGTAACGAGGAAATACTGAATCGTCTTCGACGGTATTCGCAGAATCCGTCAAGTGCGACTGAGCGGGTCACCACGGCTGTTGTTTGCTTCCCTTGATGTTGCCCGCAACGCCGCCCGCGATGGCGCCGATCGCCGCGCCTGTCCAGCCACTACCGCCTGCAATGGCAGCGATACCCGCACCCGCCGCGGCGCCTATGCCGGCACCGGTCACGGTGCCTTGCTGCTGCGGTGTCATGTTCGTGCATCCTGCAGCGCCGGCGGCCACCAGAATGACGGCAAGCGATTGAAATCGTTTCATGGCATCACCTTACTTCTTGGGCTGCAGACCGGGAACAACCATTTCGAACCAGATCGTTTCAATGACCGGCCGCTGCAACTGGTCAGGATGTGTCGCGTACCAGCGATCCACGCCCTGGCGCACTGAGTCGAGCGAATGGCCCTTGATTCCTCTTGCGAAGCGAGGAATGATGCTTTGCGAGTCGGGCGGTGGCTTGCCTTCGTGAAAGGCGATATCAACCTGGACCAGATTGGCAATGCCTACGAGGTACGCCTTTTTTGCCTGTTCAGAAGAGTCTGTCCAGTGCTTGCCGGTAATTAGCGGAATGTCATCGGCGCGGGAGCTGGCCGACAAGGTTAGTGCCATTAGTGCCGTAGCCATCACTGCAAGCCGGCTTAGTCTTCTTGCCATTGCGGTCTCCCTTAGCATTTCAGCGTTGCGTTACCCCACAGCAGCAGTGCTGGTGTTCATATTAGGCGCTATTCGGGTATCCGGGTCCGGTGTGAAAGGTGGGGGTCGTTGCGAATCAAGCCAATGCAGTTGTTCGTGTTTTTCGGCTGTCGGACTCACGGCGTTTGAGACATGTACCATCCTGCCGCTCCTCCGCATAGACTTCTTCCCATGATAGGTGCGGTACACGAAGAAGCAGCGGTGGGTCGCGGCACCTTGAGACGTGTCGAAGTCCCGGACGTTTTGGGGTGTCAGCGCGAGGAGTGAGCCATGCTCGAAGATCGTTTTGGGTTGCAGCTGTCCACGACGTCAGCGTTGGCACGCGATGCGTACATTGCCGGCGTCGATAGCGTGATAGCCGGTGTTGCCGGGTTTCGAGAGCACCTTGCGGAATCGCGGAGTCATGACCCGTCCTTTGCACTCGCAACGATTGCGCTGGCGCGAGGCCGTTTTCTCGATGGCGAGGTTGTGGCTGGCCGTGAACTGGCGGCGGCGGCCCGCGATCAGGTAGCCAACCAATCGCCCCGGGAGCGCAGTCACGTCAACGTACTGGCACTGGGTATCGACGGTAAGCCCACGGAGGCCATGCGGGCCATGCACGAACATCTCGAGAATTGGCCGCGAGATGTCATGGTGCTGGCACCGGCCACCAGTGTCTTCGGTCTCTACGGTTTCAGCGGAGATCCGGACCACGAGGAGAAGCTGTACCAGTTCCTGTCGTCGCTCGCATCGGCCTATGGGCAAGACTGGTGGTTCGACGCGGTTCTGGGCTTTGCCGCCTGCGAAACCGGACGGCTGGATGAAGCCTGGACGCTGTTGGAGCGCGCACTTGCGGGAAATCCTCGCCATGCGCATGCCGCTCACTTTCGGGCGCACGTCATGTACGAGCGAGGCGAATCGGCGGAGATCTTTGATTTTCTCGACGGTTGGATGCCCCGGCACGATCCACGTAGCCTGACGCATTGCCACCTCTCGTGGCATGTTGCCTTGGCCGCGCTGGCTGTAGGCAAGCTCGATCGTGCGTGGCAGGCGTTTCGAAGCGGCGTGCGCCCAGGCGCGGCCTGGGGGCCTCCCATCAATGTCGTGACCGATGGCGTGTCATTTCTCTGGCGCGCGGAGCTGGCGGGTTTGCCGCGCGACGCGGATGCCTGGCGCGAACTTCACGCCCACGCCCTGCGGTGCTACCCCAAGGCGGGTCTGGGCTATGCAGACACCCATGCACTGATCGCCTGCATCGTCGCTGAAGACAATGCATCTCTAAACCTACGGCTTTCCGAAATCAGCGAGCGCATCAAGGCGCAAAACTACCCGGTGGGAGAATCCGTAATCCGGATCACGGAAGGGTTTGCAGCGTATGCCGCCGGAGATTGGGAAGGCGCCATTCAGGCCCTCACGTCCGCATGGCCGCTCACTGTACGCATCGGAGGAAGCCGCGCCCAACGGGATCTCGTGGCGCTGACGTTGGTCGCCGCCTATCTCAAGGCTGGGCAGCCTGATGCCGCCCGGGCGATGATCGAGAGCCAGCACGGCAGGAGCGCAGCGGTCGTGGTGGCTGGGTACAGTTGAGCCTCCGCAACAGCTAGTGCAGGTACCCTGCGACGCCGTCCCACAACAGCTTTAGCGCGGTGACAACCAGCAACGCATAGCACGCACGATACATCTGGCGCTGATCCAACCTTCCATGCAAGCGCCAGCCCAGCCAGACGCCGGAAGGCACGGCGAGCAGACTGATGGCCATCAGCGTCCAGACGGCGCCCACGGGCCGGGCTAGTGCCAGCCACGGCGCTGCCTTGAGGATGTTGCCTACCGTAAAGAACATGCTGGTGGTTCCCGCATAGACCTGTTTGCTGAGGCCAAGCGGCAACAGGTACATGGCAAGCGGCGGACCGCCAGAGTGCGCGACCATCGTGGTGATCCCCGACGTCAGCCCCGCGGCGACGGCCTTGGGCGAGGAGCGCGGCTGCACCGCGACGCTTCCGCCACGCAGCAGCCACAGGCCGACAAACGCCAACGTGACCGCTGCCATGACGATGGATATCGCGCGGTGGTCCAGCACCCGAAACAGGAAGTAGCCGACGCCAATGCCGGCCACCAATCCAGGCACCAGCAAAACCAGGTCAGGTCTGGACCATGTGGAGGGCTTCCAGTAGCGCAGGCTGAAAAGATCCATCGCGATAAAGAGTGGCGCAAGCAGACCGCCTGCTTCCACGGGGCTCATCACGAGCGATAGCAGCGGAATACCGACGATGGCAAAGCCCCCACCGAAGGCCCCCTTCATGAAACAGATCAGAAAGACTCCGGCAAAGGTGACAAGGATGGTAGTGACGTTCAGTTCCATAACGGTCTTCGACAAGGACTATCAGCAGGAAACCATCGTAGGTGGGGCGATCAATACAATCAAATCATTGTCATGGATACAACTTACCTGGCCGTCCATGTAGCGCCCCAGGGATGTCTATGGCGCATGATATGATTCGCACGCGAAATAAACCGATCAACGTTGCCGGCCCTGAACATGAAGCATCGCCTCGTATATCTTCTGAACGTTGGGCAGCGTCGCCTGCAACGCTGGTCACAAGCGCGTGCCGCGCGTGGTGGCGTAACGGCGGCGCAGGCGGGGCTCTTGTTCTTTCTGGGCACGCACAACGGCGCGTTGATGAGCGAGGCCGCGGCCGCGCTGGACCTGGGAGCGCCAGGCATGAGTGGCCTGGCTGACCGCACGGAGAGAGCTGGTTTGATCGAGCGGCGTGCCGACGAGAACGATGGCCGCGCATCGCGCCTGTGGTTGACGGATGCAGGACGCTCCGCGCGTCAGCGCTCCAAGGCCGGCATGACGGATCTCAACGCCAAATTGACCGAAGGCTTTACCGAAGCGGAGATCGAAGTGGTGGCGCGATGGCTGACCAGCCTGCAGACCAAGTTTCCGGTCGCCGAAGACGGCGATGCCTAACCTGATCCGTGGCTGATCAGCGTGAGACGGGCTTAGTGCTGGGTGACCTTCGAGAAGTCCGGCTTGCGCTTTTCGGCAAAGGCCGCGAACGCCTCTCTGGCTTCGGCGCTCGTCAGCCGCTCCTGGAACTTCGCGCTCTCGCTATCCATCTGCGTAACCAGCATCTCGGCCTGGCGCATCAGCGCCTTCATGGCGCTCAGTGAACCCGCGGGCTTGGCGGCGATGCGTTCGGCCATCCGGCGCGCTTCGGCGCGGAGCTGGTCATTGGCGCAGAGCTTGTTGGCAATGCCCCAGGCCAACGCGGTTTGCGCGTCGAGCGGATCACCCATTGCAAACATCTCGAATGCCCTGGCGTGGCCGATACGCAGCGGCAGCAGGTAGCTGGACGCCGCTTCCGGCACCAGTGCGAGGTTTACGAACGGTGTGATCAGTTGCGCATCCTGCGCCAACAGCACGTAGTCGCAATGCAGCAGCATCGTGGTGCCGACGCCGACCGCCTTGCCTTGGACGGCCGCCACGATGGGTACGGTCGACTTTGCCAGCGCATGCAGAAAGCGGTGGACATGGCGTTCGCTGGGCCCCTTTCCCGCCGCAATCGCGGCGAACTCGCCCACATCATTCCCCGCGGTGAACATATCCCCGTCTCCCTGCATCAGCACAACGCGAACGCTGCTGTCATGCTCGGCGCGCTCGATGGTGTCAGCCAGGGTCCCGTACATCTCGTTTGTCAGGGCGTTCTTCTTGTCCGGTCGGGCAAGCGTAAGGGTCAGGACGCCTTCGCTCAGATCGACACGAATCTCTGCGGTCATGGTGGTCTCCATATGTTTAAGTTCGCATGCGAAGTATATGGATAATTTGCATGCGAAGTAAACCGCGAAGATCCATATTCGCCACGTTGCCGGTTGGTTTTGTGCGATGAGCGGATGCTTCTAAGGGGACGTTGGCCTCCGCAAGCCTGTTGTCTCGGGATATCGCCGGGCCGATAATCAGCACATTCCGACAATTGTCGTGCATCCATCCGCCATGCCTCGACACCGCTACAAGCAACTGGTCGACCAATTCGCCGCAGACATCCAGGAAGGCCGTTTGCGTCCTGGCTCCCGCTTGCCCACCCACCGCGAACTTGCCGCCCGCGAAGGTTTGGCGCTGGTCACCGCGACGCGCGTCTACGCGGAACTGCATGTCATGGGGCTGGTGAGCGGCGAGACCGGCCGGGGGACGTTCGTAAAAGAAGTGCTGCCGCGCGGACACGGTATCGACCTCCAGCCGTGGAGCGATGACACCGTTGACCTGAGCTTCAACAATCCGTCGATGCCCGGGCAAGGCGACCTTCTCAGGACGGCGCTGCGCGAACTGGCCGGTGCCGGCAACCTGGAAGCCTTGCTCAAATACCATCCCCCTGGCGGCCGTGCGCGTGACAGGGAGACGATGGCCCGGCATCTCACCGCACGCTGGTTGCCAGCCACGCCGGAAAACACGGTGCTGGTAAGCGGCGGCCAGCACGGCTTGACGGTTGCGGCGATGGCGTTGCTGGAACCCGGCGACGTGGTAGCGGTCGACGCGCTGACTTACCCCGGCTTCAAGCTCACCGCCGAAGCCTGCCGGCTGGAGCTGGTAGCGATTCCGGCGGGGACCAACGGTCCGGACCTCGATGCGTTGGCCGGGCTGTGCCGGCGACGCCGGGTACGCGCCGTGTACACCATGCCGACGCTGCACAATCCGCTGGGCTGGGTCATGAGCGCGCGGCGGCGGCGCGATCTGGTCGCCATCGCGCGGCAGCACGGACTGATCGTGATCGAGGATGCGGCATACGCCTTCCTGGAAGCGGACGCTCCACCGCCTTTGGCCGCATTGGCGCCGGAGACTACCGTGTATGTGTCGAGTCTTTCGAAGAGCGTGGCAACCGGGCTGCGCGTCGGCCCGGTCTGCGCCCCGCTGGCCTGGATTCCAAAACTGGAACGCGCGATCCGGGCGACCACCTGGCTTACACCGACCACGATGACGGCGATCGCCTGCGGCTGGATCGAGGATGGGACGGTTGCGCGGCTGGAGGCGGAGAAGCGGCGTGACGCCGCAGTACGGCAGGGCATAGTGACCGAAGTCCTGGGACACCTGAATCCCATCCGGCATCCCGCGTCCTACTTCGTCTGGCTTCCGATCCCCGAGGAGGCACGTGCCGATGCCATTGCGAAGACATTGTTGCAGGCGCGCGTTTCGGTATCCACCGCTCACCCCTTCGCTGTGTCAAAGCAGGTGCCTCACGCCATTCGGCTGGCACTCGGCTCCGTCAACGTAGACACGCTGCGGCAAGCGCTTGCGACAGTGGCCAGGGTGGTGGACGAACACGCGTACCGATAGAGGTTGTCTCCCGCCATTTCCCAGGTCACACCGGCTGACCGATTTATCGGTCCCGCAGTGCAAGGCGCCAGAAGACGCCGATGACGTTCAGCGGGTAGACGAAAGGGGACATGAAATCGCCCCTGCCCGGCAAGCGGGACAGGGGCGTAAAAAGGCGTGGAATACGGTGCGGTCAGTCCAGCAGATCTGGTTCGGCTTCCACCAGCCCCGCATAAACGGATTCGAATGCGTGGAGCGATCCTTCGTTGCCGCCAACCTGCCCGTGCGTATGGCGCGCCGTGGCTTCATCGATCGGTTGCGGCGTACCGGCGGCTTCGGCAAGCAACTGCGTATGGGCGGCGTTTTCCAGCGCGATGTACCACCAGGCGGCCGCTTCCACGGTGGGGCCGGCGGTCAGGATGCCGTGATTCTTGAGGATCGCCGCCTTGTGTGTCTGGCCATGACCCTTGTCCAGAGCCCGCGCAATCCGCTCGCCTTCGGCGTTGTCCACCACCATGCCGGTGAAGTCGTCGAACAAAACGTGGTCTTCGAAGAAAGAACAGGAATCCTGCGTCAGCGGATCGAGTCTGCGTCCGAGCGTGGACCATGCCTTGCCATAGGTGGAATGCGTGTGCGCGGCGGCGGCGATATGAGGGTGGGCTTCGTGAATGGCGGCGTGGATGGCGAATGCCGCCTTGTTTAGCGGCCGGTTGCCAACCACTGTTTCGCCGCGCGTGTTCACGAGCAGCAGATCGGACACGCGGATGCGCGAGAAATGCACGCCTAGCGGGTTGACCCAGAAGTGATCCGGAAACTCCGGGTCACGCGCGGTGATATGGCCGGCAAGTCCCAGATCGAAACCGTGGCGAGCGAAGATGCGGAATGCGCCGGCCAGCCGTTCCTGCCGGTGCCGGCGTTCCGCCTCGACGGTGGGGCGATCCGGCAGGGGGTCGAACCAGAATTTCTGCTGAGGTTGGGCGTTGGGTGTAAATGTGCCACGGCGCTCGAACGGGAATACGGAACTCATGTCAGGCCTTTGGGGAGGGAACGTCGCATGAACGTACGCCGCCCGGCACGGAAACGGAACGAAGCTTTCGGCACGAGGATATGACGCGGGTGCCGCGCGGCTAGCGGTGGGTGTGCCAGGGCACCAGCCATTGTCCAAGCCGGCGCATGGCCAGATCGAACAGCCACGCGATAGCGCCGATCAGCACGATGCCCATCACGACAACGTCGGTCCGCAGGAAGTTCGACGCATTGAGCACAAGCTGACCCAGGCCCGCGGTGGCAGCCACCATTTCGGCGGCGACCAGCGTGGTCCAGCCGAAGCCGATGGCAATGCGCAGGCCGGTGAGTACCTCGGGCAGTGCGGCGGGCAGCACCACATGACGCACCAGCTGCCATCGCGTGGCGCCCATCGATTGCGCGGCGTGCAACTGCTCGGTCTGCACGCCGGCCACACCGGCGCGTGTGGCGAGCGCAATCGGCGCAAAGCACGCCAGGTAGATCAACAGCAGCTTCGCGGTCTCGTCGATGCCGAACCAGATCACGATCAGCGGCAGATACGCCAGCGGCGGCAATGGCCGATAGAACTCCAGTACAGGGTCGGCGATGCCGCGCGCCACCCGGCTCGTGCCCATCAGCAGCCCCACCGGCACCGCCGTGATGGCGGCGAGCAGGAAGGCGCCAAACACACGGGCCAGGCTCCATGCAATGTGCTGCCACAACAGAAGCCCCCCTTGCACATTGCCGTCCCATGCCTGCACCGCCGCATGCCAGACGGCAGAAGGTGGCGGCAGGAACAAAGGTGGAATCCAGCCCGCACTGGTGATTGCCAGCCAGAGCGCCAGCAACGCGACGATGGTGGCGGCCGTGATGGTGCCGGTACGGCCGCTGCCCAGGCGCGGGAGCACCTGCGCCGCGCGGATGGTGGCTTCGGCGGCAAGCGGCACCGTGGCGCGCACGGTTTCGTCGGCGTGGCTCATGCGAGTTGCCCGTGAATCAGGTGGAGAAGGCGCTCGCGCCAGGCGATGAATTCGGGCGACGCTTTCACGGCCCGGGCATCGCCGGTCTCGATATAGCGCTGAACGAATGGCAGCGGGAACTCGTGCGCGATGCGGCCCGGCCCGGCCGACATCACAATGACCCGGGTGCCGAGAAACAAGGCTTCTTCCACGCTGTGGGTGATGAAGAACACGGTCTTTCCGGTAGCTGCCCAGACCTTGGCCAGCACCTCCTGGACCGATTCGCGCGATAGCGCATCGAGTGCGCCCATCGGTTCGTCCATCAACAGCACACGGGGATCGTTGGCCAGCGCGCGTGCAATGCCCACGCGCTGCTGCATTCCGCCCGATAGTTGATAAACGGGCGCGGTGCCGTGTCGCTCAAGGCCCACGAGACGGAGTTGATGCTGCGCGTGCGCGATGCGTTCGTCGCGGGGGATGCCACGGAACCTGAGCCCGAGCGCGACATTGTCCTGCACATTGAGCCAGGGCATCAGCGCATGTTTCTGGAATACGACGCCCAGCCCTGGACCGGGACCGGTGACAGGTTCTCCGTCGAGCAGGATGCTGCCGGTGGACGGTCGGACGAATCCGGCCAGACAGTTCAGCAGCGTGGTCTTGCCGCAACCGGACGGCCCGAGTGCCACCACGAACTCGCCCGGATTGATGGTCAGGTCGACGCCGGACAGCGCCAGCGAGGTATGTTCGCGAGACGAAGCGAAGCGCACCGCCACGCGGCGCGCTTCGATGCGGCCGCCCGCTCCGGGGCTGGCCTCGTCGCTTACTGCGCGAGCTTGCGTACCCATGTCGCGTTGACGCCGGTGGCATAGTCGGGCAAAACGGCCTGGATGGTGCCCTGGCTCTTGAGGAATGCCGCGGTGGCTGCCAGCGATTTCGCGGCGCCGCCGCCAAGCCAGGCCGCCGAGGCTTGCTGCTGTGGCGTCGGGAAATCGTACAGCGCCAGGCTGGCCGGTACGTCGACGGCCTCGGCGCCCGACCACTTCGCCACCGCCTTGACCTGGGGCGATTCCGGCGTCCATGCCGCCTTGTTGGCACGGTAGGCCGCGTCGGTATCGGCCAGAATTCTGACGAATGACGTCAGGAACGCGTCGTTGTCCCGCGCGAACGCCTTGTTGACGACGATACCGTCGAACGTGGCCTTGCCGGTTTCCTGTGCGATCCTGCCCGACGTGGTAAGGACATGGCCATTCTTCTTGGCCTTTGCCAGTACGGGGTCCCAGATGAACGTCGCGTCGATGTCGCCCCGTTCCCACGCGGCTGCAATCTCGGGCGGGCGCATGTTGACGATCTTCACGCTGCGCGGATCGACCTTGGCCGTCTCCAGGGCCAACAACGTGTGGAAATGCGACGTGGATACGAATGGCACGGCCAGGCGCTTGCCCTTGAGATCGGCCAGCGACTTCACATCGCTGCCATTGCGCGTGACCAGCGCTTCGGCGTCGTTGATATTGTCGAGAATCCAGAACAGCTCGATACCGAGTCCCTGCGACAGGCCGGCGGCAATCGGCGCGGAGCCGGCTTCGCCAATCTGCACCGAACCCGACGCCAGCGCGCGAATGACATCCGCGCCGCTGGCCAGCTTGCGGAACGTGACCTTGTAGCCGGTTTGCTTCTCGATGGTCTGGGCATCCTGCGCATAGCGCCAAGGCACCACCATGTCCTGGTATGCGATCACGACTTCCTTCGATTGCGCGATGGCGGTGCCGGCAATCAGCAGCGCGGCGCAGGCCATCATCGTCTTCAGCAAGCTCTTCATGGGCGTTGGGTCAGGGCAGGAAAGAAGGCCAGTATAGAAATCGGTGCCAGTGGCGCGAACGAAGTTTTCGGCCAATGCTTATCCGGTTTTCGCGTGCCTGCCCGACGGAGGACGACGCACGGCATATCGATATCGGCTTTCGTTCGTTCCCGTCCGTGAAGGGCTTCCTTATGCTCGTCTGCCAGACACCATTGCCAACGCTCGCCCGCTTCTCGCCACCATGCCCGCCGCCTCGCCTTCGCCCCAGCTTCACCTGAATCTCAACGCGCTGCATTCGGGCTTCGTGCCGTCGGCCTGGCGCCTGCCCGACAGCGATCCGCGTGCGTTTGTCGACGTGCAGCACTACGTCCGGCTGGCGCAGATCGCCGAAGCGGGCAAGTTCGATGCCATTTTCCTGGCCGATAACGCATCCATCGCCGACCAGATCAATTTTCGGCCCATCACCGCGCTGGAGCCCACCGTGCTGCTTGCGTGCGTGGCAGCGGCCACGCGCCATATCGGGCTGGTGGCAACTGCCTCGACCAGCTACAACGAGCCGTACAACATCGCGCGGCGCTTTGCCACGCTCGATCACGTCAGCGGCGGGCGGGCTGGCTGGAACGTCGTGACGACGGCCGATGGCGGGTCCGCGCGCAACTTTGGTCGCGCGGCGCCGCCGGATCATGCGCAACGCTACGCGCGTGCCGACGAGTTCACGAGCATCGTCAAGGCGCTATGGGATAGCTGGGAAGACGGCGCGTTTGTGGGTGACCGTCAGTCGGGCAGCTTCGTGGACACGGCCCGCCTGCAGCCCATCGCCCATCATGGCCCGTTCTTCGATGTGCAAGGGCCGCTGAACCTGCCGCGGCCGCCGCAGGGGCATCCGGTGCTGTTCCAGGCCGGTGGGTCGAACGATGGCCGCGAATTGGCCGCGCGGCATGCGGAAGCCGTGTTCTCGGCATCGCAATCGCTGGAGGAGTCGCGCGAATACCGCCTGGCGCTGAATCAGCGTGCCGAAGCCCTGGGTCGCGGGCCTGGCGCGATCAAGGTCCTGCCGGGGCTGACGACGATCATCGGTGCCACCGAGGCGCAGGCACGCCAACGACGCGATGCGCTGGTCGACCTGATTCCGTGGGACTACAGCCTGAACCGGCTGGCCGGCACGCTTGGCATTACGGCCGACCGGCTGTCGCTTGATGCACCGTTGCCGGATGGGCTCGCGCTGCCGGCCAATGGCAATCACACTTTCTTTCGCGCGACGATTGCGATTGCGCAGCGCCAGAACCTGACGGTGCGCGCGCTGATCCGTGAGCTTGCGGGTGGGGGCGGGCACCGCGTAATCGTCGGCACCCCCGAACAGATCGCCGATGACATCGAGCACTGGTTCCGCAGTGGCGCGGCCGACGGGTTCAACCTGATGCCCGATGCCTTGCCCGATGGTGTGCGGGACTTTGTGGACGGCGTGGTGCCGATCCTGCAGCGCCGGGGCCTATTCCGCAAGGACTACGCGGGCAGTACCTTGCGCGAGCACATGGGGCTGGCCCGCCCGGCGGGCAGGACGGCCTCGCGCGCGGCGGCGTAGTCCGCATTTGCTATGTCGGATTACTTCGTGGACCAGGGCAGGAGGGTTTCATAGACTGGTGCTTCCCAAACTCTCGCACCTCTCATCATGAAACGACGCTCCGCCCTTGGTGTCATCGCTACGCTGGCTCTGGTGCTGGCAGCCTTGCCGATTGCATCGGCCTACGCCCAGTCATCGGGCGGCAAGCCGCTGAAGGTTGGCGTACGCGGCGGTGTGGACGAGGAGATCTGGGAAGTCGTGACCCGCGAGGCGGCCAGGAATGGCCTGAAGGTTGAGACAGTGATCATCACCGGCACCGCGAGCCCGAACGAGGCGCTGAACAACGGTGACCTCGACGCCAATTCGTTCCAGCACATTCCATTTCTGCGTGACCAGATCAAGCAGCGCGGCTACAAGATCACTAACGTGGGCGACACGCTGATCTCGCCGATCGCGTTCTATTCGCGCAAGGTGAAGTCGCTGGAAGCGCTGCCGAACGGCGCCCGCATCGGTATCCCGAACGATCCGAGCAACCAGACCCGTGCACTGGTGATCCTGCGCGATCACGGCCTGATCAAGCTGAAGGACGGCTTCGATCCGTACACGGGCACCGTCTCGCTGGCCGATATCACGGCCAATCCGCGCAAGCTCGAATTTATCGAAAGCGCATCGGTGGTGCTGCCGCGCGCGCTGCCCGACGTGGACGCCGCCGCCATCGTCAACACGTTCGCCTACCAGGCCGGCCTGATCGCCACGCGCGATGGCATCGCGGTGGAAAAGCGCGAGAACAATCCCTACGTCAACGTGATTGCCGTGCGTGAGAAGGACCGGACCGCACCGTGGGTGCAGCAACTGGTCAAGTCCTACCAGTCGGAGGCGGTGCGCAAGTTCATCCTGACCAAGTATCAGGGGTCGGTCATTCCGGCGTTCTGAGGCGCCGGCGAAAAGGGAAAGGGACTATTGCATGCACACGATTTCGCAATTGCCGACGCGCGACCCGCACATCGTGTTCGATCAGGTTGGCAAGACTTACGCGGGCGCCGCCGCGCCCGCGCTGGCGGACGTTTCGTTCACGATCGAACGCGGCGAGATATTCGGCATCATCGGCCGCAGCGGCGCGGGAAAGTCGACGCTGCTGCGGAGCATCAACATGCTGGAGCGGCCTGACCGTGGTCATGTATGGATCGACGACATCGACATCGGCAAGCTCGACGAGGGTGGCCTGGTCCGGCTACGCAGGCGCATCGGCATGATCTTTCAGCACTTCAACCTGATGTCGGCGAAGACCGTCTTCGACAACGTGGCACTGCCGCTGCGCGTGGCGGGCGTGCGGCGCATCGAGATCGACACCCGCGTCAACGATCTGCTTGCGACAGTGGGACTCGCGGACAAGGCCCACGCCTACCCGGCGATGCTGTCGGGCGGACAGAAGCAGCGCGTGGGTATTGCGCGTGCGCTGGTACACCGTCCGGAGATCCTGTTGTGTGACGAAGCGACTTCCGCGCTCGATCCTGAAACAACGGAGCAGATTCTGGCGTTGCTGCGGGACATCAACAAGCAGCTCGGGCTGACCGTGGTGCTGATCACGCACGACATGGCCGTGATCGAGGAAGCATGCGACCGGGTGCTGGTGCTCGATCATGGCCAGGTGAAGGAGCAGGGGCCGGTATGGCGCGTGTTTGCCGACCCGCAGGCCGAAGCCACGCTGTCGCTGCTGCGCCCGCTGCGCAAGCGTCTGCCTGCGAACGTACATCCCGCGGAGGTATCCCATCGTGTTGCCAATGGCTGAGAAGTACCTGAAGGCGTTCGGCGAAACGCTGCTGATGACCGGCAGCGCCTGCCTTGTGGTGTTTGTCGTCGGCATGGCGCTGGCCATCGTGCTGACCGTTACCGCGCCTGGCGGTCTGGCCCCGAGGCCGCGTACGAACCGCGCGCTGTCGGTGCTGGTCAACATGTTTCGTTCCATCCCTTTCATCATCCTGCTGGTGGCCATGCTGCCGGTGACGCGGCTGATCGTCGGCACGACGATGGGCACCTGGGCTGCCGTGGTACCGCTGAGCGCGCATCTGATTCCGTTCTTTGCGCGGGTGTCGCAGGTGGCGCTCAATGAAACCGACGCGGGGTTGATCGAGGCGGCGCGCGCTATGGGCTGCCGACGCTGGCATATCGTGCGGCATGTGTTGTTACCGGAGGCGCTGCCGGCGCTGATCGGCGGCGCTACGGTCACCGTGATTGCGATGATCGGGTCGTCGGCGATGGCAGGTGCCGTGGGGGCGGGTGGCCTCGGCGATCTGGCGATCCGCTATGGCTACGAGCGCTATGAAACGGCCGTGATGTTCAATGTGATCGCAATCCTGGTGGTTCTGGTAACGGTGGTGCAGTTCGCGGGCGAGCGGCTGGCTCGCAGTTTCGATCACCGGCGATAGCAACGCCGCCATCTCCTTTGGGGAGTGGCGGCATCCCGTCAGAACAGCCCGGTCGTGGGAGGCGGTTCGTCCTTCAGCAGCCATGCGCCCACGGCGGCTGCTTTCCATTGGCGCGGATTGTGATTGGCGACAGTGCGCGCATTGCGCCAGTGGCGATCCAGGTTGTACTGGCGGTCGCAGGTGGATGCCCCACCGACATCGAACGCCAGCTCCGCACTCTTCAGCGCGGCCGCCACGGCGAAGTATTGCGCCTGAGCGACGTCGATCGACGCCTGCGTCAGCGATGCGTTACTGAGGTTGTCCGCCCAGGCGGCGTCAATGGAGTCGGCGGCGCGCAGCGTGGCGGCTTCGGCTGCAAACACTTGCGCGGCAATCTGGCCAATCGTTTCCTGCACGTAGGGATCGTCCACCGATCGCTCGGCCGAACTGTGCTTGATCGGCCGGGCCTTGTTGCGCGCAAACCAGACCGCGTCGTCCAGCGCGTTGCGTGCGATGCCGGCTTCCGTGGCGGCCAGAAAGAGCTGGAAGACCGGCGAGACCGGATTGCGGCGGTCGCGTGGCAGGTGGCTGGCGCGCAGCTCTTCCGGCGCGACGCGCATGTTCGTAAATTGGGTGGTGCCGCTGGCAGTCAACCGCTGGCCGATGGTGTCGAAGTCATCGACCAGCGTCATGCCGGCCCGGTCGCGTGGCACCGTGAAGTGCGTTTCCTTGCCGGCCTCGTCCACGGCGATGGAGCTGATCCAGTCGGCGTAGAGCGCGCCGGTGCTGTAGTACTTGGTGCCGTTGACGACATAGTGATCGGCCTCGCGGACGATGGTGGCCTGGATGGCGCCATGCTTGCCGCCGCGCTCCACACCGCCATTGCCGACGATCTGTCCGCCCAGCAGCCGGTTAAACCAGCGCTTGCGATCCGCTTCATTGTCGTGGCCCGCGAGCAGGCCTTCGATGAGTCCGAAGTTGGGCCGCAATGCCTGGGCGAGGTTGGCATCGACGGCGGCCAGTTCCTGCACAAAGCGGATGGCATCGCGCATGCTGCCGCCGGGGCCGCCATACGCCTTCGGGATGCGGAACGTCAGCAAACCGGCATTGGCTACCTGGCGCGCAAAATCAAAGGGCAGTTCGCGGCGGCTCTCCCGCTTTGCGGCATCCCGCGCGATGTCGGGCAGCAGGGCCTGGGCGCGCTGGCGAAGTATTGCCACATCGGCGGCCGGAGGCAGCGGTTGTGGCGTCGACGTTGGCGCTGCGGTGGCCGTGTCGATAGCAATCGCGGAGGCAAGGGAGTCTTGAAATGGCATGCGGTTGTCCTTCGGGTTTCTCGTCGAATGAGCACGAAAGACATCGTGCAGCAATTCTCTCGACGGGTAACGACCGATTCCGCATGCCCTTATGCGGCTAGTGCGTGGCGCCCCCGATTTCCTTGAGATCGATGGAGACTTCCAGCGCCGTAGCCACCATGATCTCGATGGCTTCGATCAGAACGCGAACATCCATGCTTGGCGCGCCAGGATGCGCGGCGGCCATCGGCGGCAGGTAGGGCACGTGAATGAAGCCCCCGCGCAGCGCCGGCCGCTCGGTCGCGATGCAATGCAGCAACGAGTAGAAGATGGCATTGCAGTTGTAGGTGCCCGCTGACTGCGAGACCGATGCGGGGATGCCCGACGCGCGCAGACGGCTGACCATCGCCTTGATCGGCAGCGCGGAGAAGTAGGCGGCGGGACCACCGTCGATCACTGGTTCGTCGACGGGTTGCCGGCCGGCGTTGTCGGGAATGCGCGCGTCCACGACGTTGATCGCCACCCGTTCGATCGATACGTCGCTGCGTCCGCCCGCTTGTCCCAGGCACAGGACGACGACGGGATCGACCTCCGCGATGGCGTCCAGCAGCGCCTGCCTGACCTCGGCAATCACGCAGGGGAGCTGACGGGCCAGTACGCGTGCGCCGCCGATCACGCGCTTATCGACGGCGCGCGCCGCTTCCCACGAAGGATTCAGGGTTTCACCATCGAATGGCTCGATGCCGGTGACAAGTACGGTTTGCATTGGACGCTGCCTGCGGGAAGGTCGAAAAGGGGAGGGAAGGCGTTTGATGGTACCGGCGGCGTCCGGATTCTTGAAATGGATATTGAATATCCATTAAATTCACAGAATGAATCTTTCTCGCATCGACCTGAACCTTCTCGTGGCATTCGAGGCGCTGTATCAGACGCGCAGTGTCACGCTGGCCGGCAAGCGCCTGAACCGCGCCCAGCCGTCGGTCAGTAATGCGCTGACCCGGCTGCGGGCGTTGTTTGGTGATGAGCTGTTTGTGCGCAGCCATGCGGGGATGGAGCCGACGGAGCTGGCGCACGCGCTGATGCCGGGGATTTCGTCAGCGCTTGATCATGTTCGCCAGGCGATGGGCCAGTCGGTTGCCTTCGACCCAGCCGCGCCGGCCGGGCGCGGCTTTACCATCGCGGCCACTGACTACGCCGACATTGTTCTTCTGCCGTATGTCATTGGCCGGCTCAGGCGGCAGGCGCCGGACGTTGATCTGCGGATCATGGCGCTCGACCGGGCGGCCGTCTTCGAGCAGCTCGACCAGGGCGTTGTCGACGTTGCGATTGGCGGACACCTGGCCGCGCCGAAGCGCATGGTGCAAACGAAGCTGTACGAGGAGGACTTTGTCTGCATCGCCAGCCGTTCGCATCCGAGGCTCCGCGCCGGCGGCCGGCGGCGCAAGATTGACCTGTCGACCTATCTGCAGCTGCCCCACGCGCTATTTGCTCCCGGCGATAGCGGGTCCAGACGCGGGGTCGTCGACGGCAAGCTGGACAAGCTCGGTCGGCAACGGCGTGTCGCGGCGACCTTCTCGCACATCGTGGCATTGCCGCTGGCGGTGGCGCACAGCGATCTGGTCGCGACCGTTGCCCGGCGGGTGGCGCAGCGGCTGGCCTCCCCCGACGTGCAGATCCTTGAAGTTCCCGAAGAACTTGCCGATACCGGCTTCGACATCGAGCTGATTCACAACCGGCGCACGCAGGCCGATGCCGCAGCCGTGTGGCTCAGGCAGGAGATTCGGTCCGCGGTCAGTGAAATGCGTTGAGGGCGGGGTTGTGTGTCAGGCCAGATGGCAGCGCACCCGGTGGTCGGTTCCGTACGGCCGCAAGGCCGGTGCGGGTGCGTGGCGAAAAAGGGCGTCTTGCCGCCCTCAGACCTGCGTATGTCCGAACCGCCGGCGATAGTCTTGCGGCGATACGCCAAAGGCTTTCACGAAGGCGCGGCGCATGCGTTCGTCATCTCCAAAGCCAGTCCGGCGCGCGACGACCTGAATACCATCGGGCGCCGATTCCAGAAGACGCCTGGCTGCTTCCGTGCGGATCTTCTCGACAGCGCGTGCAGGGCTTTCCCCCATCTCGCGTTGATAGACGCGGGCGAAATTGCGCGGACTCATCCGGGCTGCCTCGGCTAGTGCCGTCACAGATAAATCGCCTTCAAGATTGGCGCGAATCCACACGTGAAGGTCGTCGAAACGGCCGCGCGTGTCGCGCATTTGCTGGCGGAGTTCCACGCTGAACTGCGACTGGCCGCCGGGCCTTTTGAGGAACAAGACCATGCCGCGCGCCACATTGAGTGCTGCCATGTGGCCCAGATCGTCCGCAATCATTGCCAGCGCCATGTCGATGCCAGCGGAAACGCCGGCGGACGTCCAGATATGCCCGGAGGTGACAAAGATCGAGTCGGGCTGGACGTGTATGGCCGGGTGCAGGCGTGCCAACCGGCTGCAAGCGCCCCAGTGCGTCGTCGCATCGCGGCCGTCGAGGATGCCGAGTTGGGCAAGGACGAATGCGCCGGTGCAGATGGAGCCGAGGCGGCGCGGGCGGCCGAGATACGCTGCCAGCCGGGCTCTGAGCGACGCGGTGGCATCGGCAGGCATGACAAGGTCCGCACCCGCAATGAGCAGCGTGTCGACGGATTCGATGGCTTCTTCATCGAGTCGAAGCGTTTCCAGCTTGACGCCTGTATCCGTCGTGACATGCCCGCCGGTCTCCGAGACCAGGACGACGTGGTAGGCAGCACTGCCATCGTCGAAGCATGCATCGTTGAACGCCTGCAGCGGACCAGAAACGTCCATCAGCTTGGCGCCCGCATACGCGACGATTACGACTTTGCGCGGTGCTTGTCCTTGCGCGGTGTTGGTATTCGACATTGAGTCACTCGTTGCTGGCGGAGCCTGTACCGCGCAAGATTCGCGCGCGTGGTCGCAGCTTATGGCATCCGGTCTGGTGGCAGCAATGACAATATGCCCTCGTTATCCGCCAATGGTCCGTAGCCCGCGCCAGGGTGCTGTCCGCTCCATATATCGTTGGTGCTCGGTCGTGAGTGGTAGCGGTTACCGGCGTCAGGGTCACGAATTTTGGCGGGAATCGAGGAGTCGATGTCATTTGCGCCACGGCATGTCCAACTTAGACTGGGTCGTAACAGCAACTCGATTGGGCTTGCTGCCTTTCACCCAGCCAAACCGAATACGTGGAGCAAGAGATGACGAAGTACAGTGAATTCGAGTTCAGGTCACAACCGTGGTTTGATCCGGCGTGGTTCGACCGGTCGAACTTCCAGGGCTTCAGCCAGTTCATTCCGATGAAGACAATCGTGATCCACTGCTTTGACCCGCGCGCGTCCGAGATTCCGCAGGCCGTCGCTGCGTACTTCGGCGACGAGGTCTACCCTGGGGAGAATATTCTCGACGAAGCCGGCAACCGGGTTGGCAACACGCGGACACTGTTTGCCGTCTCGAATGCAGGGGGGCGGGCCCTTTCTGCCTTGCAATCAGTTGCGACGATGGACTATCTCTTCCAAGTCCAGAAGGTGGTTGTCGTGCACCATTCCTTTTGCGGGGCAACCGCCTTTGCGCCAGAGACACTTATCGACGAGTTCCACGATCATCATCACGCGGATATCGGGACAATGTTCGATCACGAAAGCCTCGCCATTTCGCATTTCGAGGATTCGATCAAGCACGATGTGGCGCTGCTGCGCGCGAGTCCGGCAGTACCCAAAAACGTGCAGCTTTACGGGTTCTTCTACGAGATCAACTCAGGCGAGCTGACTGAGGTCGCCCGGGATATTCCGGTATAGCCCGCCATTTACGCTTGAAGGCCCATCGTATGCCTAACCTGATCGAACTCTATGGCGCTTTGACCGGCAACTGCATTCGTGCGGCGATTGCGCTGGAAGAAGCGGGCGTTTCGTACGCGGTGAAGCGAATCGACCTTGCCGCGGGCGAGCAGCAGGGTGCCCAACATCGGGCATTGAATGCCTTCGGCAAGGTGCCGGTTCTTGTCGAGCATCGAAACGAAGGGCCATTCGTACTGACGCAATCGAACGCCATCATGTTCTTTGCGGCGGAGCGATCCGATAGTCGGCTCCTTCCCGTGGATCCGGTCGCGCGAGCCAAGGTGTACGAGCGGTTCTTCTACTTCCTGACTGACGTCATCGCGGTCAGCCACGGTGCATTCCGGCTTGAGCGGATGGGCATGAGCGCGGCCATTGCCACACCCGTCAACGTGGCGGCATTGGAGGCGCTTGTCGCGTCGGAACAATTCCTTGACGCGGGACCGTACATGGCGGGCCACGACTTTTCCGTGGCTGACATTTCCGCATTCACTATCGCCAACGCATTTCGTGACGATATCGCTTGGACAAGCCATCCTGGCCTCGCGCGCTGGTTTGATGCGGTCGCGGCGCGGCCTGCTGTGGTGCGCGGCCTGAACGCCTTCGCGTAAGCCGCTGGCGGCACTTCCGGGCGGCTGATCATCCCTCCTTGACTTCTAAATAGATGGTGACTAACATCTATTTAGATGGTTAGCGATTACACACATGAGGTGCCGAGATGAGGAAAACAAAGGTTGAGACAGCGGAAACCCGGCGGCGCATTGTCGACGCCGCTGCCCGGGAATTCCGGCTGAACGGCATTCAGGCAACGGGGCTGAACGACGTGATGACGCCTCTGGGCCTAACGCAAGGCGGCTTCTATCGCCACTTTGCTTCCAAGGACCAACTGGTGGCCGAAGCGTGTGCTCGGGCGATGACCGAAGTGATCGACGGGTTGGCAACAGTCGTTCGCCAAGGCCAGCGGGCCAGCGGTTTTGCGGCCGTGGTGGAGGCCTATGTATCCGAAGCCCACCGCGACACGCCTACGGGCAGATGCCCGCTGGCAGCAATGGGAAGCGAACTGGCGCGGGCCGACAAGCAAACGCGGGCAGCGGCCGCACAGGGCTTTGATGATCTGGTGGATGTACTTGCCAGGCAGTTGCCGCACAAGCCGCAACAAGAGGCGAGGTCTGCCGCCGTTTTCACACTGGCGGCAATGATTGGCGCCATCACGATGGCAAGAGTCGTTGAAGATACCGACGCTTCAACGGCGATTCTGGAGGATGTGAAGCAGCACCTCGGGGCGATGTAATCCTGTCGGACACATTCACAGATTGGAGCAATTCATGGAACAGCGTAAATACCTGATCACTGGCGCCACGGGCAAGACCGGCGTCCATACCGTGCAATTCCTGCTGAATGCGGGCCACGCCGTTCGCGCCTTCGTGCATCAGGAAGATGATCGAAGCGCCGCGCTGCGCGAAGCAGGGGCGGAAGTCTTTGTCGGTGATCTTCTTGAGCATGACGACGTCATTCGCGCGATGGACGGTGTCGATGGCGCCTACCTCTGCTATCCGGTCCGCCCTGGCTACATCCAGGCGACCTCTTACTTCGCTGATGCAGCGCGTCGGGCAGGCGTCCAGGTCGTGGTGGAGATGTCGCAGATCTCGGCACGAGAAGATTCCAAGAGCCACGCCGCACGCGATCACTGGATTGCCGAACGCGTTCTGGACTGGTCTGGCGTGCCGACGGTGCATATCCGCCCGACCTACTTTTCCGAATGGCTGACGTTTCCCTGGGTGCTCGATCCCCTGGTGCAGGAAGGCAAGATCACGCTGCCTTATGGGGAAGGGCGGCATGCGCCGATCGCCGCCGAGGATCAAGCGCGTCTGATTGCCAGCATTCTGGCAAAACCTGACGGCCATATTGGAGAAACCTACACCCTCTTTGGTCCGGTGGAACTGAACCAGCAGGAGATCGCCGAGGAAATTGGCAAGGTGCTGGGACGTGAAATCACCTATGCGCCTTCGACGCTAGAGCAATACCGCGAGCATCTGCGAAAGTACGACCTGCCGGAGTTTCTCATCCAGCATTTCCTGGAAACCGCTGTTGATTACCAGAACGGAATCTTCTCCGGCACCAATGGCGTTATCGAGGAAATTACGGGGCAGGTTCCACAGACCGTAGCCGGATTCGTACAGGCCAATCGCCAGGTGTTTCAAGCATAAGCACCGTCGATAAGGAGAAAGAAGTGAGTATCCCCGTCACCATCGGCGGCCTGATCGCTCCGGATTCGGAATTGTCCCGGAAGGCCTCATCGCTCGTCGAAACCGTGCACTCGAAAGCCATGCTTCACCATGTTCACAGGACCTGGTGGTTTGCAGAATTCCTTGGTCAAAAGCGCCAATTGAAGTACGACCGGGAAGTCGTCTACCTGGCCTCTGTGCTGCACGATCTTGGATTGACAAAGGAATGCGTTGCCGATCAGCGATTCGAAGTCGATGGTGCCAATGCCGCCAGCCGAATCTTGCGCGGACACGGATATCCGGAGTCCAAGGCCGATCTGGTCTGGCAGGCCATCGCGCTGCATTCCAGCGGCGGTATCGCCGAACGGATGGCGCCCGAGATCGCCCTGGTTTTCCTGGGCGCACATGTCGACGTAATGGGGTTGCACTACGACGAGATGACGCCGTCATTCGTCGATGATGTTTTGCAAACGTATCCACGGTTGGGATTCAAGGCGGCATTCCAGCAGGCGCTGGCCGAAGTTGCCAGAAAAAAGCCGCATACCACAATCGGCACGGGACTCTCCGATATCGGCCACCGGCACGTGGATGGATTCTGCATCCCGGACGTGTGCGACCTGATCGATGGTGCGCCGTTCCACGATTGATATCCGATCGACCAACCACGCCATCAAGGTTTGATGGCACGTCGATTCAGCCAGGAGATTTGAAATGAAGATCGAAGGTTCTGTTGTATTCGTGACGGGCGCAAGCCGCGGCTTAGGGCTCGCATTTGCGCGCGAGGCGGTGGCCCGCGGCGCGACGAAGGTGTATGCCGGTGTGCGAAATCCAGCGGCATTCAACGAGCCGGGCATTGTTCCTGTCAGCCTGGACGTGACGGATCCCGCTTCGGTCGCTGCCGCCGCCGAGGTGGCGAAGGACGTCACCGTACTCGTCAACAACGCCGGCATCGCGGAAATCACGGGATCGCCATTTGCCGATCTCGCCGAAGACCACGCGCGCAGAGTGTTCGAGACGAATTACTACGGTGTCATGCGCGTGACGCGAGCATTCGAGCCCTTGCTGCCAGGCGACGGACGGGGCGCCATCGTGAACGTTCTTTCCGACGTAACCTGGCGGACGGTGCCGATGCTGGCCCCCTATTCGGCGTCAAAGGCTGCTGCGTGGAGCTACACGAACAATATTCGGGCGCAATTGAAGGACCGACGTATCTCGGTCGTAGGGTTGCATGTGGGATTCGTCGACACGGACCTCACCAAGGACTTCGACGTACCCAAGGCAAGTCCTTACGACGTTGTCCGCCAGACCTATGACGCGTTGGAGGCTGGAGAAAGCGAGGTACTGGCCGATGCGGGTAGCAAGGCGCTGAAACAGACGCTGTCCCTGACCGTGCCCGGCTATATCGATCCTGAGGTACTTGAGGGGAGATAAACAGTCTTTCGGCGCTGCCCTGCTTAGGATGACCAGGGCAGCATATCGACCGACCGGGTAGTCCCCCCCCGGCCTCAAAGCTGCTTGCGGTACACGACGAATCCGGATTTCTCGGCGACGGTGTCGTAGAGGCGCATGGCGGTCGTGTTGGTTTCGTGGGTTTGCCAGTACACCCTCCCCACACGCTGCGCCTTCGCGTGCGAATAGACCTGATCGATCAAGCGGCGCCCGACTCCCTTGCCTCGTGCCGCCGCGGCCGTGAAAAGATCCTGCAGATAGCAGTTCGGATTGAGTTGAATCGTGCTTCGGTGCAGTAAAAAATGCGCCAACCCGATCAGCTCACCGTCTTGTTCCGCAACTAACGCGTGCATTGGCTCATACGCGTCGAAGAAGCGCGACCAGGTTGTGAGCGTGATTTCCTCCGGCAAAGCCGTGGCATCGTGCCGGCCGTAGAACGCGTTATACCCGTCCCAGAGAACTTTCCAGGCGGGAAAGTCGTCTGGCTCGATTGCACGGATCTTCACCGCGTCGATGGTGGGATCGGTCGTTTGCATCATTCTCCTTTCTGATTGCCTGCAGTAGGTGAGTCACGATGAAATCACCGGAGAAGCGACGGCGGGACCCACGGCCTGGTGTCTGGGATCGGATTGCTCACACGTATTCCGATCGCCTCGGAACCAGGCCGGTATGGCAGGAGAAAACTACCGCTGACCGGTCGTCAGCATTCTCACTTTCACCTTGCGGCCCTTCACCTTGCCTTCGTTCAACCGCTTCATCGCCTCGCGGCCAATGGCGCGGTCCACGGCGATATAGGTCGACATCTCCATCACGCTGATCTTGCCGACCTGTTCCTTCGTGTAGCCAGCCTCGCCAGTCAGCGCGCCAAGGATGTCGCCGGGGCGGATCTTTTCCTTGCGCCCGCCCAGCATCTGCAGCGTCACCATCGGCGGCAGCAGGCGCGGGCCGCCCGACGGCGTCAGTTCGCCAAGCGCGTGCCACTCGAATTCGCCGCCCTGATGCTGTTCGATGTTGCCCACGCGACCCATTTCGTCGAGGCTGACAAGGCTGAAAGCCCAGCCCGCCTCGCCGGCACGCCCTGTGCGGCCGATGCGGTGAACATGGACCTCGGGGTCGGGCGTGACGTCCACGTTGATCACGGCTTCCAGTTGCGCGATGTCGAGTCCGCGCGCGGCCACGTCGGTGGCCACCAGTACCGAGCAGCTCCGGTTGGCAAACTGCACCAGCACCTGATCGCGCTCGCGCTGATCGAGATCGCCATGCAGCGCTAGTGCGGCATAGCCCTGTGCGTGCAGCAGGTCGGCCAGATCACGGCAACGCGCCTTCGTATTGCAGAAGGCGAGGGTGGTGGCCGGGCGGAAATGGTCGAGCAGCAGGCCGACGGCGTTGAGCCGCTCGCCTTCTTCCACTTCGTAGAAGCGCTGCGTGATGGTGGCGGCGTCGTGCGCCTCCTCGATCTTCACCATCTTCGGCTGGCGTAGAAAACGTTGGGCGAGCTTTTCGATGGCAGCCGGATAGGTGGCCGAGAACAGCAGCGTTTGCCGGTCCTTCGGCGCGTGGCTGGCAATGAAGGCGATGTCGTCATGAAAGCCCATGTCGAGCATGCGGTCGGCTTCATCGAGAACCAGCGTGTTGATCGTGTCGATATTCAGGCTGCCGCGATCAAGGTGATCGATGATACGGCCCGGCGTTCCGACAACGACGTGCGCACCATAGACAAGGCTATCCACCTGCGGCCGGATCGGCGTGCCTCCGCTGAGCGTGAGCACCTTGACGTTGTCCTCGGCGCGGGCGAGACGACGGATCTCCTGTGTGACCTGATCGGCCAGTTCGCGCGTGGGGCATAGCACCAGCGCCTGTACATCGAATCGACGCGGATCGAGCCGGTGCAGCAGGGCGAGTGCAAACGCGGCGGTTTTACCGCTGCCGGTACGGGCCTGGGCGATCAGGTCTTGACCAGCCAGCGCGAGCGGCAGGCTGGCGGCCTGGATCGGCGTCATGGCGTCGTAGCCAAGCTGGGCGAGGGTAGCCTGCATGGCCGCGGACAGCGGCAGCGTGGCGAATGAGGTGGAGGAAGATGAAGTCATGCCGGATTATAGATGCGTGGGAGCGTCTTGCCCTCTTTCTCAGCCGAACCGGGCCACCAGTGCTCGCCCGGCGGCCGGGTTGTGCAGGGTGCTGCGCCCAGACGTCGTCGCGTCATGCTTCACGACCGCGCGACGAGGATTTTTCATGCGAACGACATTGGCCCGTCAAACTCGTTCACGTAGCACAGGTGCGACACGGGGGAGTCGCCACTATTCTTCCACCGATGCAGCATGAAAGCCGGGGGTTCCATATACGACGCCGGCTTGGCATCCGCACGCAGCCGTAGCGCAATCTGGGTCGCGGTGCTGGGGCACGTCAACACCGGTATCGGCCCCAGACGGGATTGCATGGCGCGGTGGACATGGCCCGCAATAATCAGGTCGATATTTCCGTGTTTCGACAATAGCTCAGTGAGCGCGTTGATTTCACGTAATCCGTATCGATCCAGATAAGGAATGCCGGTCTCGAACGGCGGGTGGTGCAATGCCACGACGATACGTCGGTCTGTGTTCGCTTCGAGTTCACGACCGAGCCACGCAAACGTCGACGGGCTTAGCTCGCCGTGGTGGAACCCTGGAACAGTGGTGTCTACGGCCAGCACGCGAATCCGGTCGACGTCAAAGCCATAGTTCAGCGCCCCTGTATGCGGCCACCACGGTTGGTCGCCGAACGCCGCGCGCAGCGCATCTCTGTCGTCATGATTGCCGGGCATGAGTACATAGGGATGGATCAACGACCCCAGAAGCTCTTTCAGCATGGCATAGGCTTCCGGGGACCCGTCGTCGGTCAGATCGCCGGTAAACAGGACTGCGTGCGGTGCCGGGTCTAGCCGATTGAGCGCTTCGATCGCTCTGAAAAGCATGGCATTGGAATCGACGATGTCGTGGTAAAGCATGCCGCGAGGCCGAACGTGGATATCTGAAATCTGTACGATCGATGTCATGGTTTTTCCGCTTTCGTCGTAGTGCGTAACCGTACTACCTATCCCATAGCGGCAGTGCTGTCCGAACGGACGCCGCCAGATCGCGCTGCTAGCGCACTGGCTTGAACAGCAGGCCTTGCTGAGCCACGCCGATCGGGCCGTGCTCGTCATGCAGGGTTGTCCGCGTCAGCCCGATACCGTTCTGCTGCACCGTCGTCGTGGACTCGGCTGCTACCCACTCGCCTTGCGGAAGGCGATGCAGATACACGGTCAGATCGGCATTGGCAAATGCAAAGCGATGCAAGGGCACCGCCCAGCTGATGCCATTGCCGAAGTCCGCCGCCGCGATGGCGCGGGCCGCGGCTGACATCGGTCCATCGTCCAGGAAGGGCACCGCCACGCGGAACCAAACGGCGGCAGGCCCAGGATCGGTGACCGTCCCGGTCGCAACGCGACTCTCCATTGCCGTGTAGTGAAACGAAGTCTGCGCGGCCATGCCCGGAATCACGATGGGCGTATGGCATGCATCGGGTGGAGGCAGTGTCGGCGCCTGCTCGCTTGACTGGAGATCGAGGTCGCGCTGCCGCATATACACGGCAGTGCCCTGCAATACTGGGACGTCGTCGTGCAGCAGTTCCAGATGTACGCGCCGTACGGAGCCGCCTGCTTGCGGCGCGACTACGGCGCGCAACGATGCGACGGGAACCGGGCGGACGAACTCCAGCGTCAGGCGCACCATCGCCCAGCCCGGCTCATGCGCCATCGCGCGGTCAGCGAGCGTCGCCAGCAACCCGCCTGGCGCGCCGCCATGCTGGGCACCAGGGTTCCACGGCCCGCGGGACAGAACGGTGGACTCGACGATGTCGCCTGACATCTTGAATATGCTGGAAGGAATGGACACCGGACACCTCGCCATGACGCATTGATTCGCGCATCTTACGCCAGCGCGCCGAGTGCGGTCACCGTGGCGCGCGGACGATTCCAGGCGCTCCCTGCGACGCATGTCCACGCGGCGTAATACTCGTGTATTAGATCACGACGCGAATGTAGGAGTATCCGCAGCCATGTATACGCTAGCTTCGCCACCCCCCGGCCACCTACCCTTGTGACACGACCAGACGACGACACAGCGTTGCAGGCGAACCGCCTCCACGACGACCCGGCTGGCTTGGTGACGTATCGATGGAGGGCATCATGAAGCAAACACGCTGGGTGGGCATTCTGAGTGCGGGGGCCTTGTTGGCAACCGGTATCGCCGCGTGGGCGGCAGGCGGAGAAAGCGATCGCGTGGTGCGGGCGGCTGTGCCGTCGCTGCTGGCGGGAAGCGACCTGACTGGGGTTTCCGCGCCGCCGGCGCGAAGCAGCGGCGCCGACGAGGGCAGCGACGCCAGCAAGGCGTCCGGGCCGCCGCGCAAATCGGTGAGCTTGCTGGCGTAGTGCGGAGGGTGGCCCATCCTGGGCCGTCAAGCCTGACGCGAACCCGAGCGACACCTTCGTGTGGCGCGGCGGGTAATCCCGGATCAACGGATCGAGCAGTGTTTCCATGTGCGTGATGAAAGCAACAACAAGGCCGGCGATCGTGGCGCGATCCGGGCTGCGACCCCTTTTTGCCTTGTGTTGTGCCGGCGTGGTAAGCGCGGCGCTGTCGCTGGGCGGGTGCGCAAGCATGAAGGGATTGAACGCGCAGGCCAGGCTCGACGATGCCAATCAGCTTGCCGCGTCGGCATCGATGGCTGCCGCGCCGGTATCGCCCGCAGTGTGGCCGGTGCGCGAATGGTGGCAGAGCTTTGGCGACCCGCAGCTCGATTCGCTCGTCGATGCGGCATTGGCCGGGCAGCCGTCGCTGCGGATTGCGGCGGCGCGCGTGCGCCAGGCCGAGGCGCTGGCGGGCGGCGCGGAAGCCGCACTGTCGCCGCAGGCCAACCTGTTCGCACGGAGCACACGTCAGCGCTATAGCGACAACGGTCCGGCGCCGCGTCCGCTGGCAGGTAGCTGGAAATGGGCCAGCGATCTGCAGCTTGGATTCAGCTATGAGCTGGACTTCTGGGGAAAGAACCAGGCGACGTTTGACGCGGCGCTCGATCGCGCACGGGCCGCCGAAGTCGACTACCACGCCGCGGCATTGTTGCTGACCACTTCGGTCGTGCGAACCTATCTGCGGCTCGATGCCGCGTATGCGCAACGCGAGCTTGCACAAGACACCTACCGCCAGCGCGAAAACACGCTGACGCTCACGCAGCAGCGCGTGGCAGCCCAACTCGATTCGCGGCTCGACATGAAGCAGGCGGAGTCGGCGTTGCCTGCCACTCGTGAGCGGTTGGCGGCCGTGAACGAAGTCATCGCGCTAACGCAGAACCAGCTTGCCGCGCTGGTGGGGAAGGGGCCGGATGCCGGCGCCGATATCCAGCGGCCGCACCTGCGCGCGGACTTTGTCGAAGCCGTGCCCGCGTCGCTGCCCGCCGAACTGATCGGCAGGCGGCCCGACGTCGTGGCGCAACGCTGGCGCGTGGAGGCGGCGAGCCACGAGATCAAGGCCGCCAACGCGCAGTTCTATCCCAACATCAGCCTGACCGCGTTTGCCGGCCTGCAGAGCCTGAGCCTGTCTGACTTCCTGACGGCGGGCAGCCGCACGATGGGTATCGGCCCCGCGCTGTCGCTGCCGGTGTTCGATGGCGGGCGGCTGCGCGCCAACCTCGGTGCCAGACAAGCGGAGTACGACGTGGCGGTCGAACAGTACAACGCAACGCTCGTCATCGCGCTGCACGATGTGGTGAACCAGCTTGTCTCGCTGCATTGGCTGGGCCAACGCGCCAATGAGCAACGTCAGGCGCTGCAGTTGACGCAGGAAGCGTACGACCTGGCGCGGGCGCGCTATGGCAGCGGTGTTGGAAATTATCTGCAAGTGCTATCGGCGGAGGGGCAGGTCCTGAACCAGAAGCAACTGCTGATCGATCTGGAACACCAGCAACGGTTCCTGCACCTGGAGCTGATCCGCGCACTGGGCGGCGGCTACGAGCCAGCGGCCATGCCCGTCGGCAAGGCTGTCTTGCCCGCGTACACATCGACAAGGAATGCATCATGAATCCGGCCAGCCAACCCGACGCCGCCAATGTTCGGCAAGCCGAGCCGCCGGTCGTCCGCCCGGTGCGGCGTTGGCGCATCGCCGCCGCCGTGGTTGCCACGGCAGCCGTGGCGGGCGCCGCCTACCATCTGCAATTCGGCAGTCGCCAGGTGTCGACGGAGAACGCCTATGTCGAAGGCAACGTGGTGCAGGTCACGCCACAGGTCGGCGGTGTGGTGACGGCCATCCTTGCCGATAACACGGATCTGGTCGAATCCGGCAGGACACTGGTCGAACTCAACGGCGTCGACGCACAGCTCGCTCTGGCCGCCGCACAGGCGCAACTGGCACGAACGGTGCGGCAGGTGCGGGGGCAATTCGCCGCCGCTGGCCAGGATCGCGCCAATGTGGAAGTGCGGACCGTGGATCTGGCGCGGGCGAGCGAGGATCTGGCGCGCCGCTCCGCGCTGGCGGCCAGTGGAGCGATCTCCGGTGAGGAACTGATCCATGCCACGCAGGCTGTGCGTGCCGCCAAGGCATCGCTGGCCGTGGCCACCGAGCAGTTCAAGCGCAACCAGGCGATGGTGGAGCGCACGTCGGTGGAATCCCACCCGGATGTGCTGGCCGCCGCCGCCCAGGTTCGCAATGCCAGCATTGCCTTGTCCCGCACGCGCATTCCGGCGCCCACCAGCGGCGTCATCACCAAGCGTTCCGTGCAGGTTGGGCAGCGCGTCAGCGCGGGTGTGCCAATGATGTCGGTGGTGCCACTGAACTACCTGTGGGTCACGGCCAACCTGAAGGAATCCCAGTTGCGCGATGTGCGGATCGGCCAGCCGGTCACGCTGACCACGGATCTATACGGCGATCGCGTGGTGTTCCACGGACGGGTAGTTGGCCAGGATGCCGGCACCGGCAGCGCCTTTGCGCTGTTGCCGGCGCAGAACGCCACCGGTAACTGGATCAAGGTGGTACAGCGCGTGCCGGTGCGCATCGCGCTGACACCGGAGGAAGTGGCCGCGCATCCGCTGCAGATCGGCCTGTCGATGAAGGTGTCAATCGACACGCGCTCGCGCGACGGCAAGCGGCTGGTAGCCGTCGATACACCGAGCCAGAACTACCGTACGACCGTGTTCGCCGACGAGCTGGCGCAAGCCGACGCGGTCGTGCGCCGCATCGTCGCGGAAAACCTGTAACGCCATCACAACGGGAAGTACCGGATGAAGCCCGCTAACCTCCATGCCTTGCTGTTGCCGATTGGCGGACTGACGCTGGTCGACTTCCTGCAGAACGGCATGATCGCTTTTGCAGCCGCGCCCATCATGGGCGAGATCGGCGCCAGCCCCGAGGAGTACAGCATCGTTGCCACTGCTTATGCCAGCGTGGCCGTGGTGATGATCGCGCTGCAACGATGGATGGTGGAGCGCATGGGTTGGCGCCGCTACGTCCAGGCTACGCTCGGCGCGGCGGCCGCCGGTGCCATCCTGTGCGCGCACGCGGCCAGCTACGAAGGATTTCTGGTCGGACGCGTCGTGATGGCGCTGGGATGTGGCGGCCTGCTGACGTCGTCGCGGCTGGTGGTGAATCTGATTGCGCCCGGTCCGGCGCGCTTTTCCGGCATCACGGCATTGGCTTCCGGTGTGTGCGTGGGCACGGCGCTGGCGCCTTGGCTGGCCTCGGCCATTGTCACGGCGGATAGCTGGCCGCTGATCTTCTGGCTGGTGGCGGCGGCCATGCTGGCATTGATACCAGCCGCCGGTGTCCTGCCGGAAGCCGTGATCGCGCCGGAGGAGCGGTCCCGCGCGAATCTCTGGCGGCTTGCCGCACTGGCACTGGGCAGCTTCCTGCTGTTGTTTGTATTGCAGCGGTCCTATTACGACTTCTACGCGGACAGGCTGTGGCTGGCGATTGGCGCGGCGCTTGGTGCCGGGGCGCTGCTGTTCTTCGTTGCCACGGAGGCGCGCAGCGCGTGGCCGCTGCTGAAACTTGGCCATCTCGCGGGTCCGCGCTACCTGACGGGGCTGGCGCTCTTCACGTTCTGCTACGTCACGATGGGATCGAACGGATACCTGCTGCCGCTTGTTCTGCAGCGCTCGCTCGGGCATTCGTGGTCAACGGCCGGACAACTCTATTCGCTGGGGCTGGCGGCCGGCGTGGTGACATGGCTGACGATGACGCAGCTATTGCCGCGCTGGCCCAGTCCGCGCAAGTACTTCATGGTTGGCTTTCTTGCGTTGGCGGCTTCCGCATGGCTGATGAGCAGGATGCCGCCCGCGCCGGACCCGTGGCGTCATGTGTTGCCCGCGCTCGCGCTCTACGGCGTCTTCATCATGATGCTGGTCCCGGTGACGGCGATGCAGACCTTCAACGATGTGGCGTACGACGAGTCCGTGTTCTCCCACGCGCAGCAGACCAAGAACATGCTCGGTCAGATGGGGCAGGCGATCGGCGTGACGCTGGCTACGGTCGGCCAGCAATGGCTGACCGCCTTGCACTACACCACGCTGCACGGCGCTATTCACGTGGGCAGCCCACAGTTTCAGGAAGCGCATGCGCGCTATACCGCAGTGCTGTCGGCGTCGATGGAGCCGGTCAGAGCGGCGGAACTCGCCACGGCCCAGATCGCCCAGTTGCTGGCGCAGCAATCCGCGCTGCTGGCCAACCTCGATCACTTTCAGGGGCTTGCCGTGATGGCGCTTATCGCGATGGCGGTGAGCGTGTCTCAGCGAGTCATGCGGTAGCGGTCAGCACGCGTTCATGTCCGAAGCGGTGCTGGCCGGCACGGTGAACTGGAAGACAGATCCTCCGGCATCGCTCGCGCACAGGCGCAAGGTGCCGCCGTGGGCGTGCACGATGGACTGGCAGATCGACAGACCCATGCCCATGCCGTTGGGTTTGGTGGTGAAGAACGGGTCGAACAGCCGGCCAGTGGTTTCCGGCGCCACGCCCGGTCCGGTGTCCTGCACGGTGACGGTGATGGCCCTGGCGTCATCGGCGCGGGTCCGGATATTCACTTCCCTGGCGCCAGCCGGCATTGTGCTCATGGCTTCCATCGCATTGACGATGAGGTTCAGGACGACCTGCTGAAGCTGCACGCGGTCGCCGCGGATGAGTGGCAGATCCGCATCGAGATCGGTGCGGACCGCAACGCCCTGCTTGATGGCCTCGCCATGCGTCAGGAAGACGATTTCCTCAATGGCATCGTTTATCTGGAGCGGCGCGTCCTCTATCCTGGCGTGCCTGAACAGGTCGCGGATGTGCGTCATGGTCTTGATCGCGAGCCGCGCATCGTTACCGATCCGCTGAAACGCCTGGCGCGCTTCGTCCAGGTCTGGCTGCTTGGCTTGCAACCAGCGCAGGCCCGCGTCCGCATGGGTGGCGCACGCACCAATCGGCTGCTTCAGCTGGTGGCTGATCGAGGCAGTCAGTTGCCCCATTGTCGTGACGCGATTGGCATGGGTCAGCGCTTCCTGAATTTCCCGGAGGCGGCGGTCGCTCTCGCGCGCCTCGGCCTCGGCATGCTTGCGTGCGCTCTGGTTCAGCATGAACGCCACGGCGTGATTGCCTTCATCCTCATACTTGGCGACGCCCATCAGCACGGGTACGCGGCTGCCATCCTTCCTGAAGTACTCCTTTTCAAACGGCTGCAGATGGCCCACTCGCTTGAGTTCGGGCAAGCGCACACGCAGGTCGTACTCGCGCCATTCCGGCGGCGTCAGTTCGGGCCAGCGCAGGCGGCGTGCGCTCAAGTCCTCACGGTCGTAACCGACGATGTGCAGGAACGCATCGTTGGCTTCGAGGATGGTTTGTGTCTCGATTTCCCAGATGAATATGCCAATGATGTTGGAATCCACCAGGCGTCTTATCTTCAGGTCTCGACTTTCGAGTTCCCGGTTCAATGTCGCCAGCATCTGCAGGTCGGTCTGCAAAACGTCGCGGCAAAGACGCAGAAATCTGAGGAATGGTTCGCTATAAGCGTTCTGTTTGCGATCTAGCACGCAAATGGTCCCGAATATCCGGCCGTCGGGCCAGACTATCGGAACTCCCATATAGGAAATCATGCCGAGCGCGATATCCGGGTTCGATTTCCAGGCTTCCTCGCGCAAGGCGTCGGCCACGCGGAGTGGCCGACGTGACTCCATCACCGTATCGCAATACAGGCCCGTGTTCAGAAGCGCGGTTTCCGCTACTTCGTAGGGGTTTCCCGCCGACTCGCTCGCCACGAAGACCTCGATGTTCGGCGGCTTCGCCCGCATTATCAATGCCGAAGGTACATCCATGATCTCGGCGAGCAGATTTACTATTTCCTGCCATTTTTTCAGAATTTCCAGGGGTACCTCGATTTCCTCTTTCATGATCGTCATATTGATTCACGGCGATTTCCAGGCACCCGTATGGCGGCCGGCTGCGTTCCCCATTCAATGTAGTCTCAGTTCTTTGAATTGCGAATGACGGGCGAATGACGAGTGAATGCCGGCGCTGGTTACGCCATTAGCCACGGTGCAATGCATCGGTTACGCCACGCCGTCCGAATGTGGCTTTAAATTGCCTAGAATGGGGAACGGTACCGTCGGCGGGGGCGCGATTGTCGCGCATGCAGCCGCGTCGGCAAGGAGGCGAGATGGATTATTCGTCGCATTCGAGCCCTGCAAAGGGCCAGCACGATCGCAAGGCAGGCGTGGCATATGTGGTGGACGACGACGAGTCGGTCCGCCTGGCGCTTGACGGATTGTTGCGGTCGATTGGGGTGCGCGTGGAGACCTTCGAATCGACGCAGGAATTCCTGGCCTTCCCCAAGCACGATGCGCCGAGCTGCCTGATTCTTGACGTCAGGCTGCGCGGCGAGAGCGGACTCACCTTCCAGGAGCAGATGTCACGGATTGGCGTGCGCATGCCAATCGTGTTCATGACCGGACACGGGGATATCGCCATGTCCGTGAAGGCGATGAAAGCGGGTGCCGTCGACTTCTTTGCCAAGCCGTTCCGCGACCAGGACATGCTCGATGCGGTCACCAGCGCGTTGGCCCGCGACGACGAAAGGATTGCCGCCGAGCAATCGAGCGCGGCACTCCGCGCCGCGTATGAGTCACTGACGCCGCGCGAAAAGGAGGTAATGCGTTTTGTCGTGGCAGGCCTGATGAACAAGCAGATTGCCTACGAATTGAACCTCAGCGAGGTCACGGTAAAGATCCACCGTGGCCAGGTCATGAAGAAGATCGGCGCAAGATCGGTAGCGGAGCTGGTCCGAAACGCCGAAATGCTGAACGTGGCGCCCGAACCGGCGAGTACTTCCAAACCGATGCGAGACGGCGGCGCCTAAGACAGGCGCGGCTAGGGTGGCGCACCGTCGAGCGCCACACCGAGCCAGTGCTCGATGGCCTCGGGGTCCACGGGCTTGGCAAGCACGGCCAGCGCACCGTTTGCATGTGCCCTGGCTTCCAGTTCGGCGGTTGGAAAGGACGTGACGAAAACCGTCGGTGGCGCGGTGCCGAGCGCCAGGATGCGGTCCAGCATTTCCACACCGGACAGGCCCGGCATCATGACATCGGAGATCAGGAATGCCGTGTCTCCGAGCCGGCCCGACTGCAGGAATTCCTCCGCCGATGCGTACTCGCGCGTTGGCCTGCCAAGCGAACGTACAAGGCTCGCCGTCGCGGCCCGGAAGGCGTCGTCATCGTCGACAATCGAAACGATCTGTGCGGAAGACAAGCGGATAGCCTCCTGCGCCGCGAAAAACGGTACGTTAAGCCGTACACCGCGCGGCAGCGCGGCGTGCATCCGGCGTGCGTTTCGATATCAGCGTAATGTCCATTGCGGCCGCCGAGAATAATACATACGTATTAAGGCCGCGCGCCACGCCGCGGTGCGGTGGCCAGGGCTGTCCCGGTCATACCTCTGTATTAAGACCCAATGCGAATGGAGAGGATGATGCTACCCGCGTGAAGAATGGTGCTGCGGCGCTGGGCGACTACGCTTGTTGTACGGCCGGCGTCAGCGCATTCCGCAACGGCAACCGACCGTATTTCCTCGGCATGAAGGTGCCGCGCCAACGTGATGGCGTATCGGTGCGGAACCTGCGGATAGTGGGAGTCATTTCATGGAACATGCAGATATTTCGCGGCACGCCTGGCGCGCTGGTGTTCCCAACCGGGCGGATGCCCTGGCGAGCTGTTTCGCGGCCAGCTACGCCGGCATCATTGCGTTCATGACCGTCGCGACGGAGGGCAGTTTTGCCCGGGCCGCCGAGCGTCTGGGAATCGGACGCTCGGCAGTTTCCCGCAGTATTCAGAAGCTGGAAGAACATCTTGGTACCCGCCTGTTTCTGCGGACGACCAGAACGACGAACCTGACGCGCGAGGGCGAGCGGTTCTTCGAGAACTGCAATCTTGGCGTGACGCACATCGTAGGCGCCATGAACGACATGCTGGACCTGCGTCATGGTCCGCCGCGTGGCGCGCTGCGGGTCTGCTCGACGGTGGGTTTCGGACGCAGCGTCGTCGCGCCGCTGGTACATAAATTCTCGGAGATCCACCCCGATATTGCCGTCGAATTGCTGCTGGAGGATCGGCCGCCAGAATTCGTGGCCGCGCAGATCGATGTCGCGTTTCGTGATGGCCATATCGAGGATTCCAGCATCATCGCCAGGCAACTGATGCCGATGAAGATGGTGCTCTGCGCGTCGCCGGCCTATGCAGCGCGGCATGAGCTGCCCGCTGCATTGCAGGATATCGCGCAGCATGCGTGCATCAGCCTGAGATCGTTCAGCGGCCGGCCTTGCGAGTGGGAGTTCAACGTCGATGGGCGCACACAGAAGTATGTCGCCGCTGCCAGGTTGTCGTTCAACGATGCGGACCTCGTGCGCAGGGCGGTACTGGACGGGCGCGGCATTGCCCAGCTCCCGATGCATCTGGTTGCCGACGACCTGGCGTGCGGCGCACTCGTCCCTGCGTTGCCGCGACTCGCGCCGACCGGGCGGGGCCACTACATCTGCTACCTGTGCCGGCAGCATCTTCCCGCACGCATCCGGGTCTTTGTCGACTTCATGACCGAGCAGGTGCGCGCCCGCGAGTTCCGCGATCCGATGGAGTACGCCGCCGACGAGGTCCAGGCTCCCATCGAGAAGCTGGCAGCATGAGACCCGCGCCGCTGAAGCGGCACTAGCCCCATCCCCGGCCCTGTCATTGCAAATGCGCTGACGCAGGCAGCATTTCCCCAGCCTTTCACGAACCCGAAGCCTAGTTTTGTGAATCATGAATTCCATTGTCTCCGCCCGCGGCCTATCGTAAGGCGCGATGCGTGTGGCTCCGCCTACGCATCTCGATAGAACAAGATCAGCACGGCGTTACCGCAGCCATGTGGATAAATGCCGGCCAAGGAGACAGGAATGACCAAAGCGATGGGCGGCGCCCGTCTGGCTGCCGCATGGATTGCGGCCACTGCATTCACCTTCGGCATGGCGGGCAGCGCGCAGGCCGCCTGGCCGGAACGTCCGATCCGGTTGATCGTGCCCGCCGCGGCGGGCGGCACCACCGATATCGCCGCACGGCTGGTGGGCAAGCGCATGAGCGAGATACTGGGGCAGCCGGTGGTGGTGGACAACCGCGCAGGCGGTGCCGGCATCATCGGATCGCAGGCGCTGATCCAGGCGCCGGCCGACGGCTACACGCTGATGATGGGCAATATCGGCCCCAACGCGATCAACTACGCGCTGTATCGCCAGTTGCCGTACAAGCCGCAGGACTTCACGCCGATCACGATGGTGGTGTCGGTGCCCAACGTACTTGTGGTCAATGCCAAGGTGCCCGCGCACAACGTGGCGGAACTGGTGGCGATGGCCAAGTCGCACCCGGGCCAGTTGTCGTTCGGATCGTCGGGCACGGGCCAGTCGGTGCATCTGTCGGGTGAACTGTTCAAGAAGCGCGCCGGTATCGACATCATCCACGTGCCGTACAAGGGCGCGGCCCCGGCCGTCGCCGATCTGGTGGCGGGGCAGGTGACGATGATGGTGGACAACCTGCCCAGCTCCTTGCCGCAGATTCAGGCGGGCAAGCTGCGCGCACTGGCCGTTACCAGCGCCACGCGCGTATCGGAGCTGCCCGACGTGCCGACCATGAAGGAAGCCGGCTTTGACGACTTCCAGGTCACCGCGTGGTTTGGCCTGGTGGCACGCGCGGGCACGCCGCCGGCCATCATCGCGCAATTGCACAAGGCCGCCGCCACGGCGCTGGCCGAACCCCAGATCAAGTCGAGACTGGCCGAACTTGGCGGCCAGGCCGGCGGCGACACGCCCGAGCACTTTGGCCAGTTCATCGATCAGGAGCGCCAGCGTTGGGTGCGCGTGGTCAAGGACACCGGCATTCCTCAGCAATAACGTGCCTGCGGCAAGGAGGTTCCATGATCGACAAGATCGTTCCGTCCCTTGAGGCGGCGGTGGCCGGCATTGGCGATGGCGCCACGGTGCTGGTGAGCGGCTTTGGCGGGTCAGGCATTCCGGGCGCGTTGCTCGATGCATTGCTGGCGCATGGCGCGCGCGACCTCACCATCGTCAACAACAATGCCGGCAATGGCGATACCGGCATTGCCGCGCTGATTCGGGCCGGCCGGGTGCGCAAGGTGATTTGCTCGCACCCGCGCTCGAATAACGCCGAAGCGTTTATCGAAGCCTATCGCGCGGGCAAGGTCGCGCTGGAGTGCGTGCCGCAGGGCACGCTCGTGGAACGCATGCGCGCCGCCGGCGCGGGGCTTGGACCGTTCTTCACGCCAACGGCTTACGGCACCGCGCTGGCCGAAGGCAAGGAAAGCCGCGTCATCGACGGCACGGGCTGCGTACTGGAACAACCGCTGCATGGGGATTTCGCGCTGGTGAAGGCGCATCGCGCGGATCGCTGGGGCAATCTGACCTATCGCTACGCCGGCCGCAATTTCGGGCCGGTGATGTGCACGGCGGCGCGCCATACCATCGTGCAGGTCGATGAGGTCGTGCCGCTGGGCGAGATGCCGCCGCAGCACGTGATGACGCCCGGCATCTTTGTCCAGGCCGTGGTGCTGGCCCGATCGGGAGAACAGCATGCCGCATGACGTATCGCGCCAGACCGGCGCATTGCCGCGCCTGAGCCGCGCACAAATGGCACGCATCGTTGCCCATGACATTCCGGACGGCAGTATCGTCAACCTCGGCATCGGCATGCCCACGCTGGTATCCGATCAGCTGCCCAGCGACCGCGAGATCGTGCTGCATAGCGAGAACGGCATCCTCGGCATGGGGGCGGTGATTCGCAGTGGCCAGACGGACCCGGACCTGATCAACGCCAGCAAGGAGTCGATCGGCCTGATACCGGGCGCATCGATTTCCGACCACGCGGTGTCGTTCACGATGATGCGCGGCGGCCATATCGATATCACGGTGCTCGGCGGCTTTCAGGTATCGGCGGGCGGCGATCTGGCCAACTGGTCCACCGGCGAGCCCGACGCGATTCCCGCCGTGGGCGGTGCGATGGACCTCGTCGTCGGGGCGGCGAAGCTGTTCGTGATGATGGAACACGTGACGCGCGATGGCCAACCCAAGATCGTCGAACGGTGCAGCTACCCACTGACGGGGCTTGGCGTGGTGGATCGCATCTACACGGACCTGGCGGTGATCGACGTGCTGCCCGGCAACCGGCTCCAGGTGACCGGTCTTGCCGATGGCGTGTCGTTCGAAGCGGTACAGGCGCTGTCGGCGGCGCCGTTGACACTGGCGGATGATTGCCGCGTATTGCGGCCGGTCGGCTGAGTTACGACAGCATCAAGGTCAAGGGGATATCGATGACAACAACGACGAATCGAAAGATCGAGGCCGCCCGGACGGCGTTGCGCGTGCTGCTGGCTGGCGTGACGCTGGCGACGGCGGCTACCTTGCCGCTCGTGGCAAACGCGGCCGATGCGTGGCCGTCCCGTCCGATCCAGTTGCTGATTCCATATCCGCCCGGAGGCAGCGCCGATCTGCTGGCCCGGCCGCTGGGGGCGAAGCTGCAGGAACGGCTGGGCCAACCCATCGTGCTCGACTATCGTCCGGGCGCCGGTGGCACCATCGCCTCCCAGACGCTGGCGCGCAGCAAGCCCGATGGCCATACGCTGATCATGGTGCTGGCGGCGCACGCGATCAATCCGAGTCTGTATCCGAAGCTGCCATACGACACGCGCAAGGACTTCGCGCCGGTTTCGCTGGTGGCCAATCTGCCGCTGATTCTGGCGGGAAGTCCGTCACTGAAGGCGCGCAACGTGACCGAACTGATTGCCGCCGCCAAGGCATCGCCGGGCACGATCACGTTTGGTTCGGCGGGCAACGGCAACACGGGACACCTGGCCGGCGAACTGTTCGATTCGATGGCTGGCGTCAAGATGACGCACGTGCCTTACAAGGGTAGTGCGCAGGTGGTCAACGCGATGCTGGCTGGCGATATCCAGCTCACGTTCGACAGTATCTCGACGTCGATGCCGCAGATCCGCTCCGGCCGCATGACGGCGCTGGCGGTGACCAGCGCCAAGCGCGCGGCAATGGCGCCCGACGTGCCGACGCTGGCCGAATCGGGCGTGCCCGGCTTCGACATCAACGGCTGGTACGCCATCCTGGCGCCGGCCGGCACGCCGCATGCCGTCGTCGACAGAATCAGCGGCGATATTGCCGCCGTGCTGGCCCAGCCCGAATTGCGCGCCAATCTCGCAGCGAATGGATACGAGCCGGTGGGATCGACGCCGGCTGCACTGGGCGCGCACATCGAATCGGAACTGACGCGCTGGAACAAGGTGGTGCGGGAGGCCGGGGTCAAGCTGGAATAGAACGAGCCGGGGAGATGTGGAACCACCCTCATGCGAGGTTGCGCATCTCAGTATCCATCCAGTCGCAGAACAGCCGGGCCACTCTCGTTTCCGACCGTCGCTGGTAGCGATATTCGCCGACCTCGACGTCTCCATATCCGGGCAGGACGACCAGCGCGCCGGCCTGTATTTCCCTGGTCGTCAATATCGGTGGCGCGAGCACCATGCCAAGCCCGGCAACGCATGCCTGAAGGGCCGCATCGTCCGTGTCGAACTCATGCGCGAACGAAAGGTTCGCCAGCCGGATGTCGAACGTCTCGCACCAGAGCTTCCAGTCGCGGTTGCCGGCGGCGCGCTTAAGGGCCGGCACACCGCTGATGTCGACTTTGCGGGTGTTTGCGCCTTTCGCCAGCAGGCGCGGTGAAACGACAGGGCGGCTCATGTCTCGGGCAAGAAGGCCCCATCCTTCGGCTGCCGCTTCTCCTGCCCGGAAATAACGAATGCTGACATCGGCGATCGGAACGGCGGGCAGATCCCGCGCCGAGCCGGTTTCCACCCGAACGCGGGCCTCTGGACAGAGGGCGCGAAAACGGTCCAGCGACGGAATCAGCCAACGCACCGCAAGCGACGTCGACGCCTGGACGGTGATTTCCGTCTCGTCGCGATAAAGCGCCTGGGCCGCGTGCTCGATGAGTCCGATGGCCGGCGCAACTTCCCGATAGAACCGCTGGCCTGCTTCGGTAAGGGAAACGGTGTTGTTTCCCCGGCGGAAAAAGCTCACCCCTAGCTCGTCTTCGAGTTTTTTCAACTGATGGCTCACCGCGCTGGACGTCACGTTGAGTTCAGCCCCGGCCGCCGTCAGGCTCCCGGTGCGGGCCACCACCACAAACACCCGCACGGCGTTGAGAGAAACGCGATGGTTTTTCTGCATGAATTTTTCTCAGCCACGTCTCAAATTCCTCGTTTGAGGAAGGGAGAAAAATATAGCACGATCGATGCCTGGAAAGCGTTGCATAAAGCCTTGTTATTCCGGGATGGCTTGAGCCCATGCCGGTGCCTCCGGGCAACGTAGCAACGCTTGCAGCAGTAGTTTTGTTCAACCTGGCATCGTCATGATCCGTCTCCCTCGCCGCTACCGCGACATGATCCTGCTTTCCGCGCCGATTACCGGTATTCAGTTCGCGCAGATCGCCTTGACGAGTACAGACCTCATGATGATGGGGCGGCTCGGCACGGAAGCGCTGGCGGCAGGCGGTCTTGCGATGCTGCTATACAACCAGTTCCGCACGATGTGCGTCGGTATGGTGACGGGACTCGGCAATCTGATTGCAGCGGCCATTGGCAGGAGCGAACGGCGCATGGAAATTGCGGTGATCGATGCCGCCGCCCAGGAAGAAATACGCGATCTCATTCACTCTGCGTTCCTTCTTTCCACGGCCGTCGCTTTCGTCTCCGGCGGCTTGCTTGTCGGACTGAGCTACTGCCTGGTGTTTCTCGGCCAGGATTCCGAAGTCGCCGCAATGGCCCGGCCGATCATGATTGCGCTTGCACCGGGACTCTTGCCGATGGTCTGGCTCAACGTCTTGCGCCAGTTCGCCGTTGGCATGCGCCGCCCCGGCTCGCTTTTCTGGGTCACCGTGGTTTCCGTTGCCGTCAACGCGCTGTTGAACGCCATCTTCATCTACGGATGGCTTGGCGCGCCCAGGCTTGGCCTGATGGGAATCGGCCTCTCCACGACGCTTGTTCAGATGTGGACCTTTCTTGTCTACCTTCGTGCGGTTCGACGCGAGGAGGAACTGAACGCATTTCTGTCGCCAACGCTCTGGAGGGGGCAACGGTCAAGCGTGCTCCAGATTGCCAGGATGGGGACGCCGATTTCACTGACCTACGGGCTTGAAGCGTCGATGACTTCGATGGCGTCCGTATTGATCGGTCATTTCGGCCCCGTTGTGCTGGCCGCATCCAATGTCGTGAATCAGCTTGTCAAGATTGTTTATCAACTCAACGTTGGCCTTTCTCACGGGTCTTCGATCATGGTCAGCGGGGCGATCGGGCAGCAAAAGCATGGTGAGATCGGCGCCATTGCACGAGGCGCCATGATCATCTGCCTGGTGCCGATGGCGGCGATAGGGGTGGCTTACCTGCTCTTGCCGCGTATTGTGCTGTGGCCGTTTCTCGGTTCCAACGCGGACCCGGTCATTGTCTCCGCCGCGACCACGCTGCTCTGGTTCGCGGTTGCCAATCAACTCTTCGCGGCTTCGCAGAATATCTGTATGGGCCTCTTGCGTGGCCTTGGAAACACGCATTCGGGATTGACCAATACCTTGGTCGGCTACTGGCTGATTGGTATCCCGGCGATTGTCTTTTTCGGTTACTGGCTCGGCTGGCAAGGCGAGGGCGTCTGGCTGGGCCTGTGCGTCGCTTTCGGCGCCACCAGCGCGCTGCTTTGGCGGCGATTCATGGCCGATCTGAAGCGGTTGCCGCAGCCATGACGATGGGTGCCTGGCCGGCCGACGCCGTGCCATCCATGCCTAGTGACAAGCCTCACTCTCTATGAGATTGCGCAGCATCATGAAACGTTGTTCGGTCGCCGCCCCGAATAGCGGGTCCGCGCTTTCGGGAACCGCCGCTTCGACGGCTTGCCAATCCCCGGGCGTCAGCAACTGGGTGGCGCGCGGCATGACGTATCGCTCCTCGGTGGAAAGGTGATTCCGATAGTAGACGAGGTACATGGCCGCGGCCGCTTCAAGCGCCGCGCGAGAACTGATCATGTCTCGCTCCGCCTCGTTAAGTCGGTCCAGCAATGTCTCGCCGACCGTGGCGATCACGCGATGCTCCTGCTGCAAACGGCTGACCACGATCTCCATGTCCGGATCTCGCTCGACGAGTCTTGCGTATGCAACGTCCTCTCGAGGATGGTGAACGCGATCACCAAAATGCCGCAGGTAATAGAGAATCGACTCCATCAGGCTGTAGTCGGGGCGCTCTCCCCGGTTGAACTGGACAACTTGATTCTCCAGAAGATCAAGCAGCCGGGCGAAATGGATATGGTCTTCATGCCACGTGGCAACTGGGCTGGCCATGATGGGCGTCTCCGTCGGTTTGATTTGGTTGCCTTCGAGGCTTCCTCAAATCAAAGCCCCGTGTGCGAACACTATTCTTCGGCCCACGTTTTTCTCTGATCTAGCTCAACGTTCTAAGTTGGAATTCGGAAATCTCCGATGGCGCCGACGTCGTAGATGGCTGTTGCTCCGCTTTCATCGTCACCGCCGCAAGGGCATTTCGGCGCCCTGGCGCGCCACTTCGAGAAAGGCGTGCAATATCGGCGAGCGATCGTCGCTGCGATACAGGCAACTCAGCTCGATGTCCTTGAGAATCCGCGAGGACAGCGGTTTGTACACGACGCCCGGCAGTCGCAGGTTCGACGCCGATTCCGTCGTGACGCAGAGCCCGAAGCCGCCGGCCACCAGTGCGATGGCGGTCACGACGTCTTCCACTTCCTGTTCGATCGTGAGGCGCACGTTTTCGGCGCGGAACGCCGACATGACCTCCTGCGCCAGCCCGGGGAGCGGAGCGTTCGGATACAGGATCATCGGCTCGCTGTCGAGGTCGCGTAGTGTCAGTTCCCGTTTCTTGCCGAGCCGGTGCTGCTCGGGCAACGCGACGATCATGCGCTCGCGCAGCACCGTTTCCACCATGAGACCAGGCTCGTTCGGTACCAGGCGGTTGAAGCCGACCGTAATGCGTTGCTCGCGCAGGGCATCGATCTGTTCGGCCTTTCCCATGTTGTGCAAGCCGATCCGTACCTCGGGCCGCTCCTTGTGAAAGCGGGCCAGTAGTACCGGAATCACATTGAGCAGGCCAGATCCGAAGATGCCGACATCCAGGGTGCCGATCAGCCCCTGGCCCGCGCGCTGGGCTTTCTCGCGGGCGCGCCGCGCCATGCCGAGCACGTTCGGTACCTCCTCCAGCAGTGCTTCGCCGGCTTCCGTCAGTTCAACGCCGCGTGCCGTGCGCACGAATAGCGGCGTGCCCAGTTCCTTCTCCAATGCGTGGATGTGGCGTGTCAGCGGCGGCTGCGCCATATGCAGGCGCGCTGCCGCGCGGCTCAGGTTGCGCTCCTCGGCCACCGCCAGGAAATAGCGCATCTGCTTCAGATCCATGAGGAATTCCGTGAGTGTTGTGCGGTCGTGCCAGACATACTACTTCGGTATGGCTGGAATGAAAAATAGTATTAGACCGTATGGCTCGGCGGGCGGATCATCACGTCCAAGCGAGAAGCATGTCTCGCAACGATTACCGACAGGAGACACGTCATGAGCACGAGCGTCATCGGTGCGCCGCCGGCCTGCCAGGGTCCAGACCGCAACCTTCGCAGCCCGCGCTTTCGCATGCCGGACGGGGCCATCGATTGCCATGCGCATATCTTTGGCCCGCAGGCGCAATTCCCGTTTTCCGATGAGCGCAGCTATACGCCGGAGGACTGCACGGTCGAGCAATATGTGGCGCTGCTTGACGCGCTTGGTATCGACCGATGCGTGATCGTGCACGGCGGCGCGCACGGCACCGACAACAGCGTCACGCTCGATGCGCTGGCGCGTCTTGGGCAGCGTGCCCGGGGCGTGGCGGTGATCCGTCCGGGCCTGGGCCAGGCCGCGTTGCAGGCGATGCACGACGGCGGCATGCGCGGCTGCCGAATTTCCACGGTGGTTCGCGGCGGCGCACGTTTCGAACACATGGAAGCGCTTGCACAGGAAACGCTGCCGCTTGGCTGGCACCTCGTCCTGCATCTTCATGAATCGAAAGAGCTGTGCGATCTGGCGCCGCGCCTGCTGGCGCTGCAAAACCCGTTCGTCGTCGACCACCTCGGTCATGTGCTCGGCAGTGAGGGCGTTGACTCGCCCGGCTTCCGCTCGCTCCTGCAATTGCTGGAGACCGGTCGCTGCTGGGTCAAGCTTGCGAGCCTGTATCGCTCGTCTTCGGAGCCATACCCGCATCGGGACATGCTGCCGATGATCCACGCAGTGGCCAACGCATTTCCCGAACGCCTGATCTGGGGCAGCAACTGGCCCCATCCAATCTATCGCGGGGCCATGCCGAATGATGCCGATCTCGTCGACCTGATTCCGCTATGGGTACCGGACGAGGCGCGCCAGAAACAGATGCTGGTGGATAACCCGGCCCGGCTCTATGGCTTCGGCGGGTAGCACCACACTTCCAAAATCAGACAGGAGACAACAGATGAAGACCAGCATGCACCGTTTTGGCGGGGCGCTGTGGGCGGCTGCCGCGTTGCTGCCGATCGCTGCCACCACCGCGTCAGCGCAGCCGTTCGACAAGCCGATTACCGTGGTCGTGCCGTTCCCGGCGGGCGGCACCACCGATATCGTGGCGCGTTCGATGGCGGCCGGCATGGGGCAGGTCCTCAAGCAGACCGTGATCGTCGACAACCGTGTTGGCGCGGGCGGCAACGTCGGCGCGGAGATCGTGGCGCGTGCCAAGCCCGATGGCTACACGCTGCTGCTGACCACGGCCGGCCCGCTGGCAATCAACCAGTATCTCTATCATCGTCTTGGCTACGATCCCGCCAAGGATTTCGCCCCGATCGGCCTCATTGCCACAGTGCCCATCATGCTCGTGGCCAATCCGTCGCAGCCGTTCAAGACGCTGCCGGAAATGATCGCCTACGCCAAGGCGCACCGTGGAAAGCTGTCCTACGGCTCGCAGGGCAATGGCACGACCAGTCATCTGACGATGGAACTGCTCAAGAGCCGCACCGGCATCGATCTCATGCATGTGCCGTATCGCGGCAGCTCACCGGCTGCCACCGACCTGATGGGCGGAAACGTCCAGGTGATGTTCGACAACTCGCCGGCAACACTGCCATTCGTGCAAAGCCAGCGCATGCGTGCGCTCGGCGTAGCCACGCCCGCGCGCGTGCCGGCGATCAAGGATGTGCCCGCCATTGCCGAGACCGTGAAGGGTTTCGAATCCACCGCCTGGTTTGCCATCGTCGCGCCGGCCGGCACGCCGCCAACCGTGATCGGCGCGCTCAACGATGCAATGAACAAGACGCTCGCCACGCCCGAAGTCAAGCAGAAGTTTGCCGCATCGGGGGTGGAGTCCGCCGGGGGCAATCCCGCGGCGCTTGCCACTTTCATCAAGAGCGAGAGCGCCAAGTGGGGGCAGGTCGTGAAGACCGCCGGCGTGCATCTCGATTGACCTAACCTGGGAGAAATTCGTGACGATCGACGCTTCCGTCCTGCGTGATCTGGCCCCACGCGGCCATGTGCGCGTGGCTATCAACTACGGCAATGCGGCGCTGGCGCTGCGTGATGCCACCACCGGCGAGCCGTCGGGCATCTCGATTGCGATGGCGCGCGCGCTGGGTGAACACCTTGGCGTGCCCGTGGAGCTTGTCGCCTATGACGCGGCGGGCAAGGTGACCGACGCGCTGGGCCAGGACGCATGGGATGTCGCATTCCTTGCGGTGGACCCGGTGCGCGCGGAGCGGCTGGCGTTTTCGCCGGCCTACGTCCAGATCGCGGCTTGTTACATGGTGCACGGTGACTCGCCGCTGCATCGGTCCGCCGACGTCGATGCGCCGGGTCGTACCGTCGCTGTCGGCAAGGGTGCCGCCTATGACCTGCATCTGACCCGCACGCTCAAGCACGCGACGATCGAGCGCCGGCCCACCGCGGCCGAGGCATTCGCGCTGTTCGAGAGCACGCCGCTCGATGCCGCTGGCGGCGTGCGCCGCGTGATCGAGCGCTATGCGGCCACGCGCCCGCATCTGCGCGTGATGGCCGACAACTTCCTGGCGATCGACCAGGCACTTTGCCTGCCGCGCGGACGCGATGCCGGCGCTGACTACCTGCACGTGTTCGTCGAGCAGATGAAGCGCAGCGGCTTTGTGGCCGACGAGCTAAGCAAGGCGGGAAAGCAGGATATTTCCGTCGCTCCGCCGGCTGCCTGAGCAGCCCAGACATGAAGGAAAAACATGCCATTCATTCAGATCACCCTGATCGAGGGGCGCGATGAAGCGCTCGTCAAGCAATGCATCAAGGAAGTTGCGCGCACGGTTCATACCACGCTCGGTGCGCCGCTGGAATCCATCCGCGTGATCGCGCACCAGGTTCCCGGCGCGCAATGGGCCGTCGGCGACCGTACCAAGGATGAAATCGACGCGGCACGCGCCGCCAGGGAGAACGCATGACGCCCGCACAGCAAGAGGCGGCCGCGCTGGCATTGCGCGAGGCTGCGCGCACCGGCGAGTGGCTGGCACCGCTGCGCGAGCAGTACGCGAGCCTGGATGCCGCTTCGGCCTATGCCATCCAGCGCCTCAACACGGATCAGCGCGTGGCGGCGGGTCACCGCATCGTGGGCCGCAAGATCGGCCTGACCGCGCGTGCCGTGCAGGCGCAGCTCGGTGTCGATCAGCCCGATTTCGGGACGTTGTTCGACGACATGGGCTATGGCGACGGAGAGCCGGTGCCGGTGTCGGCGTTGCAGCAACCCAAGATCGAAGCCGAGGTGGCATTCGTGCTCGGCCGTGATCTCGATATGGCACGCCCCGGCTTTGCCGATGTGCTGCGGGCGGTGGAATATGCGCTGCCCGCGCTGGAGATCGTCGGCAGCCGCATTGCGAACTGGAACATCAAGTTTGTCGATACGGTCGCGGACAACGCGTCGTCGGCGGCCTACGTGCTCGGCGCGACGCCGCGCACGCTGCGTGAATTCGATCCACGGCTGTGCGGCATGGTGACGATGCGCCGTGGCGAGCCGGTTTCCACGGGCGCCGGCGCGGCGTGCCTGGGACATCCGCTCAATGCCGTGGTCTGGCTGGCGCGCACGATGGCCCAGCTTGGCACCCCGCTGCGCGCCGGAGACCTGGTGCTGTCGGGCGCGTTGGGGCCGATGGTGCCGGTACAACCCGGCGACGTATTCGATGCCCATATCAATGGCCTTGGCAGTGTGAAGGCCGTACTCGAGACGGAGCGCGCGCAATGACGCAGACCTCGCATTCCATTTACGAGCGTGCCGTCATGCTCGACGGCGCAGCCGTGCGTGCCACGGCCGTGCCGCAGTTCGATATCGACAACACGCTGTCCGTGGCCGATGCCTATGCGATTCAGGCTGCTTCGATCGGCCTGCGCGTGGAACGCGGCGAGCGCCGCGTAGGCGTCAAGATGGGCTTCACCAGCCGGGCCAAGATGGTCCAGATGGGTTTGTCCGACGTGATCTGGGGGCGCCTGACCCACGCCATGCAGGTGGAGGAGGGCGGTACCGTCGACTTCGGCCGCTTCGTCCATCCGCGCGTCGAGCCGGAGATCGCCTTCCTGCTCAAGCGTCCGCTGTCGGGCGAGGTCACCGCGGCCGAGGCCCTTGCGGCCGTGGAGGCAGTGGCGCCAGCGCTTGAGATCATCGATTCGCGTTTCCAGAATTTCAAGTTCACGTTGCCCGAAGTGATCGCCGACAACGCATCGTCGAGCGGCTTCGTGGTCGGTGCCTGGCATGACCCGCATTGTGATTTCACCAACCTGGGCCTGATGCTGTCGATCGACGGACGCGCGGTGCAGGTGGGTTCCACCGCGGCGATTCTTGGCCATCCGCTGCGCGCGCTGGTTGCCGCCGCGCGCCTGTCGGGCGCGGCCGGCGAGCCGCTGGAAGCGGGTTCGGTGGTCATGGCCGGTGGTGCCACGCAGGCCGAATGGATCAAGCCGGGGCAGTACGTCTCGGTGGATATGGAGCGGCTCGGTCACGCGGGCTTCCACGTAGGTGGCAAGGAGAGGCAACAATGACTCGCAAGAGCAAGGCCGCGATCCTGGGATCGGGCAATATCGGCACGGACCTGATGTTCAAGATCATGCGTCATGGCCAGCATCTGGAAATGGGCGCGATGGTCGGCGTCGATCCGGCGTCGGACGGTCTGGCCCGTGCCAGCCGGCTGGGCGTGCCGGTTACGGCCGAGGGTATCGACGGGCTGATGCGCATGCAGGGGTTCGACGATATCGACGTGGTGTTCGACGCCACCTCTGCCGGCGCGCATCGCCATCACGATGAGGTGCTGCGCAAGCATGGCATTCAGGTGATCGACCTCACGCCGGCCGCCATCGGCCCCTATGTGATTCCGGCGATCAATCTCGAAGCCGAGAACGCGGCCAACATGAACATGGTGACGTGCGGCGGACAAGCGACGATCCCCATCGTTGCCGCGGTGTCGCGCGTGGCGCCGGTCCACTACGCCGAGATCGTCGCATCGATTTCGAGTAAATCGGCCGGCCCGGGCACGCGCGCCAATATCGACGAGTTCACCGAGACCACGCGCGCGGCGATCGAAAAACTTGGCGGCGCGCGACGTGGCAAGGCAATCATCGTGCTCAATCCCGCCGAGCCGCCGTTGATCATGCGCGACACGGTTTTCGTGTTGTCCGAGATGGCGGACCAGGGCAAGGTCGAGGCCAGCATTGCCGAGATGGTCGCCGCCGTGCAGGCCTATGTGCCGGGCTATCGCCTCAAGCAGCGCGTGCAGTTCGATGTGATTCCGCCCGAGGCGCCGCTGAATGTGCCGGGCGTGGGGCTGCGTCATGGCCTCAAGACGTCGGTGTTCCTGGAGGTCGAGGGCGCCGCCCACTATCTGCCGGCCTATGCCGGAAATCTCGACATCATGACGTCGGCGGCGCTCGCCTGCGGCGACATGATGGCCCGTCGCCGCATGGCGGCTGGCATTGCACGCGGCGCAAGGGAGAACGCATGATGCCCGACAAGAAACTGTATATCTCAGACGTGACGCTGCGCGACGGCAGTCATGCGATTCGTCATCAGTACAGCATCCCGCAGGTCAAGGCGATTGCAAAGGCGCTTGACGAGGCGGGTGTCGACAGCATCGAGGTGGCGCACGGCGACGGCCTTGAAGGATCGAGCTTCAACTACGGTTTTGGGGCGCATACGGACGTCGAGTGGATCGCGGCAGTCGCTGAATCGGTCACGAATGCGCGCATTGCCACGCTGCTGCTGCCGGGCATCGGAACGGTGCATGACCTGCGCAATGCCTACGATGCGGGGGCGCGGGTGGTGCGCGTGGCCACGCATTGCACCGAGGCGGACGTGTCGCGTCAGCATATCGAGTACGCGCGCCAGCTCGGCATGGATACGGTCGGCTTCCTGATGATGAGCCATATGACGACGCCCACGCAACTTGCCCGGCAGGCCAAGCTGATGGAGTCGTACGGTGCGACCTGCGTGTACGTGGTGGATTCGGGCGGGGCGCTGGGTATGCAGGACGTGCGCGATCGCTTTCGCGCCTTCAAGGAAGTGCTGCTGCCAGAAACCGAAACCGGCATGCATGCGCACCACAACCTGAGCCTGGGTGTGGCGAACTCAATCGTCGCGGTGGAGGAGGGCTGCGACCGCGTTGACGCGAGTCTGGCCGGCATGGGGGCGGGCGCGGGCAATGCGCCGCTGGAGGTGTTTATCGCCGCGATCACGCGCCTGGGCTGGAAGCACGGTACTGACCTGCTCAAGTTGATGAACGCCGCGGACGACATCGTGCGCCCGCTGCAGGACCGCCCGGTGCGCGTGGACCGCGAGACACTCGCGCTTGGCTATGCGGGCGTGTATTCGAGCTTTCTGCGCCATGCGGAAGCGGCGGCACGCAAGTACGGACTCAGTACCGTCGACATACTCGTCGAGCTTGGCGCCCGCAAGATGGTGGGCGGTCAGGAAGACATGATCGTTGACGTGGCGCTCGATATGCTGGACCGGCGCAAGGCCGCCTGATACCCGTAGCGAAGTGCCTGATACGGTTGCCTCTCCCGTAAATGGGAGGGGCGCCCGCCATCTCCGCACGCCTCCAGGTTTTCGGCCTCGCCGGCCGGCAAACCTCGTGGCAGTTTCCTCGGTTCTCCCCCCCCTCCACTCCACGGCGCCCGCCGTTCCTGTGTACATCCTTTGCGGATGGCGAGCTTAGTCGCTCGGTGCTGCGAAATCCAATGAGTTTTTGCAGCGCATACATGAAATTTTCTTATCGTTGGCCGATACAGAGGCAGAAAGTTTTCGTTCGCCATCGAAGTGAACGGATAGCCATCAAGCTGCACAATATCGCGGCAATTTTCTGCCGCCATTCACTAGCCATACCGCTCAAAAAAGCCGTCTGCATCGGCCAACGCAGGCCGGGTTATCCCGAATTCTTAAGGACCGATGCCAATAACTACGATTGCGACGTTCATATAAAGAACTGCTGTTCGATAAGCGAACCACGTATTCGCTTGCGAAGTTGAGCTGGATTCCTTTTTGTTATACGGAGACACATCGTGCAACCATCCCAAAGTCCACGGACGAGCGCCCCCGTCGACGTGCAGGACGTCATCAACGGCCACCGGTTTTCCGGCTTCCAATGGTTAGTCTTTGCCATCTGCTTCGTTATCGTGCTGCTCGATGGCTTTGATACCGCTGCTATCGGATTTATCGCCCCATCGCTGGTCGCCGAATGGGGGATCAGCCGCCCAGCACTCGCGCCGGTTCTTAGCGCCGCGCTCTTCGGGCTCGCAGCGGGTGCGCTCGTGGCGGGTCCGCTCTCGGATCGCGTGGGTCGCCGGCTCATGCTCATCATGTCGGTGGCCGTATTCGGCGCGGCGTGTCTTGCGTCTTCTTATGCAGGGACCATTGGCCAGTTGACGGCACTACGCTTCATCACCGGCCTTGGACTCGGCGCCGCCATGCCGAATGCCGTCACGTTGATGAGCGAGTTCTGTCCGGACAATCGTCGGGCCGCGATCGTCAATCTGATGTTCTGCGGCTTTCCACTCGGCGCTGCGTTTGGCGGATTCCTGGCAGCGTGGATGATCCCCAACTTCGGCTGGCGCAGCGTGCTGCAGCTTGGCGGCGTTGCGCCGCTGGCGCTGCTGGTGCTGCTGGTGCTGGTTCTGCCGGAATCGGTCCGATACATGGTGGCCAGGAAGCAGCCGGCGGAGAAGGTGCGGCGCGTGCTGGCACGCATCACCGGCCATCCGATCGAAGCCGCGGAATTCGTTGCGAGCGAGAAGGCCGGTGCCGCCGAGCACAACGGCCTGCGCCTGGTGCTTTCCCGGCGCTTCCTCGTCGGCTCCGTGATGCTCTGGCTTGCGTACTTCATGGGCCTGGTTATTTTCTATGCGTCGATCAACTGGATGCCGTTGCTGCTGAAGGAAGCCGGCCTGACGCCGAAATCGGCAACGCTCATCTCCGCACTCTTTCCGCTCGGTGGTATCGGCGCAGTCCTGTGCGGCGTGCTGATGGACAAGTTCAACGCGAACCGCGTGATTGCCATTTGCTATGCGCTGACGGCGGTGTCCGTCTACTGCATCGGACAAGCGGTAGGCAACGTGGGTTTGCTCGTTCTCGTCGTGTTCGTTGCGGGCGTGCTCATGAATACCGCGCAATCGTCGATGCCTGCCCTGGCTGCCGCCTTCTACCCGACCCAAGGTCGCGGAACCGGAGTGGCCTGGATGCTGGGCATCGGCCGGTTCGGCGGCATTGCCGGTTCGTTTTTGGTCGCGGAGCTTACGCGGCTTCAGGTCAGCTTCGGCGGCATCTTTGCGATCGTTGCCGCGGCGGGTCTGATTTCCTGCCTGGCACTCAGCATCAAGCAGGCCGCACACCCCAATTCCGCAACGTCACCGCTCAACGCGCAAGAGGCCATCGGCCACTGATGTCCCGTCTCGCCCGAACTCGACGCGGACCCGGCGGGGGAGAGGGCGGGCGATTCAACCATAAGAAATCCGAGCCATAGAAATAACCGGAGGAGAATACGTGAAGGTTCGAAAAATCATCGGAGGCCTTGCGCTGGCCGTGCCCGCCATCGCATCGGCGCAGTCGTCGTCGGTCACGCTTTACGGCGTCATCGACACGGGCATCGAGTACTTGAACCACGTTGGTCCTGCCAGCAATTCGGTCGTGAAGATGGCCAACCTTGCAGGCACCGTGCCGTCGCGCTGGGGTCTGCGCGGTACCGAGGACCTTGGTGGCGGCATGAAAGCGAACTTTGTCCTGGAATCGGGTTTCGCTCCCGACTCCGGCGTGACCAACCAGGGTGGCCGCCTGTTCGGGCGTCAGGCGTGGGTGGGCCTGAGCAGCGATTGGGGCTAGGTCAGCCTTGGCCGCCAGTACACCATGCTGTTCTGGGCGATGCTCGATTCGGACATCCTTGGCCCGAACGCGTACGGCTCCGGCTCCATCGACAACTACTTTCCCAACGCGCGCGCCGACAATTCCATCGCATACAAGGGCAAGTTCGGGGGCTTCACGATTGGCGCGACATACAGCTTTGGCCGGGACTCGGTCAATGCCGGTCCCAGCCCGTCGGGGACGAACTGCGCCGGAGAGAATCCCGCCGACAAGAGCGCGTGTCGGGAATGGTCGGCACTCCTTGCCTACGAGACGAACTGGTGGGGTGTCCATGTCGCCTACGACTCATTGCGCGGTGGCCCCGGTGCATTCGCGGGCCTGACCTCCAGTTCGCTGAAGGACGACCGGATGTCGACGGGCGGGTACGCAATCGTCGGTCATGCGAAGGTTGGTGCCGGCTGGGTGGCTCGCCGCAACGAAGCGCTCGTCGCGCCGCGCAGCAACCTGTTCTATGCCGGTGTGGCTTACGACATCACGCCAGCCTGGACGATCTCAGGTCAGGCCTACTACCTCGACTATCGCCACAGCGACAACAAGGCGTGGCTCGGTGCCGTGCGCGCCAGCTATGCGTTTTCGAAGCGGACGTCGGTCTATGTGACGGCGGGCTATATCGATAACGGTGGCACGCTCAATCTGTCCGTCGATAGTGCGTCGTCGGGTGCCAATCCAACCGCGGGCGGCAATCAGTTCGGCTCGATGGTCGGCATCAAGCACATCTTCTGATTGGCGTTGGCTAGCGGAATCCGAACAGGCCGTGCCAGAAGGTCTCGAACGCGCTGACGGGCGCTTCGGTGCGCGGTGCGCCTGCATCGGCGGGCGCGCTGGCCTCGGCCTTGCTGGACGATTTGCGCGACTCATGCAGCGCCCAGACGCTGTCGGCAATTCGTCCGGCGAGGTCTGCTTCGCAGTCCCTGCCCAGCAGCACGCCGAATAGGACGTCGCGGCCATGTCCATCGTCGGCAAAGCGCATGGCGATGGCGACCATTTTCTCGTAGTGCTCCTGCGCGACGCGCCGGGCCTCCTCCTGTGCCTGGCGCTCCAGCGCTTCCTCGGCCGCGTGCTCGGCTTCCCGGCGGCGCATTTCGCTTTCGAAAACGTCGTCGTAGACCTGGCGCTGGTCGGCGTCGGACAGGATCGAATAGGCATCGCGAATCTGCTGGAAGGCCGCATGGGCCTCGGTTTCACGACCGGGGTTGCGGTCCGGATGCCACTTCATGGCCGCGCGGCGATAAGCGAGCTTGATCTCGTCCAGGGTGGCATCGGACTGTACGCCGAGCGTCGCGTAGAGCGTGGTCATGGGTGGGTAGGGCGGCGCATGGAAATGGAGGCGTTCATGCTAGCACGGCGATATGTCCCTTATGGACGCGGAAGCGAGGGTGACGCGGTTTAGCGTATCTGGTTGTATCCTGCGATGCGCGGCCCGAATGCCGCCCCCGTTACTTATCCGATCAGAAAGGGAGACGCTCCATGAAATCGAAGCTCGCGGTTGCCGGTATGTTGGTGGCATGCCACGCCTTTGCGTTGTCACCGGAGCCGCCTGCCAGCTATCCCAAGCCGCCCGCATCGGCAACCATGAAACATGTCCTGGAAGCGCGTGAACTCCGGGTGTGCACGCCGGGCGACTACAAGCCTTTCAGCTTCATGAAGAGTCCCGACGTGTTCGAGGGGATTGACGTCGATCTCATGGCATCGTTGGCAAGGTCGCTGAATGTCGACGTCAAGATGGTGAAGACCACCTGGGCCACGCTAATGGCGGATTTTGGCGCCGGTAAATGCGATATCGCGGCCGGCGGTATCTCGGTCACGCTGGCGCGGCAGCAGCTCGCGTATTTCAGTACGCCATACATGGTCAACGGCAAAACACCAATCACGCGCTGCGAAAACGTGGCCAGGTTCCAGACCATCGAGGCCATCGACCAGCCCGGCGTACGTGTGATTGCCAATCCTGGCGGCAGTAACGAAACGTTTGCCAGAACGCGACTGTCCCATGCCCGGCTGACCATCCATAAGGACAATCTCGGAATCTTCGATGAAATCATCGCGGGTCGCGCCGATGTGTTCGTAACGGAAGCCGCCGAGGCCATCGTCCAAAGCAAGGCAAAGCCCGAGCTGTGCGCGGTAAATCCCGACAAGCCGCTGCAGTATGCGGAAATGGCCTACCTGCTGCCCAGCGGCGACGAAGTGTTCAAGCGCTACGTCGACCAATGGCTGCACCTCACCCAGGCCAATGGCGAACTGGGCGCGGTTCGGGAGAAGTGGCTGGGCAAGTAAGCGGATCGCCGGCCCCGCAACGAGGGCCGGCGAAGCCTCGCATTCGCTGTAGGCGTTACGCCAGCGCGTAATCGCTCCGACTCCATCCTTGATGTCTCTTTCCTGGCCTGACCGGCCATGCCGCCCTCGTACAACTATATGGTGGACAACAGCAACGATATAAAATACTATGTCCACAATATTAGAGAAGTTCACAAAAGAGGAGACACGATGTTGCGCCTGATGAAGTACGCGCTGTGGGTGGTTGCCCTTTTTACGGTCAGCACTGCGCAAGCGGCCTATCCTGACCGCCCGATCGTTCTGGTTGTACCGTTCGCGGCCGGCGGACCCGCCGATGTGATGGCTCGAACGCTTGCCAAGTCGATGGGCACACGAATCGGACAGACGATCGTGGTGGAAAACCGACCCGGCGCGGGTGGGCTTGTAGGCATCTCGGTGGTCGCACGCGCCACCGCCGACGGCTATACGCTCGGCATGGCCGGTACAGGCGCAATGGTCTACGCACCGTTCATCTCGCCGAAGATGCCATTCGACCCGCTCAAGGACGTTACCTACCTGAGCACGATGGTCTCCACGCCGAACCTGGTCGTTGTCAACGCCGCTTCTCCATTCAAATCGGTCGCCGATCTGCTGGCCGCGGCCAAGCGCGAACCGGACAAGTTCACTGTCGCGTCCGCGGGCGTGGGCAGCAGCACCCATGTGGTTGGCGCATTGTTCCAGCGCGAGGGCGGCATTCGTCTGCGCCACGTGCCATACAAAGGCGGCGCGCCCGCCGTGCAGGATCTGATGGGCGGACAGGTGGACATGTTCATTGCCGAGGTACCGGCCGTGGCGCACCTGATCAAGTCCGGCAAATTGCGTGGTCTGATGGTGACCGATACCAAGCGGCTTGCGGCGCTGCCTGACGTGCCGACGGCCGCCGAAGCCGGCTTGCCGAAGGTTCTGGCCGCAGGCGCATACGGCATCGTCGCGCCGCGTGGCTTGCCCGATGACGTGGCCCGCAAGATCGTCGACGCCGTCACCGGCGCATTGCGTACCCCCGAGGTGGTGGAGAAATTCGCCGAACAGGGCGGCATCGCACAGGCCAGCACACCCGATGCGTATCGCGCGCTGATCAAGTCCGAGCAGGGGCGTTGGGGGCCGATCATCAAGGCCGCGGGCATCACGGCGGAGTAACAGGTTTTGCAGAGGAATCAGAACATGAGCATCAAGACGCGAATCACCGAATTGCTCGGGATCCGTTACCCCATCATCCAGGCAGGCATGAGCTGGGCTTCGTCCAGTTCGCTGCTGGTGGGGGCGGTATCGAAGGCCGGGGGCCTGGGGGTGATTGCGGCTGGCCCGATGCGGCCCGACGATCTGCGCCGCGCGATCCGGGAAGTTCGAGAAATCACCGATGCACCGTTCGCGGTCAACGTGGCGCTGTACAACAAGCGATCCGCCGAGCATCTGCAAGTCGTGCTCGACGAAGCGGTGCCGATCCTGATCGCATCGCAGGGTAGTCCGCGCGAACATATTGGCCGCTTTCAGGCCGCAGGGGTCAAGTGGCTGCATGTGGTGGCGCATCCCGACCATGCGCGCAAGGCGGCGGCGGCTGGCGTGGACGGCCTGGTCGTGGTCGGTGGCGAGGCAGGCGGACATCCGCCGCCCAGCGGCACCAGCACGCTGGTACTGGTGCGCCTGATTGCGCGTGCCGTCGACCTGCCGATCATCGCCGGTGGCGGGGTGGCCGATGGCGCGGGCGTGGCGGCCATGCTGTGCCTGGGCGCCGATGCCGTGCAGATGGGCACACGCTTCCTGCTGACGCCGGAGGCATCGCTGCATGACGCATATAAGAACAAGGTGTTGGCGGCAGGCGTGGGCGATACCACCCTCGTGGGCTGGCGTGGCCTGCCGATTCGCGCGGTACGCAACGCGTTCACCGACGAATACGAGGCCGCGGAAAGGGCAGGCGAGTCGCGCGAGGCGCTGGAGGCGCTGTTCGGCAGCCGATCGCTGAAGATGGCGGCGCTCGATGGCGATGTCGACCACGGCAAGGTCGAGGCGGGGCAAAGCGCCGCGCTGATCGATGCACTGGAGCCAGCGGCGGCACTGGTCGAGCGCATTGCGGCAGAGACGCGTGAGGCGATGATGCGCATGGCAAATCAATGGAAGTAGAGAGGTAGGGGACATGGACGAACTGCAAATTGACGACGTTGGCCAGGTGCGCGTGCTGCGCATGAACCGCCCGGAAAAGCGCAACGCGCTGAACAATGCCCTGACACGTGGCCTCGTCGAGGCGCTCGCCGCGGCCGAGGCCGACGATGCGGTGCATGTGGTCGTGCTCACCGGCAATGGCTCCGCGTTCTGCGCCGGCGCTGACATCACCGAGTTCAAGGACCTGACCCCTGACCAGATGTCGCGCGTGGAAGAGCGGGCCGAGCTGACGATGCAACTGCATCTGAGCGTTTCCCGCATGAGCAAGCCCGTGATTGCCGCCATCAATGGATTTGCAATGGGCGGCGGCGCGGGTCTGGCCATCGCATGCGATCTGGCGCTCGCCGCGCGCTCGGCGCGTATCGGCTACCCGGAGGTGAAGCACGGCATCGTCGCCGCCATCGTGCTACCGAACCTGACGCGGCAGATTGGCCGCAAGGCGGCGTTCCACATGGTGGCCACCGGGGAATCGATCGATGCCGAGCGCGCGGTCGAACTGGGCATGGTCAACGCCGTGCACGACGACCACCTGCTGATGGACGCAACCATGACGCTGGCCAGCCAGCTGGCAGGCGTGAGCCGCGCCGCGATGGCCACGACCAAGCAGACCTTCCACGAGGTGGTTGACCTGCCATTGGCGCGCGGACTGGAAGTCGGGCGCGAAGCCAACAAGCGCATGCGCAGCTTCGTGCGCACGGAGCGGTAGCCGGCCATGAGCAAGCCACTCGAACACATCACGATTCTCGATCTGTCGCGGGTGCTCGCGTGCCCGTTCGCATCGATGATCCTTGCGGAACTCGGTGCCAAGGTAATCAAGGTCGAGCAGCCCGGCGCCGGTGACGAGACACGCAGCTTCGAGCCGCGCGTGGAGACGGAAGCCGGCAGCGAGAGCGCCTATTACATGGCGTTCAACCGCAGCAAGCAATCCATCACGGTCAATTTGCGCAGCGAAGCCGGACAGCAGATCGTGCGGGACCTGGCCGCCGACGTCGACGTGGTGATCGAGAACTTTCCGGTGGGTACGCTCAAGCGCTATGGGCTTGGTCCGGACACGCTGCGGGAGATCAATCCGAAACTGGTCTATCTATCGTGCACCGGCTTTGGCCAGACCGGCCCCTACGCGCCGCGCAAGGGGTACGACACGGTGTTCCAGGCGATGGGCGGGATCATGAGCCTGACCGGCGAGCGCGATGGCGGGCCGGTCAAGCCGGGTTTGCCGGTGGCGGACCTGACGTCGGGACTCTGGGCGGCCATCGCGGTGCTCTCCGCGCTGCAGGGGCGTAGCGCATCGGGGCAGGGTTGCCACATCGACCTGTCGATGTTCGACGCACAGGTAAGTCTGCTCACACTGGCCGCTGCGCGCTGGTTCACGTTGCACGAAGTGCCGCCGCGCATGGGCACCGAGCATCCGGGGCGCGTGCCATCGGCGAGCTTTCAGGCCGCATGTGGCCGCTGGCTCCATATCACCGCAAGCGATCAGCACTGGGCGCCGCTGTGCAAGGTTCTGAAACTGGAAGCCTGGGGCGCGGACCCGGAGCTGCAAAGCAACGCGGGGCGCGTGCGGCGGCGTGACGAAGTCATGCGGCAATTGACCGATGCCATCGCCGCATACGACCGCGACGCGCTGTGCGACGCACTGGATGCTGCCGGTGTGCCAGCCGGACCGATCAAGTCGGTGGACGAAGTGCTGTCCGACCCCCACGTGCAGGCGCGCGGCATGGTGGCGCATTTCGATCATCCGGTCATCGGCCAGTTTCCGGCGCTGCCGGTGCCGCTGCGCTTCGATGGCTGGGACGACCCCGAGGTGGGCAGACCGCCGCTGCTTGGCGAACATACGGCCGACGTGCTGCGCGAGCGCTTGGGCATCGACGCATCGAAATTGCAGGCACTGCGCGAAGCCAAGGCCATCTGAGCGCCGTCGCGTACCAGCAGGAGCCATCGAGAAAATCATGACGGAATCGAACGAAGCAATCGAGCCGGGCGCACAGCCCGCGGTACTGTATGCCGTGAAAGACGGCGTTGCCACCATTACGCTGAATCGTCCGGAGAGCCGGAATGCGCTGAACCTGGCCATGTGCGAGGGTTTGCAGGCCGCCGCGAGTGCGGCCGAGGCCGATGCCGAAGTACGTGTCGTGGTCGTGCGGGCCGCCGGTTCGGTGTTTTGCGCCGGGGCGGATCTCAAGGAACGAAAGACGATGGATGAAGCGCAGGTGCTGGCTCGCCGCATGCGTGGATTCTTCGCCTACGAGGCACTGGAACGCTTGCCGATGCCGGTCATCGCAGTCGTGGAAGGTGCCGCAGCCGGTTCCGGTGTGGAAATCACGGCGGCCTGCGACTTTGCCGTTGCCACGCCGGATGCCAGCTTCTGGACGCCGGAAGCGCTGTGGGGCACCGTCGGCGCCACGCAACGCCTGGCGCGCATCGTCGGCAAGCGGTTGGCCAAGGACATGATGTTTACCGGTCGCCGCCTGACAGCGGCCGAAGCGCTCGATGTCGGCCTCGTTACCCGCGTCGTCGCGGCGGACAAGGTGGAGTCCGAGGTGGCGGACATGGCGGCGAACATTGCCAAGGCGCCGCCGCTGGGCATGCGCCTGGCCAAGCGTTGCATCGACCGTGGCATCGAACTCGGCCCGCGTGGTGCGCTGGCCGAGGAATTGCTCGCCATTGAAGAGAATCTGGCTCGCTCCGACTGGCGTGCGGGCATCGGTACGTTTGGAGGCAACAAATGACGTGGGAACCTCGCACATTGGCCGCCGTGCTGGCGCAGCAGGCCGCTCAACGTGGTGCGCGGCGCGCGCTGGTCACCCCCGATGGCGACACCGCGTGGCATGAGCTGGAGGCGCAGGCGCGTCGCGTTGCCAAGGCGTTGCTGGCGCGCGGCGTACGGCGCGGCGATTTCGTGGGCCTGCTGTGCGGCAACGATGCGAACTGGGTGGCGAGCTTTTACGGCGCGGCACTGATCGGTGCCGTGACCGTTCCCGTCAATACGCGGTTCAAGGCCGCGGAGATCGAGTATTGCCTGCGTCAGTCCGACGTGCGGCTGCTGATCCTGAACGACCGGTTCCTGAAGATCGATTTCATGGCCTTCCTGCGCGAGGCGGAACCTGCCGTCGATCAAGCGCTGCCGGGACAGGCGCTGCCATTGCTGCAAGACGTGGTCGTGCTTGGCGACGATGTGCCGCGCGCGGGTCTCGCATGGCAGGCGTTCCTTGCCTCGGGCGATGCGCTGTCCGACGAAGCGCTAGTCGATGCCATGCGTGCGGTGACGCCCGACGACCTCCTGCTGATCCAGTTCACGTCCGGCACGACGGCGCATCCGAAGGGCGTGATGCTCACGCACGACAACATGTTGCGCAATGCGTCGGCCGTTGGCCAGCGGCTTGGGATCGAGCCTTCGGATTGCTATTTCAATTGCCGGCCGTTCTTTCATGTGGCGGGGTCCACGCTCTCGCTGCTTTGCGCGCTGTGCGCGGGCGCGAGCATCGCCACGTTGCCCACGTTCGAAGCCGGTGCCGCGCTGGCGATGCTGGAGCGCGAGCGCTGCACTTTCATCTCGGGCAACGAGACGCTGTTCCAGATGCTGATCTCGCATGCGTCGTTCGATCGCACGAAACTGCACCTTCGCGGCGGATGGGCCGCGGCGGGACCCGACACCATGCAGCGCATCATCGATGAAATGGGTATTGAACGTATCTGCTGGGCGTATGGCCTGTCGGAAGCCTCGCCGAACGTCGCCATCAATGACTGGCGCGACGATGCGGCGTTGCGCGTGGGTGGCTTTGCACGCCCGCACGATGGGGTCGCGGTGCGCGTCGTCGATGAGGCAACGGGCGCCGTGTGCGCCGATGGCACGGTCGGCGAGATTCAGGTGAAGGGCTGGGGCGTGATGCGGGGCTACTACAAGCAGACCGAGGCAAACGCCAAGGCATTCACGGCGGACGGCTGGCTGCGCACCGGCGATCTCGGCGTATTGCGCGAGGACGGGTATCTGCGGCTGGTGGGCCGGCTGAAGGATGTGTTCCGCGTCGGGGGCGAGAACGTGGCGCCGGCGGAGGTGGAGCAGGTACTGCTGTCCCATCCCGCCGTCGCTTCGGCCCAGGTGGTCGGCGTGCCCGACGCGCGCCTGGGCGAAGTGCCGGCCGCGTTTGTCACGCTGAAGCCGGGCATGGCACTGGATGCCGAGGCGCTGCTGGCTTGGGCCAAGCCGCGCATGGCGAACTTCCGCGCGCCGCGCTACGCCGATATCGTGACCGACTTCGAACGCATTGGCATGACGGCAAGTGGCAAGGTGCAGAAGAACAAGCTGCGCGAGCACGCCATCGCGCTGTTTCACCTGGCAAGCCAATGAACACCCAGACGGATACGCCCATGACTGCCGAAGTTGTCCTGTGTGAGTGCTTTGCCCGCGACGGGCTGCAGCATGAACCCGATTTTGTGCCGACCGAAACCAAGGTTGCGCTGGTCGACCGATTTGCGGCGATTGGCTTTCCACGGGTGGAAGCCACGTCGTACTCGAATCCGAAAGTGGTTCCGCAGTTCGCCGATGCCACCGAGTTGCTGCGCGCGCTGCCACGGCGCGATGGCGTCAAGTACAAGGCGACCTGCGCCAACGGCCACGCGGTGCAGCGCGCGCTGGCAGACCTGGAAGCAGGTATCGGCGCCAACGAAGTGAGCCTGCTGGTGTCCGCCTCATCGTCGCATTCGGAACGAAATCTCAAGCGCAGCCGCGAGGATCAATGGCAGAACATCGGCGTCATGGCCGATGCGGCGCGCGGGCATTTTCGCATGGTCGGCACTATCTCGGTCGCATTCGGCTGCCCGTTCGAAGGCCGTGTCGATCCGCAGGAGGTGCTACGCGACGTGGGACGGTTTCGAGATGCGGGCGTCACGCTGGTGACGCTTGGCGATACAACCGGCATGGCAACGCCCGAGACCACGCGGTCCCTGTTCAGGGCCATGCGCCACGATTTTCCGGATGTCACGCCGATTGCGCATTTCCACGACACGCGCGGCACGGGGTTGGTCAACTATGTTGCCGCGCTGGACGCAGGGGTGACGCACTTCGATTGCGCCATAGGCGGTGTGGGCGGTCATCCCGCCAAGGTGCAATACGGTGGCGGACATACCGGCAACGTCTGCACCGAGGACTGGGTTGCATTGCTGGACGCGATGGGCGTGCGAACAGGTATCGATCTGGAAGGCATGCTGGAGGCAGCCCGGCAATGTGAAGCGGTGCTCGGGCGAGCCTTGCACAGCCGGGTGTTGCGCAGCGGCCTGAATCCGCTGCGGGCGTCGCTACGCGCCGCCTGAATTGCCAACCAGCTGGTTAAGGCGCGATAACAGCGAGCGGATCTCGCCGAGATCCAGATCGGCGCCTTCCGTGTGCGTCGACGTGTCGGCCGCCGCCACAGGGGGTTCCGTCTCCTCGATGGGTTCGCCGGCGGCGGCCCGTCGCTCCTGGTCCAGCACTTCACGCGCGCTGGTGGTGAGCATCGCCAGCATTTCCATCAGTTGCTTGCGTTGCTCCGCGTTCAGCGGACTCAGCAACCGCTCGTTACGCGCATTGGCGTCGACGATCACCTTGCGGTAGAGCGCGTCGCCGGTCTTGGTCAGGCTTAGCAGAACCGCCCGGGCGTCGGTGTCACTCCGCTCGCTCACGATCAGTCCGCGCTCGATCAGTCCCGATACCGTGCGGCTGGCGTAACTCTTGTCCAGCGCGGCGCGGCGCGCGAGTTCCTTCAGCGATAGCGGTGCGTGCGCGCCGAGCATGCCGATCGATCGCCATTCCAGCAATGTCAGCCCGAACTTGCGCTGCACGCGCAAAGACGCGCTTGCCGCTGAAAGGCCGGCCAGGTTGTGCAGTCGTGAGGAAAGCAGATCGGTAATGATCCGCGGCGCGGCACCTGAACTGCGTTTCGTTGCGCTCATCGGCGAGGGTTTCCATTGGTTGAGTCTGTCAACGATTCTAACTGCATTGTCAATTGGAAGCGACAGATTGCACGTGTAGATAGTTGACGATGTCCATCATGTAATTTACATTCGAAACCAATTTAAAAAGACGTTCCACAACAGAGGAGGAGATGAGAGATGCAGGACAAGGGAGGACTGACCACGGTCAGTACACAAAGGCGAGCCAGCGCCGTGAAGAAGGTTTCCGTGCTTGGCGCCATGCTGACGATTGCAGGCACGGCGCATGCGCAGACGTCCGTCACGCTGTACGGACTGATCGATACCGCCATCGCATATCAATCCCATCAGGTCGCCGCGACGAATGCAGCGGGACGAGCCACCAGCAGTGGTGGCGCGGTGGGTATCGTGCCGGGCTTCTTCAATGGCTCGCGCTGGGGGATTCTGGGCAGCGAGGATCTGGGCGGCGGCACATCGGCGGTGTTCAGGCTTGAGTCGGGATTCAGCCCGGACACCGGCGTATCGCTGCAGGGCGCACGGTTGTTTGGCCGGCAAGCCTGGGTCGGCCTCAATGCGGACTACGGGCAGATCACGCTCGGTCGCCAATACAGCGTGCCGTTCGATATCCTGTTGCCGTTCGACACGATCGGCTGGGGCAATACCGGCGCGAGCGACGTCTGGGTGCAGCTGCTGGAAGGGTCGCGGCTCGACAATTCGGTCAAGTATCAGCAGAACGTTGGGCCGCTGAAGTTCGAGGCCGCGTACTCGCTTGGCGAATTTGCGGGCGCCGCGTCGGCCGGCTCGACGTATGCGGCGGGCGTGGGCTATACCAGCGGACCGCTCGGGTTGGGCATCGTAGGCCAGCAGGCCAGAGACCCGGCCAGGAACAAGCAAACGAACGCCGGTGTGGGCGCGTCCTATGCGATTGGCTCCGTGACACTGCACGGCTACTACCTCTTCACGCGACGCGACGCGGCTTTTGCGCCATCGACCAGCCAGGACTTCGCACCGACCTACGGCACCAACGCGCAGTTCTATGCCAATCCCGGCATTACGAACATCGGCGCCGGTACCGCGGCAAGAACGGACCACGTCTTCCAGTTCGGTGCCACGTACCAGGTCACGCAAGCGTTCGTAGTGAAGGCGGCGGCGATCTATGATGCCGTCGATAACGTCAATGCCGCTGGCGACAACGGCCACAAGCTGTCTGCCTTCCTGATAGGCGACTATTTCTTTTCGAAGCGGACCGACACGTACATCGCGGGAACCTACAACAAGGTCAGCGCAAGCATGAACGGCCCATACGCCGGGCATGACAACAGTGTTGGCGTGTTCCTCGGCATGCGACATCGCTTCTGAGCGTTGACGCACTGAGTCAGGCATGAAATGCGGCGCTTCTGGTTGGGCGCCGCATTTTCATTGCGATGTCATGGCGGCAAGAAGATTCCCTCGGCCGTGAGATCCGCTCGCATCACAATGGCCCGTAGCGTCCGGCTACATCGGGTTGGGCGGCAACACGCTCAAGCCCGAAGCACCGCTCGATGTCGTTCTGCGCTGACTTCTGAGAACGCCGTTTTCATCGAACTCGAACAGGACGGTGGACGACCGAATCTCGCCTCCGGAAAACAGCGGGCCGATAAACGGGATAAAACTCTCAGGGTGAGGTCTGGACGTCGCGAAGGAATAGATCAGGATGGTGGAGCCGTTCCTTAACGTTACCTGGGAAGTTGGCGTTCCAAGCTGGGTGGTGACGTCATCGGCTGTAGAAAAGCCGGGCAGGAAGTTCGACAATTGCTCCGGCTTCACGTCTACGCCGGTCGATACGCAGGCAGCCAACAGGACGCAAAGCCCGGTCAGTGCGTGAACACGCTTCATGTCGTCAGTGCCGTACTTTCGGTGGTGGTGCGGACAGGAACCGCACCCCGTTCGTAAAGAATATATCCGCCGCAAGCAGTTGAATGGGCGGCTGAATGTTTTCCACGGCCAGCCAGTACGGCAAGGCCAGTTTGCGGCACTTGGTGCGCGAGGTTTCGTCTCGGAACCCGCGCGACGCTAGAACGCGACGGTCATGGCGGCAATCACCACCTGCTCATGGGACTTGGGATTGAACCAATAGACGCTGCCGGTGATCTTGCCGAATGTGAGCTGCAGCAAGCCGCCGCGTTGAAAGTCACGATCTCCGCCATAGACCCGGGTGCGTTGCGCAACAAAGCCAAAGCGAAGCCACGGAACCGGCCGGAAGCCCAGCTCGCTCCAGGCATAGGTATAGGGTGTGGTGGAGCCGGTTCCGGGCAGATACTCCGCTTCGATGTAGTAGTCGAACTTGCCCACCGCTAGGCTGGCCTCCGCGCCCGCGATTGGCCCGTGGGCGCTGCCGGCCACGAAGCCGACAATCGGCGTGACCTTGTACTGGATTTTCTCGCCGCCGGAGAACGACCATCCGATAAAGCCCGACTGCGCGTGCCGCGCCTCGTAGTTGACGCGCGCTTCCAGATGAAGCTTGTCATGATCGGCGATAAAAATGCCCGACCCGTAGTTGCCCTCCTGTCGCGGCATGTTCCAGAACCCCGTCGCCAGAAAGGTCCACGCAGGCGGCGGAGCGCCACCAGCGTCCGGCTGGACGACGGCCACTTCCTGGGCAAGGACGCAGCTCGAAGCCAGCCAGAACCCGACGGCGGCCAGGGGCGCGCGCATTTCATCCTCCCAAAGCGATGACCGCCGCGGTCACGGCCACGCCGAGCACCATCATGCCAAGGCCGGCCCGCCACGGGCTGATCCCGCCGTAGTGCCCCAGCGCCGCACCGCCGGCGAAGAGCATGGCCAGCGTCAGAACCCTGGACACGACAAGGGCGGTTGCTACGTCGTGCAACAGGACGAATGGCAGCGCAACGGGAAAGGTCGACAGCACGACGATGCAGAAGATGCGTATCGCGGCAAGCAGGTCCGGAAGATTCAGGGAAGGGCGCTCCGAAACCGTGGCCCCGGCAACGAGCCGCGCCCGTATGGGTTCCAGATCCTCGTTGGCGATGTGTGGATTCATGGCGGGCGGCAGCGCGTCGCGGATCGCCGCAATGCCGGCGGTTGGACTGCCGTGCTTCACCGTCACGGCTAGCTTCTGAAGCATGCCGCGCCCCGCCAGCGTCCGCACCAGATACATGATCGCGTCGACGAGTCCCCAGGCCAGGTTGCAGCCAATGGCGGCACGCAGCATGGTCTGTGCCGCGTCAGGTCCGGCGGTGGTGGAGGAGACCGTGCCAACGAACGTCAGCGCCATGTACAGCCCGAAACACATCTCGGACACGCGGTCGACGACATCCAGAACCGGCGCGCGATCCCTGGCACTTTCGCTTTGCGGCGGATTCAAAGTCGGCATGCTGGTGCCTCCCAAAATCTGGCGTTCGCGCGTTGCTGCTTCGGTATTAACTCCGCACACGGTAGGCCGATCGACGCAGTCCTTCCATTGGACCAAGGTCCTACAAACTCTTCTCCGTTGCCATTCCGATTTTCCGCATTAATTATCGGCGGCAACGATGCGCGGTATCGGTATAGGTATGGGCACGCCAGACGGCTGCGGATTTCCAATTAATGGAACGAGGCGGCATTGCCTCGATAAGCAAAAAGCTGTCGCACTGGTCGGATTTGCACTATACCGGTGCTGGAGCGATGTCATTGCGGTCTGCAATCATCGCATTTTCAGCGGCCGCTACAACGGCGCAAATCACGAAACGGGAGAGAAAATGGTAAGGGTGAACTTCCTTGTCGCTGCTTTCGCATTATTGACTGCCGTCGCCAATAGCGCCGTTTACGCACAGCCCGCGCAAGAAGCGGCGCCAGCGGGAATGCCGGCAGCCGCACCGACTACCACGGATATCAACGAAGTACCGCAGCCGCCAAAGGGAATGACCCCGGCGGAGACAAAGAAGTGGTTTTCCGAACGCTTCAAGGAAGCCGACACCGATCACGACGGCAAGCTGACCCGTGAGGAAGCGCGTGCCGGCATGCCCGAGGTTTACAAGCGCTTCGACCAGATCGATACGCGGAAACGCGGCTATGTGACCGAACGGCAAGTGGGTGCAAGCTGGTCAAAGATGATTAAGGACGATATGCAGAAGAAGAATCCAATCATTAATTAACTGACAGGGCGGAGTCGGGTGGATTCAATGCGGCGTTCCGGTAAAACCGGAACGCCGCATTCGTTGCGATGCCCGATGTGTACGTCGTCGTTGTTCGCGTCGCAATTGCCGAAGATCGCCGCCGCTGTGATCAACCCAATGCCAAATCCGAATGCGATTCCCGTGCGGTAGCCGGAGTAGCCGGCGTATAACGCCGGCGGCCTTGGGGGTGTCGGATGCGCGTTACGCTAGGCATTGCGCGGCGCGCGGGTCCTTGGTGGCCAGCCGCGCCAGAAGGTGGTCGACTTCCTTCCTGGCTCGCTCGGACATTGCCGCGGCGGGCTTGCGCTGGGCGGCGGAACTCAGGATGCCGCGCCGCATCAGCACGTACTTGCGCACGGCCAGGCCGGCGCCGGGCTGTTGCTCGTAGCGAAGCAAGGGCAGGTGCGCATCGAACAGATCATGGGCTTCTTCGCGCCGCCCCTCGGCCGAGAGTCTGACAACGTCGCACAGCATGTCCGGGAAGCAATATCCGGTGTTGGCGCCATCGGCACCGCGTTCGAGTTCGTAGTCCAGGAACAGGCCGTTGTTGCCGCACAGGATGGAGATATGGCGCATCGATCCATCGGATTCGAATGCGCGCAGCGTCGATATCTTTTCCAGACCCGGCCAGTCCTCATGCTTGAGCATGACGCACGACGGCAGCTCCTGAACGATGCGGCGGATCACGCCAGGCGTCATCTGTACGGAGAAGGTCAAGGGGTAATCCTGCAGGACGAATGGCACATCGGCGCCAATGGCCTCCACGGCTTGCCGGTAGTAGGTCACGATCTGGTCGTCGGTGCGCAGCGTGTTGGGCGGTGCAATCATGACGCCGGCCGCGCCCCTATCCATCACGTCTCTCGTCAGGGCCCGCATGGCGGCAAAGCCGGGGGCGGACACGCCCACAACGACCGGCAACCCGGCGGAGCGGGCGATGACGCGGGCCGCGACGTCGAGCGATTCCGTGTGTTCGAGCTTCGCGGCTTCGCCGAGCTGACCGAGCACCGTGACGCCCGTGGATCCACACCCGACGTAGAAGTCCATCATGCGATCGATGGAACTGACATCGATTGAGCCGTCATCCAGGAACGGAGTCGGCGCGATAGGGAATACACCTTTTGCTTCTGCGGTAAGAGCCATTGCATGTTCCTGTTGTCGTTCCGAGGCGAGTGGCGCGACGGAAACCGGTTAGTCGTGCATGAATGAGTCGGTGTTGTAGATCGATTCGCACCACGCGGCGCTGGCGCCCAGCAACCTGGACAGCTTGTTCGCGGCCACAAGCTGGACGCGCGCGATCTCCGATCGATCCGCTGCCTGCAGGCGCGACGCAGGCCCGGAGAGCGTGAGTGCCGCCATGAACTTGTCGCCCGCGCCGAACAGCGGCGTGGCGAATGCCGCCGTATAGACGTCCCGGACGCCAGACGTGAACCACGGCAACGGATCGTCGCGCTTTGCGGATACTTCTTCCTTGCCCCAGTACTTGAGCACGGACCCGATCGCCGTATCGTCGAGTGGGAGGATCGTGCCCGGCAGGCGGGTTTCCCGCAAGCCCTCACTGGGTTCCGCGCGATACAGGCACATCCGCTGCTCGTCGCCGTGGAGCACGTAATAAGACGCGCTTTCCCGCGTTGCGAGCGCGAGCTCCTGCAGGACGGGTTCGATGACCGAGCCGAGCTGGAAAGACTGCTCGTAGAGCTTGCCCAGGTAGAGCACGCGCGGGCCCAGTGCGTATCGGCCGTCGGCGGTGCGTACCACGTAGCTCATTCTCTCCAGCGAATTCAACAACCGGAAGACGGTTGTCTTGTGCATTCCCGACGCCGACGACAAGTGCGCGAGCGAGAGGATTTCCGATCCAAGCCGGAAGCAATCCAGCAGGCTCAATGCCTTTTCGACCGCGGCAACCCCGTGGTTACTCATCTTTGATTCCCGACGATATTTTCTGCGATTGTACGATGTACAACGCTATTTTGTATCGTACACGGGTAAACGACAGGTGGAGCTACGCCGTCTAGCGACTATAGTTGTCTCAAATTTACGAAACGACGTTGTACAGAGTACAACGCTAGGAACGGAGACAAGTAATGCGCGCAGTTCGATCCCGAGGTCTTCTTTTCGCGGCGATGGCAATGGCCGCGATGTCAGCCCAGGCGGCGTGGCCTGAAGACCGGCCCATCGAGGTGTATGTCGGATTTGCCGCCGGCGGGGGCACTGACCTGCTGGCGCGGGCAATGGCGCCTTTTCTGCAGAAGCACCTTGGCGGCAAGGCACGCATTGTCGTGGTGAACAAGCCCGGTGCATCTGGCGAGATTGCATATGTGTCCCTGTCGCGGGCGGCACCGGATGGCTACACGATCGGCATTATCTCGACGCCGTCATTCCTGACGATTCCGATCCAGCGAACGCCCAAATACAACCCGGCCGCCATCGTTCCGCTGGCGCGCGTGATCGACGATCCGACCATGTTCGTGGTGGCCGGCGACAGCAAGCTCGCGTCGATGGCCGATCTGGTGAAGCAGCTCAAGGGCAACCCCGAAGGGCTGGCGATGGGCAGCAATGGCATCGGCACGAACGGGCACATGGCGGCGCTGGCGCTGCAGCAGGCCACCGGCGCGAAGGTCAATCACATTCCGTTTGCCGGCACGTCGCAGACCAAGACCAGCCTGCTGGGCCACCACATCGACGTGATGGCGATGAGCACGACCGAGTACACCGAGGCTGATCGCGCTTCAAAGGACGTGAAGGTGCTGGCGCAACTGGGCAGCGAGCGGCGCCCTGGCGTCGTGGCCGATATCCCGACGGCTCGCGAGCAGAAGCTTGACATCACGATTTCGTCGGAGCGCGGATTCGCCGCGCCACAGGGTTTGCCGCCCGAGATCGCAAGGCGTCTGCAGAGCGCGATCGAAGCCACCACCAAAGACCCTGAATTCCTGAGCCGCGCCGTCAACGAGGCGCGCGGCATCTCCTATCTGTCCGGCGCTGCGTGGACCCAGCACATGGCCGCGCAGCGCGGCAAGTTCGAAAGCCTCTGGAAGATCGCTTCCACGAAGTAGGCCCCCTTTTGTTCGTCCGTGATTTCTGGAGTTGTACATGAGCATCCAAACCAAAGCCTCCCCCGCGATTCGTCGTGAATTCGAGCGGGTATCCCCTGAGCTGGTCGAGCGTGCCTCGAAGTTTCAGGCCGCCATCCTGGCCGATGTAGTGGGCCGTCGCGGCACGCTGAATGCCCGGGTACAGGGACTGTCGCCCGCCATGAAGGTGTGCGGTCCCGCGCTGACCGTGGAGGTGCGCCCCGGCGACAACCTGATGTTCCACGTGGCGCTCGCCATCGCCACACCAGGCGACGTGATCGTCGTCGATGGCAAGGGCGATCAGACAGCGGCCTTGTGCGGCGAGATCATGGCCACGCAGGCACAGGCTTCGGGCGTGGCCGGATTCGTCATCGACGCGGCCGTGCGCGACTCGCACGAGCTGGCCAATGGCCCGTTCCCGGTGTTTTCCGCCGGTACCAATCCGTGCGGCCCGACCAAGGCCATCGGCGGCCTGGTGAACTGGCCCGCATCGGTGGCCGGCGTCGCCGTCAATCCGGGCGACCTGATTGTTGGCGATGCCGATGGCGTCGTTGTCATTCCACGCGAAGACGTGCCGGTAATCCTGGACCTGGCACAAAAGAAGGTGGATGCGGAGGCCAAGCGTATTGCCGCCATCAAGGCAGGCGATCTGCGTCCGGGCTGGCTCGACAAGGAACTGCGTATGGCCGGCGTGCTGGCGGAAGGCGAATCGCTGTGACCGAGGCCAAGAAACCCGTTCTGCTGGTCACGGGAAGCGACCTCGCGCCGCAGGCGCTGGAACTGCTGCATGCTTTCGACGTGTGCTACGCAGGCAAGCAGTGCAGCGAAGAGACGGTGCTGGCACTGGCCAGGGAGAAGGACCCCGTTGCGATGATCGTGCGCTACGGCAAGATCGGCGCCAGCATCATGGACGCCGCCCCGTCACTGAAGGTGATCTCGAAGCATGGCAGCGGCATCGATGTGATCGACCAGAAGGCGGCGTCCGAGCGTGGTATCACCGTGAAGGCCGCGGTGGGAGCCAACGCAGCCGCCGTGGCCGAGCACGCCTGGGCGCTGATTCTTGCCTGCGCCAAGGCGGTGCCGCATCTCAATGACCGTATGCGTGCGGGCCACTGGGACAAGTCGACGCACAAGACCATCGAACTGAATGGACGCACACTGGGCATCGTGGGGCTGGGCGAGATTGGCCGCCGCGCCGCGGTGACCGGCGTGGCCTTGGGCATGCATGTCTTGGCGTTCGATCCGTATGCAAGGACGGTGCCCGAAGGCGTGACGTTGGTGGACAACCTCCAGCAGCTCTATCGTGAATCCGATGTGGTGTCGCTGCATTGCCCGCTGACGGACGAAAACCGCGGCATGTTGAACCGCGAAACGCTGGCCCAGTTCAAGGATGGCGCGATTCTGATCAACACGGCGCGCGGCGGTCTGATCGACGAGTCGGCGCTGGCGGAGGCGCTGCTGAGCGGCAAGCTATACGCCGCGGGCCTGGACAGCTTTGCGGTCGAGCCGATGACGGCGCCTCATCCGTTCCAGAAGATTCCGAATCTCATCCTGTCGCCCCATATCGGCGGCGTAAGCGATGCCGCGTACGTGAACATGGGCGTAGGTGCCGCACGAAACGTGCTGGCAGTATTGCAAGACATCGCCACAGTGGCATAGACGGGGCCGTCGCGCTCCGTTGCATAAAATCGGACAGCGGCAATGGGTGGCGAACAACCAATCCATTGCCGCTGCCAGGAGACAACAATGATTCATCGTATATTTTTGCCGCTGGTCGCCGTCTCGGCGCTGGCAGGCATGGGCACGCCCGCGCTGGCGGCCTATCCTGACAAGCCGGTACGTATCGTCGTGCCAAATCCTCCGGGCGGCGCCGTGGACGTGGTGACCCGCAAGGTGGCGCAGAAGCTCACGGTGCAGATGGGGCAGAGCTTTGTCGTCGAGAACAAGCCGGGTGCGTCCGGCACCATCGGTACGATGCAGGTGCTCAGCGCTCCGGCAGACGGCTACACACTGCTGGCCAACGACAATTCGTACACCACGCTGCCCTACGTTTTCAGAAAGCTGAACTGGGAGCACCAGACCGCGCTGGTGCCGATTGCGCCGTTTGCGTTCTCGCCCGTGGTCGTCGGCGTCAAGGCCGATTCGCGCTTCAAGGATCTGGGTGCACTCATCGCTTATGCGAAGGCCCATCCGGGCGACGTCACGTTCGGTACCGGCGGCCCTGGCAGTTCGCCCCATTTTGCCGCCGAGGCCTTCCAGCAGGCGGCGGGTATCAAGCTGATGCACGTCCCCTACAAGGGCGCTGGCGAAGCAATGGTGGGGCTGCTGGGCGGCAGCGTCGATTTGCTGGTGGTGTCCACGCCGACCGCGCTGGCGCCGGTCAAGGGCAACCAGATACGCCTGCTGGCCATCAGCGGCAAGAAGCGTGTGGATGTGTTCCCGAACGTGCCAACTTTCGCTGAAGCAGGCTTGCCCACATTCAGCCTGTTCAACTGGTCGGGCCTGGCAGCGCCGAAGGGCACCCCCAGGGAAGTGATCGCCCGACTGCAGGCGGAGGTCCAGAAAGCCCTCCAGGCGCCTGACATGAAGGAATTTCTTGCGCAGATGGGCGCGCAGCCAGGTGACCTGGACAGCCCCGCGTTTGCGCAACTGATCCAGCGGGAAACCGCGCAATGGGCCGCCGTTGCGCAGAAAGCCAATATCGAGAAGCAATGATCCCGATAACCCGCGGAGAGCCATGATGCTGTATTTCCAGCAACCGACCTTGCGCGATGCCACGGTGCTGACCCGGCTTCCCGAGTCGTTTCGCCGGCAGGATCGGGACAACGCCTGGTCACTTGCCAATCGTGGCGGCGCGGTCACCGACTCGTTCCTGGAAGGTCCAGTCTGGTCAGAGGGCCATCTCTGGGTGACCGACATCCCCTATGGCCGCGTGTTTCGCGTGTCGATGCAGGGCGACTGGGAACTCGTGGCCGAGTACGACGGCGAGCCGAACGGCATGAAGCGCATGGCCGGTGGAGACTTTCTGATCACCGACTATCGCAACGGGCTGATGCGGCTTGACGCAAAGACGGGCACAGTGACCCCGTTCCTCGAACGCAGAAACTCGGAGCGCTTTCGTGGTGTCAACGACCTGACCTTCGATTCGGCGGGGAATCTGTATTTCACGGACCAGGGCCAGACCGGCATGCATGACCCCACGGGTCGCGTCTACCGTTTGTCGCCGGCCGGCAAGCTCGACGTTCTGCTGAGCAACGCACCCAGCCCGAATGGCCTGGTGCTGTCGCCCGATGAGAAGGTGCTGTACGTGGCAATGACGCGCGGCAACTGCGTCTGGCGTGTGCCGCTGCAGGCGGATGGATCGGTCAGCAAGGTCGGGCAGTTCTTCACGTCCTATGGACCCAGCGGCCCGGATGGGCTGGCAATGCGTGCCGACGGCTTCCTGCTTGTCGCCAACCCGGGGCTTGGCTATGTCTGGGTGCTCAACCATCGCGCCGAGCCAGTTGAAATCATCCGCACGCCCGTCGGCGCATCGCTGACCAATCTTTGCTTTGGCGGGGCAGACGGAAAGACGCTGCTGATGACCGAGTCCACCACCGGCACCATCCTGTGCGCCGAAATGCCGGAAGCCGGTGCGCCCGTGCACGGGGGACGATAGCGATTCGTCGCCGGCTGATGCCCCCGGGCGATTTCAATCTGGATGTTGGCAGTACATGGCATCATCACGACCTTCTCGAAGGAAACGTGAACATGCTGATCGACTTCTCCAACTTCACGCCCTGGGCCTCCCTTTCAGGCGGCGTCCTGATCGGCCTAGCGGCGACGGTGCTGCTGCTGTTCAACGGCCGGATCGCCGGGATCAGCGGCATTCTGGGCGGCCTGCTCAGTATCCCGCGCAACGACATGGCATGGCGGATTGCCTTTCTTGCCGGCCTGATTGGCGCGCCAGCGCTCACGCTCGCGTTCGGCATGCCCGCGGTTGCGGAGATCGAGGCAGGCTGGCCTGAAGTTCTGATTGCGGGTTTCCTGGTCGGGCTTGGCACACGCTATGCCAGCGGCTGCACGAGCGGCCACGGCGTTTGCGGCATTTCCCGTGGCGCTATCCGTTCCCTGGTGGCGACAGTGACGTTCATGGCCGCCGGATTCCTGACGGTCTTCGTGCAGCGTCATCTGCTTGGAGCGTGATCATGCCATTCCTTTTCGCCTTGCTTGCCGGTCTGGTCTTTGGCGTCGGGCTTATCGTCTCGGGGATGGCCAATCCATCCAAGGTGCTCGGCTTTCTCGATCTCGCCGGTTCCTGGGACCCTTCGCTCGCCTTTGTCATGATCGGGGCGATCGCGCTGAGTGTGCTCGGTGTTGCCATCGCCCGGCGTCGCACGCGAACGGTTCTGGGATTGCCCATGCAATGGCCCGCGAGTACGGGGGTGACCGCGCGGCTCGTGCTGGGCAGCGCATGTTTTGGCATTGGATGGGGACTGGCGGGATTTTGCCCGGGCCCGGCATTGGTGGCGTTGGGCGCGGGCTATCCCAAGGCAGTGGGTTTCGTCGCGGCCATGCTGGCCGGCATGTTCGTATTCGAAGTCATCGAGCGCGCCCGCGCCCGACTGCAGCGGGCGGCCTGACGCGTTTCAAAAATAACCATGCGATAGCCGCTGGCTCGGCATCTATGGGGCGGATTGCTGACGGCTGATCGACATCGCTTCCCTGCGGAACTCACGACTCATGTGGTGGTAGAAGGGGTGCGGGTTGAATTGACGGGAGATGAACGAGGCCAGCAACGACGCGGCCAGCAGGAATAGCGTCAGATCCTGCGTGCGGGTCATCTCCATGACGATGACGCTTGCCGTGATGGGCGCCTGCGTGGCAGCGGCCAGAAAGGCGGCCATCGATACGAGCGCGAGCATGCGCGGCTCGGCCAGCCCGCTGGCAAAATGCGCGACGTTCTGTCCGATGCCCGCGCCAATGGCCAGTGCCGGCGTGAAAATTCCACCCGGAATACCAGCGAAGTAGGACACCACGGTCGCCACGAACTTTGCCAGGCCGAACCACAGCGTACTGTGAGGCTCGCCATTGATAAGGCCCGAGGCCTGCTCGTAGCCGGTGCCAAACGTGGCGCCGGCCGTCGCCCAGCCAAGGAAGGCGACAACCAGCCCGCATCCGAAAGCTACCCATATGGGATGCCGGGACACGGCGGCGCGCCATGCCGATGGCGTAAGTCCCGGCACACCGGCAATGAGTGCCTTGGCGAACAGGCCGCCCATCACGCCGTTGACGACCGCGCACAGCAACACCGGTCCCCATGCCTCGCGCAACGGAAGCATCGCAACCTTGACGCTGAAATACGGGTTGTTGCCGAACAGCGCCAACGACAGAAAGCCAGCCGTCAGCACGCCAGATAGCACGAGCCGATCCCATCGGACCGCGGTGCCTCTACCCAGCTCCTCGATGGCAAACACGACGCCGGCGAGCGGTGTGTTGAACGCTGCCGCGAGCCCTCCGGCGGCGCCGGCGGCAATCAGCGCATTGGGATGAAAGCCGATGCGGAATCGGAATTTTTCATGGCACCACCGGCCCCAAGCCAGCATCGCGGCCGCGCCGATCTGCACCGATGGCCCTTCCCGGCCCACGGACGCCCCCGCAAGCAGCGCGCCGATCGTCAGGGGAATCTTCCATAGCGCCTGACGGAAAGAGACGAGCAGGGTCTGCGCAGCCCCAGCCGGCGGCAACATCACGGCGGCGATCACCTGTGGAATGCCGCTTCCCCGGGCTTGCGGCGCCAGCCGGATCGTCAGCCAGCGCAGCGCCGCCAGGCCGAAGGGGAGCATCACAAATGCGAGCCAGGGCGTGGCGCGTGTCACCTGCGCGTTCCAGTGCAGTGCCAGTTCGGCAATCCACGCGAAGACCATCGAAAACACTGCCACGAATCCCGCGCCACACATGAATACGCCATACCTGAGCGATGTGCGGGATATCCGCCCTATCTGCCGTTGCTTGCGGTGCGCCGCGTGGTAGGTGCGAAGGCGAAGCTCGCGCAGGCGCTCGCGGTTGGGGCTGCCTGCGGCGGCAGACTCGCCGGCGGCTGGTTCCGATTCCTGGCGCGGTGGCTCCGCCGGGTCCGTGCCGGCTGAAGAATCGGACGAGTTTTTTGCATCTGACATGGCTGGAGGGTGATTCACCGCGCTGGCAATGAACTCGAATCTATACGCTTCACGGGCGACGCGCCATTCCCCTTGATTGGCGTTGAATCGACGCTCGGGATATCCGCGTCATCGTTTCGCAAGGATTTCGGCGCTCGATGAAACAAGGCACCAACACTGGGAATGACCTTTCGCGGCGGCAATTCCCAGCTTTAATCCATCATATTTTCGTCATCCGGCAGTCACGCGGTCTTCTGAGAATAAGTGCTTTTTCAGATTCTTCAGAACGATTGCCATGCGTAAAAGCAGACCGGAACTTACCGCCGAAATCGAAAAGGCCAGCACCCAACAACTCGAGGGCATTCCAGACCGCCAGCGGCGGCTTCTGCTGAAAGCAGGCATTGGCATGTCGCTGGGCAGCTCGGCGTTGCTGGCGGCATGCGGTGGTGGAGACGATGCGTCGTCCACCACGCCGGGTAGCGGCGGCACGCCGGGAGGCACGTCGCCCACGCCCACTGGTAAGGTATCCAGCTTTGCGCTGGCGGTGCTGCCCGATACGCAGTTCTATTCGCGCTATGCCACGACGGACGAGAACCTGCAGTTCCAGCGCAAATACGGTTCCACGCCATTCATGGCGCAGACCAAGTGGATCACGCAGAATGCCGCCGACCTCCGAATCCCGTTTTCGATTCACCTTGGCGATGTGGTCGACCAGCAGGGCAAGCCGCTGCAATGGCAGATTGCCGACGAGGCGATGGGCGTCATGGAATCGGCGAAGGCACCGTATTCGATCCTGGCCGGTAATCACGATGTGATCTCGGACGTCGACTACGTCGATGCGACGAGCCAGGCGTCGAATACCGACGCGCAGCGCAATCTCGCCAACGAACCGTATCTGAAGACGTTTCCGACCACGCGCGCACAGCGCCAAGCGACGTTCGGCGGGCGCGATCCGTCCGGGTTCCACGAGTACCATTTGTTCCAGGTGGACGGCAATCAGTTCATGGTGTTGTCGATGTCGTGGCGCGCGTCCGATGCGGCCATCGCATGGGCGCGTGGCGTGCTGGCCCGGTATCCGAAGGTGCCGGTGATCCTGTCCACCCACCAGTTGCTCAATATCGCGCCGGATGGCGTGAGTCCGCTGGAAGTGCCCTATGGCCTGATGTTGTGGGAGAAGCTGATCAAGGACAACGATCAGATCTTCATGACGCTCAACGGCCACTATCACGGTGCCGCCCACCTTACCAAGGTCAACAACTTCGGCAACCCGGTCGAAGAAATGGTGGTGGATTACCAGATGGCCTACATGGGCGGTAATGGCCTGATGCGGTTGTACGAATTCGACCTGACCAACAACAAGATCAAGGTCATCTCGTTCTCGCCGTGGGTGCCGCAGAAGCCCACTGCATCGTTGAGCGAATTCGACGTCGCCGTGCTGACCGAGGCAAACCAGCAGTTCGAGATCAACTTCGATTTCCGCAAGCGCTTTGCGCGGTTCAACCCGGCGTTCGCGATTCCGGCGGCAAACAACGCGCCGATCAACGATCGGGCCAAAGCGGCCATCCTGGCCAACTTCACCGAGCCGGCCACCACTGACAAGAAGCCGGCGGCTGATACGAACGACTACCCGCAGGTGGCATCGACGGTGGCGCATTGGCGCTTCTTCGGCGGCGCCGATGGCGCGGCGGTGCCGGTGGGTCAGGTCATCAGCGATGTGACCGGCGCCAACCCGATTGCACGTGAAGCGTTGGCCAACGGCGGCGCCGCCCAGCTTGGCGACGTGACTTGGTCGAATGATCACCACTACCTGTCCGCCGCGCCGGGCAGCGTGAAGTTCGCCAATTCGACCAATTCGCCGCAACGGATGAGCTACTTCGCCACGCAGACCACCGCGGCGCTCAATGCGGTGACGTTCGATTTGGGTTATACGATCGAGGCGTTCATCAAGATCCCGGCGTCATGGACGGCTGGCAACAACGCCTGGATGAACATCATGGAGCGGGAGGGCCGGCGCGATGACATCACCGGCTTTGGCAGCGGCGATGGTGACGAAAGCCCGTTGATCTTTGCGATCTCGAGCCTGCGCGAAGTGCAGTGGGAAGTCACGCCGAGCACGGCCGGTACGAAGAATCCGGCCGCCAACTGGTCAGGTGAAATCATCGCCGAACGGTGGGTGCACGTTGCCGTGGTCAACAGTCCGTCGACCAATGAGACCGTGATGTACGTGGAAGGTGCACCGGTGCTGCGCAATGCGTCCAACACACGCGGCCTGGCCTTCGTCAATGCCACCAGCCGCATGCTGATTGGTGGCGGCGTCTACGCGAACACGCCATCCAACGGCTTCCTCGGCCAGATCGGCGAAGTGCGGATCTGTTCGGAGCCGCTCGGCGCCGAGAAGTGGCTGACCGCGCGGCGCGCGTGATGCTCGAAGGCTGACGCCGCGTTGCCCTGGTGCCGTTGGCGGCATCGGGGCGGCACGGCTGTCAGCATCGGAAGGTTTCTGACGCCGCCTATCCCAGCAGGTATTGCTCCAGCGCTTCCGCGCCGCCGATGCACTGACCGTTGATGAAGACCTGCGGCGCGGTCATGCTGCCCGATACCGCGCCCAGCACCTTGCCACGGATCTTGTGATCGAGCGGTACGTCCACGTAAATGAGGCCGTGCTCCGACAGCAGCTCCTTTGCCTTGGCGCAGAACGGGCAGCCGACTTTCGAGAACACCACGACCTGGTCGGGGCGCCGCGAATTCGGGGCGATATGGTTCAGCATCGTGTCGGCATCGGAAACCTTGAACGGGTCGCCCGGTTCGTCCGGCTCGATGAACATCTTGTCGACCACGCCATTCCTGACCAGCATCGAATAGCGCCAGCTACGCTTGCCAAAGCCCAGGTCGGCCTTGTCCACGAGCATGCCCATGCCATCGGTGAAGGCACCGTTGCCGTCGGGGATCATGGTGATGTTTGCCGACTCCTGGTCCTTGGCCCATTCGTTCATCACGAAGGTGTCGTTGACGGACACGCACAGGATGGCATCCACGCCGGCGGCCCGGAATGCCGGCGCCAGTTCGTTGTAGCGCGGCAGATGGGTCGACGAACACGTTGGCGTGAACGCACCCGGCAGCGAGAACACGGCCACGGTCTTGCCGTTGAACAGGTCGGCCGTGGTCACGTCCTTCCATTCATTGTTGTCCCGCACTCGGAACGTGACATTGGGAACGCGATGGCCTTCTCGGGATGACAGCATGATCGACTCCATTGACGGTCAGTGAGACCGGAAACCACACGCGGCGCTACGCGAGGCGAGCGCGGCAAAGCGGGCTTCCGGCCGATTTTTCCTGTGAAGTCAGTATGCGCTGCGACCGTTGGACGGTCGACGGCCCGATCGGGCAACACTCCCGTGCCCGAAATGCACCAACGGCCGGCAATGGGGCGCCATGCGGCGGGCATGGCAGAGCGGGGGAAGTGAAGAGGGGCGCGCCATCGCGCTCAAGGCACGCGAGGGGGGGCGGATACCCCGGCAGTGGGATGCCGGGGCCGATGATTATTCCGGCTGCGCGGGTGCTGGCTGCTCGGGTGCCGGCTGCGCGGGTGCCGGCTCGGCAGGTGCCGACTGGGCGGGTGCCTTGGCTTGCGCCTGGCCTTGCCTTGTGCGGCCGGAAAGCAGTTGGCGTCCACGGCGCGCATCGGCTTCAGTGACAACCCCGGCACCCTGGCCAGCCAGGTCAAGCCGCTGGGCGCCTTCGGTCAGGCACGCCCAGTAACGGGCGCCACGGCACCACGTCCGGATCGCGTCACGCAGCTCCGCCTCGGTCAGGGCAAGCTCCTGCGCATGCGCCAGCAGGTCCTCGAAAATACCGACCTTCAGCGGCACCTTGGGTGCCGGATTCTTCGGGAAAGCGAGAGGAAAGCGCTTTTGCAGCTTGCCGAAGGTACGAACCACGGGGTCGACCGGGGTCTGATTCTTAGCCGCAGGCGCGGGAGTTTTGGTGGAAGCCCCAGCGTTCTTCGCGGAAGGCGCCGGACGGCGTGCGCGGGGTTTCTGTTCCCGTGCTTCCTTCTTCGCCTGTTCGGCCAGTTTTGCCTTTAATGCTGCCAGTTGTTCGAAGCCCATTTCGTCAAGCCCAATAAAACGTCGCGCGATTATATCAGCCGCGCCGGCACAGGCCCTGGCGCCGGTGAGCGGATCGCCGGGCAGCAGGTTTGGCGGTCGCGCACCAGGGGCAGGCTATCGATCGTGCCGGGCGATAAAAGCCTCGACCGTGTCGTGGTCCCGTCCAGGGGTGTGCAAGGAAGACTAGAATCACCTGTCGCTGCAGGAATACAGGTTTTCGATCCATCAAGAATGAGGAAGACATCATGCGCGCTGCCTGGTACACCAAGAATGGAGACGCCCGGGAAGTCCTGGAAACCGGTGAATTGCCAACCCCGGTGCCGGGCGCCGGCGAGGTTCGCGTCAAGCTAGCTACGTCGGGCGTCAATCCGTCCGACGTCAAATCCCGACGCAGCCGTCCGCTGGGCACCGAGAGGGTCGTGCCGCACAGCGACGGGGCAGGCACCATCGATGCAGTGGGCGACGGTGTAGCCGCCGAGCGCGTCGGGGAGCGGGTCTGGATCTGGAACGGGCAATGGCAGCGTCCTCTGGGTACGGCCGCCGAATACATCGTGTTGCCGGAAGCCCAGGCCGTGAAATTGCCGTCCAATACGGATGTGGCGGCGGGCGCCTGTCTTGGCATTCCGGCGCTGACCGCGTTCCAGGCAGTGCACCTGCTGGGGGACATCGCCGGCAAGACCGTCCTGGTGATCGGGGCATCGTCCGCCGTCGGCCACTACGTCGTGCAGATCGCCGCGCAGCGTGGTGCGCGTGTCATCGGAACCGTGGGGTCGGCGGAGAAGGCAAGGCATGCGATGGCGGCTGGCGCGCAGTCAACGATCGACTACAAGCAGGAGTCGGTTGCGGAGAGGGTCATGGCGCTGACCGGCGGGAATGGCGTGGACGCCATTGTCGACATGGATTTTTCCTCGACCGTACAGCTGATTCCCAAGGGGGTGCTGGTGCCGCACGGCACACTGGTCTGCTATGGCTCGAACGCCTATGGCGACGCGCCGGTTCCGTTCCGGGATCTGCTGTTCCGGTCCATCAGCCTGCGGTTCTTTCTCGTCTATGACCTTTCGCCCGCGGACCGGCAGGGAGCCATCGCCGGGCTGACCCGCCTGATGGAAGAGGGCAAGCTGCAGCACACCATCGGCGCGCGCTTTGCGCTGGATGAGATAGCACAGGCACATGAGGCGGTGGAGGGTGGGAAGCTGATCGGCAATGTCATCCTCGATATCCAGCCCGTGGCGAACCCGTAGCCGGCTGCCACCGAACCCGCCTTGCAACATCACTCGTTTCTGACAAGACTGTTCTAGTCACCGGGACAGGAGCGAACCATGTTGACCCAGCATACGAAGGACATCGTGAAGGCGACGGCGCCGGTTCTGGCGCAGCACGGCCTGGACATCATCAAGTGCTTCTATAAGCGGATGTTCGCGGCGCACCCGGAGCTGAAGAACGTGTTCAACATGGCGCATCAGGAACAGGGCCAGCAACAGCAGGCGCTGGCGCGCGCCGTCTATGCCTATGCCGAGAACATCGAGGACCCGAGCAGCCTGATGGCCGTGCTGGGCAACATCGCTCACAAGCACGCCAGCCTTGGCGTTCGGCCCGAGCAATATCCGATCGTTGGCGAGCATCTGCTGGCCGCCATCAAGGAGGTGCTCGGCGATGCCGCCACCGATGAGATCATCTCGGCATGGGCGCAGGCCTACGGAAATCTGGCGGATGTGCTGATGGGCATGGAGAGTGGCCTGTATGAGCGCTCGGCGGGGCAGCCGGGAGGCTGGACAGGCTGGCGCAGTTTCATCGTGCGGGAAAAGACGCAGGAAAGCAGTGTGATCACATCGTTCACGCTGGAGCCGGCGGACGGCGCGCCGGTGGTGAACTTCGAGCCGGGCCAGTACATCAGCATCGGCGTCGACGTACCCGCGCTAGGCTTGCAGCAGATCCGGCAGTACAGCCTGTCGGACATGCCAAACGGCCGGACGTACCGCATTTCGGTCAAGCGGGAGGGGGGTGGCGCGCAGCCAGCGGGTTACGTCTCGAACCTGCTGCATGACCATGTGAACGAGGGCGATCAGGTAAAGCTGGCCGCACCTTACGGCACGTTCCATATCGACGTGAACGCCCGGACGCCGATCGTCCTGATCAGCGGCGGGGTCGGCCTGACGCCAATGATCAGCATGCTGAAACAGGCCATCCAGGACCCCGACCGGCAGGTGGTGTTCGTACACGGCGCGCGGAACAGCAGCGTGCACGCGATGCGCGACAGGCTGCGCGAAACCGCGAGGACGCAGCCGAATTTCAAGCTCATCGTCTTCTACGACAGCCCGTTGCCACAGGACGTGGCGGGGACCGACTTCGATTTCCCGGGCCTGGTCGAAGTCGAAAAGATCAAGGATGCGATCACGCTGCCCGACGCCGACTACTACATCTGCGGGCCGATTCCGTTCATGCGGATGCAACACGACGCGATCAGGAAGCTGGGCGTCCGCGAGGCGCGCATTCACTACGAGGTATTCGGTCCGGACCTGTTTGCCGAATAGCGCTCGCTCAACCCCGGAGCAGATCCGTCACCCGGTGACGGCACAGGCTGACAAAGTGCTGTGCCGCCGCCGACTGCCCACGATCGGGATGGAATGCCAGAACGGCGCGAAATCGCACCGGGCCGGCAAACGGAATGCTCCGGAGGCCCAGCGGCGCGTACGTGCGCGCCACGAGCGGATTGGTGATGGCCAGCCCCGCGCCGGCCAGCACCAGCGCGCACTGCGTATGGCTATAGGGAGTCGTGGCCGCGAATCTCGGCACCAGCTGGTGCGCGGCGAAGTCCGTCTCAAGTTGCCGTTGAGCAGGGTCGGCGGCATCGAGGCCGATCAGCGGCGCATCGGCCAGGTCAGTCACGTTGACCTTGGCGCGCGTGGCATACGGATGCGTCGCGGGAACGATGCAGACCGCCGGCACTGCATAGAATTCGGACGCGGTCAGGCCGCTGGTATCGACCTCATCGCCCATGAATGCCAGGTCCAGCTCACGCTGGAGCAGCCGCTCCCGCAGCGCGCGTGAACTATCGACTTCGAGCTTGCAATGGCTGCGCGGGTAGCTGTGCGCGAAGTTGGCGACCGCCATCGGCATCACGCTGGCCGCCATCGCATGCAGCGCGCCCACGCGCAAGACCGTGTCTTCGTGTGTGCGCAGCAGTTCGAGCTTGCGCTGCACGGCATCCAGCCCGACGTAGACGCGCTCCACTTCATCCATCAGCGCCGTGGCTTCAGCCGTCGGCACCATGCGGCCCTTGCTGCGGTCGAATAGCTTGAGCCGCGCGGCGTTCTCCAGTTGCAGGACGATCTGGGTCACCGCCGGTTGGCTGATGTGCAGCGCCTCCGCGGCGCGGCGTGCGGAACCCAGGCGCATGACCATCCGAAACACTTCGATCTGGCGGGCACTGATGGTCTGTCCGGTTGGCGCGTTCATATCCACCCTATAAGTTTGGCTTATTGTATAGGCATCCCGCCTTTCCCCTGGCCGGTCGCGCCGAACGTAGACTTTGCGTCATGCCATCGTTGCCTGCCGCCATGCGCCACCATCCTTCCCCGTTCGCCGTCCCCGTTCAGAATCCCGCCCTGCATGGGTTGCGGTGCATCACATGCGGCGCCGAATATCCGGTTGCCGAATTGCCCGAAGGTTGCCCTGCCTGTGCCAGCCAGGGTCGTCCCAGCAGTCTTGAGGCGGTCTACGATCCACGCGCCTTCGATTTTTCGCCGAGAAGAAGAGGTTATACATGGGGCCACTGGATGCCCTATCTGGACGGTGTAACCCTGGGCGAAGGCGCCACGCCGTGCCTGCCGGTGCCCGCGCTGGCGGCGTCGACGGGTGTGGCGTCGCTCTGGATCAAGAACGAGGGGGCGAACCCGACCGGGTCGCACAAGGACCGTATGTCGGCCCAGGCCGTGAGCCGGGCGCTCGCGGTTGGCGCCAGCGAAGTCGTACTGGCATCAAGCGGCAATGCGGCCGTTTCCGCCGCGGCCTACTGCGCGGCGGGCGGGCTGACCTGCGAAGTGGCCACCTATCGTGACCTGCCGCCGGTCTTCGATGCGGCGCTGCGCTACTACGGCGCGCGCCGCATCATCTGCGACACGGGCCATGCGCGATGGGACCATGTGCGCCGCCGCGTGCGCGACGATGGCGCCTTCGCCCTGACCAACTACAGCATTCCCGCCGTGGGTAGCCCGGTGTTCGGAGTGGAAGGCTATCGCGCTGCCGCGCTCGAATGGGTGCAGCAGGGATGCCAGCCGCACCACGTCATGGTGCCGACAGCGCGGGGTGACCTGCTGTGGGGAATCTACAGCGCGCTGCGCGATCTCGTCGCGGCCGGGTTGATCGACCGAATGCCGATGCTCTGGGCGGTGGAGCCGTTCCCACGCCTGTCGCGCGTGCTGGTCGGCGAGTCGCAGCAGGATGATTTCCCTGGCGCCACGCAGCAGTTTTCGACAGCAGGCTCGACGGTGACGGCGCAGCAGGTGTTCGCGGCGACGCGGTCGGGCGGCGGTGCGGTCGTCGTGGAAGACGACGCCGCGCGTGCGGCGACCCGGCAACTGGCATCGGCCGGATTCTGGGTGGAACTCTGCGCGGGTGCGGGCCTGGCCGCGGCGCGGATGCTGCGCGAGGGCGGGCATATCGATGCATCGGAAACCGTGCTTCTGATGCTGACGGCACGCGGCGACAGAGATCCCGCGCAGACATGATTTCGATACAGACCGGAGACTTCCCCATGACATTGCGCAATCTGATTGCCTCGCTTCCATGTTGCCTGGCCGCCCTCGGATTTTTCCACGCGCCGGCGGCGCATGCCGGGTATCCCGACAAGCCCATCCGCCTGATCGTGCCGTGGGCGGCGGGTGGCAGTACCGATGCGCTGGCCCGCGCCGTGGCGCAGCGGATGAGCGAGTCGATGGGACAGACCGTGGTGGTGGAAAACCGCGCGGGAGCCTCGGGGCGTATCGGTGCCGAAGCGGTGGCCAAGGCCGCGCCCGATGGCTACACGCTGGGCGTCATCGAACTGGCGCATACGATCGCGCCATCGGTGTTCCGGCAGATGTCCTACGACGTGCTGCGCGACTTCACACCGGTGTCGCTGCTTGGCGAATCGCCGCTTGTACTGTTTGCCGATAGCGCGCGCTATCGTCCCGGCGACATCCAGAAATTCCTGGCCGATGCGCGCAAGCAGGGAACGCCGCTGCAACTGGCCACCAGCGGCAATGGCACGATCAGCCACCTGGCCTCCAAGATGTTCGAGGCCCAGGCGGGCATCCCCGTCGACGCCGTGCCATACCGTGGCTCCGCCCCGGCGTTGACCGATGTCTCGGCGCAACTGGTGGCCGGCCACTTTGCCACGCTTGCCAGTGGCAGCAGCCTGCTCGGTGGCGGGAAGATCACCGCCCTGATGGTCACCGGCCCGACGCGCCTGCCCGCATTGCCCAATGTGCCGACCGCCGCCGAGGCGAAACTGCCGAACCTGCAGGTCGGTCAGTGGTGGGCGCTGGTGGCTCCGGCCCGCACGCCGACCGCCGTGGTGACACGGCTGGGCGACGAGGTGCGTGCCGCGCTGGCGAATCCGCAGACCAGGGCACGGCTCGACAGCCAGGGCATCGACCTGAAAGCATCGACGGCCGCGCAGCTCGGCGACCGGATGCGCGGTGAGGTCGATCGCTGGGGCGCGCTTGTAAAGCAGGCAGGAATTCAGCCCGAGTGAGGGCCGGGCTGCTCACTCAAAGCGCCCAAACGTAATCTGACTTTAATGTTGGAAGGGACGGATTCAGGTAAACTCCGTGGGCGTTTTTTACCGTGATCACTCCTGCCCCACGCGGGGATTCCTGCCGCTCGCATGCGACGCTTCGTCCTGATACTCGTGCTGCTCATTCTGCCGTTCCAGTTTTCCTGGGCGGCGGCGGCACGCTATTGCCAGCACGAAACGGCTTCCGCCAGCTGGCACCTGGGACATCACGAACACCGCCATCAGGACTCCAGCACCGACCTGGAGAAGAAGCCGGTGATCGACACAGATTGTGGCGTGTGTCACATAGTGTCGCTGCCGTTCGTGTATGCGGCGTCGCTGGAGATTGCCAGCGCACAGCGCGTGCAAAACCTCGATAGTCGCCACCGGTCGGATTTCACCTCGCTGAATCCGAGGGCGCCAGATCGTCCTCAGTGGCTGCGTCTCGCCTGATCGGCGGGACGAAGACTTCCTCACTTTCTCGTCTCGCCGAATTCTCCCGGTCAAAAATCCTGGTGCAATTCGATGCGAAGACTATTTCTGCCGCTCGGGCTGGCGGTAGCATTTCTCAGCCCAATCGTTGCCGTTGCGCAACCCGATACCCGTACGCCTGCGGTGCCTGTGTTTCCCAAGGAGACCGCGGGTCCGTTGACCCTCGACGCCGCGCTCTCTCTTGCCGCGGCGAGTAACTTCAGCCTGTCCGCCGCCGCCAGGGAGGTGGATGCGTCCGAGGGCGGCATCATGCAGGCGCGGACCATCCCGAACCCCGAGATTGCCGCCGTGATGGAAGACACCCGGCGGTCGAGCCGTTCGACGACCGCGCAGGTCAATATCCCGATCGAACTGGGCGGCAAGCGCTCGGCCCGCATCGACGCGGCGGAGCGTACCCGCGAGCTTGCGCAGGCGACGCTGGCCAGCGTGCGTGGCGATATCCGCGCGCAGGTCATCGAGAGTTTCTTCGCGGTACTGATCGAGCAGGAGCGGGTCAAGCTGGCGACCGGTTCCGCCGAGATCGCGGCGCGTGGCGCGCAAGCCGCCGCCCGCCGGGTGGCCGCCGGAAAAATCTCGCCGGTGGACGAAACCAAGGCAAAGGTCGAACAGGCCAATGCCGAGCTGGAACTTGCCGAGGCAACGGCCGGCCTGCAGTCCGCGCGCCAGGCGCTGACAGCGCTCTGGGGCAATGCCGCGCCGCAGTTCGCTGAGGCGCAAGGCAACCTGGACGCGCTGCCGTCCCGGCCCGCGCCCGACATGCTCCAGAAGGAACTGGAAAACTCGCCGCTGGTTGCCGCCAGCAAGGCGGAGCTGGATCGCCGCCAGGCCGTGATCAACGTGGAGCGCAGCCGGCAGTATCCCGACCTCACCGTAAGTCTGGGCGCCAAGCGCGACAACGAAGCCAACCGCAACATGGCCGTGATTGGCGTGGCAATTCCGCTGCCCATCTTCGATCGCAATCAGGGCAACCTGTATTCCGCGATCCGGCAGGCGGACAAGGCACAGGACGAATACCTGGCCAATCGCATCAATCTGACCCGGAACCTGTTGCAGGCATCGAACCAGCTTTCGGTGTCCCGCGCCTCCGCGCAGACCCTGAAGTCCACCGTTCTGCCCGGCGCGGAGCAGGCGTTCAATGCGGCAACCATCGGCTTCGAGGCCGGCAAATTCAATTACCTGGACGTTCTGGACGCGCAACGCACGTTGTTCCAGGCACGCATCCGCTACCTCGGCGTGCTGGGGCAAACCTATCAGGCGGCGACGACGATCGATCGCATTCTGGGACGATAACGGGATTCAGCAATCATGGTTATGACTCGAAAGCAGAAGGCTGCCATCGCAGCCATCGCACTGGTGGGCGGCATTGCAACGGCTGCGGTATTGCTGAGCGGGCGGTCTGCCGAGCATGCGCACGGCGAGCATTCGGAGGCCGAAGGGCATTCAGAAGGCGCGCACGCCGATGCCGAAGGGCACTCGGACGGCGAACACAATGAGAAGACGGCTGCGCCTAAGCCGGCGCAGCCAACGGACAGTCAGCCCGCGAACGACAAGATTGCGCTGACTCCGGATCAGCGCGCCGCGACAGGCGTGGTCGTCCAGACGGCCGGACCGGCCACGGTGCAGATGGGCGTGCAGTTCCCGGGCGAAATCCGGTTCAACGAAGACCGGACCGCGCACGTGGTGCCGCGCCTGGCGGGCGTGGTGGAAAGCGTGCCGGCAAACATCGGCCAGCAGGTCAGGAAGGGCCAGGTGCTGGCGGTGCTTGCCAGTTCGGGGTTGTCCGATCAGCGCAGCGAATTGTTGGCGGCGCAAAAGCGGCTCGACCTGGCGCGCGTCACGTTCGATCGGGAAAAGAAACTGTTCGAGCAGAAGATCTCCGCCGAGCAGGACTATCTTGCCGCGCGCAACGCGCTGCAGGAAGCGCAGATCAGCGTCCAGAACGCCCAGCAGAAGCTCACCGCGATTGGTGCGAGCAGCAACTCCACTGCACTGAACCGCTACGAACTGCGCGCGCCCTTCGACGGCATGATCGTCGAAAAACATATCTCGCTGGGTGAGGCAGTGGCCGATAACGCCAACGTGTTCACGCTGTCGGACCTCTCGTCGGTGTGGGCCGAGTTTGTGGTGTCGGCCAAGGATCTCGAAAAGGTCCGCATCGGCGAAAAGGCTTCGATTACTTCGACATCGTCGGATGTGAAGGCCGAGGGCACCATCTCATACGTGGGCTCGCTTCTGGGTGAGCAGACGCGCACGGCAAAGGCGCGCGTGACGCTGACCAACCCGCAAATGGCATGGCGGCCGGGCCTGTTCGTCACCGTCAACGTGTTCGGCACGGGGGTGGACGTTCCCGTGGCCGTCCTGGCCGAGGCCATCCAGGAGGTGGAAGGCAAGAGCGTCGTGTTTGTGGAGGCGGACGGTGGGTTTGTGGTGCAGCCGGTGAAGACCGGCCGCTCCAATGGCAAGACCGTCGAGGTGGTCGAGGGGCTGAAGGCCGGTGCGCGCTACGCCGCCGCAAACAGCTTTGTCCTCAAGGCCGAGCTTGGCAAGTCCAGCGCCGAACACAGCCATTGATACGGAGAGACAGCAATGTTTGAACGTATCATCCGATTCGCCATCGAGCAGCGATGGCTGGTGCTGCTCGCAGTGTTTGGCATGGCCGCGCTGGGCATCTACAACTACAACCGCCTGCCCATCGACGCGGTGCCAGACATCACCAACGTCCAGGTGCAGATCAATACTTCGGCGCCGGGCTACTCGCCGCTGGAAACCGAGCAGCGCATCACCTATCCGATCGAGGTCGTGATGGCCGGCCTGCCGGGACTGGAGCAGACACGCTCGCTGTCCCGTTACGGGCTGTCGCAGGTCACTGTCATTTTCAAGGACGGCACCGACATCTACTTCGCCCGGCAGCTCGTCAACCAGCGCATCCAGGAGGCCAAGGAGAACCTGCCGGCTGGCGTGGTGCCCGCGATGGGGCCGATCTCCACCGGCCTCGGCGAAATCTATCTCTGGACCGTCGAAGCCGAGGACAACGCACGCAAGGCGGACGGCACCGCCTATACGCCGACCGATCTGCGGGAAATTCAGGACTGGGTCGTCCGGCCGCAACTGCGCAATGTGCCAGGCGTGACGGAAATCAACACGATTGGTGGCTTCGACAAGCAGTACCTTGTCGCGCCCAGCCTGGAGCGTCTGGCTTCATACGGGCTGACGTTGACCGACGTGGTCAATGCGCTGAACAAGAACAACGACAACGTTGGCGCGGGCTACATCGAGCGGCGCGGCGAACAGTATCTGGTTCGCGCGCCGGGGCAGGTTGCGTCCGAGGCCGACATCCGCAACATCATCGTGGGCACCGCCCAGGGCCAGCCGATCCGCATCCGCGATATCGGCGATGTGGAGATCGGCAAGGAGCTGCGGACCGGCGCCGCCACCGAGAACGGCAAGGAAGTCGTGCTCGGCACCGTGTTCATGCTGATTGGCGAGAACAGCCGTGCGGTGTCGCAGGCCGTCGACAAGAAAGTGGCCGCGATCAATCGCACGATGCCGGAGGGCGTCAAGATCGTGACCGTCTACGATCGGACCCGTCTGGTCGACAAGGCGATTGCCACGGTCAAGAAGAACCTGCTGGAGGGCGCGGTGCTGGTCATCGCCATCCTGTTCCTGTTCCTCGGCAATATCCGCGCGGCGCTGATCACGGCGATGATCATTCCGCTGGCGATGCTGTTCACATTCACGGGAATGGTGAACTACAGGATCAGTGCCAACCTGATGAGTCTCGGGGCGCTGGACTTCGGGATCATCGTCGACGGCGCGGTGGTGATCGTGGAGAACTGCGTGCGCCGTCTGGCGCATGCGCAGGCGCATCATGGTCGTCCGCTGACCCGTACCGAGCGCTTCCATGAGGTCTTCGCGGCGGCCAGAGAGGCGCGGCGGCCGCTGATCTTCGGCCAGCTCATCATCATGATCGTCTACCTGCCGATCTTTGCGCTGACGGGTGTCGAAGGCAAGATGTTCCACCCGATGGCATTCACGGTCGTGCTGGCCCTGCTTGGCGCGATGATCCTGTCGGTGACTTTCGTGCCGGCGGCGGTGGCGCTCTTCATCGGTGAGCGCGTGGCCGAGAAGGAAAACCGGATCATGCTCTGGGCCAAGCAGCGGTATGAACCGCTGCTGGAAAAATCGCTGGCGAACACGCCGGTGGTGCTGACGTTCGCCGTGGTGTCGATCGTGCTCTGCGTCGCCATTGCGGCGCGGCTGGGCAGCGAGTTTGTTCCAAACCTGAACGAAGGAGACATGGCGATCCAGGCGCTGCGCATACCGGGTACCAGCCTGTCGCAGTCCGTGGAAATGCAGAAGAAGATCGAGGCGACGCTGAAAGCGAAGTTCCCGGAGATCGACCGTGTGTTTGCACGGACCGGCACCGCGGAAATCGCGTCCGATCCGATGCCGCCAAATATCTCCGACGGCTACATCATGCTCAAGCCGGAAAAGGACTGGCCGAAGCCGAAGAAATCCCACGCCGAACTGATGGCGGCCATTCAGGCGGAGGTGGGCAAGATCCCGGGCAACAACTACGAGTTTTCGCAGCCGATCCAGCTGCGGTTCAACGAGTTGATTTCCGGAGTTCGCTCGGATGTTGCAGTCAAGATTTTCGGCGACGACAACAAGGTGCTCGACGACACGGCGAAGAAAGTGGCCGCCGTGCTGCAGGGCATTCGGGGCGCGCAGGAGGTCAAGGTGGAGCAGACCACTGGCTTGCCGATGCTGACCGTCAACATCGACCGCGACAAGGCGGCACGGTACGGGCTGAACATGAGCGACGTGCAGGAAGCGGTGGCGACGGGCGTGGGCGGACGGGAGTCCGGCACGTTCTTCCAGGGCGATCGCCGCTTCGATATTGTCGTGCGTCTGCCGGAGAGCGTGCGCGGAGAGGTGGAAGCGCTGCGCCGGCTGCCGATACCGTTGCCCAAGGCTGTCGATGCCAAGACGACCTTTATTCCGCTCAGCGAAGTGGCGACGCTGGAGATGTCGCCCGGTCCGAACCAGATTTCGCGGGAGGACGGCAAGCGCCGCATCGTGGTCAGTGCGAACGTGCGCGGGCGCGATATCGGATCGTTCGTGCCGGAGGCCGAGGCGGCGATTCAGAGCCAGGTGAAGATTCTGGCCGGCTACTGGACGACATGGGGCGGCACGTTCGAACAACTGCAGTCGGCCAAGAACCGGCTGCAGGTCGTGGTGCCGGTTGCCTTGCTGCTGGTGTTCGTCCTGCTCTTTGTCATGTTCAACAACATCAAGGACGGCTTGCTGGTTTTCACGGGCGTTCCCTTTGCGTTGACGGGCGGCATCCTGGCGCTGTGGCTGCGTGGTATCCCGCTGTCGATCACGGCGGCGGTGGGCTTTATCGCGCTATGCGGCGTGGCGGTGCTCAACGGGCTGGTGATGCTGTCATTCATCCGCTCGCTGCGTGAGGATGGCCACTCGCTGGACAGCGCCGTGCGCGTCGGGGCGCTGACGCGGTTGCGTCCGGTGCTGATGACCGCGCTGGTGGCGTCTCTTGGCTTCGTGCCAATGGCCATCGCCACGGGCACGGGTGCCGAGGTGCAACGTCCGTTGGCGACGGTCGTGATTGGCGGCATCCTGTCTTCCACGGCGCTGACCTTGCTGGTGCTGCCGGTGCTCTATCGGCTGGTTCATCGGAAAGACGAGGATGCGGAGGATATGCGCCTGCCCGTCGCGCAGGGCGATCAATCGGAGCCTGGTCAACAGCCTGCATGAGGCAACGGAAGGGGCGGTCGGGCACCGCCCCTTTTTGCTGCCCAGGCTCGGAACGATCCGCACTGATGGGGTGTACGGCATGCAATGCGCCGAACGGGGCGTGGCTTAGAATGCGGTTCCCGAGCTCTACAGCCACGTACATGATCGATGCCCAATCGACGCGCCGTCACGCGAAACTGCTGCGCAATGCCGCGCTGACGGCTGCACTGCTCGCGCTGAGTGCCTGCGCGACGCGCCCCTTTCAGCCGAATCCGCCGGCGTACACGATGTGGGAGAAGGCTGGCGTGGCGGAGGATGGTGTACGGAGTGCCATGCTCGATTGCGGCTTCGCCAGTCCGACAGGCAATAGCGGCGCCAACATGAGCGGCAATGCGTTTGCGGCCGCGGAACTGTGCATGATCGCCAGCGGATTTACGTACAAGGGGCGCCGCATCGCCTGCGTTGATTTCCCGGATCTGCCTGCCTGCGCCAACGTGCCGCGCGGCAAGACCTTTGGCACCGACCCCGATTTCGACCCCGGCCGGATCGCGCGCCGCCCGGCGCTGCCGCCTGCATACACGTACTGGAGCCGTCCCGACACGGACACGGAAGGCGTCAAGCGCGCCATGACGGCGTGCGGCTATCACACGGTGGAGAAGCCGGCCGATTCCATGTTGCTGAACGACATTGCCGCGGCGGAGCTGTGCATGATCGACCAGCAGTTCAAGTACGCGCGCCCGGCGAATGCGCTGTTGTGCAAGAACCCGCCGCCGTTGGCGGCCTGCCGGAACCGCACCATCGACGCCCAGCGCTGCTGCGCGCCGCCAAAGGCGGCCGGGCAGCGCTGATTCAATGCGCCAGCGGCATCGCGGGGCCGGGTGCGTCCGGACGGCTGTCGCTGTAGCGCTGAATTTCGACCGTCAGGTGCACGATCTCTTCGTGAATGCTTAGCGCCCGCTTGATCCTTGTGGCGGAGAGGGTGTTGTCGTTGGTGACCAGACTGATGGCGCACGAGAACTTTTCCTTGCCGACGCGCCATACGTGAAGGTCGGCCAGTTGGGTATCGCTGGTTCCGACGTTGAATTGCGCCAGCACTTCGCGGATCTCTTCAACGACGTGGTGATCCATCTCGCGGTCCAGCAACACCACACCGGTCTGCCGCAGCAGGCGCAGTGCCCAGATGCCGACCAGAATGGCGCCCACCACGCCCATGATCGGGTCGAGCCAGCTCCAGCCAAGCAGCCAGCCGCCGCCCAGCGCGATAATCGCGAGTACTGATGTCGCTGCGTCGGCCAGAACGTGGAGGTACGCGGAACGCAGGTTCAGGTCGTGATGCGCGTGCCCGCCATGACCGTGACCGTGACCGTGATCGTGACCGTGACCGTGACCGTGACCGTGACCGTGGTTGTGGTCGTGCCCGTGGTCATGGCCGTGATCGTGTGCCCCGCCCAGAATCAGCGCGCAGGCCAGGTTGACCGCCAGTCCGATGACCGTGACGATCATGGCTTCCTTGTAGTGAATCGCCTGCGGGCTGATCATGCGTTCGACGGAGCCGAATACCATCAATCCGGCGATCCCAAGCAGAAAGACCGCGCTCGCAAAGCCCGCGAGCACTTCGATCTTCCATGTGCCAAAGGCAAAGCGTGCATCGTTGGCGTATCGGCGCGCGGCTGCATACGCGAAGGCGCTGAGACCGATGGCCAGCGCATGCGAGCTCATGTGCCATCCATCGGCCAGCAGCGCCATCGAGTTGAACCACAGGCCGGCGGCGATTTCCACGAACATCGTGGCGGCGGTGATCAGCATGACCAGCCGGGTGCCGCGCTCGGCCGCGTGGTTACCGGTATCGAAAACGTGGGAGTGGGTCCACTGGGAAAGATCGTGCGTGCGCATGGTGATCACCAACCATTACTTGAAATAGCTTCGAACCACTTCTAAGAGCACTTCCCGGGCGTCGCTTTCGCCGTGCTCGCCCGGCTCCGCATCGACGAGGTGGCACCGGATGTGTTCTTCCAGGACGACTGTCAGCAGGCCGTTCATGGCGCCGCGACAACTGGTGATCTGCTGCAGCACGTCGAGGCATCCCTTCTCATCCTCCAGCGCGCGCTCGATGGCGTCAATCTGACCGCGGATGCGGCGGACACGGTTGAGCAGCTTCTGCTTGTCCTGAATGGTATGGCTCATGGGCGGGGATTGGATAGGGTAGGGGGGTATCCTATCCGACCGCGCGGCACGAAGGCAAATCGTCGCGCAAAGACCTCTTGCGGAGAAAGGTTCTTCGGATGGGTGGGGCGTGGAGTGAGTTCTTGTGCCGGTAACGCCGGTTATGCCAGCGCCACCGCGCCGGCCTGACTGTGGCGTGCCTGCCGGCGCAGCGAGGCCCTGGCGACGAGGGAGCAGACGGACAACGTTCCAGCAACCAGGCCCAGCGACGACGACGTCTGAGCATGCGCCGAAAAACCTGTCAGGAAGGCAAATGCGGCCATTTCCCAGATTTGCGGTTTGGCATTCGTCATGGTGGGCTCCGGTATGTAAGGCAATTCAATATGTTTGAGGTTTTATCGGGCGGCGCCGCCATCGCTTGGCTCACGCTGTGGTGTTGTGCTGCCGTCCATGTGTAGAACTATAGCCGTGGCCATATCCGGAAAAGTCGGCTATCGCTGTCATAGTTATTCAAAAATAATGAATAACTGAAAGTGGCCTTGGGAAAACCGCGCCGGCGCGTTTCCTACCATGAGGGGCGGGCTCTCTCGGATTGGGTTTGCCGTATTCACGCCAGAACACCAAGGAGACACTGAATGACCAGCAAGAACACGATTTGCCTATGGTTCGACCGCGACGCCCTGGACGCCGCCAATTTCTATGCAAAGACGTTTCCCGATAGCCAGGTCACTGCGGTGACTCGGGCGCCGGGCGACTATCCGAGCGGCAAGGAGGGCGATGTCCTGACCGTCGAGTTCACCGTGGCCGGCATTCCTTGCGTCGGATTGAACGGGGGGCCGGCCTTCAGGCACAGCGAGGCCTTCTCATTTCAGATCGCAACCGACGATCAGGCGGAAACCGACCGCTTGTGGAATGCGATCGTCGGGAATGGCGGCCAGGAAAGCGAGTGCGGATGGTGCAAGGACCGCTGGGGACTGTCGTGGCAGATTTCGCCGCGCGTCCTGACCGAAGCGGTTTTTGGCCCCGATCGCGCAGCGGCAAAGCGCGCCTTTGACGCGATGATGACAATGCGGAAGATCGACATCGCAACGATCGAAGCGGCCATCGCGGGCAACAAACCGTCCACGGCCTGAGACGCAAGGTTGTCATTGTGTCGCGGAGCGACGGTTACAATCTGTGAACCCCGTCCCGCAGCCTTGCACTCCCACGCCCCGCCGACACATGGATCACAACCTGACCCTCATCACCACGCTCGCCGCCGGTTTTGGCATTGCGCTCGTTCTCGGATTCCTTGCCGAGCGCGTGAAGATACCGGCCCTGGTCGGCTATCTCGTGTCGGGCATCATCATCGGACCCGGAACGCCTGGCTTTGTCGCGGACGTGCACCTGGCCGCCCAGCTGTCCGAAATCGGCGTGATGCTGCTGATGTTTGGCGTGGGTCTGCATTTCTCGATGCGCGACCTGCTGGCCGTGAAGCGCATTGCCATACCGGGCGCCGTCGTGCAGATGGGTATCGCCACGCTGCTGGGCATGGCGCTCGGATGGAGCTGGGGCTGGCATTGGGGCACCGGGCTGATCTTCGGTCTGTCGCTGTCGTGCGCCAGTACCGTCGTACTGCTGAAAGCGCTGGAGAGCCGGGGCGTGCTCGAAACCATGAACGGCCGGATCGCCGTGGGCTGGCTCGTGGTGGAGGACCTGGCGACAGTGCTGGTCCTGGTCCTGCTGCCGCCGCTGGCGGGCCTGCTCGGTGGCTCCGCGGGCGAGCAGGCGCAGACGTCCCAGTCGATCGGCATCACGATCTTCCAGACGTTGCTTCAGGTGGCCGCCTTTATCGCGCTGATGCTGATCGCCGGGCGGCGCGTACTGCCGTGGCTGCTCTGGCAGGTGGCCAAGACCGGTTCCCGCGAGCTGTTCACGCTGGCGGTGGTGGCGGCGGCCATCGGCATCGCATTCGGCGCGGCCGAGATTTTCAGCGTGTCGTTTGCGCTGGGGGCGTTCTTTGCCGGCATGGTGATGCGTGAATCGCAGTTCAGCCACCGTGCGGCGGAAGAATCGCTGCCGCTGCGCGATGCGTTCTCGGTGCTGTTCTTCGTCTCCGTCGGCATGCTGTTCAAGCCGGAAATCCTGCTTGAGCAGCCGCTGCATGTGCTGGCCGTCGTGGCCGTCATCATTCTCGGCAAGTCGCTGGCCGCCTTCGTGCTGGTGCTGGCATTCCGTTACCCGCTCAATACGGCGTTGACGGTGTCGGCCAGTCTGGCACAGATCGGCGAGTTCTCGTTCATCCTGGCGGGGCTGGGCGTGACGCTCAACCTGCTGCCGGAGGAAGGCATGAGCCTGATCCTGGCTGGCGCGCTGATTTCCATCGCCCTGAATCCGCTGTTGTTCGCGGCCGTGGAGCCGGTGCGAAGCTGGGTCCTGAAGCGTTCGGCCACGGCGCGCAGCCTGGAGCAGCGCGGCGACCCCTATGCCGAGCTGCCGATGGAAACCGAGCGCAGGTTCCTGCAGGGGCAGGTCGTGCTGGTCGGCTATGGCCGCGTGGGGCGCCGGATCGCCAGGGCGATGCAGGATCGTGGCATCCCGTTCGTCATTGCCGACGAAAACCGCGAGCTGGTGGAAAGCCTGCGCAAGGCGGGCTTTGCGGCGGTGTCCGGCAATGCCGCGGACCCGGCCGTCCTGATCCAGGCGCATATCGCGCATGCCGCCATGCTGGTGGTGGCGGTGCCGGAACCGCTGTATGTGCGGCAGATGGTCGAGACCGCGCGCACGCTGAATCCGAATGTCGAGATCGTCTTGCGCACCCATAGCGAGGACGAGTCGGCGCTGCTTCGCAAGGAAGGGCTGGGCACCGTGTTCTACGGCGAGGAAGAACTGGCCAAGGGCATGGCGGGGCACGTCCTCGGGCGCTTCGTTCCCGCAACCGCGCACGGGACTGCTGCCAATCCGCTGGCGCTGTAAGACGGGTGCCGGCGATTGCCGCGTTGCACAAGCACGCGGCAGTCGCTTTTGATTTCGCCGTGTGCCGCCAGCGGCCCATTTCATGGTAGCGTTGAGCGCTGCCTGAATGAGGCTGCAATCCACCCCGTTGCCGCTGCGGTCTTGTGCGGCGTTTGCCGGCTCATCGCATGACCCTCTATCAGATCAAACCAAGATTCCAGGCGTGGTTGAGACCCTTCGTGCAGCAGCTTGCCGAACGAGGGGTGACCGCCAACCAGGTGACGACGGTCGCGGCGCTCGGGTCCATCGTAGTGGGCGGGCTCGTCGGCGCTCTGATCTGGCTGCCCGGCATTTTCCTGCTGATGCCGCTCTGGCTGTTCGCGCGAATGGCGCTGAACGCCATCGACGGCATGCTGGCCCGGGAGCACGGTCAGCAGAGCGCGCTCGGTGCCTATCTCAACGAGCTGGGTGACATCGTTTCCGATCTCGCGCTCGTGATTCCTTTCGTACTGCCGTTCGGCACAGTGGTGGTGCCGTTTGCGATACTGGCCGTGGTGGTCGAGTGCGCGGGACTGATCGGCCCGCTGGCCGGTGCCAGCCGGCGCTACGATGGCCCGCTGGGCAAGAGCGATCGCGCGCTGGTGCTGGGTGCGCTGGGCCTGTGGCTTGGGCTCGGTTTCGGCCCCGGCCAGTACGGCGGCTGGATCTGGGGATTGCTATGCCTGCTGTCCATCGCGACGATCGTACGGCGGGTGCAACGAGGTGTGCAGGAAGCCAATGCCGCCCATGCAGTAGCGGGAGGCCAACAGAAGCCGAAGCCAAACCTGGAGTGAATCCCCGTGGCGCGAACTCCCATCGAATCGCAGTTTCAGACCCACGACGGCCAGACACTGTTCTATCGATACTGGCCAGCGACCGCCACCGCTCCGCGTGGCGCCATACTGCTGTTTCACCGCGGGCATGAGCATTCCGGGCGTGTCGCCCACCTGGTCGACGAGTTCGACTTGCCGGATCACGCATTCTTCGCCTGGGACGCGCGCGGTCATGGCCGCTCTCCAGGTGAGCGCGGCTACAGCCCGAGCCTGGCCACATCGGTGCGCGACATCCAGACCTTCGTCGACCATATTGCCGCGACGCATGGCATTGCGGTGCGCGACATGGCCGTGGTGGCGCAAAGCGTCGGCGCGGTGCTGGCTACCACCTGGGTACACGACTACGCACCGCCCGTACGTTGCCTGGTGGCGGCATCGCCGGCGTTCAAGGTCAAGCTGTATGTGCCATTCGCGCGTCCAGGCCTGAAGCTGATGCACAAGCTGCGCGGCAAGTTCTTCGTGAACAGCTACGTCAAGGCAAAATTCCTGACGCACGATCCCGAGCGCATTGCCAGCTATGACACCGATCCACTGATCACGCGGCCGATTGCGGTCAATATCCTGCTCGATCTGTACGAGACCGCCGAGCGCATCGTCGCCGATGCCGCCGCGATCACGGTGCCCACCCAACTGCTGATTTCCGGCGCCGATTGGGTGGTGCATCGGGGGCCGCAGGACCAGTTCTTCGACGGACTCGGCGCGCGCGTCAAGGAGAAGGTCGTGCTCGACGGCTTCTATCACGACACCCTCGGCGAGCGGGACCGCGCAAAGGCCGTGGCGGCGGCGCGCCGTTTTATCGTGCGCGAGTTCGACTCACCATCGGAGCCGGTGTCGTTGCGCCACGCGGATCGGCAAGGAGCGTTCAAGGATGAGTCGGATCGGCTGGCGCAGCCGCTTTCCGCCGGCAGCCCGGCCGGCATCTACTGGGCGCTGACGCGCGCCGGTCTGCGGTTCGGCGGCAAGCTGTCGGAAGGCGTGCGGCTTGGGCATGCCACCGGATTCGATTCCGGGTCCACGCTGGACTATGTCTATCGCAATCAGGCCACCGGCAGCTTTGGCATCGGCAAGATCGTGGATCGCAATTACCTCGATGCCATCGGGTGGCGCGGCATCCGCCAGCGGAAGGTGAACGTCGAGGAACTGATCGGCGAGGCCATTGCGCGGCTCCACGCCGAGGGATCACCGGTGCGGATCGTCGATATCGCCGCCGGACACGGCCGCTATGTGCTGGAGGCGCTGGCATCGCAGAAGGGGCGCCTCAATGGCGCGGCGGTGACGTCAATCCTGTTGCGCGACTACAGCGACATCAATGTGGCGCAGGGCCGCGAGCTGATCGCGGCAAAAGGACTCGCCGATGTGGCGCGATTCGAGAAAGGCGATGCCTTCGACGGCGAGGGCCTGGCCACGCTGACGCCACGGCCAACGCTGGCCATCGTTTCCGGGCTTTATGAGCTGTTCGGCGACAACGACATGATCGCGCGGTCGCTCGGTGGGCTGTCGCGGGCGGTGCCGCCGGGGGGCTATCTGGTCTACACGGGGCAACCCTGGCATCCGCAGCTGGAATTCATTGCGCGTGCGCTGACCAGCCATCGGGCCGGTTCCGCATGGGTGATGCGCCGCCGGTCGCAGGCGGAGATGGATCAGCTAGTGCGCGAGGCCGGATTCGAGAAGATCACCCAGCGCATTGACCCGTGGGGAATCTTCACGGTCAGCCTGGCGCGCCGCGTGGAAGGCGCCGCATGATGCAGGCAGATCCCGCGCCGCAGGCAGCGGTATCCGCTGCCGTCGACGCCGCGCCGGAAGCGCGGCCGTGGCGGCTGGCTTTGCTGCTGCTTGCCGGCATGGGCACGCTGTTCTTCAGCTCGTATGGCTTGGCCAACTGGCTGGCCAGCCTGCGCAGTGGCGTGCCTTACTTCCATTACGAATGGGAGCGGCAGATTCCGTTCGTGCCGTGGACGATCATCCCTTACTGGTCGATCGACCTGCTCTATGGCATCTCGTTCTTCCTGTGGCGCACGCGGGCGGGGCTGCTTGCCCACGTCAAGCGCCTGCTGGCGGCGCAACTGATTTCGGTGGCATGCTTCATCGCCTTTCCGCTGCGCTTTGCTTTCGAACGTCCGGCGGCAGACGGGCTGCCGGGGCAATTGTTCACGCTGCTGGGTGGCTTCGACAAGCCGTTCAATCAGGCGCCGTCGCTTCATATCAGCCTGCTTGTGATCCTGTGGGTTGCTTACGCCATGCACCTGGCGGGCCGATGGCGCTGGCTGCTCCATGCATGGTTCGCGCTGATCGGTATCTCGGTGTTGACCACGTATCAGCACCACGTGATCGACTTGCCGACCGGATGGCTGGTGGGCTGGCTCTGCGTCTTTGCGTTCCCGCTGCCCGCCGCGCTGGCGCGCCCCGAACACGCGCAGTCCACCGTCGGAATCGCCTCGCCCTTGCCGGATCCACGCGCGCGCACACTGGCCCGCCGCTACGGTCTGGGCGCTGGCGTGGTGTTTCTGCTGTCGTTGGCGGCGCTGACCTGGTCGGTCACAACATGGCTGCTGCTGACCTGGGTTGCGCTGGCTTTGCTGTGCGTGGCGTTGATCTATCGCGCGGGAAACCCCGCGGCCTTCGGCAAGACCGATGACGGATCGTTGTCGATGGCGGCATGGTGGATGCTGGCGCCCTATCTTGGCGGGGCGTACCTGAACACACGCTGGTGGACACGTCGCCACGCAGCGGTCAGCCATGTCGCGGACGGCGTGTGGATTGGCCGTCTGCCTGGCCAGTCCGAAATGGGGCAGGCCGGGGCCGACGCATTGCTCGATCTGACCGCCGAATTTCCGAGGCTGGCCAGTTCGCGCGAGTATCGCTGCATTCCGATATTGGACCTGACCGTCCCGACGCAGGCGCAGTTGCGCAGCGCCGTGCAGCAGGTGGCGGCCTGGCAGGGCGAGGGTCGGACGGTGCTGGTCTGCTGCGCGCTCGGTTACTCGCGCAGCGCACTCGTGGTGGCATGCTGGCTGGCGACGCATCGTGGCATTGCCGATGCGCAGTCCGTCCTTGCGCAACTGCGCGCCGCGCGCCCAGTGGTGTTGGGGCCGGCCAGCGTCGCCGCACTTGAACAGTTCATCGCGGAGGGCCGGGCATGAGCGACGTATGCCGCGCCGAGGACAACTGGTTGGCACATGCTGCCTCAGCGTCGCTGCGCGCGGCGGCGCGTCTGAATCTGGCTGGCCTGGTGCTGGCGCTCGTCAACGCATGCCTGGCGGGCATCATGGCGCCGACCGGCAATATCTGGCTGCTGGCCGGCGGCGCGGCTGCCCTGATCGGCGCGGCGCAACTGTGGCTGCTGGTCCGCGTGGAGATCGACCGCAAGCTGTTCGATGCGTTGTCGACGGCATGCACTGAGGCCGACCTCGCCGCGCTCGATGGCGCACTGATCTCGCTCGGATGGATGCCGCAGGAGCGCGCCGGCCGGGCGATGGCGGACCGAGTGCGCGGTGCCAGCCGCTTCCTGGTGATTGGCGGGGCGCTGATCGCGCTGCAATGGCTGGTTGCCGTCGTGATTCTTTTCCTGAGATAACCGGATTCCCATGCACTGGATGGCAAGAGTTGTCGCGCGCGCGATCATTGGGTTTGCACGCCTGCTGACGGGCATGCAGGCGCGCTGGAATGGCTGCCTGCCGATGGCCAGGCAGCGCGTCTACTTCGCCAATCACAGCAGCCACGGGGATTTCGTGCTGATCTGGGGCAGCCTGCCGCCAGACCTGCGGCCGTGCACGCGGCCCGTGGCCGGCGCGGACTACTGGCTCAAGTCGGGGCTGCGGCGATTTATCGGCCGCGATGTGTTCAACGCGCTGCTGATCGACCGCACCGGCGGCCGCGAGGGCACCGCGCCGGACCCCGTGGCGCAGATGACCGAGGTGCTGGCCGCCGGTTCGTCGCTGATCATCTTTCCCGAAGGCACGCGCAATACCACCGAAGAAAGACTGCTGCCGTTCAAGAGCGGTATCTATCATCTGGCGCGCAGTTGCCCGGCCGAGGCGGACGTGGAATTCGTGCCGGTGTGGATCGACAACCTGAACCGCGTGATGCCCAAGGGCGAGATCGTGCCGGTGCCGCTGCTGTGCACCGTGACATTCGGCACGCCGCTCAGGCTGACGGATGAAGAGAACAAGGAATCGTTCCTGGCCAGGGCGCGAGAAGGGCTGCTGTCGATTGCCCCCCAACTGGATTGAAGCAAGGACCGCCGAAGCATGCACGACCTGCACATGATGCGTGAAACCCAACTGCTGTTTGCCGGCGCCTTCGGCGTGCTGGTGCTGGCGTCGCTGATTGCCGGGTTGTTGCGCTGGCGCGTGGCGAAGGGTCAGCCACATGGCGTGATAGACAACCTGTCGTCGCGTATCACCGCGTGGTGGTGGATGATCGGCATCCTTGGCGTGGTGTTTGCGATGGGGCGCGGCGCCATCGTCATCCTGTTCGCACTGGTGTCGTTTTACGCCTTGCGCGAGTTCGTGACGATCACCACGACGCGCCGGGGCGACCATCGCGCCATCGTCGCCGCGTTCTTTGTGTTCCTGCCGTGCCAGTACATCCTGGTCTACACCGGCTGGTACGGGCTGTTCTCGATCTTCATTCCGGTCTACGCCTTCCTGTTCCTGCCGATCCTGTCCGCGTTGTCTTCGGAGACCACGCGCTTTCTGGAGCGCTGCGCGGGCGTGCAGTGGGCGGTGATGATCTGCGTGTTCTGTATCTCGCATATTCCCGCGCTGCTGACCCTGCCGATTCCCGATTTCGAGGAACGCAACCTGCTGTTGATCGCGTTTCTGGTGATCGTGGTGCAGGGCAGCGACGTGCTGCAGTATGTCTGGGGCAAGCTGCTCGGCAAGCGCAAGATTGCGCCGCTGCTGTCGCCGTCGAAAACGGTGGAAGGGTTTGTCGGCGGCGTGTTGAGTGCCACCGCATTGGGTGCATCGCTCTGGTGGATTACGCCATACGGCTCGCCGCTGAAGGCCGGTGCCGTGGCACTGGTCATCGCGCTGATGGGCTTTTTGGGCGGGCTGGTGATGTCGGCCATCAAGCGTGACCGGGGCATCAAGGACTGGGGCCACATGATCGAAGGGCATGGCGGCATGCTCGATCGCCTGGACTCGGTGGTGTTTGCCGCGCCGGTGTTCTTCCATATCACGCGCTACTGGTGGGTGCCGTAAGTCGCAATTCGGATCGAAAGACGTCGCATTCCGGTTCGAAGGCCGTCCGGCACCTGCCTAGACTCCTTGCATGCCAACAAGGAGGAAGCCCGTGTCAATCCTGTCCAATCCATCCAGCCCTGCGCGCCGCGCCGTGCTCGGCCTCATCGCCGGACTGTGCTTCGGCGCCGCGCATGCCGAGACCTGGTCCGCCCGGCCCGTTGTGATCGTCGTGCCGTTTCCGGCGGGCGGCGGCACTGACCTGGTCGTGCGTTCCATCCAGCCGATGCTGCAACGCGAACTCGGCCAGCCCGTGGTGATCGACAATCGCAGCGGTGCCGGCGGCACGCTTGGCTCGGGCTACGTGGCGCGCGCCACGGCTGATGGCTATACGGCCGGCGTCGTCACGACCAGCACCCATGCGGTCAGCGTCGCGCTCTACCCGAAGCTGACCTACCACCCCGCGAAGGACTTCAGCTATGCGGGCTTCATCGGCACCTCACCCTATGTGCTGGTTGTGAACAACCAGCTGCAAGCGACCGATACCAAGGCACTGCTCGCCAGGCTCAAGGCGGACAAGACCCAGCACAGCTTTGGCTCGGTCGGCGTCGGTACGGTGTCGCATCTGATGGGCGAGCAGTTCCAGAAACTGGCCGGCGTGCCGCTGACCCATGTGCCGTATCGGGGCGCATCGCCTGCCTACACCGACCTGATCGGCGGGCAGGTGCAGATCATGTTCGACAATCCCGTTGGCCTTGCGCCGTACATCAAGGCGCGCAAGATCACGGCCATCGCCACGACCGCGCCCACGCCGCTGCTGGCCGATGTGCCGACGTTTGCAAGCCAGGGCGTGCCCGGCTTCGAGCAGCAGCTTTGGTACGGCATTGCGTTTCCAAAGGGCACGCCTGCGCCGATTGTCGAACGCTTCAATGCCGCACTGAACAAGGTGCTGGCGGACAAAGCGGTGGTGGAAGACCTGGCCGGCAAGGGCGTCACGGCGCGTCCCGGCACGCCGGCCGCGCTGCAGGCCGCTGTGCAGAAGGACATTCCGTACTGGGGCGCGATCGCCAAGTCAGTGGGAGCCATCGGTGAGTGAAGTCAGTCTGATCCGGGTGTTCGTACGCGATGGGCTGGGCGGCAATCCGGTGCCGCTGGTAGAGGATGCGCGAGGCATGAGTGCGGCGGAGATGCAGGCCGTTGCGGCGACGTATGGGCATGAGTCCGCGTTCGTGTTGCCGGGGGAAGGCGGCTGCGATTGGCGATTCCGCTTTTTCGTGCCGCAGCACGAGATGGAAATGTGCGGCCATGCCACCGTCGGCACGCTGTGGGCGCTGCGGCAGTGGGGACGCTGGACCGGGCCATCGGCGCGCATCGAGACCCTGAGCGGGGTGGTGCAGGCGTACTGGGACGACGCCGCGCAATGCGCGTGGATCTCGCAACCGGCCGTGCGGGTGCAGACGCTGGACGAGCAGGCATGCCATCGCGTGACGGCGCAGCTGGGCCTGCCACCGGGCGACTACAAGACGGTCAACGCGGCAACCAGCCGCGTGAAGACGCTCGTCGCGTTGCCATCCGTGTCGATGCTGGACGGCTTGCAGCCTGACTTTTCGACGATGGAAGCGCTTTGCACGGAGATCGGATCGACCGGCCTGTATCCGTACGCCATTGGCACGGCAAACGCAGATGGCCGTCCCGTGGTCCATGCGCGGCAGTTTCCGAAATCGTCCGGCTATCCGGAGGACGCCGCCACGGGCATCGCGGCCGCGGCGCTTTGGGGCTATCTCGCCAGCGAGGGCGTGCTGGGCAGCGATCCGGCTGCATCCATCGCCGTATGGCAGGGCGATGCGATGGGCAGTCCGTCGGAGATTCTTGTCGCGCCGCGCATGTCCGATCAGGGCCTGCCCGATGGCTGCTGGCTCAGCGGCGCGGCGGCGTGGGGTGATCGATGAAGATCGATACACCGGAATCCCGGCTTGCCGAAGCGGGCCTGCGCCTGCCCGAGGTATCGACGCCACGGGGCCACTATGCGCCGTTCTGCGCGATTCCGTTCGGCGCAATGCAGTGGGTGTCGATTGCCGGACAGGTATGCCGGCGCGATGGTGTGGCGATGGCCGGGCAATGCCGCACCGACGATGACCTCGCGCCCGCCCGCCACGCTGCCGAAGTGTCGATGCTCAACGCGCTGGCAGCGCTGCGACAAGCGTGCGACGGTGACCTGTCGCGGGTGCGCCAGGTGGTAAGGCTGCGTGGATTCGTGCGTGCGGCGCCGGCTTTCACTCGGCACCCGGCAGTGCTCGATGCCGCATCGGCGGTGTTGCGCGTGGCGTTCCCGGATCAGCCGCTGCCGGCGCGTAGCGCGCTGGGCGTGGCAAGCCTGCCCGACTGCGCGTGGACCGAGATCGAAGTCGACGCGCTGGTGTCGGCCGCGTGAAGCCTGAGCCGGCTACGACTCGGATACTTCGCGCAGCAGCCGGTGCAAGTGGCCGCTGGAGGCGAAGCCGAGCTGCACACTGACGCTGGCCGGTGACCGGCCCGCGTCGATCAGTGCCCTGGCGTGCGCCGCCAGCACGCGCCGGCGTATGGCCACGGGCGAGGCGCCGAGTTCGATCTGGCAGGCCCGTTGCAGATGCCGGATCGTAATTCCCAGTTCACTGGCAACTGCGTCGATCGACGGCAATGGCAAGTCGCGCTCCAAGGCCTGTGTGAATCGCCACACCATGCGATGCGCAATCGAGGCCGGTTCTTCGGGCACATCCAGAGGGCGGCTCGCCACGATCTGTTCGACGATGGCACGTACCAGCCACGATGCGCTGTTGGCCGAGATCGCCGGCGCCAGCAGCGCTTCCAGCATCGCCACGGTCGGCGCGTCGAGGTGGATCGCGCCATGCCGTTGGCCGGCGGGCATGCGATCCGGCGGCAGATAAAGCTCACCATGCTGCTGCCGCTGGTGTTCGGACGCAGTCAGATGCAAGGTTGATGCGGGCAGCAGTACGGCGGTGCCGCGTACCAGCGTGGCGGCGTGCCGTGCATCGTGCGTACCCGGATTTTCGTCCCAGACGGTTTTGAGCCTGCCCATGCGCGGCCACAGCAGCATGGCGCAGTCGTGCATATGCCATTCGCGCCGAAATGCGGGCTGGCGGCTGTCATGCAGCGCAAATCCATGCGTTGCGGTCAGATGCAGCTTGGGAGACAGGTGAGGGCGTTCGATCATCGCGGACATTCCGGCGGCCGGGGCGGAATGTCACCGATCATACGCCGATCCAGCCAGGGCCGCCGGCCTACTTTACCTTGCGAACCTCGGTATCGGCGGGCCGTATGGCGGTCCCATCCCTGGCAGCGGGTTGCATGGGCGGAACGGGCTTGCCCGTGCGGGTGTCGATGAGCGTGGAATGGCGCTCTCCCGCTGCAAACAGGTGCCGCTCGCCCCACTGGCGCAGTGCCACGACGACCGGAAACAGCCGTTCCCCGGCAGTGGTCAACACGTACTCCTGATAGGCGGAGCCATCCGAGGCGGCCTGCATTTCCAGAATCCCCGCTTCCACGAGCTTGTGCAGACGATCGGCCAGGATGTTGCGGGCCATGCCCAAACCACGCTGGAAATCGCCAAAGCGGTGCACACCATCGAAGGCATCCCGGATGATGAGCAAGGACCACCGATCGCCGATGACATCGAGCGATCGGGCGACCGGGCAGGACTCCGGGTTTTGCGAACTGTCTTGCGTCATGGGTGAGGAAGGGGGTAATTACCGATGTGGTTGCATTTTAAAACTAGTTGCCATAGCATTCAACTAGTTTTAATTTGAAACCAGATTGGGGGCTGCGCCATGTCAGTGCAACAACCGCCGGAAACGATGGCAAAGGGGCTGGTGATGCTGTTCGCAGCGGCCGCGGGCTTCAGCGTGGCCAATGTGTACTATGCGCAGCCGCTGCTCGATGCGCTGGCGCGTGATTTCGGGATCAGCCATGCGGCGGTGGGCAGCGTTGTCACGATGACGCAGGTCGGCTGCGCGCTGGCACTGCTGTTCCTGGTGCCATTGGGCGATCTTGTCGACAGGCGCCGGTTGATGCGTATCCAGCTGGTGGTGCTGGTGGGTGCATTGGGCGTGGTGGCGGTAGCGCAGTCGGTGCCCGTGCTGTTCGGGGGGATGCTGGCAGTCGGCCTGTTCGGCACGGCGATGACGCAGGGGCTGCTGGCCTATGCCGCCAGTGCGGCGCCTGCACGAGAACAGGGCAAGGTCGTGGGCGCCACGCAGAGCGGCGTGTTTATCGGCCTGCTAGCGGCCCGCGTGTTCGCCGGCGTGGGCAGCGATCTGGCGGGATGGCGCTTTGTGTATGGGATTGCCGCGGCGCTGATGCTCGTCACGGGGCTGCTGCTATGGAAGGCTCTGCCAAGGCTTGAGCCATCGCGTGCTGGTGTCGGCTATCCGCAGCTCATCTTTTCCATGCTTACGTTGCTTCGCAAGGAACGTGTCCTGCAGGTCAGGGGAACGATTGCGCTGCTGATGTTTGCTGCGTTGAATATCTTCTGGAGCGCGCTAGTCTTGCCGCTGAGCGCACCGCCTTTCCTGTTCCCGCATAGCGTCATTGGCGCCTTCGGTCTGGTGGGTGTGGTGGGCGCGCTGGCTGCCGCGCGCGCGGGCCACGCGGTGGACAGTGGCCACGGGCAGCGCACGACGCTGCTTGCGTTGCTGGTGCTGCTGCTTGCATGGTGGCCGCTTTCCGGCATGTACGGATCGCTGTGGGCGCTGGCCATTGGGATCGTGCTGCTGGATGCTGCCGCCCAGGCGCTGCACGTTACCAGCCAGGGGATGATCATCCGCACGCGGCCAGATGCGCCAAGCCGCCTCATCGGTCTCTACATGCTTTTCTATGCCGTGGGCAGCGGCCTGGGCGCGCTGGGCACGACGGTGGTCTTTTCCCGGGCAGGCTGGCAAGGCGTTTGCCTGCTTGGCGCGGCGGTCAGCCTGTTGGCGCTGTTGTTCTGGGCCGCGACCCGTAAGTCGGTGGAAGACGTCACGCGGCCCGACGGCGTTGTGGCATGCCGTTAAGGGAAAGCCCGCCGGATTCGGCGGGCTTTTCGTTTTGGGTAGCGATGCCGCTTACACAGCCTGGCTTACGGTTTCCCCGGTTGTCAGGGCGTTGGCATAACTATGGTTGACGTCGCGGTGACCCACCTCGTCGGCACGCACGGCCACCACCACGTCACGCAGCCGGGCATCGGCGGGCAGGTTCCAGTATTCGATGGCCAGTGCCGGAGCGGGGACGTTTTCGACGCGGCCGGCATCGATCTCGGCCAGGTAGAGCGTGTAGCTGATCACGGCCTGCTCTTCGAAGTAGCCGACCAGGCGGTGCGCGGTGCGGGCCGACACCAGATACAGCAGAAAGTACGCCACGAAGAACACCGCTTGCACCAGCAGGATCACCACGCGCTCGAACCAGCTTGGCTTGGCGATCTGGATGAACGTCATCAGGTGCATCCGTTCGTTCTCGGCTTCGTCCAGCAGCGTGCGAATCCAGCCTTCATCGGCCACCATCCAGCGCAGGCAGCGCAGGTGGACCAGCATGCCACCCACCATGCCCGGCACCGCCGCCACGGTTTCCAGCACGATGGCGCGGTTGCCGTAGCGCTTGGCAAAGAAGGTATCGGCAAAGAAGCGCAGCGTCATCGTGATGGCCAGGGCGACGCGGTCTGAAAAGCCGGAGACGTTGTGATGGACGTCGAGATCTGCCGGCGTGTGGTTGGGGGCTTGCATGAGTGGCTCCGGGTAAGGTGAGCGTTGCGATTGCAGGAGGTTGATCCGTAGCGGTCCAGGAGAGCCGGCTGGCCGGGTCGTCTCTCTTAAACATGCATTCAAGATACATCTTTAAAGAATCTGCTACAAGGCGATTTGCTGCTGCGCAACAGCGGGCTGTGCGATAACCGGACAGGCGTGCTGGTGCCCGATGAAACGGCGGAAACCAAAAGAAAAGCGGGCAGCTGATGCTGCCCGCTTTACTGCTGTGCATTTCCGGCCGGTGCTGTCTTAAGCCATCGCCCTTTCCACTTCCTGCTGCTGGCGCAGTTCCTCGGTCGTCGTGCCCTTGCCGTCAGGTGCCCAGCCCGGAGGCATTGCCAGGTAGCCAATCGCGTTCACCAGGCTGTTCGACGCCATCATGTCCTTGCCCAGGCTGACCCAATGTTCGAACTGGTTGACGAGCGGGTTGTGCGTGGTGGTCGGGTGGACCAGACCGAAGCGGCACGGTTCGTCTTCACGTTCTTCCACGTAGGTGCCGAACAGGCGGTCGAAGATGATCAGCACGCCGCCGTAGTTGGCATCCAGGTAGTCCAGGTTCGAGGCGTGATGCACGCGGTGGGCCGACGGGGTGTTGAACACATATTCGAGCCAGCCCAGCTTGGGAATCCAGGTGGTATGCAGCCAGAACTGGTACAGCAGGTTAAGGCTCAGCGTGGCTAGTACGACTTCCGGACGAACACCCAGGAAAACCAGCGGTGCGAAGAAGATGGCGGTGCCCGTGATCTTGCCGGTCCAGCCCAGGCGGTACGCGGTGCCCAGCGTCAGCTCATTGGGCGAATGGTGTACCGCGTGGGTAGCCCAGAAGAAGCGGATGCGGTGCGACGCGCGGTGGTACCAGTAGTAGCAGAACTCCTGGCCGATGAAGAGCAGCAGCACCGCAAGCGCGCTGTTGATTTCGACCGTGAAGATCCGATGGTCCCAGGCGAACGCGAAGATCGGCGTGGCGAGCGACAGCGGCAGCAGCGCAAACAGCTTGCGGCCAACCATGTCGGCCAGCGACAGGCCCATTTCATGCCAGGGGTAGGTCTTGCCTTGCTGGCGCGCCTTGCGTGCCAGGAAGTAGGCCTCTACCAGCGATACGCCCACGATGAAGACCGTGGCAAGGAGTGCGATTTTGTGGAGGTTTTGCATGATCGTCCTGTCTGTTGAGCGGTGACGTTGTGCGTCGGTGAGCCAACTGTAGGGGGCGATCGGGCAGGGCGCCATGTGGCAATTATGTCGGCCCATGTCATGACCCGCAAAGCCAGTGCTGGCCTGGGTTTGCGGCCGATCAGGGAGAGTCCGGAGAGGGGGCGTGCGAGGTCGGTTTGTGCGTAGCATCGCGCACAATCAAGCGATGGCTGCTCATCGCACGCCGTGTGCCGCGAGTGGCATTTCTGTTCAGCTTGAGACCACCCGGTTTCTACCGCCGGACTTGGCGTCGTAGAGCCGCTTGTCCGCCAGCATCAGCAATGCATCCAGTTTTGCCGGACCGTCTGGCGCCAGTTCTGCCACCCCGAACGATGCCGTGAAGCTGATCGTTTCACTGCTTTGGGCATCGGCCGCAGGCTCGCAGCGCAAGGCACTCATGACCAGCCTGAGCTGCTCCGCCACGGCGGCTGTGTGATCCGCGCCGGCGCCTGGCAGCAGGACCGCGAACTCCTCTCCGCCCAGGCGCGCGGCAAGGTCGTTCTTGCGGATGTTCTTGCGCAGCGCATCGGACACGGCGCGCAGCACGACGTCGCCGCTTGCGTGCCCCCAGTGGTCGTTGATCTTCTTGAAATAGTCGATGTCGAGCATGATGACCGACATCGGCGGCGAATCCGCCGTGCGGTGCGCGCATTCCGCGGCGAAGCGCTCGGAAAAGGAGCGGCGATTCGCCAGGCCGGTCAGTGCGTCGGTCTCCGCCAGCGTCCGCAGTGCCTCGCCACGCTCCCGATAGTGCTGGAACAGGTTGCGCACCACGGCGAGTGTTGCCCACAACAGAACGATCAGCGCCGCGGCGCCCGCGCCGATGACGCCGCTGAGACGCGCCATGCTGGCCATCATCAGATCCCTGGTGGATACCTCGTCGACCAGGGCCAACTCCCCAAAGCCGATCTGGCGGAAGATGAGGTGGTGTCCATTGCCGTCGGTCAGTGTTCCCGCCTCGGTGGCGAATATCGATACCATCGTCTCGCGGGTCCAGTGGCCGGCCAGTGTGTCTTGCAGTGCTTCGCCACGATGCACATCGTCGGCACTTGCGCCGATGAGCCTGCCGGTACGGTCAATCAGGTAGCTCGCGTCATCAGGAAACGGCGCGTTGCGTAGCTGGCTATCGAGCGTATGACGCGGAATTTCCAGAATGACCATCGCGCGGAAATCGTTATCGAAATAAACCGGAACGCTCAGAAACAACGAAATATCCCCCGGCTCGCCGGTTGCCGGGGCGATGCGGTATCGAATGCGCCGTTCCGGATTGCGCGATGGGAGGCTGTCTTGAAAGTAGGGTGCGGCGGCGTCGCGCCGCAGCGTTGCCAGAGCGGCCTGCTCCGGCAAGGCGGGGTACGAAAGGAGCAAGCCGTTGCTGGAAACGTAGCGCACACGTCTTCGGATGTCCGCCGTCTGTGGCGTCGCACTCAGCAGATGACTCAACGCCCGGGCCACGGCGATATCGGACGGAAGATCGGATTTCCGGTGCGAGAAGCCATCGAGCCCCGCCAGCAGGTCGGGGGCGATGCGATACATCGGGGCCGCATCGTGCGCGGGAAGGCTCCACACCTGGGCGCCGGGTTGAGTACCCGGCTGGATACCTTCGGCATTGCGCGGGGCGGGCAATGCCTTCTGGTTCTGAAACAGATGCTCCGCGTAGTTGCGCAGGCTGAGTATCCGTTCCGATTCCAGGTGCACCAGCGCGTGGATGCTCTCGGCGCGCACGACCTGAATCTGCCGTAGGGACTGGATCTCCCGATCCTGCGCAAGCAGCAGGCCGCGCAGGAGAATCAGCAGCAGAAGGATGAACGCGAGGCCGAACGACGCCGCCACGAATCGGTACGGATGATTGGCGAGCGCGAGCCACACCCTGTTCCGGAGACCGCCGGGTGATGGATTCTGCGCGATGGGGATGGAGGATTCACCCATTTACCGTTTCAAAGTCCGTGGTGCGAATCAGGAGCAGGATAGGCCGATACGGGGCTTATCGTGCCGCAACACGTTCGACGGCCGGCATGTCTGCGAAAGAATTCAGATCGGCTTTGCAAAACTTCAATACGGATATCGCACATATGGATCGCCGCGATTCCTAGAATCAAATCCCGGACAATGGAGACGGCTTGCCCGCCGCTGCTGTGAAATCTGGCGCGGCGAACGATAGGACATATGGGTCAGCTTCTACGGCATCCATTGATACTGTTTGTCGTGCTGATGGTGCTGCTGGCCATTGCCACGGCAGTCGGCGCGTTGGTGCTTCGCCGCATCAAGCCACTCGCGGCTGACAGCCGTGATGACTTCAGCATCATCCAGGGCGCGACGCTGACACTGCTGGCGCTTTTGATCGGTTTTTCGCTGTCGATGGCGGTGGGGCGCTACGACCAGCGGAAGAATCTGGAAGAAGAGGAAGCCAACGCCATCGGCACGGAATACCTTCGGGCCGATTTCCTCGAATCCGGCGAATCGGACAGGGCAAAAGCGCTACTGGCCAGCTATCTGGCGCTACGCATCCGGTATTACCAGGCGACCAGTGACGCGGAGCTGCGCGATATCGAAGCATCGACGTCGCGCATCGAAGACGACATGTGGAAGCTCGTGCGGGACGCGGGACGCAAGGCACCCAGCCCCATCACGGCCCTGGCGGTGTCCGGGATGAACGATGTCATCAATGCGCAAGGCTATGCGGAAGCTGCGTGGCTGAATCGCATACCGGTGGCGGCCTGGGGGCTGATGGTGGGTATCGCGGTCTTCAGTAGCGTGATGCAGGGGTATGGCTCGCGGACGGAGCGGCCGAAGACGGGCCTGCTGCTGGTTATGCCTCTGACAGTGGCACTCTCGCTCGGGCTGATCGCCGATGTCGATAGTCCGCGAGGTGGCTTGATCCGCGTGGCGCCGCAAAACCTGCTGAATCTGCAGAGCGGTTTGAATCGCTGAAAAAATCGGGCCGTCCCATGAAGGAACGGCCGCTTTCATCGCGTCAGGCCAGCAGCCGCGCCAGAGTCGGCGGCAATCCTGCATTGGGCTTCTGCGGCGGTCGTGCGAAGCTGCCTTCGCGTGCACTGCCCGCGCGCAGCGCCACCAGCGATTCGCAATGCCGCACGGCGCTGCTGACGCCATCCACTACCGGTACCGGAATCTTTCCCTGCAGCGATCGCGCCAGGCCGGCCAGCGGCGCACCGGCCACGATGATGACATCGGCGCCATCCTCGCGCACGGCCTGCAGGCTCATTTCCTCTAGCCTGGCCGCATGATCCTGCTGAACGCTGCCGATATCGCGCAACGGCGACTGCAGCGAGCGGATGCTCGCCAGCCGCGAAGCCAGCCCGTTCGCCGCTACGCATTCGCGGTACCACGCCTCGATGCGATGCGAGATCGCGATGATCGAAAAGCGCTGCCCCAGCAGACAGGCGCTGGCCAGCGCCGCTTCGGTCATGCCGACGACGGGCACGTCGAACAGTTCCTTGAGGCCCGCGAGTCCGGGGTCGCCAAATGCGGCGACGATCAGCCCGTCGAAGCCGCCGGCGTGTTCGGCGGCGGCGCAGGCCGTGGCGTAACCGCCCACCAGGGCTTCGAAACGGGTCTCGATATAGGCCACGCCAAAGCTGGCGGTGGCCATCGTGATGCGGGTATCCAGCGAGGCCGTGCGCTGGGCCTCCGCATGAATCAGGTCGGTTACCGACTCACTGATGTTCGGATTGACGATCAGAAGGTTCATGGAATTCATCCGGTTCTTGGTCGGGCTATCAGAGTTCGGGTTGTCCCGCTTCCAGGAACTTGCCGCGACCGGCCGTGGGTTCCAGGTATTCGCCGTTGCGCACGATCATTTCGCCGCGCGAGAACGTGGTCATCGGCCAGCCGGTGACTTCGATACCTTCGTACGGCGTGTAGTCCACCGCGTGGTGCAGGTTGCTGTTGGCGATGCGCACCTTGCGCGATGGGTCCCACAGCACGATATCGGCATCGGCGCCCACCGCGATGGTGCCCTTGCGCGGATACAGGCCGTAGATCTTGGCGGGCCGGTACGACGTCAGTTCCACGAACTGGTGCAACGACAGCTTGCCGCGCTGCACACCGTCGAACAGCAGCGGCAGGCGCGTCTCGATGCCGGGTACGCCGTTGGGGATATGGTCGAACGGCTGCGCGGTGCCACCGAGCTTCTTGCCCTCGGGATCGTCGTAGTTGAACGGCGCATGGTCGGACGAAAACACGCTGAACACGCCATTGGCCAGCGCGCGCCATACGGCCGCCTGGTTCTCCGGATCGCGCGGCGGCGGGCTGCACACGCATTTGGCGCCTTCATAGCCGTCGTCGCCGGGCAGGCCCATGTCCTCGGCGGTCAGATACAGGTACTGCGGGCAGGTCTCGGCCAGGATCTTGAGGCCACGGCCCTGCGCCCAGCGGATCTGTTCGATGGCTTCCTTGCCCGATACGTGCACGATCAGGATCGGCACATCGACCAGTTCGGCAAACGAGATCGCGCGATGCGTGGCTTCGCGCTCGACCACGGCAGGGCGTGCCAGGCCGTGGAAGCGCGGCGCGATGCGGCCTTCGCCGGTCAGCTTGTCGGTCAGCCACGAGATGCAGTCGGCATTCTCGGCATGCACCATCACGAGGGCCTGGTTCTGGCGCGCGACGTCGAGCACCTCAAGCATCTCGCGGTCGGACAGTTTCAGGTCGTCATAGGTCATATAGACCTTGAACGAGCTGTAGCCCTGACGAATCAGCGACGGCAGTTCGTCTTGCAGCACCGTTGGCGTCGGGTCGGCCACGATCAGGTGGAACGCATAGTCGATCACGGCGCGGCCTTCGGCGCGGTGATGGTAGTCGGCCACGGCCGCCTTCAGCGAGGCGCCTTTTTCCTGCGCGGCGAACGGAATCACCGTGGTGGTGCCGCCGCACACGGCCGCGCGGGTACCGGTGAAGAAGTCGTCGGCCATGCGCATGCCGTCGGGCATGGGCTGGTCCAGGTGGCAGTGGCCGTCGACGCCGCCCGGCAGGGCCAGCAGGCCCGTGGCGTCAATTTCCTGGGGTGCGGCGGGCAGGCCGTGGCCGAGGGCCACGATCTTGCCGTGCCGAACACCGATGTCGCAGCGGAAGCGGTCGGAAGCGGTGACCACGTCGGCATTGCGGATCACGAGGTCAAGAATGTTGTCTGCAGGCATGGTCATCACTCTCCAGTACTTATCCGTTACTCGACTTCGCGGAACAGGCGGCCCCAGCCTTTCAGGGCGCTGGTATCGACGCCCGCCAGCCGCAGCGATTTCCATACGACCGTGGAAATCGTGTCGTACAGCGGAATGCCGGTTTCGGCTTCCAGCTCCTCGGCCAGATGCGCGGCGCGCAGGTTGGTGCAGAACGTGGTGATGGCCTGCACGTCGTCCTTTGCCAGTTCGCGCACCATCTTGCGGATGGTGTCTTCCTCGACCTCCGCGAAGCTGTAGTTCACATGCAGATCCAGATGGCGCTCGGCCGTGCAGTCGAAGCCGCTACGCTGGTAGTTGGCGATGATGCGCTGCTGTACGTCGTTCAGATAGGGCGTGGCCAGGCCGAAGCGGCGCGCGCCGGTCTTCTCCAGGATTTCGTTCAGTGCCAGCACCGAGGTGGTGGCCGGGATGCCGGTGGCCTCGGTGATCTGCTTGCACAGCGCCTGATCCTTGTCGAAGCCGAGCCATCCCGACGACGTGCCGTTCCACGCAATCACGTCGACGCGGGCGTCGGCCAGCAGGCGGGCCGCGGCCAGGATCTTTTCCAGGTCGAACTGGCCCAGCGCCTGGTCACGCAGCGAAATCTCGGTGACCGTGAAGCGCGAGAAATGCGCGCTGACGTTGGGCAGGCCGCTGACCATTGCGCTGGTAATCGGCTCCAGCGCAGTGTTGGAAGAAGGCGTCAGCATGCCAAGGCGAATCTGCTTGCTCATGGTTGTTTCTCAAGAGTTGTCGGGCACCGTCTCTGGCGCGGTGCCTCAAGTTGGTATGGGTATGGGTCTTACTGTTCGGGTTTGTCGTTGAAGGCAAGCTGGGTGCCCGGTACGCGCTGGCTGGTGCGCGCGAGTTCCAGTTCCTTCTTCAACGCGGCCTGACGCGCGGCGTCGGGCTTGACGGTATTGCCGGCCTGTAGCGCGGGCAGCACGTAGTCGTTGACCATCTGGCGGTACAGGTCCAGGTACTTCGCATCGCGCAGCCCGCCTTGCGTCGACATGATGCTATTCATGACGATGACCGCGTTCTGCTTCGGCAGCACCGTGATGAACTGGCCCTTGTAACCCATCGCGCTGAACTCGCGCTCCGACTTGACGATGTTGTTGACCCAGCAGTAGTAGCCGTAGTCTTTCGCCGGGCCGGACGGCGTGGTCATCTGCGCCACCCACGAGGCGGGCACGATCTGCTGCCCGTTCCAGCGGCCCTGGTTCAGCATCAGCATGCCAAGCCGCGCCATGTCGATCGAACGCAGGCGCAGGCCCCATCCGCCCGACACGGCACCCTTGCCGTCGGCGCCGTCCCAGCGGAAATGGGACATGCCCAGCGGTTGGAACAGGCGCTGCGCGGCGTACTGCTGCTCGGGCATGCCGGTGACCTGGCTGATCGTGGCGCCGACCAGCACCGGGTTCACGTCGATATAGTCGAACTCGGTGCCGGGCGTGGTGCGCACGCTGGCCGATGCGGCGACCTTGAGCCGGTCGGGCACGCCGTAGTAGAGCGTGTCGGTGCCTTCGACGAGCTTGTACGACAGCCCGCTCGACATCGACATCAGATGCCGCAACTGAATCTGCTGCTTGTCCGCGAGTGCCGGCGCCAGGTCGGGGCGTGCCGCCGCCAGGCGCGGCGCCGGGGCATCGGTGGCACTGAGCTTGCCGTCGCCGACCAGCGTGCCGACCAGCAGGGCGCTGATGAATTTGGTGACCGAGTACAGCTCGTGGTTGTAATCACGCGCCAGTCCGTCGCCATAGCGTTCGAACACGAGCTTGCCGTCCTTGATGACCAGCAGGCTGCGCACGTCGAGCTTGTCGCGGCGAATCCATTCGGACAGCGCGACGAGCCGCGTGGAGTCGACGCCGACGGCCTCGGGCTGCGCCGTGGGCAGACCATCCGCGGTGGCCGCCGTGGCCTGTAGGGCGCCAGCCGCGAGTACCACTGCCGCGGCGATCAACGTGAATCGTTTCATGGGGTGTCTCCTCCAGTCGATTTATCGTGATGCCGGCGCTCAGACCGGGAGCTTCTTTTCGTAGTCGATGGCCGTGGAGGCGAGCAGAAGGCCCACGCCGGCAGCGGCAAAGAACATCAGTGCCAGGAAGTACGAACCGGTGAACTGCACGATCATGCCGACGATGATCGGCACGCTGATGCCGCCGATATTGCCGCCCAGGTTCATCACGCCGCCCAGGAAACCGACCTTGTTGCGGGTGCCCAGGATCGACGGAATGCACCAGAACAGGCCGCACCAGCGCAGGAAGAACAGCGTGGACGACAGCAGTGCCACGACTACCACGGGGTTCGTCACGTAGGCGACGGAGAAGATCGAGATCGTTGCCACCACGGCGGCGATACCGAACAGCGTGCGCATGACGACGTTGGGACGTCCGCCGGCTTCCTTCCACTTGTCGGCAATCCAGCCGCCGATCAGTTCGCCAATAAATCCGCAGAAGAAGATGATGAAGCTTGCGCCGCCCATCGCCTTGATGTCGAAGCCATGCACCTTGTTCAGGTAGTTCGGCATCCAGGTCAGCAGGCCGTAGAACACGGTGTTGAAGCACATCCAGCCGATGGCCATGCACCAGACCGAGCGGTACTTGAAGAAGTCGAGTGAGCGGCCCGACAGGTTGGCGGGTTCGGCGCGATGCTCGTTGGCCTGGGCTTCCTCGATGTAGCGTGCTTCGATGTCATTGACACCGGCGTGTTCGCGCGGCGAATTGCGGATGTACCACCACGCCACGATACCGGCGATGACGGTGCCGACACCGGCCACGACGAAGGCCAGCCGCCACGAACCCAGCGCGGAGATCAGCCAGGTGATGATGATCGCGCCCAGCGCTGCGCCAAGCGGGGCGCCACCGTCGAGCAGCGTGGCACCGCGGCCGCGCTCGTTCTGCGTCATCCAGATGGCGTTCAGCTTGCCGCCGGCCGGGTAGATCGGCGCTTCGGCGGCGCCCAGGCCCAGGCGGGTCAGCAGCAGCGTCGTGGCGGAGGTGCACACGGCGGCCATCGCCTGGAAGGCGCCCCAGAACACGGTGGCGCAGGCAATCACGATGCGTGGCTTGTACTTGTCGGCCAGCATGCCGCCCGGCACCTGCATCAGAGCGTAGGTCCAGAAGAACGAACTGAGGATCAGGCCCTGCATGGTGGGGCTCAGGTCGAACTCCTTGGCGATCAGCGGCATCGCCACCGACAGCGACGCGCGGTCGATGTAGTTGATGGCGATGAGAAAGAGCATCATCAGGAAAATCTTCCAGCGGACGCTGCTGCGCGTGGCCGTTATCGTTGCGGCCTGACTTGTGGATGGCATGACGGGGGTCTCCTTAGCTCCTTGGTGCTGCGTTTTCGAGGCGGTTTCTGTTTGAGGTGTCGCGCAACTGGACGCAGTATAGGATACGTAATCTGTAATTACAACGCTGCTAAGTTATTGATTAATATAGTCATAGGGTAAGCACCAATTCGGTGTGATAGTCTTCGGGCTGGTGCAGATTCCCTATTCTGGTGATGTCCGTGACACAAGCGCTCCCCAAAACCGCCCGCCTCCGCACACTCGGCATGTCCGCCGAGATCGCGGCGCGTCTGCGCACGATGATCCAGGAGGGCGAACTCCCGCCGGGGGTGCGCATCGACGAGAAAGCGTTCTGCGATGCGTTCGACGTATCCAAGACGCCATTGCGAGAAGCGCTCAAGGTGCTGGTGGCCGAAGGGCTGGTATTGCATCGGCAGTACATCGGTTATCGCGTGGCGCCGCTGGACCTGGGCGAACTGCGCGAAACCTTTGAAACGCTGCATGGCCTGGAGGCTCACGCGGGCGAACTGGTGGCGCAGCGGCTCAATGACGCGGCGCTGGCAAGGATCGAGCGCAAGCATCAGGCGATGATCGACGCCCACGAGGCCGGCAAACGCACCGACTACTTCCGCATCAACCAGGAAATTCACCAGCTCATCATCGATAGCGCCGGCAACGCGGTGCTGTCGGGCATCTATGCCACGCTCATGAGCAAGGTCCACCGCGCGCGCGGCGCGGCCAACGCCGACATGCTGCGCTGGCAGGAATCGCACGAAGAACACGAATCCATCATGACCGCCCTGCGCGAGCCGGGCCGGCCGCGCCTGGCGGGTATCCTGCGCGACCACTCCGAGAACACCGCAAAGGAAGTGCTGCGCGTGGTGGAGCAGACGCTCGCGGAACCGGCGGCACGCGTGGCCAACGCGCGGCGGGGCAGGTAGGGCCGTACCGGGGCCGTCGCGCGATCCAGGCGGCCTGCGTTCTCCATCGCGGTGCCACGCCGCGTCACGACGATCCCTGGTTTCCACGACGCTGGTATTGAAGGCGGGCCTGCCACGCAGGTGCCGCCTTTTTGCTTTTCTGACGAGTCCGATTCCGTGGCGGATCTCATCCTTGCGGATGCCTGCGAGCCACGCTTGCGATCCTTTGCTTCCCATTGATAGCCCCATGTTCTAAAAAACCAGAATCCGGGGACGGTGCGGCGTGCTGTTCGCGTCGACAAAAACTCAACAACAGGGCATCAAGGGGGCGACAGATGAATCCGAATCCGAACAAGGCGCTGTGGGAGAAGGGCGATTTCACACGACTGGCGGCAACCATGCGCGAAAGTGGAGACAAGTTCGCGGAAAGCCTCGGCATCACCCCAGGCATGCGGGTGCTGGACCTGGGCTGCGGCGACGGTACTACCGCATTGCCGGAGGCAAAACGTGGGGCTGAGGTCCTGGGTGTCGATATCGCCAGCAATCTGGTGGCCGCCGGCAACCGGCGCGCGCAGGAAGCCGGCCTTGGCAATCTCCGTTTTCAGGAAGGGGATGCCTGCGCGCTGACCGGCCTGTCCGACCAGTCATTCGATCTCGTCGTGAGCATGTTCGGCGCCATGTTCGCCCCTAAGCCCGGTGACGTGGCCAAGGAGATGGTGCGCGTGACAAAGCCGGGCGGGCGCATTGTGATGGGTAACTGGATTCCGAATGATCCGACGCTCGTCGCCCAGGTGCTGAAGATCAGCATGTCCTATTCGCCACCGCCGCCGGAAGGGTTCATCAGTCCCATGCTGTGGGGCAACGAGGCGGCCGTGACCGAGCGATTTGGCGCAGCGGGCGTGCCGCCGGAAAATATCGGCTTTGCCAGGGAGACCTATGTCTTCCAGTATGCCGGCGCCCCTTCGGATTTCCTGGCGATCTTCCGCGACTACTACGGCCCAACCATGAACGCATTCGCCGCGGCCGAAGCGAATGGACGCCAGGCTGACTTGCAGCGGGAACTGGAAGCACTGTTCAGCGCACAGAACCAGAGCGGCAAGCCCGACGCCACTTCCATTCCCGCCACGTTCCTGCGGGTGACAGTGAAACGGCCCTGATTCAGGGACGAGCGCGGCGCTCGTGACTGTGCGCTAGTGCGTGGTGCGGCACGCGTCGGCGCGCCGCACCAGCGTCTGCAGCCCTGGGTTCATCGGCTTGAGCGCGGCCCGCTCGGCCGTCAGTGCCTGGGCCAGGCTGGAGCGGCCCGCACGCAACGCCGCTTCGATCAGTGTCAGGCTCAGGACATCGCGCTGTGCATGGCTGCCGCCAAAGCGGTGCGCGATCAGGCGGATCGGGAGCAGCAGGTCGATGGTGGCTGCGTAGTCGCCCTGTGCGAACGCAATCAACGCATCGGCCGCCGGCAGGCCCACGTCGCGCGACATCATCGCGTTGGTCGTGCTGCCCTGCGCCGCATGCCGCAGCGCGGCGCGCATTTCCAGGGCGGCCTCGGGCCTGCCGGCGCCAAGACTCGCCATGATGGCGTGCACATCATTGAACGCGTAGTAGCCAGCGGCACCTCGGCCCAGCCAGTCATCGGCCACGGCCTGCCAGCGGTTGCCCACGTCGACGCCACGCAGGTGCAGGCGCCACAGCAGCGCGGAAGCGTCGACCAGATCGAGCGCGACGGCCGGCGCGGGCCGGTTGATGTGGTCGTCATAGAGTGAGAGGACATCGTCGACGCGGTCTTCTTCGAGCTGGAACAGCGCCAGGTGCCACCAGTTGTGCACCGCCAGCATGTTGTCTTCGGACCAGTCCGCGCGATGGGCGTCGAGCCAGGCAATGCCGTCCGACAATCTGCCCTGCATTTCCATCACGTGCGCTACCGCATGCACGGCCCAGGGGTCACGTGGATTGCGCGCCACGGCCCGGCGTCCGGTTTCCTCCGCGCGGCCATACATCTGCATTTCCTCCAGGCCAAAGGCTTGCATGCCCAGCATGTAGCCGAAGCCCGGCATGCTGCTGTCCCAATGCGGCAGCGCGTGCGCGATGCGGTCGCGCAGCATCGATGACTGGCCCAGCAAGAAGTCGCCGATATGGGCCACCTGTATCGCCAGGAGGTCGCGCGGATATTCGATCACGATGTCGCCGTACATGCGCACGGCGCGGTCGAACTGTCCGTCCAGCCATGCACGTGCCGCGGCGATGTGACGGCGCTCGCGGTCGTTCGACTGTGCATGCCGCGCTTCGCCGGCTTCCACGCTGTGCCGTAGCAGCGGCTCCACGGTGCCATCGCCGGAGGTCACCATCAGACCCGCGCGCAATGCATGGCCCATCACAAAGCCGGGGTCGCTGTCGAGTGCGGCGTCGATGGCGGCAAGCGGGTCGCCATAGTAGCCATTCAACAGGTGCAGTGCCGCTTCATAGTGCTCGATCGAGCGCGCATGCGGCGTCGATACCGCGAGTCCTCGGGAATCCGTTCTGGCCATGACTGCCTCCGCACCGGCGCACATCGCCGGATCGTCAGCCACCATCGTAGCTGGCGGTAAGGCGGCCGCAACGGGACCATAGTCCCAGGTCTCGTGCGGCGCACGCGCGCGCACATACCGTGCATGGATGTCGACCGCAAGCCTCGTAAATGACAGTTGCAAAACGGAACACATTGTCAGATGCCCCGACGCTACAGTGGCCGTTCCCAAATTTGTGGGCTTTTCAGGAGGTAATCGAATGAAGCAACATCTGGCGAAATCCCTGTTGATGGCTGGCGCGCTGGTCGCGTCGTATCCGCTGCTTGCGCAGCAGATGGCCCCCGTCCAGCAACAGGCCCAGCCGATGCCCGCCACGCAGGCCGCGCCCGCCATGCAGCCAGCGCAGGCCGCTCCCTCAGGCTATGCCGCACCTGCCGCGCCGACGGCACCCGTCGACGTGGCGCAGCAACCCGCTGCCGCCAATCCCTACGCGAAAGGTTCGATGGAGACCGTGCAGATGGGAGTGCCGCCGGCACCCGGCGCCGCGACCGTAGCCCCCGCGCCGATGTCCGCGACAGCGGTGGACCCCGCCAGCATGAGCCTGCCGCCCGATGCGCTCGGCACGCGCCTGGGCCAGCGCAACCGCTTCCTCGACGGCGCCTGAGCGTTCGCGCATGCGCTGCACTAATGCTGTGCGGCGCATCGCGTTGAACGCGCCGCGCGTGGAAACGCCACGCGCGCGCGGCGAGAGCGCTCTTTCCTGCACAACGGTGACGATGCGCCCTTACCAGGCGACCGCGAAATAGTTACCTGGCGTCGCGCCAACGGCTACAGTGATTGAAGTCCCGGCGCGCCCAGGCGCCGCGGGCATGGTCTTTGCGCGACTAGGAACCGCCATGCAAGAGCTTGCCTTTCGCACTCTGCTGTATCGCTACTTTTTCTTCGACTGGCTGTTCAAGGATGTCAGTCGCGGTGACCTGATGGCGCGGGCGGCAGCCTGGCGTTTCAACCAGTCGCGCGCGCACTGGCTGCTGACCTATATGCGGCGCTGGCTCTGGTGCGGCTTGCTGCTGTATGGAATGGGGGGCGCGGTGGAGGTGCTGATGCGCGCTCCGGCGCTGTCCGCCATTTTCTACGTCCCCGGCGCGTTGAGTGTGCCGGTGAACATCGTGATCGGCGTGGTCTGGATCGGGCTCAAGGCGTGTCCCGGTCCCGCGAGGACCTAGCCCGACGTTTCAACCCTGCAACCACTGCGCACGAAATCCGCACGTGCGGATGCGGCCACGTGCCGTCAGTCGGCCTGCCACCGCCAGTGGCGCACAAATTGCATCGGCATGCGTTTGCCCATGCTCCCGAGCGAAGCCGCCGCGACACGCGCGCGAAATCGCTCCTCTTCGTCAGGCCTGGCGCGCACAGACGCCTGTCCGGTACCGCTCAGAAGCCACGAGCCACCGTCCGCAATATCCGGACGGCGTCCGATTCTCTACCTGTCGGAGGTTCACCATGACTCGATACATCGTACTCGCAAGCTTTACAGACCAGGGCATACGCAGTGTCAAGGACACCACAAAGCGCGCCGCGGCCGTTCGTGAAATGGCGCCGCAGTTCGGCGTGAAGGTGACCGATGTGTTCTGGACGCTAGGCAAATACGACGTGATCCTGACGCTCGAAGGACCGGACGACGCGGCCGTCACGGCCTTTGGTCTGACCATCGGTGCGCAGGGCAATGTTCATACGCAAACACTGCGGGCCTTCACCGAAGACGAAATGAAGGCGGTTATCGGCAAGATGCGCTGATCCGCGAGCCAGGCAGCCAGTGCGCCTACCCGCGGGTTGCGCATGGCTGCCCGTCACGCCAGCCCGTCATGCCATCGAGCGGACCGACTTGCGCGGCGGCCCCGATGCCTTGCTGGCATCGCCCTCGTCCCCGGCGGAGTTGGTCAGCCCCGGCGGCGCCGAGACCCCGGTAAGGTCACGCCCCGCCACCAGGGACGGCGTCGTGGAATCCACCACGCGCGCACTCTCATTGCCAGCCGCCCATGCGGCGATACCGGCAGCCAGCACGGCTGCCGCACTCAAGATACCAATCCAGTTCACCTGCTTCATGATGCTCTCCTTGATCTTTAAACTACGACTCGTAGAGTCGGAGTAAGCTTAGGACATGGGCGGAGAAATGCGCAAGCTGAAGTCGGAATTCCCCGACGCGATGACGGGTCATTGAAAAAAACCTTGCACGTTTCAAACTACGACTCATAGAATCGTAGTTAGGCTGGTGATTGGGCAGCGGCAGGTACAGCCTTGCCGCCGCAATCGGCAGTCGAACGCCGTGGAACCAACGAGGGATTGACCCAGGAGTCTGAAGATGTCGAAACGAATTCTTGTGATTGGCGCTGGCTTTGCCGGCATGTGGAGCGCGCTGGCTTCGGCGCGGTTGCTGGATCAGGTGGGGCGCACCGATGTGGAGATCGCTCTGGTGGCGCCGGAGCCTGAGCTGCATGTGCGGCCGCGTCTCTACGAGCAGAACCCGGCTGGCATGAAGGCGCCGTTGCAGGAAATCTTCCGCGCCGTGGGCGTGAAGTTCATCCGCGGCATGGTGGAGCGGATCGATGTAGAGGGGCGGAAGGTGGAAGTGCAGGGCGTGGGCGCCGACACTTCGCATCAGACGATCGCCTATGACCGCCTGGTGCTGGCGGCCGGCAGCCGCTTGTTCCGGCCGCAGATTCCGGGGCTGGATGCGCATGCATTCAACGTCGACCAGATTGCCGATGCGGCACGGCTGGAAGAGCATCTCGAAAGCCTGGCAAAGCGCCCGGCCAGCGTCGCGCGCAATACCGTGGTGGTGGCGGGAGGCGGCTTCACCGGCATCGAAACGGCGGCGGAAATGCCTGCCCGCCTGCGTGAGGTACTGGGCGAGGGCGCCGATGTGCGCGTGATCGTGGTCGAGCGCAATAGCGAAATCGGCCCCGATCTCGGCGCGGGCCCGCGCCCCGTTATCACGCAGGCGCTGACCGAACTGGGCGTGACGTGGAAGCTCGGCTCGGGTGTTGCCACCGTGGACGCCGATGGCGTCACGCTGGAAAGTGGCGAGCGCATCGATGCCGCCACGGTAGTGTGGACCGCCGGCGCGCGAGCCAGCGCGCTGACCGCGCAGATTCCCGCCGAACGCGACAACTTTGGCCGTCTGCACGTGGACAGCCACCTGCGCGTCAAGGGCGTGGACTCCGTCTATGCCACGGGCGACGTCGCTTATGCCGCTGTGGATGACGCCGGCAACTTCGCGATGATGTCATGCCAGCATGCGATGAACCTGGGCCGCTCGGCCGGCCATAATGTGGCGGCCGACCTGCTCGGTCAGGCTCAGATTGCGTACAGCCAGCCGAAATATGTGACCTGCCTTGACCTCGGCCCGTGGGGCGCGGTCTACACCGAAGGCTGGGACCGTCAGGTGAAGCTGGTCGGTGCAGAAGCCAAGGCACTGAAGACGAAGATCAATACGGAATGGATCTACCCGCCCAGCGCGGACCGCGCGGAGGCGCTTGCATCGGCGGACCCGCTTCGGATCGTCGTGGCGTAATGCCGTTTCCGGAAGCGTAATGAAGAAGGGGCGATCACATCGATCGCCCCTTTTTTTTGTGCTGGAAAAATCGGCAGGAATCAGCCGCGCTTGCGCACCTTGGCCGGTGCCGCTTCCTCTTTCTCGCCGCGCCTGTTGGCCGCGCGATCCGTCAGCCAGTGCACGACCTGCGGTCCGTAGCTGGCTGGCGCCTTGTCGATGGTGCGCTGTGCCAGGTCCGCCAGGGTCTGCTGCTTCAGTTCGGCGCGCATGGCTTTTTCCGCCGATTGCATGACGGCGTGGATCGAGCACACGCCGCGCGTGGCCCAGGTCGGCGGTGCATCGTCGAACACTGCGCAGCGGCTGCGGATTTCGCGGCAGTCGAACAGCGGCTTGTCGCCATCGATGGCCACGACCACATCGTGTACCGAGATGCGCTCGGCCGCGCGAGCCAACCGGAAGCCACCCCGCACGCCTTCGGTGGCCACTACCAGATCGGCCTTGGCCAGTTTGGTAAACAGCTTGGCCACGTAATCGACGGGGATGCCCTGCAGTTCCGCCAGGTCACGCACGCTGGCTTCTTCGACGGCCGCATGGGATCGGCTCAGGTACAGCAGGCAGTGCAGTCCGTATTCGACCCCGGTGCTGATAAACGACATGATGAACTCGCTAACTAGGATGCTATGAATCGTAGTTGATAGCCTATACAAAACCGGGCCGGCCTGCAAGCCGCGACAGTGGCGTGCCAAGCCCATGCGGCGCATAAGCTAGGCGTTTACCCCCGCATCGTTGTTGCCGCCGTGTAAGAACCGGGTAAGCGGCGCGCATTACCTTGTAGCCATGCCATGCGCGGCACACGCATGGTCAATGCAAAGATATGCAGGAGACAACGATGCAAGACGATCTGATCGAAAAACTGAAGGCCAGCCGCCAGTATCGCGAGCTGGTGCGCCGGCGTGGCAGGCTGGGGTGGCTGCTGACGGCCGTGATGCTGGTGGTCTACTACGGCTACGTGCTGCTGATTGCGTTCGACAAGGAACTGCTGGCCACTCGGGTTGGTCAGGGCGTGATGACGTGGGGCATGCCAATCGGCCTGTTCGTGATTCTCTTTACCGTGATCATCACCGGCCTCTATGTGCGTCATGCCAACCGCGTGTATGACGATCTGACCGACCGGATCAAGCAGGAGGTGGCATGAATTCCCGTCACGTATCCGTAGCCGCCGCCTGCGCGGCGCTGCTGCTGTCCGCCACCGCGTTCGCGGCGGGCGGCGACATGGGCCAGGCCGTCAAGCAGCCGACCAACTGGACGGCCATCGGCATGTTCGTGGTGTTCGTCATCGGCACCCTGTTCATCACCAAGTGGGCGGCCAAGAAGACCAAGTCCGCGGCGACGTTCTATACGGGCGGGGGCATCACCGGTTTCCAGAATGGTCTGGCCATCGCGGGCGATTTCATGTCGGCGGCGTCGTTCCTGGGCATCTCGGCCGCGGTCTACACCAGCGGCTACGACGGACTGATCTATTCGATCGGCTTCCTGGTGGGCTGGCCCATCATCACGTTCCTGCTGGCGGAGCGGCTGCGCAACCTTGGCCGCTTCACGTTCGCGGATGTGGCCGCGTACCGCTTCAAGCAGGCACCGATCCGCGCGTTTGCCGCATCGGGAACGCTAGTGGTGGTGGCGTTCTACCTGATCGCGCAGATGGTGGGCGCGGGACAGCTGATCAAGCTGCTGTTCGGGCTTGAATACTGGGTGGCCGTGGTCATCGTCGGCGCGCTGATGATGATTTATGTGCTGTTCGGCGGCATGACGGCAACCACTTGGGTGCAGATCATCAAGGCGTGCCTGCTGCTGGGCGGTGCTTCGTTCATGGCGTTCATGGTGCTGGCCCAGTATCACTTCAGTCCCGAGGAACTGTTCGCCAAGGCCGTCGAGGTGCACGCCAAGAAGGACTCGATCATGAGTCCGGGCAACTTCATCAAGGACCCGATCTCGGCCATCTCGTTCGGCATCGCGCTGATGTTCGGCACTGCCGGCCTGCCGCACATCCTGATGCGCTTCTTCACGGTGCCCAACGCCAAGGAGGCGCGCAAGTCGGTGTTCTGGGCCACCACGTGGATCGGGTATTTCTACATTCTCACGTTCATCATCGGCTTCGGCGCGATCGTGCTGGTCGGTACCAACGCCAGCTTCCAGGACGGCAGTGGCAAGTTGCTGGGCGGCGTCAACATGGCGGCCGTGCACCTGGCCAGCGCAGTGGGCGGCAACGTGTTCCTCGGGTTTATCTCGGCGGTGGCTTTCGCGACGATCCTGGCGGTCGTGGCAGGCCTGACGCTGGCCGGTGCGTCGGCGGTGTCGCATGACCTGTACCAGACCGTCTTCAAGCACGGCAAGGCAACGAGTGCGATGGAGCTGCGCGTATCGAAGATGACGACCGTCGTGCTCGGCATCGTTGCCGTGGTGCTCGGCATCGTGTTCGAGAAGCAGAACATCGCGTTCATGGTCTCGCTGGCATTCGCGGTAGCAGCGTCGGCCAACTTCCCGGTGCTGTTCCTGTCGGTGCTGTGGAAGGGCTGCACCACGCGCGGTGCGATGATCGGCGGCTTCCTGGGCCTGATCTCCGCCGTGATCCTGACGGTGCTGTCGCAAGCGGTGTGGGTGGATGTGTTCCACTTCAAGAGCGCGCCGTTCCCCTACACGTCGCCAGCGCTGTTCTCGATGACGATCGGTTTCGTCGGCATCTGGCTGTTCTCGGTGACCGACAAGTCGAGGCGTGCCCTGCTGGACAAGGCCGGGTTCGAAGCGCAGGAACTGCGTTCGGAAACCGGTATTGGCGCGGGTGAGGCAACCGCGCACTGATCCGGCGTTGAGGCAAAAGAAAGCGGCCCCGAGGGGCCGCTTTTTCTTTGGGCGTGTCAGACGCCGCCGTCAGGGCTGAGGAGGCTGCGGGATGCTGGAGAACCCCTTGCGCTTGTGCGAGCCGTCGCAGAAGGGCTTGGTGTCCGAGTGTCCGCATCGGCACAACCAGACCTGATCGCCTTCGAATGTGAACGCCGCACCGGACGGGGTCACGATCCTGACAGGCCCCTTGATGCGCAACGGGCCGTTGTCCTGCACGGTTACGGTGACGATGGTGGCTTCGTCCATGTCCCCTCCAAGTGAACGCGGGGCCCAGTCATCCGGGCGGGCCCGATTCCCTTGGTCACTCTACTCCGTTCCGTGCGGAGCGGCAGCGCCTCAGGCTTTGGTGACCTGGACCCGCAGGGCGTCGCCACCCGCCACGATGGCGAGCAGGCGGTCGACGTTCGGGTGCGCGCCCGGACGGTTGCGGGCATCGGCCGTGTGTTCCGCAAAAACGGCCAGGCCGTGTTCGGCGGCCTTGGCGTCGAGCGTGCCGAAGGTCTGCTGCAGGTAGTTGTACACGGCGAGCGAGCCTTGCTTGCCTTGCACGTTTTCGATGCTCGCCACGACCGTGCCCTGGGTATCGAGCAGGTCGATGCGTGCGATGCCGTCGATGGCGGGCAACTGGGCGAGGTTGTCCTTGAATACCTGGCTCGTCTGGATCATGGAAGCGCTCCTTGAAATCACCGAAAGCAAAAACGGACGGTGCCAGGAATGGCGACCGTCCGTTTTGCGTTTGTGCGTTGGTAGGCTCGATTGGACTCGAACCAACGACCCCCACCATGTCAAGGTGGTGCTCTAACCAGCTGAGCTACGAGCCTAGCGAAGGCGCGAATTCTATAGACGAGTTTCGCAAAGTGCAAGCCTTTCTTGTGTCAGAACGTCAGCGTCCGCGCCACGAGCGCCGCGGCGGCGGCACTCGACATGCTGACAGCCAGCCAGCATCCCAGCAGAAGGGTGCCGCTTGCCACGCGTTGACGGGTATTCATGATGCGGTTCTCCCCTGGGACTGTGCTGGCGTGCCGCGATCAGTGCTCGATCACCGGCGCATGCACCGGAGCGATCGACGCATGCGGTGTCGCGGTGCGCTGCGCGGCCTTGTGGACCATCGTGTAGGCGTAGTCGATGCCCATGCCGTAGGCGCCCGAGTGTTCCTTGGCCAGACCCGTCACGGCGTCGTACGTTTCCTTGTTCTTCCAGTCACGTTGCCATTCCAGCAGTACCTGCTGCCAGGTCACCGGCACCACGCCGGCCTGGATCATGCGCTGCATGGCGTAGTCGTGCGCTTCCTTGGTGGTGCCGCCGGAGGCGTCGGCCACCATGTAGATCTCGTAATCGCCTTCGAGCATGGCGCTCAGTGCGAACGTGGTGTTGCAGACTTCGGTCCACAGGCCGGCCACGACGATCTTCTTGCGGCCGTTGGCGGCCAGCGAGTCGCGCACCTTCTGATCGTCCCAGGAGTTCATCGAGGTACGTTCCAGCGTTTCCTTGCCCGGGAAGACGTCGAGCAGTTCGGGGTAGGTGTAGCCGGAGAACGAATCGCTTTCCACGGTGGTGATGGTGGTGGGCACGTCGAAGATCTTCGCTGCCTTGGCCAGGCCCACGACATTGTTCTTCATGGTCTGGCGGTCCATCGACTGCACGCCGAAGGCCATCTGGGGCTGATGGTCGATGATGATCAGTTGGCTGTTGCGCGGGGTCAGGACTTGCAGTTTGGCGTTCGACATGGTGCTCTCCGGTATAAAAAATGATTCAATAAGTTTGAGGTTATTCAGGGCGGCGTCTGCTTCGCTTCGTTTGCTTCGCTGCGTTGCTGCGCTGTCCATGTGCAGAACTATAGCGGTCGCCTTCCCGGAGAAAGTCGGCTATCGCTGTCATAGTTATTCAAAATAATTGAATTAAGCGGTTCGCCCCTATTTCCACGCGTAGGCGATCCCGGCGCCATACGTGATCTGGTTGCGCGTCCCACGCTGGCTCACGATGGGGCTGTCCGCGGCGTCCCCCGTAATGCGCTGCATGTACACCAGCGCGCCCGCGAACCAGTGCTTGTCGATCTGATAGATGGCGGCCAGCCAGCCTGTGTACTGTTCGAGTCCGCCGCCGGGGCTGTAGACCGGCAGGCCGCTGGCGGCGCTGTCGGCCGGGGTGACCCCGAAATAGGTCTGGTTGAAGCTGCTGCTGACCCAGGTGGCGCCAAGGCCGATGCCCAGGAAGATGCGCCGGCTTGCGGGCATCCAGAAACTGCCGTTGGCCGCGACGCGCACACCGCCGTACTGGATGCCCGCGTTGGTCACGACGTTGATACTGCCCCGCAGGCGGTACGGAATGGCGCCTGGGGCGATGTATTCATAGCCGAAGAACCCGCCGGCCTCGACCGTCGTGTCGATTTCGTGGATGCGGGCCACCACCGGATCGTCGACGTTGTTCCGGCCCAGGCGCAGCTGGACGGCGGGTCCGTACTGCCAGCCGGTCAGGCCGCCGAAGTTGAACTGCGCATACGGCCCATACCACTCCAGCAGCTTGCCGCCTTCCGTCGTGTAGCGCAGCCCCGGCAGCACGCCAAGCGTGCGTTCGTTGCCGCCCGCGTACTGGGTGGTGGAGCCGATGCCGCCGCCCACCATGTTGGGAATCATGCCGGGCAGGTCGATGGGGGAGGCACTGGCGCCACTGGCCACGGCGACGAAAAGCAGCGCTGGAACATGGATGCGGAACGCGAGCATGGCGGGCCAGATGTCGACAGATTCAGCCGGCGAGTGTGCGGCGCCTTCGCGGCGAATGGAATTCACTCTTTTCGCAGCGCGCGTTAAGTGGATCGGACGGCCGGGCCGGCTCAAGTTTCTTTCCGTGCGTCCGTCAACCGAAATAGGTCAGTCTGATAACCAGCGGCGCAGGCAGGCGACAGACCATCATGAGAGCAGTGGGCAATGATCCGCGCCGTTCCGAACGGAGACATGAAATGATGAAGCACCCGTCGATCCGAGGCTCGCTGAGCCTGCTGATCGCGTTCTTTGGGCTGGCGCTGGTTATTGGCGCCGCCGTGGGACTCTATTCCATTCACGCCGGCAACGAGGCGCTCAAGCAGACCTATACCGTCGACACGCCCGCCGTGGCCGATCTAGAGGGCAGCGCCAGCCAGTTGCTGCGCCTGCGGCTGGCGCTTGCCACATATGCCTCGCTTTCCGAGCTGAACGATCAGGAGGGCGCCAACGCGGTGCTCAAGCGATTTGACCAGTACCTGAAGAATGCGAACGAACGCGTCGACCACTATCTTGCAGTCACCGGCAACGGCGACGAAGAGAAGCAGCGCCTGGTCAAGGACATGCAGGACAAGCGTGCGAAGTTTCTAAGCGAAGGCGTGGAACCTGCCTTGGCCGCGCTCAAGGCGGGTGACCGGCAGACCTTCCTGCAGCAACAGGCGCACAAGCTGCCGCCGCTCTACAGTGCCTACGAAAAAGCCATGCTGGCGCTGGAAAAGCTCCAGGTCACCTATGGCGAGCAGCGCTACAACGCCGCACAGGAACGCTTCAGGCTGGTGGTCTGGGCCGTGGCGGTGGGCCTGGCTGGTGCGCTGGTGCTGGGCCTGTTCGCGCGTTGGCTGATGATTCGCGCGATCGTGGCGCCGGTGGATGCCGCCGTCGCGCAATTCCAGCGCATTGCCGGCGGCGATCTCACGGGCCGCGTGGAAGTGGCAAGGAGCAGCGAGATGGGCAAGCTCACCACGGCATTGCAGCGGATGCAGGCATCGCTGATCGATACCGTCGGTACCGTGCGGGCCGGCACCGATGCCATCGGCACGGGTGTGGGCGAGATTTCCAGTGGCAACACCGACCTGTCGCAGCGCACCGAGGAGCAGGCGGCCTCGCTGGAGCAAACGGCGGCGAGCATGGAACAGCTGACGTCCACCGTGAAGCAGACCGCTGAAAACGCACGGCAGGCGAGCCAGCTGGCGGCGGGGGCTTCGGGCCTGGCGGCCCAGGGCGGCGAGCTGACGCAGCAGGTCGTCGACACCATGCAGCATATCGTGGCGGACTCGCACAAGATTGGCGACATCGTTGGCGTGATCGAGAGCATCGCGTTCCAGACCAACATCCTTGCACTCAATGCCGCGGTGGAAGCCGCTCGCGCGGGCGAGCAAGGACGCGGCTTTGCCGTGGTGGCGTCGGAGGTCCGGTCGCTGGCACAGCGCAGCGCCGGCGCGGCGAAGGAAATCAAGGGCCTGATCGAGCTGTCCGCGAACCGCGTGGAATCGGGCGCGGGGCTGGTCGAGCGGTCTGGCGCGACGATGGGCGAGATCGTGACCGCCATCGCGCGCGTCAGCGGCATCATGAACGAGATCGCCGCCGCAGCAGCGGAGCAAAGCAGCGGGATCGATCAGGTCAACGTGGCCGTGACGCAGATGGATGAGGTGACGCAGCAGAACGCGGCGCTGGTGGAACAGGCCGCCGCCGCTGCTGGCTCGCTGGAGGAGCAGGCGCAGCGGCTGGCCGCGGCGGTGGCGGTGTTCCGGCTGGAAGCGCAGTACGCTTGAGGGTGCGGGTGAGGGCGGGGGGCTAACCGTTCGACGTTATCCCCCCTCCGAGTGCGGGCGAAATTGCGAGGTGTCACGCAGATCGTTTAGGGTTACGGCTGTGGTGCTCACCCCGATAAAAACACTCCCAACCCCCGCACGAGGAGACAACGCCATGACTCCCTGGCTCACCCGGACCATTGCCGCGATCGGCTGCGTCCTCGCCCTGGTTGCCGTCCCCGCGCACGCGGGCGATGCGCCCGCCACGCTGACCATCAGCGCTGGCACCCAGCAGAAAACCTGGACGCGCGACAGCTTGCTCAAGGATCGGCGCCTGGTGAATGTCACCGTCGACGATGACAACTACAAGCGCCGCATGACGTTCAAGGCCATTCCGATGGCGGCACTGCTGGCCGGCCTGCCGGCCCGGTCCGATGGCAGCGCCACCACGGCCGCGACCGACGGCTATGTTTCGCACCTGCCGCTGGGCCTGTTGCTGGCCGACCGTGCCGATGGCCCGCGCGCATGGCTGGCCGTGGAAAACCCCGCCAGGCCGTGGCCCAAGCTGAAAGGGCAGGACATCGGCCCGTTCCGGTTGATCTGGACCGTGCCAAAGGGCGCGAAGCAGGCCGATGCGTCCGTCAGGATTACCGAAAGCCTGTGGACCTGGTCCATCGCGCGCATCGATCTGGGCGGTACCGCCGCCGAGCGCTTTGCCGCGATCCGTCCCGCCGACGGCGAGCCGGCCGACGGCCCGGTCATGCGCGGCTTTGCCACCTTCCAGCGGGTCTGTTTTTCCTGCCACTCGATGAACCGGGCGGGCGACGCGAATCTGGGGCCAGACCTGAACGTGCCCTACAACCCGGTGGAATATCTCGGCGACGACAAGCTGACCCGGCTGATCCGGAATCCCCAGTCGTTGCGGTGGTGGCCAGGATCGAAGATGTCTTCGATCGACGAGAAGACGTTATCCGATGCCGAACTCAAGGACTTGCTGGCCTACCTGCACCATATGGCGGGACGCAAGGTGGAGGCGCCGGTGGCGCCCGGCCCCTGAGTGGCGAGGCAGGATCAGACGTCGATCGCCGAGGCGGACTGCAATTGGCGCCGCAGTTCGAACTTCTGGATCTTGCCGGTGGACGTCTTCGGCAGCGGCCCGAAGTACACCGCCTTCGGCACCTTGAAGCCGGCCAGCAGCGTACGGCAGTGCGCGATTAATTCTTCCGCGGTGGCCGTTGCGCCGTCCTTTAGCTCGACGAACGCACACGGGGTTTCGCCCCACTTGCTGTCGGGCTGCGCCACCACGGCGGCGGCCATCACGGCCGGATGGCGATAGATCGCGTCTTCCACTTCGACGCTCGAAATGTTCTCGCCGCCCGAGATGATGATGTCCTTGCTGCGGTCCTTGATCTTGATATAGCCGTCGGGCATGCACACGCCCAGGTCGCCGGTGTGAAACCAGCCGCCGGCAAACGCATCGCGCGTGGCGCGGTCGTTCTTCAGGTAGCCCTTCATGCAGATATTGCCGCGGAACATGATCTCGCCGATGGTCTCGCCGTCGCGTGGCACCGGTTGCATCGTGTCGGGGTCGAGCACCGCGACACCCGACTGCAGGTGATAGCGCACGCCCTGGCGCGCCTTCAGCACGGCCCGTTCCTCCATCGACAAGGTCTGCCAGTCGTCCTGTTCCGCGCACGCGGCGGCGGGGCCATAGACCTCGGTCAGTCCATAGACGTGAGACAGGTCGAAGCCCATCTGCTCCATCTGGGCCAGCACGGCGGCCGGGGGCGGGGCACCGGCCACCATGCCGCGCACCGGCCCGCGCAGGCCCTCGCGCCACGCGGCGGGCGCGCTGACCAGCGCGGTGTGGACGATTGGCGCGGCGCAGTAGTGCGTCACGCCTTCCGCGCGCATCAGGTCGAAAACGAGTTTGGGGTCGAACTTGCGCAGGCAGACGTTCACGCCGGCACGGGCGGCCACGGTCCAGGCAAAGCACCAGCCGTTGCAGTGGAACAGCGGCAGCGTCCACAGGTAGACCGGATGCTTGGGCATGTCCCATTCGAGGATGTTGGACACCGCGTTCATCGCGGCGCCACGGTGGTGGTAGACCACGCCCTTGGGATCGCCCGTGGTGCCGGACGTGTAGTTCAGCGCGATGGCATCCCATTCGTCGGCGGGCATTTGCCAGTCGTATTCGGGATCGCCACCAGCCAGGAACGCTTCGTAGTCGGTGTCGCCGAACGGCGCGTCGGGCACGGGGCCGAGCACGTCGTGCACGGCGATGACCTTGAGCCCGCTGACCTCGCGCGCGAGCTGGCGTGCCACATCGGCAAACTCGGTGTCGGCCAGCAGCACACGGGCCTCGCCATGACGCAGCATGAAAACCAGGTTGGCCGCGTCCAGGCGGATATTGAGCGCGTTGAGCACGGCGCCAGCCATCGGCACGCCGAAATGAGCTTCGATCATCGCCGGCGTATTGGGCAGCAATGCGGCGACGGTGTCGCCCTTGCCAACGCCCGCGCGTGCCAGCGCACTGGCCAAACGGCGGCAGCGCGCATACGTATCGCGCCAGTTCTGGCGCACCGTGCCGTGCACGATGGCAGTGCGGTGGCCGTAGACTTCGGCGGCGCGGGCAATGAAATCGAGCGGCGTCAGCGGTACGAAGTTGGCGGCGTTGCGGGTCAGCCCGGTGTCGTAGTCGGTCGGCATGATGCGTGTCTCCTGTATGGGTCCGATCCTTGTGGATTCGAGGTGTGTTGTCATGGTCACGCTATCATTGGGCCGCGGACATACTCTGTCGTCTGGACGACAGAGCTGCCGCAATCGGGACATCGCGGTGTACTTGCCGTGCCCGGCGTAAGTTTCACGTCAGTTTCCGTACGCCATTCGCCACGTATTTCGTCTCGCCTTTACCCCTCTCGCCACCCCTCTCGTTACGCACCTCATGAACGCCCACGCAGTGCTCGTAGAACACGACTGGTATCGCGCGCTGGCGCCGCAGCACCAGGCGCTGGCGGCGTCCGGCACCGTCGTGCGCACGTTCGCACCCGACAGCTATATCGCGCGGCGGGGCGAGTATTCGCAGCACTGGATTGGCGTCGATGCGGGCCTGATCAAACTGGCCGTCTATACGCCGGATGGGCGAGGCTGCACGTTCTGCGGCGTGCCGGCCGGCGGGTGGTGCGGGGAGGGAAGTGTCATCAAGCGCGAAGTCCGGCGGTACGATGTGATCGCCATCCGTGAATCGCGCGTGCTGCTGGTGGCCGAGCCGGTCTTCAACACCCTGCTCGCGGACAGTCTGCCATTTGCCGGCTATGTGGTGCGGCAGCTCAACGAGCGCATGGGCCAGTTCATCGCGATGGTCCAGAACGATCGTCTGCTAGGTGCCGACGCGCGCGTGGCGCAGGCCATCGCGCAGCTGTTTCATCCAGCGTTGTATCCGAAGACCAGCGCGGTGCTGGAGCTATCGCAGGAAGAAATCGGGCTGCTGACCGGCCTGTCGCGGCAACGCGTGAATCAGGCCCTGCGGCGGCTCGAAGCCGAGGGCATGGTTGGCTTGTCCTACCAGACCATACGTGTCGCGGATCTGGAGGCGCTGCGCCGGTTCGGCATGTCGGAGCTTTAGTCCGGCGCCACGTATCCGCCCGCACATCCGCCCGCACATCCGCGCAATCGCCGCGCGATGGCCGCGCCGCGCGTGGCCGTGACGTTGCGCCGCGCGTGTGGATACTGGAAAATTGCACGGATTCCCCATCCCGTACGACTTCCTCATGCATCCGCTGGCCAGCATCGCAGCTATTTCCCTCGATCTCGACGACACCCTGTGGCCCTTTGGCCCCGCCGTAGTGCGGGCCGAGCAGACATTGCATGACTGGCTGCTTGCGCAGGCGCCGCGCACGTCGGGCCTGCTGACCTCACCGCAGGTGCTGGGCGAGCTGCGTACGCGATTCGAAGCCTCGCGGCCCGATCTGTCGCACAGCCTGAACCTGCGCGAACTGCGGCTTGGATCGATCCGCCTGGCGCTGGAGCTGTCGGGTGAAGACCCGCTGCTGGCGCAGACCGCCTACGACGTGTTCTTTGCGGCGCGCCAGCGCGTGGACTTCTTTGAGGATGCATTTCCCGCGCTGGAATGGCTCAGCGCCCGGTTTCCGCTGGTGGCGGTGTCCAATGGCAACGCCAGTCTGCAGGTGACGGGCGGTCATCATTTCTTTTGCGCGGCGTTGAATCCGGAGAGCGCCGGTTGCGCCAAGCCCGATGCGGCGATCTTCCACGCGGCGGCGCAGGCGGCAGGGTGTCATCCCGCGCGGATGCTGCACGTGGGCGACGATGCGGATCTCGATGTGGCGGGAGCAATCGCGGCGGGACTCCAGGCCGCGTGGCTGGTGCGCTCGGACGATGCGTCCGCCGCGCGGTGGGCGCGGAGCAGCCAGGCGCCGCATCTGGTGGTGCGCGATCTGTATGCGTTGTGCCGCGCAATTGATCCGTCCTGCCCAGTGGCGCGGGCGATGCCCGCGGCGGCGGCCTGATCCTGGCCTGACTTAGTCGCCCGCCTTCTCAGGCGGCACGGCCTTGCCGAGCAGCTTGCCGAGCAGGCCGGTCTTGCCTGCCGCCTGCTGGCGCTGCGACTTCGGCAGCGCACCCGCCCGATTGGCGCCGGCCTGCTTCAAGCTGTTGTTGATCTTGAGGCCCTTGTTTTTTTCGAGGTCGGTTTTCTTCACGGACAGCTTCCCAATTGGTTGAGCCGCGCATTGTACGCATGTGCGGCGATGCCGCGCGAAAACGCTTAGTCGTCGCCCTTGATGGCGTCTTTCGTCGCGTGGTAGCCGCGCTTGGTGGTGTCGGCCACCGCGTGGCCGGCATCTCGTGCCCCGTGACCAATCGTGCGGCCAGCTTCCTTGGCGCCGTGGCCGATCGTGCGTGCGACATCCGCCACTGCGTGGCCGGTTTTTTTGCCGGCTTCCTTGACGCCTTCCTTGAAGGCATGTGCGTCGGACGCTACGCTGGCGTGCGCCAGGGGGCTGATGATGGCCGTGGCGGCCACCGAAAACGCGAGGATCGTCGTGCGGAGCTTCATGGGGCAGTCGTATCCGGATTGGTGTTGGCTTGTGGGCATTCTACTGCGTTGTCCGGTTGCCCTCATCCGCGTGCGGAAGAGGGCGACCTTCACCGCGCCGCGCCGGTTTGCGTGATCGCGCTATAGACCAGCGTGCGTAACTGCCGCCGCACTGGATACGCGGACGACGGCAACAGCTGCGTCAGGAACAGACCAATCAGATCCTCCTGCGGATCGACCCAGAAGAACGTGCTGGCCGCGCCACCCCAGAACATATCGCCCGCGCTGCCGGGAATCAGCGTGCTGGCCGGTGAGATGGTGGTGGCAAAACCAAGTCCGAAGCCCACGCCGTCGTAGGTGGCCTCGCTGAACATCGAGCGCGACAGGCGCGGAATGTCCACGCCGCCCGGCAGGTGATTGGCGGTCATCAGCGCCAGGGTCTTCGGCCCCAGCAGCCTTACGCCATCGAGCTCGCCGCCGCCCAGCAGCATGCGCGCAAAGCGCATGTAGTCGGCGGCCGTGGATACCAGCCCGCCGCCGCCCGACAGAAATCCAGGCGGTTTCAGATAAGGACTGGTTTGCGGATCATCGTGCAGCATCGGGCCGCGCGGCGTGATGACCTTGGAGCCGAGCGCGCCGACGGCGTAGCACGCGCAGAACCGGCCGGCCTTGTGCTCGGGCACATGAAACCCGGTGTCGACCATGCCGAGCGGATCGAAGATCCGCTGCTGCAGGAAGGTGTCGAACGGCATGCCGCTGATCTTGCCCACCAGATAGCCCAGCACATCGGTAGCGAGCGAGTAGTTCCAGGCCTCGCCGGGCGAGAATTCCAGCGGCAGCTTGGCCAGCTTCTCGATCATTTCGTCGAGCGTGCCTTCGGTGGTCAGCTCGCCGATCTTGATCTTGCGGTAGGCCGCGTCGACATTGCTGTTCTGCTGGAAACCATAGGTCAGCCCCGACGTATGGCGCAGCAGGTCTACCACCAGCATCGGCCGCGCGGGCGGGCGAGTCAGAAAGCTCTCCATGAAGCCGCCGGTGAACACGCCGAGGTTTTCCCACGCGGGGATGTACTTGCTGACCGGGTCGTCAAGGGCGATCCGGCATTCCTCCACCAGCATCATGATGGCTACCGACGTGATCGGCTTGGTCATCGAATAGATGCGGAAGATGGAATCCTCGGCCAGCGGCACCTGCCGTTCGCGGTCGGCCTGGCCCAGCACCGCGTTCAGCGCCAGCTCGCCGCGCCGCCATACCTGGACCAGCGCGCCAGGCAGCTTGCCCGTGCTGACGTAGGTGTCGTCGATGAAACGTCCGATCCGGTCCAGCCGTTCACGGGACATCCCCTGCGTGTCCTGCATATCCGTGCCTCCTTGCCTGATGGAAGTGGAGGCCCCGGGCAGCGGTTCACGCAGAGGGCTTGCGCGCCCCCCACGGCAGCAGATTGCGCCAGGGCCATCCCAACGTCATGCCGGCGGCGGCCAGCAGGATCAGCGCCGCCCCGCCGACTTGCGACAGATGCAGCTGATGTCCGAATGCAAGCCGGTCCACCAGAATGGCCACGATAGGATAAATGAACGACAGTGCGCCTGTCAGGTGCGTGGGCAACTTCTGGATGGCGCCATACAACAGGATGTACATCAGTCCGGTGTGCACCACGCCCATCGTTGCCAGCGTGCCCCAGGGCAGGGCGCCGCTGGGCAGGTCGGCGCGCAGGGCCAGCGGCAGCAGCATGACGCTGCCGACCAGCACATGGATCATGGCGATCAGGTGCGGCGCCACGCCCTTGAGCTGCTTGGCGATCAGCGCCGCCAGCGCGTAGAAGAACGCCGCGCCCAGCGCCAGCCCGATGCCGGCCAGGTAGTTGCCGTGCGCCGCGCCGCCGCCGGGCTTGCCCTGCACGATCAGCAGCATGCCGGCGAATGCCAGCAGCAGCCACGCCACCTTGGCGGCCGTGATGCGCTCGCCCAGGAACAGCGCGCCCAGCGCGACGAGCATGAACGGCTGCGTGTTGTACACGGCCGTGGCGATCGAGATCGATGCCCCCTCGTAGGCCGAGAACAGCAGCAGCCAGTTGGCAACGATGGCCACCCCGCCGGCCACGGCCAGCAGCGCTTGGCGCACGGTAATGTGGCCCGGCCGCAGGTAGCCGCGCGCCAGGCAGACCGGAATCAGCACCAGCGCGCCAAACGCGCAACGCCAGAACACGACCTGCGTGACCGGTCGCCCGGATATCACCACCAGCCAGCCGATGGTGCCCGAGATCACCATCGCCGCCACCATCTCCAGCATGCCCCGCGTTCTGTCTTCCACGGCCTGTCTCCAGCAAACGAGGGTTGCAGTTTAACGGCTGCGCCCTACAATCCACAGTCGTAAATGCAGGTGAACGGTGCCTCTTTCCGTTATTTGTCAGGTAAAACCGTGGAAATACCTTATGTCGCTCGATGATATCGATCGCCGCATGCTGGCCCTGTTGCAGCAGGATGGCCGCATGCCCGTGAAAGCGCTGGCGGAGCAGGTGGGCCTTTCGTCGCCCGGCGCGTCCGAACGATTGCGCCGGCTGGAGGACCGCGGCGTGATCCGGGGCTTCACGGTCGACGTGGAGCCACGCACGCTGGGCTTTTCGATGCAGGCCATCGTCCGCATCAAGCCGTTGCCCGGCAAGCTCCAGGCGGTTCAGAAACTGATCGAGGGCATTCCGGAGTTCGCCGAATGCGACAAGGTCACCGGGGACGACTGCTTTATCGGGCGGCTCTACCTGCGGTCGATCGAGCATCTGGACCATATCCTCGAACAGATCACCGAGATGGCCGAGACCAGTTCGGCCATCGTCAAGTCCCAGCCGGTCAAGCGGCGCCTGCCGCCGCTGTAGCCTGGGGGCGGCAAGAAAAAGGGCGGGGCTGTGGGATAATGTCGCGTTTTGCCCGGCGCCCGGCTCAAAAGGCCGCCCGCACGGGTTTGTCCTGGCCCTGTCGATCCCCCAGTGGGCCGCTGCGTTTGCGTCATTTTCAAGCACCCACAATGCCCACATACCGTTCCAAGACCTCTACCGCCGGCCGCAACATGGCGGGTGCGCGCTCGCTGTGGCGCGCCACCGGCATGAAAGACGAGGATTTCCAGAAGCCGATCATCGCGGTGGTCAATTCGTTCACCCAGTTCGTGCCCGGCCACGTGCACCTGAAAGACCTGGGCCAGCTCGTTGCACGCGAGATCGAGGCTGCCGGTGGCGTGGCCAAGGAATTCAACACCATCGCCGTCGATGACGGCATCGCAATGGGCCACGACGGCATGCTGTATTCGCTGCCCAGCCGCGACATCATCGCTGACTCCGTCGAATACATGGTCAATGCGCACTGTGCCGACGCGATGGTGTGCATCTCGAACTGCGACAAGATCACGCCGGGCATGCTGATGGCTGCCATGCGCCTGAACATTCCGGTGATCTTCGTGTCCGGCGGCCCGATGGAAGCCGGCAAGACGCGCCTGGCCAACCCCGTGACCAAGACCATCGAGCTGAAGAAGCTCGACCTCGTGGATGCGATGGTGATGGCGGCCGACCAGTCGTATTCGGACGCCGAGGTGGACCAGGTGGAACGTTCGGCCTGCCCGACGTGCGGTTCGTGCTCGGGCATGTTCACGGCCAACTCGATGAACTGCCTGACCGAGGCGCTGGGCCTGTCGCTGCCGGGCAACGGCACCGTGGTGGCCACCCACGCCGACCGCGAGCAACTGTTCAAGCGCGCCGGCAGCCGCATCGTCGACCTGGCGCGCATGTACTACGAGCAGAACGACGAGCGTGTGCTGCCGCGATCGGTGGGCTTCAAGGCGTTCGAGAACGCCATGACGCTGGACATCGCGATGGGCGGATCGACCAACACGATCCTGCACCTGCTGGCGATCGCCCGTGAAGCGGAAATCGACTTCACGATGACCGACATCGACCGCATGTCGCGCGTGGTGCCGCAGTTGTGCAAGGTGGCGCCGAACACGAACAAGTACCACATCGAAGACGTGCACCGCGCCGGCGGCATCATGGCCATCCTGGGCGAGCTGGACCGCGCCGGAAAGCTGCACACCGACGTGCCGACCGTGCATACGCCGACGCTCAAGGACGCGCTGGACCAGTGGGACATCGTCCGCACCAAGGACGAAGCCGTGCGCACGTTCTACATGGCCGGTCCCGCAGGCATCCCGACGCAGGTGGCGTTCAGCCAGAACACGCGCTGGCCGAGCCTGGATCTCGATCGCGCCGAAGGTTGCATCCGCTCGTACGAGCATGCGTTCTCGAAGGAAGGCGGCCTGGCCGTGCTGACCGGCAATATCGCGCTGGACGGCTGCGTGGTGAAGACCGCCGGTGTGGACGAGAGCATCCTGGTGTTCGAGGGCACGGCCCATGTCACGGAATCGCAGGACGAGGCGGTTGAGAACATCCTCAATGACAAGGTCAAGGCCGGCGACGTGGTGATCGTGCGCTACGAAGGTCCGAAGGGCGGCCCCGGCATGCAGGAAATGCTGTACCCGACCAGCTACATCAAGTCGAAGGGCCTCGGCAAGGCTTGCGCGCTGCTGACCGACGGCCGTTTCTCGGGCGGCACGTCGGGTCTGTCGATCGGCCACTGCTCGCCCGAGGCGGCAGCCGGCGGCGCCATCGGCCTCGTGCGCGATGGCGACAAGATCCGCATCGACATCCCCAACCGCACGATCGATGTGCTGGTCTCCGACGAAGAACTGGCAACCCGCCGCGCGGAGCAGGACGCGCGCGGCTGGAAGCCGGTCAAGGCGCGTCCGCGCAAGGTGTCCGCCGCGCTGAAGGCGTACGCCAAGCTGGTCATGTCCGCGGACAAGGGCGCCGTGCGCGACCTGTCGCTGCTCGACGACTGACCTTCTGACCTTCGGGGCGGTTTTCCGGCCGCCCCAATCCCCGCAATACCACCCGATGCCGCCACCCCTCTCTAGTGGGGGGAGGGCGGCGTTCGCGCGCTTGCTACATTACCTGCCACCCGCAACATGGCGGGGCGAGCCAAATATAAATCCAACAACAAATTCCGGGGAAACATGCGGGCATCCGTATTACTGGTCATTGCCAGCGCCAGCCTGGCGGGCGGCTGTGCGTCCATCGTGGGCGGTACGACGCAAGTGGTATCGGTCGAAACCCAACAAAACCTGCAACGCGTGGAGGGTGCGCGCTGCGAACTGGTCAACGACAAGGGCACCTATCACGTGTCCACGCCCGGCACGACATCGGTCAGCCGGGCCTATGGCGATCTGACCGTCAAATGCGAGAAAGAGGGCATGCCGGCGGGCACCGCAACGGTGACGTCGACAACCAAGGGGCTGGTCTTCGGCAATGCGCTGTTCGGTGGCTTGATCGGCGTCGCCGTCGATACGTCGTCGGGCGCGGCCTACGATTACCCCGAGCTGATCCGCATCAGCATGGGCCAGGACATCGCCATCAACGGCCGTGACCGCATGGACGAACCCGCCCCGGCGCCCGCGACGACAATGGTGGCCGCGGCACCAGGGGCACCGGCAACACCGGCATCGCCGGGTGCGATGCCTGCCGCAACCTCGGCCCCAGGGACACCCGTTTCGCCCGCGGCGGCCACGACCGCGCAAAAGCCCGTGTCGATGGACGACCTGCGCTATCTGCTGCCGCCGCGTTGAAAGACGCGGCCCAGCTCAGACACCTTCGGTCTTCCTTTCTTCGCCTGCTTTCATGCTTGTTTCCATGACGACGCGCCCATCCTTTCGCCCGATCCTGACGGGCCTGCTCGTGACCTGCGCAACGTCCGCCGGTGCCATCGGGCTTGATCAGATCACCGGCAACGTCTACGCGATCCGTGCAAACGGCCAGCAGTCGACGCAGTCGGGCTCGGGTGTGGTGATAGGGCCGAGCCAGGTGGTCACGGCGTGCACGCTGCTGGCCGGTGCGCGATCGATCAGCGTGACGCGCGACAACGTGACATACGAAGCCACGCTGACAGCGCCCGACATCGAGCGCAACCTGTGCCTGCTCAGGGTGCCCAATCTGCCGGGCAGCGGCGTGACGATCTCAGCCGGATCGACCGCGCCGGGCCTCGGGCAGAAGATGGTGATGGCGTCGGTCTCCGGAGGCGCGGTGGCGGTACGCGAGGCGACCGTGACCGGCCTGCAGGCCAGCAACGACGGAAAGCTCACGACCATCGAACTGTCCGCCGCGCCTGACGCGGCGGCCAATGGCGGGGCGCTGTTCGACGATGGCGGCCGCCTGGTCGGCATCCTTGCCGAGGACCGCGTGGCGGGCAAGACGCGGCAGCGCGCCGTACCCGCCGCATGGGTGAGGGATATCGCCACGCGCGGCGCGGCAGCGCTGGCCACCTATCAGCCTTCGGCAATCGACACCAAGGCGGCAGCCGTCCAGGCGGGGAAAGCCGCCAGTGCCGGTGAGGGTTCGCCGCGCGTCGGCGAAGTCTGGCAGTACGTGCTGACGGACAACCTCACGGGCAGGCGATCGGACGTGGCGTACCGCGTCGACCGCATCGAGAACGGCCGCGTGATCTACAACCAGGGCGCCCGAGTCGAGCGCGCCGACGGCACGGTGGAGCGCGTCAATTCGCCCATCGCCGGCGAGTTCGAACTGGCGTCGCCGCCGTCGGGCTGGGTGCCGACCAACGTCAAGGTCGGTTCTCGCTGGAAATACTCATACAGGCAGCCTGGCAACAACGCCCAGACCGATTTGGATGGCACCGCGATGAGCGAGACGGAGATGGCCGTTGCCGGAGGCACCTATCGCGTCATCCGTATTGCCTATCGGGGCTACATGCAGCGGCCCGCGCGGCCGGTTGGCGGCGCCGCCACCTTTACCTACGAATATAAGGCGGTGGCCTGGTATGCGCCGGAGATCGGCCGCGTGGTCAAGTTCGAGGCCAGCACCGCGCAGACCGCCGAAAAGCTGGAGCTTGCCGCGCACCGCTTTGAATGACGCAGACCTGGCGCGCGATTTCAGCCGATGAAACTTTGATGCGCTGCAGAGTGACACGGCGCTAGCGCGGCGCCTATAAGCCTCCTGTTGGTGATGTCCGGCGAGTTTCATCCCGCAAAACCAGGGCAATCCAGGAGCGCGCATGTCCCCTGTCCGCAAAGTGTTGCTGTCTCTATCGGTGCTGTCGTGCGCGCTGCTGGCCGCGGCGCCAGCCGCCCAGGCACAGACGTGGCCCGCCAAGCCGATCCGCATGGTGGTGCCATATCCGCCCGGCGGACCCACGGACATCGTGGCGCGCGTGGTGGGGCAAAAGCTGTCGGAGCGGCTGGGCCAGCCGGTCGTGGTCGATAACCGGCCCGGCGCTGGCGGCAATATCGGCGCCGACGCCGTAGCCAAATCCTCGCCCGATGGTTACACGATGCTTGTGGCCACCACCGCGCACGCCATCAACATGACGCTGTTCGCCAAGCCGGGATACAACACGCGAACGGATTTCGCGCCGGTGTCGATGCTGACCAGCGGCCCGCTGGTGCTGGTGACCGCGCCGTCCACGCAGGCAACCAGCGTGGCGGAACTGATCGTCATGGCGAAGGCCAATCCGGGCAAGGTCACCTTTGCCAGCTCGGGCAACGGGCAATCCACGCACCTGGCCGCCGAGTTGTTCAACAGCATGGCGGGCACGCGGATGACCCACGTGCCTTACAAGGGCAGCGCGCCGGCCCTTACCGACGTCATGGCGGGGCAAGCCACGGTCATGTTCGATACGATGCTGTCCGCCATGCCTTTCGTGCGCGACGGCAAGCTGCGGGCGCTGGCCGTGACGGGCGCGACGCGATCGCCGGCCGCACCCGATATCCCGACCATCGCGCAGGCCGGCCTGCCCGGCTACGAAGCCACGGCCTGGAACGCGCTGCTGGTGCCGGCCAACACGCCGCCAGCGGTGGTCGACAAAATCAGCGATGCCATGAAAGCCGTGCTGACGCAGGAAGACGTGCGCTCGCGCTTTGCCACGCAGGGGTTTGCCGCCACGTGGACATCGCCCCCGGACACGGGCAAGTTCATCGCCCATGAAATCGACAAATGGGGCAAGGTGGTGAAGGCGTCGGGGGCGACGATCGATTGATGGATCGATGGATGGGTCTCGTGCCGGCGCTCAACTGAAACGCGCGCCGCCGTCGGCGTCGATGACCACGCCGCTCAGGTACGATGCGCGCGCCGATGCCAGGTACACCACCAGATCGGCAATCTCGTCGGCATGCGCGGCGCGGCCGAAGGGCAGGTGCTCCAGCATCTCCTGCCAGCGGGACTCATCGTCGAATTTTTGTCTGGCACGGGCCTTGTAGAGGTTGACCAGCCGGTCGGTCTCGGTCGGTCCGGGATTGACGCCCACTACGCGCACGCCGCGTGACGTGGCATGCGCGCCCACGGCGCGCGTGAACGTCGAGAGCGCGGCATTACCCGCGGCGCCACACAGGTAGTCGTAACGCGGCATCTCCGCCGCAATGCCGATCACATTGACGATCACGCCGGCACCGCGTTCCATCATGCGCGGCAACGCCAGCCGGGCCATGTCGATGTAGCCGAACACCTTCAGGTCCCACGCGTCGCGCCATTGCGCGTCGGTCATCGCGGTCAGGCCGCCTCCCGGGATCGCCCCCGCGTTATTGACGAGAATGTCGATGCCATCGAGTCTCGGCACCAGCGCCTGGCGCACATCGGCCTGTGAAAGATCGCCTACGAAGGTGTCGACGTCGATGCCGTGCTCGTCCTTCAGCGTGCGTTGCGCACGACTGGTGGATTCGGACGTCGTGCCGGTAATGGTGACGGAGGCGCCCTCGGCCGCGAACGTCCGTGCGCACGCCACGCCGATGCCGCGCGTGCCGCCGGTGATCAGTACTGTTTTGCCCTGCAGAAGCAGATCCATGCGTTGGCTCCCTTACGACGCTGACAGACGCGCCGCCAGCATGATCGAGAAGATGATGCGGACGGTGGCATCAAGGAGCCTGCATCGTACGCCTGTCGCGGATTTTTCGTCCGACGGGCTGCCGCGCGGGCCGGGATGGCTGAAGCGGGTTGCAAGCGTTGACGCGCGATTGCGCTGCCAGGCGGCGCGGCGGATATCGACGTCGGGATATCGACGCCGTGTTGTTTTTACGTTCTATTACATTGCCGCGTGCCGCTCTTGTGTACGATGGCGCGCTTTCGGAATCCATCCGCAGCGGCAATGTCTGGACATTCAAAGACACCACTGGTCTGGTGAATAGGACCACCTGGTTCCATTGAGTGGCCCGGCTGCGGGGCATAGAGTCCGCCTGAACCCCACATGAAGTGAACAGAGGCGGAGACATAGATGTTGATCAGTCGTAGAAAGCTCCTGGCCGGCACCACGCTGGCATTCCTTGCGGCGCTTGCCCCGGTGCAGCGGGCGGCGGCACAGGACAAGCCCATCACCATCGTGGTGGGCAGCCCGGCGGGCGGCACGACCGATGCACTGGCGCGTCTGATTGCGCGCTCGCTCGGTGAGACCCTGCATCGCACCGTCGTGGTGGACAACCGGCCCGGCGCAGGCGGCAATATCGCCGCGCAGTACGTGGCGCGCGCCACGCCGGACGGCAGCACGCTGCTGATGAGTTTCACCGGCCATACCATCAACGCCACGCTGTACAAGAACCTGCCGTTCGACCCGGTCAAGGACTTCACGCCGATCACGATGGTGGCGCGCGTGCCCAGTGTGCTGGTGGCACGCAAGAACGCGCCGTTCGATACCACGGCCGGCCTGATCGACTATGCGAAGAAGAACCCCGGCAAGCTGACGTTCGCGATCGGGGCGCAGGGTTCGTCGCTGCATCTGGCCAGCGAGCAGTTCAAGCTGCAGACCGGTACCGATATCGTGAACATTCCCTACAAGGGGACCAATCCGGCGCTGACCGATCTGCTTGGCGGCACCGTCGACCTGATGTTCGCAAGCACGGTCAACGTGTTGCCGCACGTGAAGTCCGGCACGCTGAAGTTCCTCGGCGTCAGCAGCAAGGAAGCCCTGACACAGTTCCCGGGCGTGCCGCCGATCGGCCAGACGGTCAAGGGATTCGAATCGTCGGCATGGTTCGGCCTGTTCGGCCCCGCCAAGCTGCCGGCGTCCGTGACGGAGCAGCTGTATCGCGCGGTGAAGATCGCCGTCGACGATCCGGCCTACAAGAAGCGCATGGAAACCGAGGCGGCCACGGCCATCAGCATGACGCCGCCCGCATTTGCCGCGTTCGTGCGCAGCGATATCCAGCATTGGGCCAAGGTGATCCAGGCCTCCGGTACCAAGGTGGAGTAAGGAATTCAAATGATGGGCCAGACATTGGCGCAGAAACTGCTGGCCAGGGCCGCGGGCCGGGCGACAGTCGCCCCAGGGGAGATTGTCACCTGCCGCGTGGATCTGGCGATGATGCATGACTCGGGCGGTCCTCGCCGTGTGAAGCCGATGCTGGAAAAGCTCGGCGCGAAGGTGTGGAACCCGGACAAGGTGGTAGTGGTCACCGATCACTACGTGCCCGCACACGACGCCGACAGCCGCAAGATCGTGCAGATCGCGCGCGACTGGGTGCGCGACGAAGGCGTCGCGCGCTTTCACGACATGGAGGGCATCTGCCACGTGGTGGTGCCGCAGAAGGGCTATCTGCGCCCTGGCATGTTCGCGGTGGGCGGTGACAGCCATTCGTCCACCGGCGGTGCGTTCGGCGCCTACATGTTCGGCATCGGCGCCACCGAAATGCTCGGCGTGCTGGTCACGGGCGAAATCTGGGTGCGCGTGCCGCAAACCATCCGCATGCAGTGGCATGGCAAGCTGCGCGCCGGGGTATCGGCCAAGGACATGATGCTGCGCATGTGCACGCAGTTCGGCATGGATGGCGGCCAGTACCAGGCGGTGGAGTACACCGGCGCGGCGGTGGCCGCGCTGCCGATGCAGGAACGCATGACGCTGTCGAACATGACCGCGGAACTCGGTGCCCAGGTGGGGCTGGTGGCCCCCGATGCCACCACGCGCGACTGGCTGCTGGCTGCCGGCGTGGCGGCGGAGGCGATCGACATCGACGGCTGGCAGTCCGATGCCGACGCGGCTTGTCTGGCTGTCCACGATTTCGATGCCACTACGCTGGCGCCGCAGGTATCGCGTCCGCATTCGCCGGCCAATGCCGACGACGTCGACACGTTCGGCAACGTAGGCATCGACATCGCCTATATCGGTGCCTGCACGGGCGCCAAGCTCGAAGACCTGCGCATGGCGGCGGAAGTGTTACGCGGCCAGCGCGTGGCACGCGGCACGCGCCTGCTGGTGGCGCCGGCCAGTGCCGCCGACCAGCAGCGTGCGGAGCAGGAAGGCACGCTGGCCGCGTTGACCGACGCTGGCGCGGAACTGCTGCCCAACGCCTGTGGCGCTTGCGCGGGCTACGGCGAACATCGCTTTGGCGAAGACAGCGTGGTGATCAGCGCCACGGCGCGCAACTTCAAGGGGCGCATGGGGGCGGCATCGTCGCAGGTCTACCTGGGCTCGCCTTATACGGTGGCGGCATCCGCAATCGCGGGCCGCATTGCCGATCCGAGGGAGATGCTGGCATGAGCGGGGATCTGAACCGATTGAGTGGCCGGGCATGGGTGTTCGGCGATGACATCAATACCGACCTGCTGGCGCCGGGCGCCTACATGAAGTTCGGCATCGAAGAAATCGCGCGCCACTGCATGGAAGCGGTGGCCCCGACGTTCGCCGCGCAGGTACGGCCCGGCGATATCGTGTTTGGCGGCCGCAACTTTGGCGCGGGGTCGTCGCGCGAGCAGGCGGTGGAGGTGCTTCGGCACCTGGGCGTGGTGGCGGTGGTGGCGCCGTCGTTCGCGGGGCTGTTCTATCGCAATGGTTTCAACCTTGGTCTGCCGCTGCTGACGTGCACGACGCTGCCACCGATAACCGCCGGCCAGCGCGCCGGGTGCGATATCGATACCGCGCAGGTTTTTCTTGAGGACGCGCCGGCGCTGCAATGCGATCCGGTGCCTCCGCATCTGGTGGCCATGATCCGCGATGGCGGGCTGGTGCCGCACCTGGCGCGCCGCCTAGCGTCGGGCCAACTCACCGTGAATGGGGAACTGCAATGACTCTCAAGCAACGCCTGCAAGGCACTGGCATCGTTACCGCACCGGGCGTCTACGATGCATTTTCCGCCCTGCTGGTCGAGCAGGCGGGGTTCCAGGCCGCATACCTGTCCGGCGCCAGCATTGCCTACACGCGCCTGGGCCGGCCCGATATCGGTTTCCTCTCGCTTGACGACGTGGCATCGGTTGCGCGCAATATCCGCGAGCGGTGCCCGACGCTGCCGCTGATCGTCGATGCGGACACGGGCTTTGGCAACGCGCTCAACGTGATGCAGACCGTGCGGGTGCTGGAGCGTGCCGGCGCGACCGCGATCCAGCTCGAAGACCAGGCCATGCCAAAGCGCTGCGGGCATCTCGACGGCAAGTCGGTGATCGGTGCCGCCGAGATGGCCGGCAAGATCCGCGCGGCCTGCGATGCGCGCCGCGACGACAACACGCTGATCATCGCCCGTACCGATGCCGTGGCCGTGGAGGGCATGGAAGCCGCGCTGGCGCGTGCCGAGCAATACGCCGATGCGGGAGCCGACGTGCTGTTCGTGGAAGCGCTGCGCAGCCGTGAGGACATGACCGCTGCCATCGCAAGACTCGGCAAGCGTGCGCCGCTGCTGGCCAATATGGTGGAAGGTGGCAAGACGCCCGTGCTGCCGGCGGGCGAGCTGGAGGAGATCGGTTTCCGCATCGTGATCTTCCCGGGCGGCACGGTGCGGGCGCTGAGCTTTGCGCTGCGCGATTACCTGGCCAGTCTGCACGCGAGTGGCACCACCACGCCGTATCTGGACAAGATGCTGTCGTTCCAGGCGCTCAACGGCGTGATCGGCACCCCGGAAATGCTCGCGCTGGGCAAGCAGTACGAATAACTCGCGGCCCCCGCGTGCCCGGCTTGCTTTTTGCCGCTGGGTGCGCGTACCGTGGCGGCATCGCTCCACCCCCCGTCGCCACGCCCGATGCTTGATGCCCACGCTCCCCTGACCACGCTACCGCGATTCCAGCAGGTTCGCCTGATCCTGCGCGATCGCATTCGCGGCGGCCACTACGAGGCAGGCATGCCGCTGCCCGGTGAGCGCCAGCTTGCCGAGGAATTCGGCGTGGCCCGGGTGACCGTGCGTTCCGCGCTGGCGCGGCTGCAGGAAGAAGGTCTGGTCGTGCGGCTGCGTGGCAAGGGCACGGTGCCGACCACGCGCAACGCCGCACCGGCTCAGGCGGCGGTGCAGACCGTGCGGGGTGGCCTGCTCGATAACATCGTCAGCGTCAGCATGCGCACGCGGGTGCAGGTTCTGGAGTGGAAGCGCATGGCGGCGCCGCCGGCAGTCAGTGCCGCGCTGTCGCTGCCGCCCGGTGCTCCCGTGCTCAAGGTGGTGCGCGTGCGCAAGTTCAAGGCGCAGCCGATCTCCTATACCGAGGTCTTCGTGCCGGCGGAGTTGGCTGCCGCGCTGGATCGTCATACGCTGCAGGACACACCGATGCTCGTTGCGCTGGAGCGGCATGGTATCGAAGTGGTGTCCGCCGAGCAGACGCTTGGCGCCGCGGTGGCCGATCTCGATGTGGCGCGTATTCTCCGTATCGCGCCAGGTGTGCCGTTGCTGCGTGTATCGCGCGTGGCTTCCGACGCCGACGGGCGTGCCGTGCAATTCCTGGTTGGCCTGTATCACCCCGAGCGCTACACGTACCAGATGCGGCTGACGCGCGCGGGTGCGTCGACGCGCGTATGGATCGACGCCGATCAGCCCTGATCAGCGCCGCACCAGCGCCACCACATAGCGGCAGGCGTCCGTACTGGCGTTGATGAACGTGCAAGGCGCGGGCGGCCCAAGCTGCAGGCAGTCCCCTGCATTGAGCGTGTGCACCAGCTCGCCTTCCTCGAAGACCAGTGTGCCGTCGAGCACCCAGATCTGCTGGTGCTGAAAGGTGAACGCCGACGATGGATATGCCACACGCGCGTTGCCCGGCAGCGTGACTTCCACCAGTTCGAGCATGCCGCCGTTGCGCGGCGATACCGCGCGACGCATATAGCCCGTTTCGGGGTCCTGCCAGACCGGCTGGTCGGTGGCGCGGCTCAAGCGTTCGCCGGCCTGTTCGGCCAGTGCCATCAGCATCGACAACTGCAGGCCGAACGCTCCCGACAGGCGGCCGAGCACCGTTGCCGTCGGGCTTGCCTCGCCACGTTCGATCTTGCTGATCATCGCCTTGGATACCCCTGACCGGTCGGCCAGCTCCGCCAGCGACCAGCCCCGCGATTCACGCTCGATGCGCACGCGGGCCGAAATGGCGTTGGTGGGGTCGTCGGGGAGTCGGCTCATAAGGTCGCGGGAATGAAGAGGTTGTTCTTGCCTCGCCCGCTTGTGGGTGTGGGCGCGGCAACCGTCGGATTATAGAAGTGCCATCGTCATGCGCGGGTTAACCCTCCCGCCAAAAACCTCACGATGATGCTCATTCGTCCACTATAGTGGATGAAGTTCAAATCAGCCGTCGTCAACGGAGCCGCCCCCATGCCCCGAGAAATTCGCCTGAACGCCTTCGACATGCATTGTGTCGGCCACATCCAGCAAGGCATGTGGACCCATCCGCGCGACCAGTCGCACCGCTATACCGAGCTGCAGTACTGGACCGACTATGCAAGAACCCTCGAACGCGGATTATTCGACGGCATTTTCTTTGCCGACGTGGTGGGCGTCTACGATGTCTACGGCGGCAACGCCGATGCCGCGCTGCGTGGCGCGGTGCAGGTGCCGGTCAACGATCCCACGCTCGTGATTCCGGCGATGGCGGCGGTGACCCGGCACCTGGGCTTTGGCGTCACCGCGAACCTGACCTACGAGCAGCCGTTCCTGTTCGCGCGCCGCATGTCCACGCTGGACCATCTGACGGGCGGGCGCATCGGCTGGAATATCGTGACCGGCTATCTGGACAGTGCCGCGCGTGCCATCGGCATCGACGGGCAGGTGGCGCACGACGATCGCTACGACCTGGCCGACGAATACATGGCGCTGGTCTACAAGCTCTGGGAGGGAAGCTGGGACGACGACGCCGTGGTGGAGGACCGTGCGGCCGGCGTCTATGCCAATCCCGACAAGGTGCGCGTGATCCATCATCGCGGGCCGCAGTACAAGGTCGATGCGATGCACCTGTGCGCGCCATCGCCGCAACGCACGCCAGTGCTTTACCAGGCAGGATCGTCAACGCGGGGCCGGCAGTTCGCCGCCACGCATGCCGAGTGCGTGTTCGTCAACGGACAGAAGAAAGAGGGCGTCAAGGAGATCGTCGACGATATTCGTGCGCGGGCCGTGCAGCTGGGCCGGCGGGCCGACGATGTAAAGGTCTTCCTGGGCGCAACGCTGGTGGTGGGACGCACCGAGGCCGAGGCGCGCGAGAAGTTCGAGGAATATCGCCGCTACGTCAGTTCCGAGGCCGCGCTGGTGCACGCGGCGGCATCGCTGGGCATCGACTTCGCACGCTACGACATCGACGAACCGATCGATACGGGCAAGAGCCAGGCCATCGTGTCGAATGTCGAAGCGATGACGCGCAGCGCGGGCCCCCAATGGACGCGCCGCAAGCTGCTGGAGCAGATGGTGCTGGGCAGCCGCCAGCCACCGTGGGTGGGGTCGGCGGAGCAGGTGGCGGACCAGTTGATGGCGTGGAGCGAGGAAACCGGCGTGGATGGCTTCAACCTGTCGCGCACCGTGGTGCCGGAATGCTTCGAAGACGTCATCGATCTCGTGGTGCCCCTGCTGCAGGAACGTGGCGCGTACAAGACCGCGTACCAGGCCGGCACCTATCGGGACAAGCTGTTTGGCACGGCACGCTTGCCAGCCACGCACACGGCGGCGCAATATCGGGGCACCGGCGTGAACCGGTAACGACACAGGCATCATGGTAGACAAAACAACATTTCGAGACGCGATGGCGGGGCTGGGCGCCGCCGTCAACGTCATTACCACCGATGGCGAGGCCGGGATGGCCGGCTGCACGGCATCGGCGGTTTGCCCCGTCACGGACGATCCACCCACGCTGCTGGTCTGCATCAACCGGGCCAGCCGCAATAACGCGGCGATCCGCCAGAACGGGCGCCTCTGCGTGAACGTGCTGGCCGCCGAACAGCGCGATATCGCCATGCGCTTTGCCGACAAGGACCTGTCGATCGACGAACGCTTTGCCTGCACGGACTGGGCACGGCTGGTCACGGGTGCGCCGGTGCTGCATGGCGTGGTCAGCGCGCTCGATTGCGAGATCACTTCGGTGACGGAAGTGGGCACGCATACCGTGTTCTTCTGCGCGGTCAAGGCGGCGCATAGCGCCAGCGGACGTGCTGGCCTAATCTATTTCGGACGCGACTTCCATCCCGTGGGCATGGCCCCGCATCCCGCGGCCGCCTGAGATGGCAACGCCGTCTTCCGCAGCCGCGCCCGCGCAGCAGCGCCAGCGCGGCAAGCTGTTTTCGATCGCCATTCTGCTGCTGGCGGAGGTGGCGGCGATGGGTGTGTGGTTTTCCGCCAGCACCGCCGTGGCTGTCATCAAACGAACCGATGCGATTTCCGCTTTCGATGAGGCACTGCTGACGAGCGCGGTGCAGTTTGGCTTTGTGGCGGGCACGCTGATGTCCGCGCTGCTGTCGTTGCCGGACCGCTACGACCTGCGCCGCCTGTTTGCCGGATCGGCGCTGGTGGCCGCGGTGGCGACGGGCACGCTTGCCTTCATCGCCCCTACCGGCGGAGCGGTGGTGGTGCTGCGGTTCATCACCGGCATGTGTATGGCTGGCGTATATCCGGTAGGCATGCGCCTGGCCGCAACGTGGGCACAGGCTGACCTGGGCTTGCTGATCGGCCTGCTGGTTGGAGCGCTGACCATCGGCTCGGCCAGCCCGCACCTGGTGGCCGCGTACCTGATGCCTGCTGCCGGCGGGCCGGACTGGCGCACGATCTACGCCGTGGCGGCGCTCTGCGCGGCCGGGGCGGCGTTGCTGATCGGCCTGGCCGGGATCGGCCCGAATCTCAGAAAAGCCGCGCGCATCGATCCGGCAAAAATCGCGCAGGCCTGGCGGCAGCCCGCTGTACGGCTGGCCAACCTGGGGTATCTGGGCCATATGTGGGAACTCTATGCGATGTGGGCATGGCTGGCGCTATTCCTGCAGCAGACATTCGCCACGCGCGGCATCGCCGACGCACGCAGCCGGGCCGAACTGCTGACGTTCGCGGCGATCGCCATCGGGGGCATCGGCGCATGGTTTGGCGGATGGCTGGCCGACCGCGTGGGCCGTACCGCCGTCACGATTGGCGCGATGGCCATCAGCGCATCGTGCGCGGCGCTGATGGGCTGGCTCGATCAGGCACCGATGGCCGTGCTCGTGACGGTCGCGTTGATCTGGGGGATCTCGGTCATCGCCGATTCCGCGCAGTTCTCCGCCAGCGTGACCGAGCTGGCCGAGCCGTCGTCGATCGGCACGCTGCTGACGGCGCAGACGTGCGCGGGTTTTCTGCTGACGCTGGTCAGCATTCACCTGGTGCCCGACATCGTCGAATGGCTGGGCTGGCGCGGCGGCTTCGGCATGCTGGCCATCGGCCCGGCGCTGGGTTGCGTGGCGATGTGGCGGCTGCGCGGGCATCCGGACGCAAAGCGGCTGGCCGGCGGCAGGCGATAGGCGAAAAAAAACCCGGCACGAGGCCGGGTAAATGGAAAGTGTCTTGCTACCGCGTTAGAACCGGTGACGGATACCGACCATCGCGCCAAACTGGCTGTTGCCGTTGAGGATGTTGTCAGCACTCAGGCTTGCCCGCGACTCGACACCGTTCTTTTTACGGTTCAAGGCATAGCCGAGGTCGAGGTATGCGCTGGTGCGCTTCGAGAACGCGTAGTCGGCCGTGGCGACGAAGACGACCGGGTCGGCACTCGTGCCGGCGAAGTCGTTGTAGTAGACCGCGCCCTTCAGCATCAGGGCAGGCGTGGCCTGGTAGCCGACGCCGATCCAGTAGATGTTGCTGCGATGGAATTCTTCGCCGGCGCCGGTCAGGTTCTCCCAGCGATAGCCGGCAAAGACCTTGGCCTGGTTGAACGCATAGCTGGCGCCCAGGGAAGCGCGCTGATCCTTGACGTTGTCGGTAGGCTGGCGCAGGTCATAGACGAGGCCGAGGTCCAGCGGACCCGTGGTGTAGCGCAGGCCGGCGGAGTATTCACGACCCTTCTTGTAGTTGCCAGGAATCTCGCCAGCGCCCCAGCCGTTGGTGAGCGAGTCGGTCATGTCATAGCCGAAGCTATACAGGGCCGATGCCGTCAGGTTGCCAAACTTGCCTTGGTACTTGATCGCGTTGTCGGCGCGGCTGGCCATCTGCCGATCGAGATTGATGATCGAATACTGAGACGTGGCCGCCATCGGATCGAAGGCCAGCGTGAAATCGTAAATCGGCGTTTGTTGACGGCCCAGCGTCAGCGTGCCGAAGCGGCTCTGCAGGCCCAGATAGGCTTGACGGCCGAAGAGACGGTTATCAGCCTTGGAACCGCTGTCCAGTTGGAAGCCGCTTTCCAGCGCGAAGATGGCCTTCATGCCGCCACCCAGGTCTTCCACACCGCGCAGGCCCCACCAGGATCCGGTGGTGCTGCCGTTGCCAGATTGCATGCGGACGTTGCTGTTGTTCGATGCGGTGCGGTTCAGGTATTCCACGCCGACATCGGCGACGCCATACAGGGTTACGCTCGACTGGGCTTGAGCGCCCATAGCAAACATCGCTGCTGCTGCCGTAGCTGCCAGCTTAATCTTCATACCTTGGTTCTCCATGTTGAAAAAGAGTCCCGCAATGATCGGAAGGCATGAAGTTTGTGGCTTTGATTTAGCTCGTTATTTCGTCACTCAGTATCAGAATTTTCGTGTGCCAATGTCTGCGCTGACATGCGTGGGGTCCTTCGCATCGTAGTTATGCGAAGCGATCCTTCCAAAGGTGTTTTTACTGTTGCAACTTGAAGGGGGCCGGGCGCGGCGGCAACGATCGATCGGGAGTTTTAAACGGTGAAGAATCCGAAAGGTTGTCGCGCGAACATCAGCGCCCTCTCGGGAAATTCCGATATGGCGTTGGCGAAGATTCAGCGAGGCTGAAGACGGTCGAGGCGCAGACGGTGGCGCTCATCGGTCAGGCGCCATACGGCGAGCCAGCCGGCCAGCACCACGGCAAGCAGGCTGCCGCCCGCAAGCAGGAACATCAGCAGGATCTGGTAGCGCGCGGCGTCGATGGCGTCCATGCCGGCCAGGATCTGCCCGGTCATGATGCCCGGCAGTGTGATGATGCCCGCCGCCGCCATCGTATTGATGGTGGGCAGCAGGCCGCTGCGCACCGCCTGCCGCAGGATCGGGCGCAACGCCGTGTGGCGGTCGTCGCCAAGCGCTAGCCTCGATTCGATGGCCTGCCGCTGGTGCCACGCAGTGGTGAGCGTCGCGTGCAGCGTCAGGCTGGCCGCATTCATGGCGTTCCCGAGAATGATGCCGGCCAGCGGAATGGCGTGGCGGGCGTCGTACCAGGGGGTGGGGCGCAGCGCGGTGATCAGGGCCAGCACGGTGATGATCAGCGTCGGCATGCTGACGGAAGCCAGGCCGATCAGCATCTGCCAGCGGGTATCGAAGCGCCGCTCCTGGCGGCTGCCCGCTTCGCGCGCGGCGGCCACGATCATCGCGGCCACTACCAGCAAGGTAAGCAAGGGCGACGACAGTGCGAACACGGTACGCAGGACCAGGCCGACGAGCAGCAATTGCACCACCATGCGCACGGCGGCCCAAAGCAGCGCGCGATGGATGCCCAGCGACATCGTCAGTGACAGCATGGCGCCCAGCACGATCAACAGACTGGCCAGCATCAGATCGCCGGCGGTGAGCAGGATCGGCGTCATGCGGCAACAGCCTCCAGCCCGGCGGGGCACAGGCGGAAGTGCGCGTCGCGCAGCCGTGCCGCCTGTTCGGTGTTGTGCGAAACGACCAGCAGGCCGACCCCTTCGGACATGACTTCGCGCAGCAAGGCTTCCACGGCCAGCGTGGTGTCGCGGTCGAGCGCGGCGGTCGGCTCATCGAGCAGCAGAAAGCGCGGCCGGCGAATCACGGCACGCAGCAACGCCAGGCGCTGGCGCTCGCCGGTCGACAGATGGCTGACGCTCGCCGCCAGGATGTCGTCGCGCAGTCCCACCTGCCGTACCAGTCGCGCCAGGCGCGGGTCGGCCAGATCGTGATCGTCGAAATGGCTGCGTACGTCGTCGGCCCACCAGCCGGATTCCGCCGCAACGTAGATGACTTCGCGGCGCCAGGCCGGACCACTCAGCGCTTCGCGCGATGTGCTGCCAATGCGTACGTCGCCGTCGTTCGGATCCAGGTCCGCAATCATGCGTAGCAGCAGGCTCTTGCCGCTGCCGGAGGTGCCGGACAGCACCGTGCATTTGCCGCCCGCCACGTCGAACGTATAGGGGCCACGGCCGTGGCCGGCGAGGTGTTGAATGTGCAGGTGGCCGTCCATTGGCAATGCGGATTGGCAGGCGGGGCAGGGGCGTAGGAGGGGCGCAAGCGTATCGCGGGCGTATTAATGGCGCATTAATGACGTCTTGAGCGCATGGCGGGCATACGGTCAAATTCTAGTGATCGGATTGCGAATCTGCTTTCCAGCAGGCGCGGATTTTGTCGATTTCGCCGGGCACGTCCGACAAGAGATTGCGAACAAGTCCTACACAGTGCGGCAAGCGTGCTCCCTACACTATGAATCAGCGCCGTTCCCTGCCGCCAGCGCCCACCCCGACGCGGCCTGCGGCAGAGACCGGATGTTCTGCAACCGACCACAGGAGCACGATCATGAACAAGGACCAGGTGAAGGGCCGCATGAACGAGGCCAAGGGCAAGGCCAAGGAGCTGGCTGGCAAGGTGACCGGCAAGACGTCCACCGAACTGAAGGGCAAGGCCGAACAGGTGGCCGGCCGCACCCAGGCCGCCTATGGCGATGCCAAGTCCGACATGAAGAAGAATCCGCGATAAGCGATTCACTGCGACACCGGCTTGCCGGTATGCACGATGAAGCGGGACCAACGTCCCGCTTTTTTGCGTCGATCAGCGCAACGCATCCACCAGAAAATCCACGAACGCGCGCACCTTGGCATCGAGATGCCGCCGCGACGGATACACGGCAAAGATGCCGGTCTCGGGCATGTGCCAGTCATCGAGCGCGGTTGTCAGCGTGCCGCGCGCCAGATCGTCCTGCACGTAGGTACATGGAATCAGCGTCAGGCCAAAGCCCGCGCGCAGCGCATCGCGCACGGCCAGGCTGGAGCTGACCTTGTAGCGGCCATCCACCGGAATGCGGCGCTCGTCGTCGCCTTTGCGGAACGTCCATTCATTGGCGTGGCCCGATAGCGAGAACTGGATGCAGGTGTGGGCGCGCAAGTCGTCGGGTGCCGCCGGGCGGCCGTGGCGAGCAAAATAGTCCGGCGATGCGCAGACCACGTGTTGCAACGTCATGAGCCGGCGCGCCACGAGCGTGGAGTCGAGCAGACGGTCGCTGCCACGAATGGCGACATCGAAGCCGTCCTGGATCAGGTCGACGCGGCGGTCGTCCAGATGCAGATCGAGCTTCAGGTTCGGATAGCGCGCCAGGAATGCCGGAATGGCCTGCGACAGCCGCACCAGCGTCAGCGATACCGGTGCACTGACGCGCAGGGTACCGGCGGGATTGTCGTCCGACGGATTCAGCGAGCGCTCGGTTTCGTCGAGATCGTCGAGAATCTGGCCGATCTGCGCGTAGTAGCGGGCGCCGGCCTCGGTCAGGCTCAGGCGCCGCGTGGTGCGGTTGAGAAGCCGCGCCGACAGGTGCGCTTCCAGCTCGCTGACATTCTTGCTGACGGCAGGGGAAGACAGGCCCAGCTTGCGGCCAGCCGCGGCAAAGCCGTTATGCCGCACCACTTCCCGGAAAACACGTAATGCGGTCAGATGGTCCACGGATTCATTACTGGCAGTAAATGGTGTGTTGAATATACGCCGGCTTCTGGTGCATGGCGAGGTTCGGTAGGCTGCGGTATCGATATCCCGATCCGAATTGCCATGACCATTGCTGTCACGCATCCCATCACCGACGCCGTCGAGCCGCGCCGTTCTACGGTGGACGACGCCTTGCTCGTTGTCGCCTGATACGCAGGACGCCATGCAGACGAACCGCACCACCGACCTGTTACTGACCGCGCTGGCGCCCGCCATCTGGGGCACCACATACCTCGTCACCACGAACTGGCTGCCGGCGGGCTATCCGCTGACCGTGGCCACGCTGCGCGCGCTGCCCGCCGGCATCCTGCTCTGGTTGCTGGGCCGGCAGTTTCCCGCCCGCGACTGGTGGCTCAGGCTGCTGGTGCTGGGCGCGCTCAATTTCTCGTTCTTCTGGGCCATGCTGTTCGTGTCGGCCTACCGGTTGCCGGGCGGCGTGGCGGCCACTCTCGGCGCCATCCAGCCGCTGATCGTGATCGTGCTGTCGCGCGTGCTGCTGGGGTCCGCGATTCGCGTGGCGGCGATCGCGGCGGCGCTGGCTGGCCTGCTGGGCGTGGCGTTGCTGGTATTGACGCCAAAGGCCACGCTCGATGTCGTGGGCGTGGCCGCGGGGCTGGCCGGGGCGGTATCGATGGCGCTCGGCACCGTGCTCACGCGCCGCTGGCAGCCGCCGGTGCCGGCGTTGACGTTTACGGCCTGGCAACTGACGGCGGGCGGCATCCTGCTGGTGCCCTTTGCGCTATGGCTGGAGCCGCCGCTGCCGTCGCCGACGCTGGCCAACGTGCTGGGCATGGCCTGGCTGACGGTGCTCGGCGCCGCGCTGACCTACGTGCTGTGGTTCCGTGGCATCGCGCGTCTGGGGCCCGGTCCCGTGGCGACGCTCGGGTTCCTGAGTCCGCTCACGGCGGTGCTGATCGGATGGATCGTGCTGGGCCAGACACTGAGCGCCGCGCAGATCGCGGGCATGGTACTGGTGCTGGGCGGCGTCTGGCTCAGTCAGTTGGCGAACAACCGTGGCCATGCGCCCGCCTCTCCCGTGAAAAGGGAGATGGGTGGCGGGGAAGGCAAGCAGCTCAATTCATGAGGGGGGGCGATCTGGACGACCATACGTTCGTCCACTTCGTACCGCTCGCCGTCAGCCGACGTTTTAGCTCCCCTCTCCCGCAGTGCGGGAGAGGGGTTGGGGGAGAGGGCGCAGAGGTTCAAATTGCGACTTGTCTCGACTTGAGCCGCCAGCCCTCTCCCCCGCAGTGCGAGAGAGGGGAGTCCAGCGCGACGTCAGCCCAGCTTCGGCAGCACCCGGCCAGGGTTCAGCAGGTTCTTCGGATCAAGTGCGCGCTTGACCTGCCACATCAGTTCCAACTCGACGGAGGACTTGTAGCGGCTCAGGTCGTCTCGCTTGGCCACGCCAATGCCGTGTTCGGCGGAGATCGAACCGTTTTCGGCATAGGCGAGTCCGTCCACCAGGTCGGACACCGGCTTGTACCACTGCGCCAGGAAATCCTTCGCATCGCGGTCTTTCGGGCGCAGCGGATTGAAGTGGACGTTGCCGTCGCCCATATGGCCGTAAATCACCATGCGCGTGGCCGGCTCCAGCGCCAGTACCTCGGCGGAAGCCTTCTCGATGAACTGCGCGATGCGTGACACCGGCACCGAGATATCGCACTTGATGCTGCCGCCGGTGCGCGTCTGCGCATCCGAGATTTCCTCGCGGATGCGCCAGAACTGCTGCACGTCGGCCAGGCTCGATGCCACGGCGGCGTCCACCACCCATTGGTTGCCCAGCCCGGTCTCCAGGATTTCCATCAGCGTGCCGCTGAGGGTTTCCTCGTCGGTGCCCGAGGTCAGCTCGATCAGCACCATCCAGTCGTGCCGGCCGGACAGCGGCGAGGGAGCATTGCCGAGGTATTCGAGCACGAGGTCGAGCGCGGGGGCGGAGATCAGCTCGAACGCCGTCACGGCACCGCCGGAAAGCGCGCGGGCTTCGCCCAGCAGCTTCACCGCGGCTTCGGGGCTTTCCACGGCCACGAACGCCACGGCGGTCGCGCGCGGTTGCGGCATCAGCTTCAGCACCGCACCGGTGATGATGCCGAGCGTGCCTTCGGCGCCAATGAACAGGTGCTTGAGGTCGTACCCGGTATTGTCCTTGCGCAGACCCTTGAGCGAAGAAAAGATCCGGCCGTCCGGCAGCACCACCTCGATACCGAGCACCAGGTCGCGCATATTGCCGTAGCGCAGTACCGCCGTGCCGCCGGCGTTGGTCGACAGGTTGCCGCCGATCTGGCACGAACCCTCCGAGCCGATGCGCAGCGGGAACAGCCGGCCGGCGTCGTCCGCCGCGGCGCGGGCGCCGGACAGCGTCACGCCGGCCTCGACCGTCATCGTGTCGTTGATTGTGTCGATCGCCAGCACGCGGTTCATCTTCTTCAGGCTGATCACCACGGCCGTGCCGCTGTCGTCGGGCACGGCGCCCCCCATCAGCGACGTATTGCCGCCCTGCGGCACCACGGGCACGTCATGTTCGTGGCACCACGTCATGACGCGGCTGACCTGCTCCGTGGTGGACGGCATGACCACCAGCGGCGACTTGCCGCGATAGATGCGGCGATAGTCGGTGACGAACGGCTCGGTATCGGCTTCGGCGCTCAGGCAGCCGTTGGGGCCGACGATGGCCAGCATGGCCGTCAGCAGCGCGTCTTGGTTGGGCTTGGTTTCAATGGGCAGCGAGGACATCTTCGGACTCGGTACTTCCAGACTCAGTAGGCGGCGCCGGGCGCGGACACTTGCTGTGCGCGTTCCGGCAGGAATTCGGCGGCCAGCTTGCGCGCCGCGTTGGCGTAGACGAGCACGTCGACGCCGGTGGCCACGAAGGTGCAGCCCAGCTCCAGATATCGACGCACGAGCGCATTGTCTGAAGTCAGCGTGCCGGCGGCCTTGCCGCTAGCGATGATCGTGCGCATGGCGCTTTCGATCTGCGCCTGTACATCCGGGTGGCCGGGATTGCCGCGATGGCCCATCGACGCGGCCAGATCGGCCGGGCCAATGAACACGCCATCCACGCCGTCGACGGCACAGATCGCTTCCAGGTTCTGCATGGCAGTCACGGTCTCGGCCTGCACCAGCAGGCAGACTTCGTCGTCGGCCACGGCCAGGTAGTCCTTGCGGGCGCTCCATTGGGACACGCGCGCCACGGCGCTACCCACACCACGCACGCCAAACGGCGGATAGCGCGTGGCGCGCACCAGCGCGGCGGCCTGCTCGGCGGTATCGACCATCGGAATCAGCAACGTGCGCGCGCCGATGTCCAGCAACTGCTTGATCAGCGCGGTCTCGCCCGATACGGCGCGCACCACGGGCTGGGAGCGGTACGGGGCCAGCGCCTGCAGCGTCTGGAGGATCGTCCGCACGTCGTTGGGTGCGTGTTCGCCATCGACCAGCAGCCAGTCGAAGCCGGCCGTGGCGCTGATCTCGGCCAGATACGGCGTGGCGCCGGACATCCATAGTCCGATCTGGGCCTGGCGGGCGGCAAGGGCGGTCTTGAAGGGGTTATGCGCGGGCATGCGGGGGGTCTCCTCGAAGTGCGTCGGATCAGCGTCGGATCGGTCTCAGATCAACTGGCCCTGGCACAGATACTTGGTATGCATGTAATCGTCAAGTCCGTGACGCGATCCTTCGCGGCCGTAGCCTGATTCCTTGACGCCGCCAAACGGCGCCGCCTCGGAGGCCAGCGCGCCCTCGTTGATGCCGACGATGCCGGTTTCCAGCGCCTGCGCCACGCGCCAGATGCGGCGCACGTCGTTCGAATAGAAGTACGCGGCCAGCCCGAACGGTGTGTCGTTGGCATCGCGGACCACCTCGTCCTCGTGCGTGAAGCGGAATACCGGCGCCACCGGGCCAAACGTTTCCTCCTGCGCCAGCATCATGGCAGGCGTGGCGCCCGCCAGCACGGTCGGCGCGTAGTAGTGCGGGCCGTCATCGGTGCGCACGCGCTCGCCGCCCACCACCACGCGCGCGCCGTTGTCCACGGCATCGCGTACGTGGCGGTCGATCTTGTCCACGGCGCGGGCATTGATCATCGGGCCGATCTGCGCGGCGGGTTCGGTGGCCGGCCCCACATGCAGCGCGCCGACGCGGGCGGCCAGTTTTTCGACGAAGGCGTCATGCACGCCGGCCTGCACGTAGACGCGGTTCGGGCATACGCAGGTCTGGCCGCCGTTGCGGAACTTGGCGGCCATCAGCCCTTCGACGGCGGCATCGAGATCGGCGTCGTCGAAGACGATGAACGGCGCGTTGCCGCCCAGTTCCAGCGACAGCTTCTTGAGCGTGCCGGCCGATTCGCGCGCCAGATGCTTGCCGACGGGCGTCGACCCGGTGAACGTGATCTTGCGCACGCGGGAGTCGGCCAGCCAGGCATCGACCACGGCCGGCGTATTGGCGCGCGATGCGGTGACGATATTGAGCACGCCCTGGGGCAGCCCGGCCTGTTCGGCCAGGTAGACCAGCGCCAGCGCGGTCAGCGGCGTGTCTTCCGCCGGCTTGGCCACCACGGTGCAACCGGCCGCCAGCGCGGGAGCGATCTTGCGCGCGATCATCGCCAGCGGGAAATTCCACGGCGTGATGGCGGCCACCACGCCCACCGGTTCCTTCAGCACGATCATCTTGCGGCCTGGCACCGCCTCGGCCACCACGTCGCCGCGGATGCGCGTGGCTTCTTCCGCGAACCATTCCACGTACGATGCGCCATAGCGTACTTCGCCCAGGCTCTCGTGCATCGGCTTGCCCTGCTCGGCGGAGATGATGCGCGCCAGGTCCTGCTCGTTGGCCAGGATCAGCGCGTGCCAGCGCTTGACGATCTGCGCGCGATCGCGCGCGGTGCGGCGGCTCCAGGCCGGGAAGGCGGCAGCGGCGGCATCGGCGGCGCGTTGCGCGTCGGTGGCGTCGCTGTCCGGCACATCGGCGATGACCTGGCCCGTGGCGGGATCGGTGACATCAAGGCGGGCACGGCTGTCGCACCACTGCTGGTCGATGAAGTTCTGCGTGCGCAGCAGGGTGCGGTCGGTGAGGGTGGTCAGCATGGGTCTACGTGAAACGGATATTGGATGGCAGGCGGGTGAAACGCGACGGCGCTAGCTGACGATCCCCACATGCCAGGGCACGAACTCGTGATCGCCCAGCCCCAGCAGTTCGCTCTTGGTTGGCTCGCCGGAAGCGGCGCGCAGGATGTGTTCGAAGATCCGTTCGCCCATCTGCGCGACGCTTAGCTCGCCGTCGAGCACCAGGCCGCAGTTGATGTCCATGTCTTCTTCGAGCCGCCGGTACATCGGCGAATTCGACGCGAGCTTGATCGTCGGCGCGGGCTTGGACCCGAACATCGAACCGCGCCCGGTGGTGAAGCAGATCAGGTTGGCGCCGCTGGCGATTTGGCCCGTGGCGGCCACGGGGTCATAGCCGGGGGAATCCATGAAGACGAAGCCAGCCTTGTCGATCGGCTCGGCATACTCGTACACGGCCTGCAGTGGCGTGGTGCCGCCTTTCATGGCGGAGCCGAGCGATTTCTCGAAGATATTCGCAAGGCCGCCCTGCTGGTTGCCGTGGCCGACCACGCCGTTGAACTGCGCGTTCTGCCCGGCGGTATAGCGCTCCCACCAGGCCAGCCGGTCCAGCAGCTTCTGGCCGACTTCGGGCGTGACCGCGCGGCGCGTGAGCATGTATTCCACGCCGTGGATTTCGGGTGTTTCCGACAGGATCGCCGTGCCGCCGTGGCGCACGAGGATGTCCATCGCGGCGCCGAGCGCCGGGTTGGCGGTAATCCCCGAGAAGCCGTCCGAGCCGCCGCATTCGAGGCCGATCTTGATATGGCTGGCGCTGGCGCGTTGCCGCTGGAAGGCATTGGCCGCTGGCAGCATTGCTTCGATGGCGCGAATGCCCGCTTCGATCGTGGCGCGCGTGCCGCCGGTGTCCTGCATCACCAGCGTATGGAGGTTCTCGCCGGGGACCAGGCCCTGGGATTCCACCAGCGACGCCACCTGATTGCGTTCGCAGCCCAGGCCGACGATCAGCACGCCGGCCAGGTTCGGATGCCGGGCATAGCCCGCGATGGTGCGGCGCAGGAGGTCGAAATGCTCGCTTGGCGACGACATGCCGCAGCCGCTGCTCTGCGCGAATGCGGCCACGCCATCGACGTTGGGATACGCGGCGAGCCGTTCCTTCGTGAAATGCGCGGCGATGTGCTTGATCACGGTGGCCGAGCAGTTCACGGACGACAGGATGCCGATGAAATTGCGCGTGCCGACGCGGCCGTCGGGACGCACATAGCCCATGAACGTGGCGCGCTCCGCCTCCGGCACATAGGCCACGGGCCGCACATCGCTGCAGAACGATGGGTCGCGGTAGAAGTCCACGAGCCGGAGGTTATGGCTGTGCACGTGATCGCCGGGCGCGATGTCGCGGTCGGCTATGCCGATCACGGTGTCGTACTTCCTGACCTGCTCGCCGCGCGCAATCGCGCGTGCGGCAATCTTGTGCCCGGCCGGCACCTGGGCGCGCACGCGCACGCCCAGGTCTTCCAGATGCTGGCCCAGTGTCAGGTCGCCACGGGCGATCAGGACGTTATCGTTGGCGTGCAGGCGAATGACGGGGTTCAGAGTCACGGTTGACAGATGCGTGGCGGGTTAGCTCTGGGCGAGCATTTCCTTGAGCTTCAGGCGCTGGATCAGCTGCGTTTCCTGGTCATAGACCGTGGAGATGTACTTCTTGTAGTCGGGGCCGTCCAGGTACATGATCGGCGCGTCGATGCGGGCGGCCACGGTCTTGAACTCGGCGCTGGCCACGGCGGCGCGGAAGGCGTCGCGCAGCTTCTTCTCGACATCGGGCGGCAGGCCCTTGGGCGCGCCGATGCCGTTGGGCGCTTCCACCACGACGTTGAATCCAAGCTCCTTGAGCGTGGGCGTGTCCTTGAAGCGCGGCGTGCGCTGCTCGCCCCAGGTGGCCAGCAGACGCAGCTTGCCGCCTTCCACATGCGGCGCCCACGAACTCGAATCGGCCAGCAGGTCCACCTGATTGGCCAGCACGTCCTGCAGTGCCTGCGAGCCGCCCTTGTAGGCAATGGCATTGAACTTCACGCCGGCGGCCAGCGCGAACTGTTCCATGCCGACGTGCGTGGCGCCGCCGATACCGGCGTGCGCGTAAGTGATGCGTCCCGGATGGGCCTTGGCTTCGGCGATCACGTCGGCCAGCGTCTTGAAACGTGAGCCGGCGGGTACCGCGATACCGAAGGTCTGACCCGACGTGCGTGCCAGATAGGTCAGTTCGGTACGCGGATCGAGCTGCAGCATGCCGAGCTGCGAAAAGCGCGTAACCGAAATCGGGATCTGGCCGATCGTGTAGCCGTCGGGGTTGGCGCGGGCCAGTGCCTTGGTGCCGATCATGCCCGAGGCACCCGCGCGGTTTTCGACGACGATGGACTGCTTGAGAATCCCCGAAGCCACCTGACACAGCGCGCGCATCGATTGGTCCGCCGTGCCGCCCACCGGCCACGGGCAGATGAACGTGATGGGACGGTCGGGATACTCGCCGGCGGCGCGCGCAATGCGCGGCACGAGCAGGCTGGCCGTGCCGGTCGCGGCAACGGCGGTGGCGGCCGCGCTGCCCAGCAGAAGCCGGCGGCGCGAAAGGCTGGCGGGAAGACCTTGCGTCATGGGGAATGTCTCCAATCTTGTTTTAGGTCGCGGACCGGCATTGGTGCCAATCCGCTCTGCCAGCGATTGTGGGCGCGCCGAACATAACCATCCAATAGAAAATTGGCATTGCTTCATAACCTTATGGTTAGGTAGACTCGCCGTCATGGCACATATCGACCGGGCCTTCCGTTCCAACATCAAGTTACGCCACCTGCAGCTGCTGGTGGCGCTCGATGAGTTTCGCCATCTGGGCCGCACGGCCGAATTCCTGTCGGTGAGCCAGCCGGCCGTATCGAAGGTGCTGGCCGAGGTGGAGAAGATGCTGGGCCTGACGCTGTTCACGCGCTCCACGCGCGGCACGGAGCCAACGCCCGCCGGAGAATCGCTGGTGCGGTTTGCCCGTGCGGTGCTGGCCCAGTACGACGTGACGCGCGACGAGATCGAGGCCGTGGCCAGTGGGGCGGCGGGCCGTGTGCGCGTGGGATCGATGAGCGCCACGCTGCCGGTGCTGCTGGCGCAGGCGGTGACGCGCCTCAAGGCGCGCTCGCCACGGGCGACGGTGCTGGTGGAAGAAGGCGATCTGACCCATCTGCTGCCGCGCTTGCGGCTATCCGAGCTCGATGTGATCGTCGGACGGCTGGAGCCGGCCTACGCGGCGCCGGACCTGGTTACCGAGGCGCTCTACGAGGAACCGATGGTGGCCATCGTCGCGGCCGATCATGCGCTCGCGCGCAAGGCGCGCCCTGGCTGGACCGACCTGGCGCGGAATCCGCTGGTGCTGCCGCCGCCCTGGGCGTCGCTGCGCGTCAAGATCGAGCAGGCTTTTCACCGGCACGGCGAGCATCCGCCGGCGGACATCATGGAGTCGTCCTCGTATCTGGCCGTCACCACATTCGTGGCGCAACGGCGGGCGGTGGGATTCGTCGCCCGCGCCGTGGGGCGCCAGTTGCAGGCCGAGGGGCGCTTTCATGTGCTGGCGATGCCCGTGGAGGTGGATTTGCCGCCCGTCGGGTTGATCACGCTGCGGGACCGCAGGCTGCCGCCGAGCGTGGCCGAGCTGGTTGGCTGCCTGCGCGACGCGGCGGGCGAGATTGACGGGGCCGGCAAGCCTCGCAAGACCGCCCGAACCGGCGGCACGGGCACCGTCCGGAATAACGGAAATACCCGGAAGACCCAAGGTACGCGCAAGACGCCGAATACATCGAACACATCGAACACAGCAGGCAAGACGTGATGACAGACGCTTCCCGAAATTCCTACCGAACCGATGTGATCGTGCTTGGCGCCGGCATCGTCGGCGTTTGCACCGCGCTGGCGCTGCAACGGCGCGGTCATGCGGTATGCCTGGTGGACCGCAATGCGCCGGGGCGCGAGACCTCGTACGGCAACGCGGGCATCATCCAGCGCGAGGCGGTGCAGCCCTATGCGTTTCCGCGTGCGTGGCAGGCCATCCTGCGGGTGGCGGCGCGGCGCGGCAACGACGTGCATTACCACCTGCGCGCGCTGCCGTCGCTGGTGCCTTCGCTGGCCCGTTACTGGCACGCATCGGCGCCGCAGCGCTATGCCGCGACGGTCAGTGCCTATGCGGCGCTGATCCGTCATTGCATCGACGAACACGCGCCGTTGATCGAACGAGCGGGCGCGCAGGACCTGATCCGCAAGACGGGCTGGCTGGAAGCGTACCGGACACCGGCCGCGTTCGAGGCCGCCGCGAAGGAAGCCGCCACGGTGGCGGCCGCCCACCAGTTGCGCCATGCGATTCTCGACAGCGCGGCGCTTGCCGCCGAGGAACCGGTGCTGCTGCGGCCGATGGCCGGCGCCGTGCATTGGCAGGACCCGTGGACCGTCAGCGACCCTGGCGAACTGGTGGCGCGCTATGCGGCGCTGTTCGAACGGGAAGGTGGCGTGCTGCTGCGTGGCGATGCCGATACCCTGCACGCATCGGGCAGCGGTTGGACGGTGCGGACCGGCAGCGGCGCGGTCGATGCCGAGCACGCCGTGATCGCACTTGGACCGTGGGCGGCCGGGCTGACGCACCGGCTCGGCTACCGGCTGCCGCTGTTCGTCAAGCGCGGCTATCACCGTCACTATCAGGTCGACGCCATGCCGGGCAAGCCGTTGCTCGACGCGGAAAACGGCATGCTGCTGGCGCCGATGCGTCAGGGATTGCGGCTGACCACGGGCGCCGAATTCGCGCATCACGAAGCGCCGCCGACGCCGGTACAGTCCATGCGCGCGGAAATGCTGGCCGCCGATCTGGTGCGGCTGGGCAAGCCGGTGGAAGCGGAACCGTGGATGGGCGCCCGGCCCTGCATCGCGGACATGCGGCCCGTGGTGGGGCGGGCACCGCGCCACGCCAACCTGTGGTTCCACTTTGGCCACGGCCACCAGGGGCTGACACTGGGCCCTGCCACGGCCCGTCTGCTGGCGGAGCTGTTCGACCGCGAGACGCCTTACGTGGACCCCGCGCCGTACGATCCCCGCCGGTTCGGCGCCTAGCTGGCCGCCGCGTGAGCGGCCTGGGTTTTCGACTGCGCGCGTGCCTGAAGATGGCCGACGAATGCCGTCGCCACATCGGATAGCGCTTCGTTCTTGCGCGTCAGGATGCCGAACGCCTTCATGTCCTGGCCGACATCCACGGGTAGCGTGGCCAGCAGCGACGCGCGCACGTGGTCGCGCACCACCGACTCGGGCAGCATCGCAATCGCATCGCCGGACTGCAGCAACTGCAGCGTGGCGAAGATCGACGAGCATTCGATCACGTCCTGCGGCGTGGATACCTGGGCATTGGCGAACTGGTCTTCGAGCATCAGCCGCGCCGGGCTGGTGAGTGTCTGCAGCACCCACGGCCAGCGCACGAGTTCATCCCAACCCAGGCTCGCCCCTTGCCGGGCTTGCAGCAGCGGATGCCCGCTGCGCACCACGATGCGTAGCGGCTCATCGGACAGCGCGCAGAAATCGAACCGGTTGTGATCCAGCGGGCCGGCAAACCGGCCCACCGCCAGCTCGATCTCGTGCCGCTCCAGCAGCACGCCGATCTGGTCGCTGGTTTCACCCAGGATGCGCACGCCTAGCCGGGGCCGCTCGCGCTTGATATCGGCCACCGCCGCGGCCACCAGGTCCGGCGCGGCGCCCATGATCGCGCCAAATACCAGTTGTCCGTGGCCGCCCCGGCGGCGGATCTCCAGATCTTCCAGAAAGCGGTCCAGGCTGGCCTGCGTGTGCCGCGCGTAGGTCACGACCTCCGTTCCAAGGGGCGTCGGCCGCATGCCGCGCGCATGGCGCTCGAAGATCGCAAAGCCAAACGCCTGTTCGATATCGGCCAGCATCTTGGTGGCCGAGGGCTGGGTGACGTTCATCAGCGCGGCGGCCTGATTCAGCGTCGGTGTCTCGGCCAGCGCGCTCAGCAGCGCCCAATGCTTGAGCTTGAGCCGGTTCACCAGGCGGCGTGTCAGCGACATTTCTTGTCTCCCGCGATATTCCAGAATGGAATTGCTCGCTCTTATAAATTGATTGGAACGATATAGCGGCGCGGCTTACAGTGCAACGGATGCTTCTCACACCACGCAAAACACAGGAGACAAGATGAAGCTGATCCGCTACGGCGCCGCCGGCCAGGAACGGCCCGGCCTGATCGATGCACAAGGGCGCATGCGCGACCTTTCGGCCCATGTGCCGGACATCACGGGCGCCACCATCGCACCCGAAACCCTGGCCAGGCTGGCCGCCATCGACCCGACATCGCTGCCGCTGGTGCAGGGGCAGCCGCGCATCGGTGCATGCGTGGGGGGCGTCGGCAAGATGATCTGCGTGGGCCTGAACTACTCGGACCACGCGGCGGAATCGGGCATGCCGATACCGGCCGAACCGGTGCTGTTCATGAAGGCGACGAGTGCGATCGTCGGCCCGAACGATGACGTCGAGATTCCGCCGCGCGCGGAAAAGGTGGACTGGGAAGTGGAGCTTGGCGTGGTGATCGGCAAGACGGCGCGCTATGTGTCCAAGGCCGATGCGCTCGACTACGTGGCCGGCTACTGCATCGTCAACGATGTCTCGGAGCGTGCATATCAGCTGGAGCGCGGCGGCCAGTGGGACAAGGGCAAGGGCTGCGACACCTTTGGCCCGATGGGACCGTGGCTGGTGACGCGCGACGAGGTGCCCGACGCGCAGGCGCTGCAAATGTGGCTGGAGGTCGACGGCAAGCGATACCAGGACGGCAACACGCGCACGATGATCTTCGACGTGCCGACCGTGGTCTCCTATATCAGCCAGTTCATGAGCCTGCAGCCCGGCGATGTGATTTCCACCGGTACGCCGCCTGGCGTCGGGCTGGGACAGAAGCCGAATCCGGTGTACCTGACCGTGGGCCAGACCATGCGCCTGGGCATCACGGGGCTGGGTGAACAGCAGCAGAAGACCGTGGCCGCCAACGTGGGAGGTGCCCAATGAACCAGCTCGATCTGAAGGGCCGTGTGGTTGTGATTACCGGCGGCGCGCAGGGCATTGGCTACGCCGTGGCCGAACGCATGCTGCGGTCGGGCGCGGTGGTATCGCTGTGGGACATCAATGAAGCGCAACTCGTGAAAGCGTGCGAGGCACTGTCTCGCGTCGGCAAGGTCACGGGCGAAGTGGTCGAGCTGACCGAAGAGGCCGCCGTCGATGCCGCCGCGCGGGCCACGGTCGAAAAGCTGGGCCGTATCGACGGGCTGGTGAACAGCGCCGGCATTACCGGCGGCAACGCCACCACGTGGGAGCTGGACCCATCGGTCTGGCGCCGCGTGATCGAGGTGAACCTGATCGGCACCTATCTGACCTGTCGTGCCGTGGTGCCGTACATGATCGCGCAGAAGTTCGGCCGCATCGTGAACATCGCTTCGGTGGCTGGCAAGGAGGGCAACCCGAATGCCTCGCACTACAGCGCGTCGAAGGCCGGCGTGATCGGGCTGACCAAGTCGCTGGGCAAGGAGCTGGCGCAGAGCGGTGTGCTCGTCAATGCCGTGACGCCCGCCGCGGCCAAAACCCCGATCTTCGATTCGATGAGCGAGCAGCACATCGCGTTCATGCTGTCGAAGATCCCGATGGGCCGATTCCTGGAGGTCGACGAAGCCGCGGCGATGATCGCGTGGCTGACGACGGAGGACTGCGCGTTCAGCACCGGATCGGTATTCGACCTGTCGGGCGGACGCGCCACCTACTAAGGCAGTTACCAGGCACAGACCCCAGGGCACGTACCTCGGGGCGGCCACCCAGAACCATGTGCACGGACGCAATGCGGCCGTGCGCAGAGGAGACACTCGTCATGACTTCCCATCGTTCAGGCCCGAGCCTGGATTCCGTCACGGCCAAGGCGATTGCGCGCCTGGTGCCATTTCTGCTGCTGATGTACGTGCTGGCCTTTCTGGATCGCGCCAATATCGGCTTTGCCAAGAAGGCATTCCAGCTGGATACCGGCATTTCGGACGCGATGTTCGCGCTCGGCGCCGGCGTGTTCTTCATTGGTTATGCGTTGCTGGAGGTTCCGAGCAACCTGATCATGCATCGCGTGGGCGCGCGGATCTGGATGTGCCGGATCATGGTCACGTGGGGCCTGGTCTCGGCCGCGCTGATGTTCGTGCACAGCGAGACCGCGTTCTATGCGCTGCGCTTTCTGCTGGGTGTGGCCGAGGCCGGCTTCTTCCCCGGCGTCATCTACTACCTGACCAAATGGTTCCCGGCCAGCTCCCGCACCCGCGTCATGGGTATGTTCTATTTCGGCGCGCCGCTGGCCTTTATCTTCGGCAGCCCGTTGTCCGGCCTGCTGCTGGAATTCGACGGCATGCTCGGCCTGAAGGGGTGGCAATGGCTGTTTCTGGTGGAAGGGCTGCTGGCCAGCGTGGTGGGCGTCTGGGCCTACTGGTACCTGGACAACGATCCGCGCGATGCCCGCTGGCTGGATGCCGACGAACGCGAGACGCTGGCGCGTGCAATCGAGAACGAAGAACAGTTCAAGGCATCGCATGGTCCCAGCACGGTGCTGCGCGCGCTGGCTAACGGCCGCGTACTGTTTCTGGCGCTGATCTACTTCCTGATTCAGGCCAGCGTCTATGGCGTCGTGTTCTACCTGCCGACCCAGGTGGCCGCGCTGCTTGGCAAGAAGGTTGGGTTCGAAGTCGGCCTGGTCACGGCGATTCCGTGGGTGTGCGCCCTGGTGGCTGCCTATGTGCTGCCGCGTCTGGCCGAGCGGCACGGCCATCATGCAAGGCTGGCGCTGGTGACGCTGATCGTGTCGGCCGCGGGCATCGCGCTATCGGTGCATACGACGTCGCCGCTACTGGCACTGGTGGCGCTGTGCTTCGCCGCCGCCGGCTTCATCGCGGTACAGCCGCTGTTCTGGACGTTTCCTACCAGCTACCTCGGTGGCGCGGCAGCGGCGAGTGGCATTGCGCTGATCAATTCGCTGGGCGCGCTCGGCGGCTTTGTCGCCCCCAATCTCAAGACGTGGGCCGAGCAGGCATTCGGCTCGCCCGCTGCCGGCATGAACCTGCTGGCGCTGATCACCGTGGCCGGCGGCCTGCTGTTCCTGGGGCTGCGCGGGGCGCGAACAGGTGCGCCGGAAGCGCCGGACGCGCCGAACGCGCCGGACGCGCCAGCCACGCCGACCCATCGCCAATTTTCCTGATCCTGGGACTTTCACACCATGAGCATGCCCACCATCCGGCACGTACGTGCCTTTACATTGCGCGGCGCCGGTGCCGATTATCACGATCAGGGCGCCGGTCACTGGATCGACGATCACATCGCCACGCCAATGGCGAAATATCCGGAGTACCGTCGCAGCCGCCAGAGCTTCGGCATCAACGTGCTGGGCACGCTGGTGGTGGAAGTGGAGGCCAGCGACGGCACGGTCGGGTTTGCCGTCACCACGGGCGGCGAGCTGGGCTGCTGGATCGTCGAGAAACATCTGGCGCGCTTTATCGAAGGCCAGAAGGTGACCGACATCGAGAAGATCTGGGACCAGATGTTCAACGCCACGCTGTACTACGGGCGCAAGGGCATCGTGCTGAATACGATCTCGGGCGTCGACCTCGCGCTGTGGGACTTGCTGGCCAAGGTGCGCAAGGAACCGGTGCACGCATTGCTGGGCGGGCCTGTGCGCGACGAACTGCAGTTCTACATGACCGGTGCGCGCCCGGACTTTGCCAAACGGCAGGGTTTCATCGGCGGCAAGCTGCCGTTGCACCACGGCCCGGCCGAGGGCGAGGAGGGCCTGCGCAAAAACCTGGAGCTGCTCGGGCAGATGCGCGAGGCATGTGGCCCGGACTTCTGGCTCATGTACGACTGCTGGATGAGCCTCGATGTGGAATACGCCACGCGCCTGGCGCAGGCCGCGCATCACGACTTCGGCCTGAAATGGATCGAGGAGGCGCTGCCGCCCGACGATTACTGGGGCTATGCGGAACTGCGCCGCAACGTGCCGCGCGGCATGCTGGTGACCACGGGCGAGCATGAAGCCACGCGCTGGGGCTTCCGGATGCTGCTGGAGATGGGTTGCTGCGACATCATCCAGCCCGATGTGGGCTGGTGCGGCGGCATCACCGAACTGATCCGCATCTCGGCGCTGGCGGATGCCCACGGCAAGCTCGTGGTGCCGCATGGCTCGTCGGTCTACAGCTATCACTTCGTCATTACGCGCCACAACAGCCCGTTTGCCGAATTCCTGAACATGTCGCCGGGCGCGGATCAGATCGTGCCGATGTTCGATCCGCAACTGCTAGACGAGCCGGTGCCCGTGAACGGCCGTATGAAGGCGTCCGCGCTCGACGCGCCAGGCTTTGGCGTGCGGCTCAACCCCGAACTGCCGCTGCACCGGCCGTTCCCGCGCTAACGCCGCCGCGTGTTGCGTGGACGCGTGCTGCGATGCGGCACGCTTCACGGCCACGGGCGTCCCGCAACCGGCGCCCCGTGGCGGTGGATCGCGCCGTGTTTCTGTCGATCCGCGCAATCCCGGTGTTTTCGTGCGGCGGCAGGTGGTAACCTCGCGGCAATTCCGTCTCCCGCGATCATTGCCACCGTGCGTCCCGTCGATCCCGACCTCTGGCGAACCGCCGCCGACCAGCGCGCCTACAACGAGGCACGCCGCCGCGTGCGTGCGCTGCGCTTCTTCTACATGCACGCGATGGTGTATGTGGGCGTCAACGCGCTGCTGATCGTCATCAACCTGCTGACTTCGCCGGAACGCCCCTGGGCGCGGGCACCGCTGATGGGCTGGGGCATCGGCCTGGCGGTGCACGGCATCATGACCTGGAGCCGCGTCGGGCTGCTCGGGCGCAGTTGGGAAGACCGCAAGATTGCCGAGTACATGGCGCGTGACCAGGTGCGCACGCTGTCCACGGAAAAGCAGCTGGTGGAAGCGCAGATGCGGCTGCTGCAAGCCCAGATCGAACCGCACTTCCTGTTCAACACGCTGGCCAACGTGGTCAGCCTGATCGAGCCGGCGCCGCGCAAGGCCACGCTGATGCTCGAACACTTCATTGCCTATCTGCGCGCCTCTTTGGCGGCCAGCCGTGCCACGCAGGGCACGGTGTCGCAGGAAGCCACGCTGTTGCGAGACTACCTGGCGCTCATCAAGATCCGCATGGGCGACCGGCTGCGGTACACGGTGGAGATCGATCCCGCGCTGGACGGCGCGCCGTTGGCACCGATGCTGCTGCAACCGGTGGTCGAGAACGCGATCAAGCACGGCCTGGAACCGAAGATCGAAGGCGGGCGCCTGCTCGTCAGGATCGAACGGCGGGGGCCGCGCATGCTGGCGACGATCGAGGATGACGGTATGGGATTCCGGCCCGGCAGCAACGCCGGTGTCGGCCTCTCGAACCTGCGCGAGCGCCTGGCGGTGCTCTATGACGGCGACGCCCACGTGCGGATCGAAGACCGCGCACCGGGTACGGCCGTGCTGATCGAAATCCCGCTGTCCCGCGAATTCCGCAACGGAGACGCCGCATGACGCCGACCGCCCTGATTGCCGACGACGAGGAACACCTGCGCGCGCATTTGCGCGGCAAGCTGGCGCGGCTGTGGCCCGAGCTGGAGATCGTGGCCGAGGCCGCCAACGGCGTGGAGGCGGCCGAAGCCATCGCGCGGCTGGCGCCAGCCGTGGCCTTCCTCGATATCAAGATGCCGGGGCTGTCCGGGCTCGAAGTGGCGCAGGGCATCGAAACCGACACGCGGCTCGTGTTCGTGACCGCCTACGATGAATTCGCACTCGATGCATTCGAGCGCGCGGCGGTCGACTACCTGGTCAAGCCGGTGACCGACGAACGGCTGGCCCGTACCGTCGAGCGGCTGCGCAAGGCGTTGCAGGATGCCGCACCGCCGCCGGAGCTGGCGCAATTGCTGAGCCAGCTCACGCGCGGCCAGGCGCGTGGCGAAAGCGCGGGGCCGTTGCGATGGGTGCGCGCGAGTCGTGGCAACACGACCAGTCACGTGCCGATCCAGGACGTGCTGTATTTCCAGAGCGACGACAAATACGTGGTGGTGCATACGCGCGACGGGGAGCACCTGATTCGCACGCCGCTACAGGAACTGATCGATGGACTGGACCCGGACGTCTTCTGGCAGGTGCACCGCTCGACCATCGTCAACATGGAGCACGTGGCCGGGACGCGGCGCGACGACTCGGGCCGCCTGTTCGTGCGGATGCGCGACAGCGACACCGAACTGCCGGTGTCGCGTGCCTACGTCCACAGATTCCGGCAGATGTAACGGCCGCCGCGGCGGCTTACTGCCGGTCCATGAACTCCTGGATCTTGCGGGTTTCCCAGTCACGCCCCCAGCGCGACAGGCGCATCCAGACCAGGATGCCGTGCAGGCCCAGCGCCAGCCCCCACCCCAGCGTCATGGGCAGCGGCCCCGGCCAGCCCATGTCGGCGCGCATCGCCCACGAAGGCGACGGAAAGTAGAAGAAGCGCAGCCACACCCAGCTATTCACGACCACGTAGACCAGCAGATGGATATACCAGCCGCGCAGCGCCCGCACCATGCGGCGGGCGCGCCAGTAGGCCCAGGCCTGGTCGTCGTCGGATTTGGGAAAGGGGGGATGCATATGTCGCATGGCTCGGTTCCTCATCGTGAATATCGTTGCGATGCGTAAGGTATAAGCCACGATAGGCGCACATGCGAGGCCGATATGCCGAATCGACGGGATTGCGCCGCCAGCGACAGAAGACTGGCGCGAACGACGGCGCTTCCGTCATGAGCCGCTAGGCTTCCCGCGACACCTCAACCAGGCAACTCATCGCGTTCGGCCCCTGCGTCAGGTCGGACGTGCCGATGTCGAGCGTCAAGGTATTGGCGGCGCCCGCGCGGTCGACGCCCTCGGCGTCGGGGTCGTACCAGGCGCCGGTGGCGATCATCGCCACCCCGCGTGCGATGCCGTCGCTGACTGCCAGCCCCGCCGCGATTGCGCCGCGCGCGTTGTGCACGCGCACGCGCATGCCGGGATGCAGGCCGCGTGCCGCAGCGTCCGCCGGATGCAGCGTAATGCGCTCGGCGCCGGCCACCTTGCCCGATTGCGCCAGCGGTGCGGCATCGAGCTGGCTGTGGAGCCGGTCGGCGGGCTGGACCGATACCAGATGCAGCGGATGGCGGCGCGCTTCCGCCGCGCCAAGCCATTCGATCGGCGGCTGCCAGTTCGGGTGCGTGCCGCAATCGTCGGACAGGCGACCCAGCACCGCGCTCGACATCTCGATGCGGCCGCTCGGCGTGCGTAAAGGATGCGCCAGCGGATCGCGCCGGAAGTCGTCGAACAGCACGTAATCGTCGGCGGGCGGGGGCAGGGTGACATGGCCGGCTTTCCAGAACTGTTCGAACGGCGGCAGTTCGATACCGGCGCGCGCCTGGGCTTCGGCACAGCGGGCATAGATGGAAGCAATCCAGCCGCGTTCGTTGCGGTCTTCGGTGAAGGCCTCCCGATAGCCGAGCCGCGCCGACAGCTCCGTGAAGATATCGAGATCACTACGCGCCTGGTGCAGCGGCGCGATGGCCTGATGCATGGCCAGCACATAGCGGTCGCGCGAGGAGCCGCCGATATCGTTGCGTTCGAGCGCCGTGGTCACCGGCAGCACGATATCGGCATGACGGGCGGTGGCGGTCCAGCAGATGTCCTGCACGATCACCGTCTGCGGCCGCGCCCATGCCTGACGCAGACGTGCCAGTTGCTGATGGTGGTGGAACGGATTACCGCCAGCCCAGTGCACGAGCTTGATGTCCGGGTAGTGGCGGGTTTCGCCCTTGAAGCGGTATGGCGTGCCGGGGTTCAGCAGCATGTCCGAAAGCCGCGCGCACGGAATATCGAGATTGGCCGGATTGCGGCCAACCGGCATTTCGGGGCCGGGCGTGGCCACGCGCGGATTGCCCACGCCGTTCATCGAACCATGCCCGAAGCCGAACCCGCCGCCGGGCAGGCCGATCTGGCCGAGCATCGCGGCCAGCGCGATCGCCATCCAGTATGGCTGTTCACCACGATGCTGGCGTTGCACGGCAAAACTGCACGTGATGTAACTGCGCTTGCCCGCCAGTTGCGCGGCCAGCCGTTCGATGCGTTCGGCCGGCACGCCGGTGATGGCCGCCGCCCAGCCTGGCGTCTTGGGTATGCCGTCGCCCTTGCCCAGCAGATAGGTTTCGAGTTCCTCCCAGCCGCTGCAATGCGACCGCAGGAACGCCGCGTCGTGCGCTTCGGTGCGGCGCAGCGTGTAGGCCAGCGCCAGCATCAGCGCGACATCGGTGTTCGGACGGATCGGAATCCATTCCGCGTCGAGAAAGCCCGGGCAGTCATCGCGCGTCGGGCTGATGTTGATGACCGTGGCACCACTGCCGGCGAGCTTGCGCAGCCAGTGCTCCTGCGTGTGCTCGGCCGCGCCGCCCGACGATACCTGGCCATTCTTGAGCGCCAGCCCGCCGAACGCGAGAAACACCTCGGTATGGGCAATCAGGCTGGGCCAGGCGGTTACGCGGCCCGTCAGCGGACGGTCGGTGCCGATCACGTGCGGCAGCAGAAACTGCGCGGTGCCCCAGCTGTAGTTGCCCACCTGATCGACGCAGCCGCCGCCGGCAAAGTGAAAGCGGCGGATCAGCGAACGTGCGTGGTGGAGCCGCCCGGCGGACGACCAGCCATACGATCCGCCGAACACACCAGACGGTCCGCTGATGTCGCGCACGCGCGCAATCTCGCTGGACACGAGGTCGAGCGCCACGTCCCAGGACACTTCGACGAATTCGTCGCGCCCGCGCGCATGGCCGTCGCTGGCTTCGCGCCGTGCAAGCCACCCGCGCCGCACCATCGGCGTGCGGATGCGCGTCGGCGAATACACCATTGGCACGATCGAATCGAGCAGCGGGGACGGATGGGGGTCTGCCGCGAACGGTTCGCAGCGAATCAGCCGTTTATCTTCGACGACTGCCGTGAAGGCGCCCCAGTGCGCCAGTTGCGGATAGCGGCGAACGGTCACGGTATCAGTCGCCCTGGATACCGGCCTTGCGGATCAGGTCGCCCCATTTGGCGCGCTCCGTGTTCAGCAGCTTTGCAAACTGCTGCGGCGTGTCGGACGTCGCGTCCATGCCGGACACGGCCAGGCGATGCCGGATTTCGGGGTCGGCCATGACCTTGACCAGCGCCTTGTTCAGCGTGGCGACGATCTCGGCGGGCGTGCCGGCAGGCGCGACCAGCCCATACCAGTTGGTGACTTCATAGCCAGGCACACCGGCTTCAGCCACCGTCGGTACGCCGGGAAACTGCGCCGACCGCGTGGCGGTGGTCACGGCCAGCGCGCGCAGCTTGCCGGAAGCAATCAACGGCTTGGCCGACGGATCGGAGAACGTGATCGGCACCACGCCGCCCATCACGTCGGTCAGCGCCGGCGTGGTGCCTTTGTACGGCACGTGCTGCATCTGCACACCCGCCAGCATCTTGAACTGCTCGGCCGCGATCTGGCCGATCGTGCCATTGCCACCCGAGGCATATGAGAACTTGCCATTGGCGCTGCGCACGGCCGCCAGCATCCCCTGCACGTCCTTGTACGGCGTATCGGCGCCGGTCACCAGCACGTTCGGCATCGTCACCAGCACGCTGACCGGTGCAAAGTCCTTCTGCGGGTCGTAGTTGAGCTTGCGCAGATTCGGCCAGATCGTGAACGATCCGGGCGTGGCGATGTAGAGCGTGTAGCCGTCGGGCGCGGACTTGGCCACCATTTCGGTGGCGATCAGGCCGCCGGCGCCTGGACGGTTGTCGATGATGACGTTGGCCTTGAGCTGGTCTGACAGCGCGGGTGCAATGGCGCGTGCCAGCGCATCGGCGCCGCCGCCGGGCGGAAAGCCGACGACCACGCGGATCGGCTTCGATGCATCGGGCCAGGCGGCATGGGCCAGTGGTGTCAGTAGGGCAAGGCTGAGAACGAGGGCGCGGCGGGCAAACATGGTGAGACTCCGAAGGGCTTAACGACAGAAACTAGATCGACGCGGTGTCCCATTCCCATGCCACGAATGCCAGGCGTTCGCCGGTGTGGACCACGGGATCGCTACGCAGGCCGATCAGCACGCCGTCGCGCGCGAGTGGCTTGACGGGCGTGAGCGATGCATCGAGCTTGAGCGTGTCGCCAATCGACGCACCCTCGCGGACAAGGTCGCCCGCTCGCGCGGCAGGGATGAACAGGCCGCCTTCGTCGGCGGTGATCCAGCCACGGCGCTTCACGCGGCGCAGCGAAGTGGCGGCCGGTTTCAGGGCGGGGCCTTCGAGAATGCCCATCTGTACGGCCAGCCCCTGGAAGCCGGTCTCGGCCACGGCGATGTTGTCCGCTTCGAAGCGGCTGCCGCTGCCCAGTTCGAGCATGAACGCGCAGACCCCGGCGGCCAGGCACTGGTAGTCGAGCGCGCCGGAGATATTGCCCGGCAGCTCGCCCTTGCCGCCCACATCCTGCTGGCACGCCACGTGCGGGTGGAACGGGGCCATTGCCGCTAGTACGTCGGCTTCGGTCACGGTGCTGTCGGGATGCACCTTGTAGACCGTGTACGGCCTGGCATCGAACAGCGGATTCATGGTGTGCAGGTTGATCAGCACATCGGCCACGCCGCGCACTTCGCTGATCAGCGCATGCGCCAGACGTTCGGACACCAGCCCGCCCGCGTTGCCCGGATAGGTCTGGTCAAGATCCAGCTCATCGTAAGGATTGCGCTTGCGGCGCGCGTCGAGCGCGTGCGGATTGCCGGTGGGCGTTACCACCACGTTGCCGCGCATGGTGGCGGGGTCGAGGCTTCTTGCAAAGCGCAACGCGGCCACCATGCCGTTGATTTCGTCGCCGTGAACCTGGCCGTGCAGCCAGAGCGTACGGCCCGGCCGCGCGCCACGTACCGCTACATAGGGCAGCGTGACGGACATGCCGGAGGCCATCGACCCCACGGGAAGCTGGCCGCTGGTGCGGGCGGGGCCGGATTGCTGGCGCAGCCAGTCACCGATGATAGGCATGAGAAGGGTCCCTTTCTGTCGATTCGAGATGAGCGATGGCGGCAAAAGCGTTGTCGAGATCCGCCAGCAGGTCGGATACCGCCTCCAGCCCGATATGCAGGCGAATCACGGTGCCGTGCGCCGACCAGTCCGTGACGCTGCGCGCGCGGCGCATGTCGGCCAGCACGGCCAGGCTTTCGAAGCCGCCCCACGACGCGCCGATGCCGAACAGTTCGAGGCTGTCGACAAAGCGCTCGGGTGCCACTGGCGCCTGCGAGCGCAGCGTGAACGAGAGCAGGCCATTGGTGCCGTGGCAGTCGCGCAGCCATAGCGCGTGATTGGGGTCGTGGGGCAGGGCGGGGCAGAAGACCTCGGCCACTTCGGGGCGATCGAGCAGCCAGCGCGCAACTTCCAGCGCACCGGCCTGATGCTGCGCCAGGCGCGCGCCGAGCGAGCGGATGCCCCGCTGTACCAGATAGGCGTCGTCAGGGCTGACGGTCATGCCGAATGCATCGGCCATCGTCGCCAGCGGCTGCCATGCGGCCTCGTTGGTGCAGACCGTGCCCATCATCACGTCGGAATGGCCGCCCAGGTATTTGGTGGCGGCCATCAGCGAAATATCGGCACCGAGTTCGAGCGGGCGATACAGCAGGCCCGATCCCCATGTGTTGTCCGCGGCGACGAGCGCGCCGTGCGCGTGCGCGCGGGCGGCGATCGCAGGCAGGTCGCACATCTCGTAGACGAGCGATCCGGGCGCTTCCACATAGACGAGCCGCGTCTCCGGCCGCAGTTTCGCGTCGAGGTCGGAGCCATCGGCGGCATAGAAATCCGCGGCGATGTCGTGCTGACGCAAAAAGCCATTGGCCAGGTTGCGCACCGGCTCATAGACGCAGTCGGGCAGCAGCACGTGCTGACCGGGGCGGACGTAGGCCAGGATCGTCATCGCGGCCGCGGCCAGGCCCGATGGAAACAGCCGCGTGCGATAGCCGCCTTCGAGCATCGTCACCATGTCTTCGAGGGCGAAGTTGGTGGGATTGCCGCGCGCGCCGTACGTGAACAGCCGTTCGGTGTCGCGCCGCGAGCGCATTTCGCGCTGCTGCGCGACGGACTCGAACAGTACGGTGCTGGCGCGCACCACGGGCGGGTTGACCGGCTGTCCGCCCGGCACGGCGGCGGTGCGTCCGGCATGTGCCAGGCGTGTGGGGAGCGCTTTCGTCATTGGCTGGCCTGTGGGTTGGCTCATGGTGTATGGGGAGCGTGCAAGGCGCGTGCCTGCCTCAGTCAACGTGGGCGCCGGACATCCTGACGATCTGCGACCAGCGCGTGATGTCCTGCTTCAACTGCGCGGCAAACGCTTCGGAGCTGTTGGCGACCACGTCGCTGCCACCCTCGTTGATGGTTTTCACGACGTCGGGCATCTGCAGCACCTGCACGATCGCGCGGTTCAGCAGCGCGACGCGTTCCGGCGACGTGCCGGCCGGCACGAAGAATCCGTACCAGTCCTCGAAGCGTGCATTGCGATAGCCCAGTTCTTCAAGCGTCGGCACCTTGGTGAATACCCCGAGCCGGCGCGGGCTGGTGACGGCCAGCGCACGCATGCGGCCAGTCTGGATGAATCCGGCTACCGACGAAGTAGACGTGATCAGCACGTCCACCTGCCCGCCCAGCAAGTCGTTGATGGCCGGGCCAGCGCCCTTGTACGGCACATGCTGCAGCGAAACATTGCTGTCCTTGTCCAGCACCACGCCCACCAGGTGCGACAGCGTGCCGTTGCCCGGCGTGGCAAAGGTGATCTTGCTGGGCTGCGCCTTGGCTTGCGTGGCCAGTTCCTCGAAGGTCTTCCACGGCGCGTTTGCCGACACCACGATGGCCAGCGGCGCCGCGTTGATCTGCGTGACCGGGATGAACTGCTTGACCGGATCGAAGCCCGGTGCGCGATACAGCGTCGGGTTGACGGCCATGATCGACACCTGCGAAGTCAGCACCGTATAGCCGTCGGCCTTTGCCTCGGCTACATAGCGCGTGCCGATATTGCCGCCCGCGCCGCCACGGTTGTCAGTGACCGCGCTCTGGCCCAGCACCTGTGACAGGCGCGTGGCCACGACGCGCGTCACGGCATCGTTGCCGCCGCCGGCGGGGAACGGCGACACGATCCGCAACGGCTGCGTGGGAAATCCATTGACGGGCGCCAGCGGCTGCTGCGCCAGCGTGGCGGCGGACAGCGTGACGGTGAATGCGGCAACCAGATACTGCGACAGACGGTGTGACATCGGGCGGGACATGGGGGCGACCTCGTTCTTCTATGGCAGGGTTGTTGTGGAATGGCTCGGGGAGAAATCAGCCGGCGGGCGGGAAGCGGAACGTGGCCAGCTCCTGTGCATCGAGCTGGGCGATCAGGCCCGTTTCCCAGGCCAGGTACTGGCGCGCGGCGGCCTTGTTGCCGTCGTGGCGGTCATGCACGAAAAACAGGTAGTCGATGCAGCGCGCATCGGGCAGCGTGTCGGCGCCCTGGCGCACCGCTTGGCCCGCATCGCGCCATGCCTTGAAGCCGCCTTGCAGCCGGCGCACGTCGCGGTACCCGAGTGCGAGCAGATCGGCCGTGGCCAGATCAGCGGGGTCGTCGCCGTCGGCGTCGCCAATCAGCACCAGCGTGGTGTCATGCGGCACGCCATGCAGGTCCTGCGCCAGGCGTGCGCGGTTGGCCCAGCGCGCGCCGGCGGCGTGGCCCGTGCGATAGGTCATGCTGCCGCGCAGGTCCAGCGCGAGCATCGACTGCCCGGCGATGCCGGCGGCCAGTTGCGCGGCCGTGACGGTCGGCAGCGCGGTGACTTCGTGCACGGGGCCGTGCGGCGCACGCAGGCCAGCGGCCAGGCCCGCCTGCAGGCCGCCTTCGAGCACCACGGCGTCGTGGCCCATCTGGCGCAGCCAGCTGGCCACCACGGGGGCGCGCACGCCCTCGGCATCGAACAGCACCAGCCTGGCGCGGCGCACGCCGACGTACTGGTCGGTGGCCTGCATCAGCTGGCCGCCAGGCGTGTGCTGCGCGCCGGGCAGGGTCTGCGCGGCATGTTCCTCGGCGGTGCGCACGTCGCACAGGAAGGTGGTGCGCGTTGCATCGGCCAGCAGGCCAAGCACCTGCGGCGCGGTGACGTGCGGCACGTCGAAGCGCTGCGTCAGCGCCTGTGCAGCGTTGCGCGCGGCGTCGACGCCTTGCGGTGCGTCGTTGTCCGGGTAGCGCGCGGTGCCGCCGTGCTCCAGCGTGAAATCATTCAGATACCAGCCCTGCGTGCCGTTTTCGAGCGCGTAGACCGGGTTGGAGACGCCAAAATTGATCAGCGACTGCGCGCCGATGATGCTGCGCGTGCGGCCCGCGCAGTTGATGACGATCGGCGTGGTGCTGTCCGGCACGAGGTCCCGCAGACGGTAGGCCAGCTCGCCATTGGGGCAGCAGATCGCGCCCGGGATGTTCATCTTGCGGAATTCGCTGGCCGGGCGTCCGTCGAGCACCACCGGCGCCTGCGAGCCGGCCTGCATGGCGGCCAGCTCCTGCGCGGTGACGCGTGGCGTGTGGTAGTGATGCTCGGCCAGCTCGCCGAAGGTCTTCGACGGTACGTTCACGCCGGCAAACAGCGAATAGCCGGCGGCCTGCCACGCCGGCATGCCGCCGTCGAGCACGAACAGATTCGTATAGCCAAGGCGCGCCAGGGCGGCGGCGGCGGACTGGGCGACGCCGTCGCCGTCATCGGCCAGCACGATGCGCGCATCGGTGCGCGGTGCCAGCCGGCCGACGTCCAGCTCCAGCCGGCTGTAGGGCAGCGGCACGGCGTAGAAAGGGTGGCCCTCGCCATACTGGCCGTGCTCGCGCACGTCGAACAGCGCGATTTCGTCGGTGTCGTGCAGCCAGCCTTTCAGCTTGACGGGGTCGACTGCGTGATAGATGGCCTGGGTCATGAAATTTGGGCAAAAAGGGGGCCGTCCTTGCTGCGGGAGCAAGGAATAGGCGTCGTTCTCAGGAGTTGGGGCGGCGGCGGGCCGCCCCGGTCAGGCTTGGCTTAGCGGCGGGTCTGTACGCCCACGTTCATCACCTGGCAGCGTCCGGTCTCAAGGTCGAACGTCAGCCGTTCCGTCAGCGTTTCCAGCGAGCGGCCGTACATGTGCAGATGGCGGATGATGGATTCGCCGCGAATCTCGACCGAATGGATGTCGTCGGGCAGCAGCGCGATGCCGTGGCGCGGGCCCACTTCGACGGTACGGTCATGTTCGAGCGTACCCACGCCCGGCTCGCTGCCGTCGTCGGTACGGGTGTACACGTCGTTGAACTCCACGCCGGTCACGCCGGCCACGCAGGCCCAAGTCGTATGGTTGTGCGGCGGGATGCGCTTGCCGGGCCGCATCACGTTCAGGTACAGCGCAAAGGTCTGGCCCGGATCTTCGGAAATCAGGTAGCGCGCCTGGCGCTCGTTGGCTTCCGGCGGCGGATAGTCCACTTCGCCCCAGAACTCGGTCTGGGCGGCCAGGTTTTCTACAAGCGGCAAGACCTCGGCCAGGCTGGTGCGCGTGACGCCGCCTTTGTCTACGATATTTCTAATGGATTCGATGGTGTCGCCGACGGCGGACTGGCGCTGTTGTGCGATGGACATGGTGCGATCAATCCTTGCAATCTCTGTTTTTAGGGGGTAGAACGGTGCTTCGTGTTTCACTGTAATGAACACCTGTCCTGAAAACCACTTAATGCGCGACGAAAATCCATTAGCGCGCCTAATGAATGCGTAACCTCGACCTCGACCTGCTGCGCACGCTGGTGGCGATTGCCGATCATGAGACATTCGGCGCGGCTGCCGAGGCGGTGCAGCGCACGCAGTCGGCCGTCACCCAGCAGATGCAGCGGCTGGAGGAGCAACTGGGGCTGGCGCTGTTCGAACGTCAGGGCAGGGGCAAGCAGTTCACCCGGCATGGCAAGAAGCTGCTGGAATATGCGCGGCAGTTGCTGACCACCAACGATGAAGCGTTGCGCGTGCTGCGCGAGGGCGACCTGACCGGCTCGCTGCGCATTGGTGCGCCGCACGATGTGGCCGACACGATCCTGCCGGTGTTGCTGTCGCATATCGCGCGGTCGTCGCCGGCGCTGCGGCTTGAAATCCATGTAGGCCGGAGCCCGTTCCTGATGGAGTCGCTGCGGCGCGGCGAGATCGATCTGACGGTATCGACGCGCGAGGACAGCACGCTCGAAGGCATCGCACTGCGTACCACGCCGACGATCTGGGTGTGTGCCGCGGACTTCGTCTACGAGCGCGGTACGCCGGTGCCGCTGATCCTGGCCGACGAGCCGAGCCTGTTCCGCAAGCTGTCGCTGGAAGCGCTGACCCAGGCCGGTGTGCCGTGGCGCATCGCCTATCTCGCGCCAAGCCTGATTGGCATCAAGGCGGCGCTGCGCGGCGGGCTGGGCATCACCGCGCGCAGTATCGACCTGTTGCAGGCCGACATGCGCATCCTGAGCGAAAGCGACGGCCTGCCGCGGCTGCCCGATGTCACCTACTACCTGTGGGCACGCCCCAATGCGGTCAATCCTGTCGCGCGACATGTCTTCTCAATGCTCAAAACGGCCCTGCAACGCGGGCTGGTCAGCGCCTGACGCAAGCGCGCGCCAGGTGTCCCCGAACGGACGGAAAACGAGATCGTAGGCGGCCGGCCGCAAGCCGCCAACTAACAAGATCGCGTATCGATATTCGCCGCCACCTTTCGGGTGGCTTTCAGATGGCGCTTGACTGCTGTCAAGGCCGGGCAGAAGGCTTGGGAGCCTAATCCGAAGGACCGTTCCGGCGCATGCGGGACGGTCCAGAAAAATTCGGAGTACTCCCCATGAAGACCAGACTATTCCTATCGATCCTGCTGTTGCTATCGGCTACGGCAGGCACCGGCGCGCTGGCTGCGGCGCCGCAGAACGAACCTGTCCAGCCGGTTGCCCCGGCGCACGTCAAGGACCCGGCGCGGGTAGCGCTGGGAGAGAAGCTGTGGTTCGATCCACGCCTGTCGAGGTCGGGCTTCATCTCGTGCAACTCGTGCCATAACCTCAGCATGGGCGGGTCTGACAACCTCAAGACGTCGATCGGTGACAAGTGGAAGCAGGGCGGCATCAATTCGCCCACGGTGCTCAATTCAAGCCTGAACTTCGTGCAGTTCTGGGACGGCCGCGCCAAGAACCTCCAGGAACAGGCGCACGGGCCGATCGCCAATCCCATCGAGATGGCGTTCACCCATGAGCTGGCCGTCGATACGCTGCGGTCGATTCCCGAATACGTATCCGAGTTCCGCAAGGTATTCAGGTCGGACGCGCTGACGATGAACGAAATCACGCTGGCCATTGCCGCGTTCGAAGAGACGCTGGTCACGCCGAACGCGCCATTCGACAAATGGCTGAAGGGGGACAAGCGGGCGATCGATGCGCAGGCGTTGCGCGGCTACCAGTTGTTCAAGACGGCGGGCTGCGTGGCCTGTCATAACGGCCGCAATCTTGGCGGCTCGTCGTTCCAGAAGATGGGCCTCGTGGAACCCTACAAGACGAAGAACCCGTCGGAGGGCCGCGCGGGTGTCACGGGCAAGGATGTCGACCGCTTCAGCTTCAAGGTGCCGACGCTGCGCAACGTGGCGTTGACCTATCCGTACTTCCATGACGGCGAAGCGGCGACACTGACCGAGGCCGTCGATGTGATGGGCCGGCTGCAACTGGGCCGCCGATTCACCACCGAGGAAAACGCCGACATCGTCGCATTCCTGCATACGTTGACCGGCGATCAGCCGCGCATTTCGCTGCCGATCCTGCCGCCGTCGAATGACAGGACGCCAAAGCCACGGCCCTTCGAATAAGCTCGTTTCGAGCCACCCGCCAAGGCCCGCGCGCGCCGGGTGGCTCTCATTGAAAGCCGAACGAAAGCCATGTGAAAGCGTGCCGAAAGATCCGCGATGCATGGACCGCACGCACGCCATTCCGTTCTGCCTGCGCGACTGAAATTCACTGTTGCACAAAACGCATATTGCGCTGCGTCAAGGATGCCCTATCTTTGCACCACTGTCGTTCAGATTCTGACCAGGAGGTGCTGACATGAACAACACGACCCTCGACGCAGGACTTCAGTCCTTCCGCATTCAGTCCGATGACCAGGCGGTCACGGCCATCAACCATCAGGACATCGTCGCTGCCTTCACGGCGCGGCCGACGGCATCGCCGGTAGCGGTGCTGCACATGCTCTATCCGCGCACGGACGCCCGCACGCATCGCAGTCTCGATCACCTGGTGGGCGCGCTGCGCAATCACGGGTTGCATGAAGTGGCGACGCTCGTGGAGCGCGAGGCGCACTATCTGGTCTTCAAGGATGCCGCGCAGGCATGGCGGGCGCTTCATGAAATCCGCCATGACTCGCTGGCCATTGGCGTGCATCTCTACTACCGTGGCCAGACCGGCGACGGCGCCGAGAAGGCGCTCGATGCGGACGCGCATCGGCTGCACTGAACGGCAGCCCGCCCGTATCGCCGGATATGGCCGTGCCGTTGCACGGTCACCAGGAACCCGCATCCACCGATGCGGGTTTTTTATTGCCGGCGCCAACGGCGTCATGGCGTTCGGATAGTTGGGATACAGTAAGGGCCGTTCAATCGTCCATAGAAGGGAAGGGCATTTCCATGTCTGATTTCGTAGTCGACCGTGTGCTGTTGACCAATGACGATGGCATCGAGGCGCCGGGCCTGGCGGTGCTGGAACAGGTGGCGGCCACCCTGGCGCGTGAAGTGTGGATCGTGGCACCGAATCACGACCAGAGCGGGACATCGCATTCGATCAGCTTGCATGCGCCGCTGCGCGTGGCCGAGCACGGGCCGCGCCGGTTCGGCATCAGCGGCACCCCGGGCGACTGCGTGGTCATGGCCGCGCGCCACATCATGCGCGATGCGCCGCCGGATCTTGTGCTGTCCGGCATCAACCGTGGTGGCAACCTGGGGCTTGAAACCGTGTTTTCGGGCACGGTCGGGGCGGCAATGACCGGCATGCTGCTGGGTATCCGCTCGATTGCGTTGAGCCAGGTATTTTCCGACCGCGATGCCGTGAAATGGCAGACGTCGCGCGCGCTGGCGCCCGGTGTGATTCACCAACTGCTGGCCGCGGGCTGGATCGACGGGGCCTGCCTTAACGTGAACTTCCCGGATGTCGAACCGGAGCATGCCGGACCGCTGACGGTATCGCGCCAGGGCCTTGGCCTCGTCAAGGCCATCGACGTACGCGCCCAGATCGACCCGCGCGGCATTCCGTATCACTGGCTCCAGTTCTCACGCGGACCCCGCCCCGATATCGAGGACGCCGAAGCGATGGTGGTGGCACGCGGGGGCGTTTCGGTGACGCCGCTGCGTTTTGAACGTACCGATGACGATGCGGCCACGCAGCTCGGCGCGGCATTGAGCCAGGCGTAGCGCCATCGCGCGCTCCGCATCAACGTCGCATCAACGTCGCACTCAACGCCGCATTTAACTCCGCAGCAGCAGCGCAACCGGGAGCGTGGCGAACACGTCCTTGGCGCGCAGCCATCCCGCGTGCGTGGTGATGGCGTGGCCGGTCAGGGCGTCGGTCCAGTTGCCGTCGCCTGCGCGCAGCCCCGTGTCGTGCCAGCAATGTGGCGGGATGCGTGGCTGCGCGGGGTCAACATCATGCGCGGCTAGCCTGGTGACGGCGATCACGGCTTCGGCATTGCCATATCGGCGTGAGAACGCCAGCACCGATCCGGCCAGGTCGCCGCTGGCGGAGACCGGCTGGTACCTGCCTTGCGCGAACAGCGCGGCATGTTCGCGCCTGAGCGTCAGCACGGCACGAATCAGCTGCTGCTTGACGCGGCCATCGCGCCAGTGCGCAAGCCAGTGCGGCCACCCTCCGCGACATTCGAGCTGTGATTGCAGACGAGTGAAATCGGGCGCGCGGCGGTTATCGGGATCGACGAGGCTGAAATCCCACGTCTCATTGCCCTGGTAGCGATCCGGCACACCGGGCGCGGTCAGCTGCAACAGCGTCTGCGCCAGGCCGTTCAGCGCGGCGGCGGTGCCGATGCGGGCCGCGAATGCGCCGATGCTTTCCAGCACGCTATCCGCGCCGCCGATCGACATGGCGGGAATGAATGCCTCGCAGGCATCTTCGTAGGCCGTATCGGGGTGGGTCCAACTGCCGTGGCGCTTGGCTTCTCGAACGGCCTTGCGTTGCCATTCCAGAACCCGCTCCACAAAGGCGCGCTGGGCGTCCTCGGATGCCAGGGCGCGCGGATCGGCGGGCCAGGCACCGATCAGGGTCTGGTACAGCATCAGCCGGTCCGCCCCGTCGGGGCCTTTCGGCGAGGCGGTGAGCAGCGGCGCCAGGCGTGCTTCCCACCCGGCCACTGCCTCCGCCCATTCTTCCGCAAGTTCACTCAGCACCGCCAGCCGCATGCGTGCGTCTTCGCCGCGCTTGTGGTCGTGCGTGGCCACCGCCAGCATGGCGTGCGGCCAGGTGTCGTGGCGTGCCAGCATCCGCTCGTGAAAGCGTTCGGCGGCGATGGCCAGCGTGCCTGGGTCGCCGCCAACCTCATTGCGCGACAGCAGCCGTCCATAGCGATAGAACGCCGTGTCCTCCGTCGATTTCGCCGCCAGCGCCGGCATCAGTTGCTGAAGCTTTGTGCGTAACTGTCCTGCGTCGCTGTCGATGGCGGCTTCGGCCTGCAGGCTGGACAGGATGAAATCGAGCGCGGCCGATTCTTCGGGGGCAAGGTGATGGCGTGCCGCATTGGCTGCGGCCGCGACCATCTCGTCGTCGAACGCGCGGTTCGCGGGCGTGTCGCTCGCAGCGGCGTAGTAGCTGCGGTAGACCGGGATCGCGGTCATGAAGGACGTCAGCGCGTGATGGAGTGCGTGCCGGGACAGGTCGCGCGTGGCCGGATGGCGGCGCGCCTGGTCGAGCAGACGCGCGCAGAGCGCATCGACTTCGGTGATCAGGTGACGGGCCAGGATGCGGTGCCGGCCGGCGCGTACATGGTCGGCGAACGGGCGGTCATCACCACTGATCCGCATCCACAGCATATTGAGACGGGCTTCGCCATGCGGATCGTGGAGCACGGCACTGACCTCGTCCATGAAGTCATAGCCCGTCGAGCCATCGACGCGCCAGCCACGAGGCATCGGCTCCTGCTCGCCGAGAATTTTTTCGACGACCAGCCACGGATGCATGCGCGCGAGTTCGGCGGGGCGTCCGGGCCGCAGCGCATCGAGCCGTTCGCGGATGCGGCGGCAATAGCCGGCGGGATCGGCCAATCCGTCCACATGATCGATGCGCAGGCCGTCGATCCAGCCTTCGCGGTAAAGCCGGAACGGCAGGGCGTGGACGGCCTCGAACACGTCTTCGCATTCTTCGCGCACGCCCACCAGGTCGGTGATCTCGAAAAAGCGCCGCCAGTTCAGCGTGGCAGCGCCCGTGCGCCACCACGCCAGCCGGTAGTGCTGGGTCTCCAGCAGCGCGTGCAGTGCCTGCGCGCCATCGGGCAACGCGCCTGCATCGGCCGGTTCGGCCAGCGGCAGGTCGTGCTTGCCGTAATGCAGCGTCAGCCGGCCATCGTCACCGCGCCGCGCCTGGAGCGCCCCGGCTTCGAGCGTCTGCCAGTATGGATCGCCGAGAATCGGCAGCAGCACCTTGCCACGCAGGTCGGGGTCCGCGCATTGCCAGTCGATGTCGAAGTAGTGGGCGTGCGCACTCTGCTCGCCGCGCGCCAGCACATCGCGCCACCAGGCATTGTGTGTGGCGTCGGCGGCCATGTGATTCGGCACGATGTCCAGCACGATGCCGAGGCCCGCCTCGCGCGCGCGACCCGCCAGGTCGAGAAATCCTGCCTCGCCGCCAAGCTCCGCGTTGATCCGCGTGAAATCGGTCACGTCATAGCCATGCGTGGAACCGGGGCGTGCGGTGGTGATCGGTGACAGGTACAGGTGGCTGACACCCAGCCCCGCGTAGTAGGGCAGAAGCGCGACGACATCGGCAAACGTGAAGCCGGCATGCAGTTGGAGCCGCGCGGTGGCGCGCGGCACGCCGGAGTGATCCAGGTCGACGGGATCGGTCATGGCAGGATCACGCCGGTTTAAGACACGCTACGCAGCAATGTGGAGGCAGTGTGCCGGCATTGAGCGAGGCGATGGCGCCAGACTGGCTGGCGTGCAGCATGCGGCCGCCTTCGCAACTTGCCTCAATCGGTTCCGTGCCGAGGTTTAGCCAGATCGACAGCAGGCTTCCATCGCCCATGCGCCAGCGGGCCACCAGCGCCTGCCCGGCCAGGGTCGTGACACCGGCGGACTGGCAATGATGCAGCCGAGGGACGATTTCATGCCGCCGGATCGACAGCAGCTCACCGTAGTAGTGGTTCCATGCGCGGCAATCGCCGTCGGTATCGTCGCAGACCGGGCGCGATGCGTCGAACGTCTCCGGCGCATTCGGGTCCGCAATGCGCGCGGCGTGCGCATCGTCGCGGAAGGCCGACGATGCCGCGAACTCGCGCCGCCTGCCGTCACGTACGGCCTGCGCCAGCGCTTGCGGATGGTCGGTGAAGTAGAGGAAAGGTGTGCGGGCGCCATGCTCCTCGCCCATGAACACCAGCGGGATCTGCGGGCAGAGCAGTTGCAGTGCCACGGCGGCGCGCAGCGCGTCGGGGTCCGCCAGTGTCGTCAGGCGGTCTCCGAACGCGCGATTGCCGGTCTGGTCGTGGTTCTGCAGGAACATCACGAACGCCGTGGGCGGCAGCGCGGCACTCGGCTGTCCGCGCCGCACCTCGCGGTCCTGCAGCGGCCCGTTCTCGTCGCCGCTGCGGTGCGGGGATACTTCTCCCTGCCACGCGAAACCCTCGGCCAGCACGCGCCCCAAGTGATGCAGCGCCGGTGTGCCGACGGCATTCACGGGCGCGGCGTCCGGCAGCCCGGCCTGGTATTCGCGGTAATACCCATCATGCTCGCCGGTCAGCAGCACATGCAGCGCATGGTGGGCATCGTCGTTCCATTGCGCGTCATAGCCGCTCTGGATCAGCGCCACGTCGTTGTGATCGTTCTCGAGTATCAGGTGGATATGGCGGCCGGGCAGGCATCCCCGCAATTCGCCGGCAAGCCGTGGCAGCCACCCTTCGTCGTCGATGGCATGCACGGCGTCCAGCCGCAGTCCGTCAAAGCGGAACGATTCCAGCCAGTAGCGGGCGTTCTCGCCAAAGAAACGCCGCACTTCCGGGCGCCGGAAATCGATGGCGGGACCCCACGGCGTCTGGCGGTCGCTACGGAAGAAGGCGCTGGCATAGCGGTGCAGGTAGTTGCCCTCGGGCCCGAAGTGGTTGTAGACCACGTCGAGCAACACCATCATGCCCAGGCCGTGCGCGGTATCGATCAGCGCGCGCAGCTCGTAGGGCGACCCGTAGCTGTGTTCGGGCGCGAAGGGCAGCACGCCGTCATAGCCCCAGTTGCGGCTTCCGGGAAACTCGGCCAGCGGCATCAGCTCGATGGCCGTGAAGCCGAGCGCGGACAGCCGGTGCAGCTCGGACGTCACGCCCGCATAGCCGCCGAACAGGCCCACGTGCAGTTCGTAGATCACGGCTTCATGCCAGGGGCGGCCATGCCATTCCATGTGCCGCCAGGGGTACGCGGCATCCCGCTCGGGCAGGCATAGCACGCTGGCGGCGTGCACATCGTCCGCCTGCAGGCGCGAAGCGGGGTCGGGCACGATCGTGCCGTCGTCGAGCCGGAACCAGTAGCGCGCACCGTTGCAGCATGGCGCCACGGCTTCGAACCATCCGTGCTTGCCCGTCGCCATGATCAGGGGAGCCATACCCGCCATCTCCAGCCGGATGGCATGGCCTTGCGCCGCGGCGTCGGGCGCCCACAGGCGGAAGCGGACCCGGCCATCGCCCACCGGGACAGGGCCGAACCAGTACGCATCGGCGGCACCGTTGCCGCAGGGCAGCAGCCTGGCATCGGCGCCGAGCGTTTGCCAGTTCTGTGTGGAGGGCACGCCATCGCTTGGCGGCACGGTCGGCGTAGCAGTCATCATGGAGAGCCACCTTCACGCACAGCAATCACCCAGGGGAAAAGCAGCCGCATGCCCGTCAGGCGGGCGTCGCGGCGGCACCGGTGTCGCCAGGCGACAGCACAGGTGTCTCCGGCAGCACCACCGTCCGCCGTCCGCTGCGCGCGGGCTGTATCGTCGCCGCTGCTTCGGGCGGCCTTGGCGCGATGACCGGCATATCGGCCAGCGTGGGCGCCAACGTGCCGTACATGGCCAGATACTGGCGCGCGGGAGCTTGCCAGCTGAAGTCGGTCTGCATGCCGGTACGCTGCACGCTGCGCCAGTGGTGCGGGCGGCCATACCATCCTAGTGCACGCGACACGGCGGCGCACATGGCTTCGGGTGAGTCGCCGTCGAACACGATGCCATTGGCGCGGGCAGCCGGTATGGGGCCGTGGCCGATGTCGCGCACGGTGTCGGCCAGACCACCCACGCGCGAGACTATCGGAACCGTGCCGTAGCGCATGGCATAGACCGGGGTCAGGCCAAATGGCTCGAAGCGGCTGCCATGCAGCAGGATGTCGGCGCCCGCGTGCAGCAGATGACCGTCTTCTTCCCGATAACCGATCGATACCCCGATACGGCCAGGATGCTGCCGCGCCAGCGCGCAATAGGCGGCTTCCAGCTTGGGATCGCCACAGCCCAGCACTACCACCTGCGCGTCGGCATGCGCGCCCAGCGCCAGGGCAATCGCGTCGAGCGCCACATCGGCCATCTTCTGATGCGTGAGGCGGCTGCCCGTGGCGATCAGCGGCCGTTCCGGGTCCGCCGGCAAGCCGTGACGCGCCTGCAACGCGGCCTTGCAGGCGCGTTTGCCGGCCAGGTTGCGCGCGTCATAGCGTTGCGGCAGCAGGCGGTCGGTATCGGGCGACCACGCATCCGTGTCCACCCCGTTGGGGATGGCACCGAGCACGGCCGCGCGATGCGCGAGCAGGCCCTCCAGCCCATGACCGAAGCGCGATGTCAGGATTTCCCGCGCGTAGGTGTGGCTGACCGTGGTGACGCGGCTGGCATAGCGGATGCCGGCCTTGAGGAAATTAATCTTGCCCCAGAACTCGATACCGTCCGGTGTCAGGCAATGGGCGGGCAGCCCCAGCGGGGCAGCGGCGTTCATCGGAAAGATGCCCTGGAACGCGAGATTGTGGATGGTGCAGACCGACGGAGTGCGCAGGCCGCGCGCGTGCATCAGAAGCGGCGTCAGGGCCGCATGCCAGTCGTGCGCATGGACCAGGCTGGGCGCCGATAGCGGTGTTTCACCGGCGGCGATGGCTGTGGCCGCGTGCGCCAGTGCGGCAAAGCGTTGCGCGTTGTCGCAGAAATCCCGACCCGTGGCGTCAACGTAGAGCGATCCCGGGCGGTCGTAGAGCGAGGGGCAATCGAGGAATGCCACTGGCGCACCACTGTCCGGCATCAGGCCCAGCAGCAGACGCGCCGGGCTGTGTCCGGGCGGCAGTGCCATCGGCAGGCGGATGGCGCCCAGGCTGTGAACGTCGCGCGCCGCGGCCACGGCACGCGGGTAGCCGGGCATCAGGATCGTGACGTGAGTGCCGCGCTGCCGCAGCGCCTGTGCAAGACCACCCACCACATCGGCCAGCCCGCCGGTCTTGGCCAGGGGCTGGGCTTCTGCCGCCACAAACAATATGTTCGCGTTCAAGGGGGACTCCCGGTTTGCTGATTGTTTGCTGAGTCTTACGGGTGCTTGCAGGACCGCGCCATCGAACGACGACGCAAGGCTACGGCTACGCGAACTCTGTGCCAGCGGGTGGGACGGCCGGCGGACGGCATGGTGGCGGGCGCCATCGCCGCGACCCCGGCGGATCGTGGCAACGGTGGTGTATAAGCTGCCCGCGCCGTTGTAGAAACTGCCGTGGCGCGGAGCTGTAGTCGCCTTCCTATGCCTGGATTACAGCTCCCTCTCCCATGCTTCGGTTACAGCTCCCCTCTCCCGCACGCGGGAGAGGGGAGCACAAAACCGGCTACGAAGACAAGACGCGCGCCTGCTGGCTACTGGCAGCGCTCGCTAAATCCGCCCAGCGCGTCGGCGGTGCGGCGCGGCCCCTGGACCTGGCCGCTCGACCGGCGGAGCAGGCACACGGGCACGGGATCGACATGCCATACGCGCTCGCAATATTCCCGAATGGCCCGGTCCGACGAAAACCGGCCCGAACGCGCCGACGACAGCACCGACATGCGCTGCCACCGCGCGGGATCGGCGTACGCGGCGGACACGTCGCGCTGGCATTGCAGGTACGACGCGAAATCGGCCATCAGCATGTAGGGGTCGTGCTGCAGCAGTCCGTCGAATAGCGGGCGGAACACAGCCGCGTCGCCTTTGGAAAAGAAGCCGTGCTGGATCAGGTCCACCACGGCGCGCAGCTCCGCGCTGGACTCGTAGTAGGTGGAGGGGTGGTAGCCGGCGGCGCGCAGCGCATAGACTTCCGACGCATTGAGGCCGAATGGAAAGAAGTTGTCCGCGCCGATCGCATCGCGCAGTTCGATGTTCGCGCCGTCCATCGTGCCGATCGTGATCGCGCCGTTCATGGCGAACTTCATGTTGCCGGTGCCCGATGCTTCTTTCCCTGCCAGCGAGATCTGCTCGGACAGGTCCGCCGCCGGGTAGATTTTCTGGCCATAGGTCACGTTGAAATTCGGCAGGAATACCACCTTGAGCCGGTCGCGCACCTGCGGGTCGCGGTTGATCACCTCGGCCACGGACGTAATGAAGCGGATCATCAGCTTGGCATAGTGGTAGCCCGGCGCGGCCTTGCCCGCGAACAGGAAGGTGCGTGGCGGTATCTCGGCAAGCGGATTCGACTTGATCCGGTGATAGAGCGCGATGATGTGCAGCACGGCCAGATGCTGGCGCTTGTATTCATGAATGCGCTTGACCATCACGTCGAACATCGACGCGGGATCGACGACCACGCCGGTGGTTTCCCGGATCAGGTGTGCCAGGTCGCGCTTGTTCTCGTGGCGCACCGCCCGCCACTCGTCGAGGAATCCGGCATCGTCGGCAAACGGTTCCAGCGCCCGTAGCTGGTCAAGATCCTTGATCCAGCCGTCGCCGATGGCATTGCCGATGAGCCGCGTCAGGCGCGGATTGGAAAGCGCCAGCCAGCGGCGCGGTGTCACGCCGTTGGTGATGCTGGTGAATTTCTCGGGCCACACGGCGTAGAAGTCCTGCAGCACATCCTCGCGCATCAGGCGCGAATGCAGCTCGGCCACGCCGTTGATCGCGTGGCTGCCCACGCAGGCCAGCCCGGCCATGCGCACGAAGCGCCCGCCTTGCTCGTTGATCAATGACAGACGCGCCAGACGCGATTCGTCACCGTAGAAGCCGATGCGTACCTCGTCCAGGAACCGGGCATTGATCTCATAGATGATTTCGAGATGGCGCGGCAGGATGCGCTGAAACAGGTCCAGCGGCCACTGTTCCAGTGCCTCGGGCAGCAGCGTGTGGTTGGTGTAGGCAAAGGCATTGCGCGTGATGTGCCAGGCGTCGTCCCAGGCCAGTTCGTGATCGTCCACCAGCAGCCGCATCAGTTCCGCGATGCCCACGGCCGGATGCGTGTCATTGAGTTGCACCGCGAATTTCTCGTGAAAGCGCGTGACGGGAATGCCATGCGAGGCCAGCAGACGCAGCATGTCCTGCAGCGAGCAGGCGACGAAGAAATACTGCTGTTCCAGCCGCAGCTCCTTGCCTTGCTGCGTTTCGTCGTTGGGGTAGAGCACCTTGGTCAGGTTCTCCGAAGTGATCTTCTTGCTGACCGCGCCAAGGTAGTCGCCCCGGTTGAAGGTATGGAAGTCGAAAGCCTCGGTGGCTTCGGCACGCCACAGGCGCAGCGTGTTCACGGTGTTGACGCGATAGCCGAGGATCGGCGAGTCGAACGGCACGCCAACCACGGTCTTGTCGGGTACCCAGCGCACACGGTAGCGGCCACGGTCGTCGGTGTAGTGCTCGGTGTGGCCACCGAGCCGCACCTGCACGGCCCATTCGGAGCGCTGGATTTCCCAGGGATTGCCGTGGCGCAGCCAGGTATCGGTGGTTTCCACCTGTTGCCCGTCGATGATGTTCTGATGGAAGATGCCGTATTCGTAGCGGATGCCATAGCCCAGCGCGGGAATCTCCAGCGTGGCCAGCGAATCCATGAAGCAGGCAGCCAGCCGGCCCAGGCCGCCGTTGCCAAGGCCCGGTTCTTCCTCATGAGACAGGATGTCGTCCAGATCGAGGTCCAGCGCGGTCATCGCCGCGCGAACTTCATCGACGATGCCAAGGTTGACGAGGTTGTTGCCCAGGTGCGGCCCCATCAGGAATTCCGCTGACAGGTAGGCTACCGTGCGCGACGGCTGGGTCTGGTAGGTTTCGGCCGTGCTGATCCAGCGTTGCACCAGCCGGTCGCGTACCGTGTGCGCCAGCGCCTGGTAGAGGTCGTTGCCGCTGGCGTGGCCGGGCAGCTTGCCCTGGGTGTAGAAGACATGGTCCAGGAATGCGCGCCGGATGGTGGTGCTCGACATCGAGGTGCGCGTGTCGTCGGCGTGCTCGGCCGAGGCTGGCATGGCTGACGGTGTGCCGCGGGCCGCGACGGCAGGTGCTGGCCGCAAACGGGATGCATCGGTCATCACTTGACTCCTGAGCAGATCGTTAAAGAGACAACTGCGGAGATAGACTGCGTTTCAAGCCCTCGGCTTCAGGCTAGAAAGTTTGCGCCGGCCCTGCCGGGAAGTACGCATTGCCAGCGCTGGTATGAAAACTGCAGCACGCAAGTGCTTCCCATCCCTGCATTCCACTGCGAGACGCGTCATGGCGACCCATATCCCACATGACCCTGTGCGCCGGCCCGACCGCCGGCCCGACCAGAGTCCCGATCACAACAAGGAAAAGGGCGACCAGCCCGCGCGCAACCTGCCCGACAAACATCCGCCTCCGCCTTCGGTAAGCGGCTCGGGGCGAGAACACGCCTGACATTTCAGCTGCCCGGTTGTAGTTTTTGCACGCAAGGTGTCGCCGGCATGACCGGCAATACAAATGCCTGGCGCACCTGACTATGATGTAGAAACGCTGCCTGGAAGGGGGCATGCCACGCGCATGGGCCCCGCTTTCCTGCAATGCAGCACCAGCACGACACGAGGGAGCGTTCTCATGGACCCGCACACTGCCGGCGATCCGGCGCTCGTGTGGCCGCTGCTCGATGCGGTCGACGACACCGCGATCTACGCATTGTCGCCAGATGGCCGTGTCAGCATCTGGACAGCCGCCGCGAGCCGAGTGCTTGGCTACACCGCCGACGAGGTGGCCGGTGCGCCTATGTCGAAATTCCATACGCCAGAATCGGTCGCCGCCGGTGATCCCGAGCGCCTGCTCGACGCCGCGCAGGTTCACGGTCGCGCGGAGGAAAAGGGTTGGCGTGTGCGGCGCGACGGCAGCGCGCTCTATGCCAGCACCGTCGTGGTCGCCACGACCGGTGCCGATGGCGCGCCCGGCGGATTCGCGGTCGTTTACCGCGACCTCACGATCCAGTACGCGGCGGAGGAGCAGTCCAAGGTTGCCGAGGCCCGCTGGCTGAGCCTGGCCGATACGCTCGATGACTGCGCCATCTGCGAACTGGGTGCGGAAGGCGAGATTCGCAGCTGGAACACCGGCGCGCAGGCCATGTTCGGATACACGGCGCAGGAGGCCGTTGGCCAGCCGCTGTCGCTGCTGTATTCGCAACACGACACCCGGCAGGCGGCGCAGTCCTCCGGCGCGCCGTGCGAAGCGGCGGGGGACGTGCCCGGCGCGCTCACCAGCGTGCGTGCCAGCGGGGAATGGTCCGGCGAGCAACGGCTGCAGCGGCAAGACGGTACGCTGGTGCGTTGCCACGTGCGGCAGGTACTGCTGCGCGAGGCCGGCGCTGGCGTGTCCGGCGTGCTGTGGACAGCGCGCGACATCACCGATGCGGCGCGGCTGGCCGATCTGGAGAGCGCCGGCCGGCGCGTGCAGTCGTTCCTGGCCATCCTGGCGCACGAGCTGCGCAATCCGCTGGCGCCGATCCGCAACGCCGTCGACGTGATCCGGCTCACGCCGGTCACCGACCATCGCATCCGGCACTGCGCCGAGATCATCGGCCGGCAACTGCAATTGCTGACGCGGCTCGTGACCGATCTGATGGACGTGGGCCGCGTCACATCGGGCAAGCTCAAGGTGCAGCCCGTGCCCATCCTGTACAACGACGTGATGAACACGGCCATCGAAGCGATGCGGCCCGCGCTCGAAAGCGCGAGTCAGAAGCTGGACGTGACGCTGCCGGCCGACCCGGTGTTCGTCAACGGTGATGCAGCGCGGCTGGAGCAGGTACTGTCCAACCTGCTCAGCAACGCCACCAAATACACGGCACGCGGCGGTACGGTGACCGTGCGGGTGCGTGCCGAGGCGGGTAACGCGATCACCACGGTCAGCGATACCGGACGCGGCATCGCGCCCGAGGCGCTGGACCGCATCTTTAATCTGTTCGCGCAGGAAGGCGACGAAACGGGCCGCAGCGGCCTCGGTATCGGGCTGGCGCTGGCGCGCGCCGTGATCGAGGCGCATGGCGGCGCCATCCAGGCCAGCAGCGCAGGCGAAGGCCACGGCAGCACCTTTACGATCCTGCTGCCCGAAGTGCAGATGGATGGCGCCAGCGTGCCGCGCCCGCGTACGGCGCAATGCACGGGACAGCGCATCCTGATCGTCGACGACAGCGCCGATTCGGCGGACAGCATGGCCGAGCTGCTGACCGTGCTGGGCCATCAGGCGCAGCCGGTCTACACCGGCATCAAGGCACTCGACGCGGTACGCGCGTTTGCGCCGGACGTGGTGCTGCTCGATCTGGAGATGCCCGATATGAGCGGCTACGAAGTCTTGCAGGCCCTGCGCCAGTCGGTTGCGGGCGTGCGCGTCTTTGCACTGACCGGACGCAGTGCGCCGGACGACCGGCGCCGCACCGAGGCCGCCGGCTTCGACGCGCACCTGGTGAAGCCATTGACCGTGGAGGCGCTGTGCAAGGCGCTGGAGGATCGCCCGGCTCCGTGACGATTCACGCATCGCCGCCACCATCGCCATCGCCATCGCCATCGCCATCGCCATCGCCATCGCGCACGGCGGCAACGCGCCGCGCCACCTCGGGGCGCGCGAACAGTTCGCGCACGTCCGCGTCGAGCCTGCGCTGCCAGTTCGGGTGGCCCGATACCGTGCCCGGCAGGTTGGGCTGTTCGGCCAATGCAAGCAGGTCTTCCACGGGCACCAGCCGCAATGGCGTGGATGCGCGGTGCAGCCAGCGCAGGACGGCTTCCACCGGTGCACGGTCGGGCGGCGGTTCCGCGCCGTGCACCGCGCCCGCGTCACGCATGGCCTGCCACAGCGCCTGACGCTCCGCCGCGCGGACGGTCATCAGCGCAGCTTCGGTCTCGCCGATGGCCAGTTGATGCAGCCTTGCGCGCCACGCAATGTCATTGCCCGCCCACCAGCCCGCGATCGTCGGCAGGTCGTGCGTAGTGGTGGTGGCCACGGCAAGCGGGGGCCACTGTTCGGGCGGCAGGAACGGCGCGGCGAGCGGTTCCGCGGCCGTGGGAGCCTCGCTGGCGGTTGCCGTGGCGTCCGGACCGCTGTCGTCTTCCGCTTCGCGCACGAACCACAGCACGTCGATACCAAGCACGCCACGCGCTTCCAGCGCGGCATTCAGCGTTTCCGGCACCGTGCCGAGGTTTTCGCCAATGATGACCGCGCGGTGCCGCCACGACTCGATGGCCACCAGTCGCAGCAGGTCCTCCAGCGGATAGCCAAGGTAGGCGCCCGCGCTGGCTGGCGCGCCGGCGGGTACCAGCCACATGCGCGCCAGCCCCAGGACGTGGTCGACACGCAGGCCGCCGGCATGCGCAAGGTTGGCGCGCAGCATTTCGATGAACGCGGCGTAGCCATTGCGGCGCAGGCCGCGTGGCGAAAACACGGCGACGCCCCAGTCCTGTCCCAGCGGGTTGTACAGGTCGGGCGGCGCACCCGCATGAAAGCCATTCAGGATTTCGGTCTGACGTGTCCAGGCGTGGCTGCCACCCGGATCGGTGCCGACGGCAAGGTCCGCAATCACGCCGATGGCCATGCCCGCCGCGCGTGCGCGTTGCTGGGCCTGATCCAACCCATCGGCGGCCAGCCATTGCAGGAATTCATGGCAGGCGATGGCGTCGGCATTGGTCGTCGGCATGGCCGCTGCTGCCGCGCCACCGGGGCTTTGCAGCGTGGCCGGCCAGCGGCGCCAGTCGGCGGCATCGCGCGCCGCGCGCTCATCGGTAGCCGCCGCCAGCCGTTCGGCCTGGATGGCCTCGAAGGTGGCGTGCGCCAGCAACGCTTTACCGCCGCGCGCGCGGAACGCGGCGAAGGCCTGCTTTTGCTCGGGCGCCAGCAAGGTCTCGTGCCGCTGCCACAGCCATTGCAGCAACGCGAGCCGTAGCCTGGCAATCGCCGGCCAGTCGATTTCGGCCCGCCGCTCCGCGTCGGCCAGCGCCGGGCCGATGCCCAGCGTGGCAACGGCGTGCTCGACGGCCGCGTCCCCGAAGACACGTGCCGGGTCCGCATACAGCGCGTTGAAGAAGATGCGGCTCGACGGCGAGTACGGGCTGTAGCGCTCTGGCTGCGCCGCGAATCCCGCGTGCAGCGGATTGATCGCGATGGCATCGGCACCGGCAAGCGCCGCCGCTTCCGCGCCCAGCGCGAGCGTGGTCAGGTCACCGATGCCGGTATTCGCGCCACGGCGCAGACCGTAAAGCTGCACCGACAAGCCCCACGGCTTGCGCGCCACTGCCGGGCGTGGCGATGCCGCCAATGCGTCGGCGATGCCAAAGCAGCGCGGCGGTGCCACGGCCACGGTGGTTTCCACGTCGCCAAGCAGCAGATGGTGATATCCCCATTGCGCGATCGGGTCGATCTCCATCGCGCCTGCGCTGGTCCGCCGGGCGATGCCTTCGACGAGGGTGCCGTCCTCCTGCTCCAGGCGATAGGGGCGCTGGGGCAGCGTATGCGCCCAGGGCACGACTACCGGCTGGCCCTGATCGGCCGTGATCAGCGGCGGCAGCGGGTGCGCCGCATCGTCGGCGGCGAGCCGTGCGCGCGATGCCTCGCATTCGCCCGGTGTACCGCACGGGAGTTCCAGCGCGGTCAATACGGTATGCAAGGCTTCCGGCGATAGCTGTTGCGGGACGTTCCACGCGTCGCGCCATTGGACCTGAAGTCCGGCACGTTCGGCCAGGCGGCAGAGCAGGTCGTAGTCGCTCATCGTGACGGCTCCTCATCCTTTGGCACGGCGGCCGACAGCAGGGCCAGGCCGCGCGCCGGCACGCGATAGGCCGGGTAGCCTTCGGCATCGAGCAGGACCGGCTCATCCTCCAGATCGGGCGCGGTGCTGTCGAACAGCAGGTGCCAGTCCTCGCCCGGCGACGGCATGCGGAAGATCACGTCGTCCGGGCTGGCGTTGAGGCACAGCACGATGACTTCGACCTCATCGTCCGGGCTATGCGTCGCGCGGCGCAGTGCGAGCGTGCGGTCTTCGGGGTTGGCCCATTGCTCGCTCGTCAGCTCGTTGCCATCGGGGCCGAACCACGCGATATCGGGCAATCCGGGTGCCGGTTGCGAACGGCCGTGGACAAAGCGGTTCTCGGTCAGTACCGGCAATTTGCGCCGCAGCGCCAGCAGGCGGCTGACCACGCGCCGCATCGGCGCATTGGATGGATGCGCGGCGTCGTCCCAGTCCAGCCACGACAGCGCGTTGTCCTGGCAGTAGGCGTTGTTGTTGCCTTGCTGGCTGCGGCCCCATTCGTCACCGGCCGTCAGCATCGGCGTGCCCTGCGACAACAGCATCGTGGCCATCATGGCGCGCGCCACGCGGCCGCGCGTCTCCAGGATGATCTCGTCGTCGGTGGGGCCTTCCATCGTGCCGTCGGGACTCCAGTTGGCGCTGGCGTTGTCGTCGTTGCCGTCGCGGTTTTCCTCGTGATTGGCCTCGTTGTGCTTGTGCGCGTAGCTGACGAGGTCGGCCAGTGTGAAGCCATCGTGCGCGGTGATGAAGTTGACGCTCGCCCACGGCTTGCGATGGCGGCGGTCGAACAGGTCGGCCGATCCGGTCAGTCGCGCGGCCAGCTCGCCGCGCTGGCCCGCATCGCCACGCCAGAAACGCCGCACGTTGTCGCGGAACTTGTCGTTCCATTCGGCAAATCCGGGTGGGTGGTTGCCCACCTGATAGCCGCCCGGGCCAAGATCCCACGGTTCGGAGATCAGTTTGACGCGGGACAGCGCCGGGTCTTGCAGGATGGCATCGAAGAAGCCCGAGCCTGGATCGAATCCGTTGCTCTCGCGGCCGAGCGTGCTGCCCAGGTCGAAGCGGAATCCATCCACGTGAAAGACCTCCACCCAGTAGCGCAGCGAATCCATCACCATCTGCAGCACGCGCGGGTGCGACAGGTTCAGCGTGTTGCCGCAGCCGGTGTCGTTGATGTAGTGGCGCTCGTCGCCCGGTACCAGACGGTAGTAGCTGGCGTTGTCCAGCCCGCGCCATGACATCGTCGGCCCCAGTTCGTTGCCTTCGCAGGTGTGGTTGTAGACCACGTCGAGCAATACCTCGATGCCGGCCGCGTGCAGACGGCGGATCGCGATCTTGACTTCGTGATGCTGCCGGCCGGACAGGTACAGCGGCTCGGGCGCGAAGAAGGCGAGCGTGTTGTAGCCCCAGTAGTTGCGCAGGCCGCGTTCGACCAGAAAGCGATCCTGCAGAAATGCGTGAATCGGCAGCAGCTCGATCGAGGTGACGCCCAACTGGTGCAGGTGTTCGATGAAGCGCGGATCGGCCAGCGCGGCGAAGGTGCCGCGATACTGCGGCAGCAGGTCTTCGCGCAGCATCGATGCCCCGCGCACGTGGACTTCGTAGATCGAAGTCGTGGGCCAGGGTTCGGCCGGCGGCCGGTCATCGCCCCAGTTGAAGCTCTCGTCGGTGACGACGGCCTTGGGCATCGTGGGCGCGCTATCGCGCCGATCGGGCGTCAGGTCGGCCCGGGGGCTGTTCAGGCGATAGCCGAACAGTGCATCGGACCAGCGCACCGGTCCGCTTAGCGCGCGAGCGTATGGGTCCAGCAGTAGCTTGTGCGGGTTGAAGCGGTGCCCGCGTGCGGGTTCGTATGGGCCGAACGCGCGCAGCCCATATTGCAGGCCAGGCTGCGCCTGCGGCAGGTAGCCATGCCAGATCTCGTCCGTGCATTCGGGCAGCGGCAGGCGCTGGACTTCCTTGCGTCCGTTTGCGGAGAACAGGCACAGTTCGATGCGGCTGGCATTCGCGGAAAACACCGCGAAGTTGACACCGAGTCCGTCCCAGTGCGCGCCAAGCGGATAGGGCTTGCCCGGTAGCAGGCGATCAACGGTGATGCTCGCCATGCGTGATGCTCCTCTTAGTCCTTTTTGCGGGTGGGGTTCACGTGCGCTCAGCCATTCGCATCGGGCAGGTACCGCAGGATCAGCGTGGCAAGTGGCGGAAGCAGCAGCGACAAAGACGCCGGATGGCCGTGCGATGGCTCCGGCCCGGCCTGCACCCGCCCGCTGTTGCCAAGGTTGCTGCCGCCGTAGATGCCGGCATCGGTGTTGAGGCATTCCTCCCACGTGCCCGCGAACGGCACGCCCAACCGGTAGCCGTGGCGCGGCACCGGGGTCATGTTGACGACGGCCAGCACCACTTTCTCGCTGCCGGGCGCCGCTCGTCGCAGGTAGGCGAATACGCTGTTCTGGTGATCGTCGCCGACGATCCACTGGAAGCCTTCCGGACGATGGTCCATCGCATGCAGCGCGGGCAGGTCGCGGTACAGGCGATTCAGATCGCGCACCAGCGAATGGACGCCGCGATGCGCGGCTTGATCCAGCAGCGCCCAGTCGAGTTCGTCGTCGTGGTTCCATTCGCGCCACTGCGCGAATTCGCTACCCATGAACAACAGCTTCTTGCCGGGATGCGTCCACATGAAGCCGTAGTACGCGCGCAGATTGGCAAAGCGTTGCCAGTCATCGCCAGGCGCCTTGCCGATCATCGAACCCTTGCCGTGCACCACCTCGTCGTGGGAAAGCGGCAGCACGAACGCTTCGGACCACGCATAGACCATGCCGAACGTCATGTCCCCGTGGTGCCAGGGGCGGTGAATGGATTCATGTGACAGGTAGCGCAGCGTGTCATGCATCCAGCCCATGTTCCATTTGAAGTCGAAGCCAAGCCCGCCGGACGCCACGCTGGCCGTGACGCCGGGCCAGGCGGTGGATTCCTCGGCAATGGTGAGCGCGCCGGGGCAGCGCTCATGCACCACCGTGTTCACTTCGCGCAGGAACGCCACCGATTCGAGGTTCTCGCGGCCGCCAAAGCGGTTCGGTACCCACTGGCCCGCTTCGCGGCTGTAGTCGCGGTACAGCATCGATGCCACCGCATCCACGCGCAGCGCGTCGGCGTGGTAGTGCTCAAGCCAATGCACCGCGTTGGCCAGCAGGAAGCCGCGCACTTCGTTGCGGCCCAGGTTGTAGATCAGCGTATTCCAGTCCTGGTGATAGCCTTCGCGCGGGTCCTGGTGCTCGTACAGCGCGGTGCCATCGAACATCGCCAGGCCATGCGGATCGGTAGGAAAGTGCGCGGGCACCCAGTCGAGAATCACGCCGATGCCGGCCTGGTGGCAGCGGTCGATGAATGCCGCAAAGCGCTCGGGTGACCCCAGCCGCGCGGTGGGCGCGAACAGCGACAACGGCTGATAGCCCCACGAACCCCCGAACGGATGCTCGGTGACAGGTAGCAACTCGATGTGGGTGAAGCCAAGGTCGCGCACATATGGCACGAGCCGTTCCGCCAGGATGTCCCAGCCCCGGCCGCTGTCGTTGGCCGCGCGCTGCCACGACATCACGTGCAGTTCGTAGACCGACATCGGCGCGCTATAGGGATCGGTTTGCGCGCGCTGCTCCATCCATGCGGCATCGTTCCAGTGGAACGGCGGGGCCGCATGTCCCGCGCAGGCCACCACCGACGCGGTTGCCGGGGGCAGCTCCGTGGCCTGGGCCACGGGATCGGCCTTGTCGGGCAGGGCCTCGCCATGCGGGCCGGTCATGTCGTATTTGTAGCGGCTGCCGGGCGATACGCCCATGCCCTGCGGGACGAACAGCTCCCAGATACCAGCGCCGTGACGCAGGCGCATCGGATGCCGCGCCGGGTTCCAGCCATTGAAATCACCAATCACCGATACGCGCCTGGCATTCGGTGCCCACACGGCAAAGCGCACGCCGGGTTCGCCGTCGATGGTCAGGCACTGCGCGCCGAGGCACTTGCCGAGTTCCAGATGGCGTCCTTCGTTGAACAGATGCAGGTCCAGCTCGCCGAGCAGCAGCCCGAACGCATAGGGGTCGGCGCTGGTCTGCTCGCTGCCGTCCGGCCAGCGGATGCGCAGCCGATAGTCCTGCGCCGATGGCTGGCCGCCAGCGAAGTTCGGCAGGCGGCCGGCAAATATGCCTTCCACGTGCAGCGGTGCCATGTCCGAAAGAAATTCACCGTCGCGGCCAGTCAACTGCATGGCCGCCGCACCGGGAACGATGGCCCGCACCACGACGCCGTGGTCGTCGCGGTGCGGCCCGAGCACGCCGAACGGATCGGCCAGCCGCGCTTCGCGCAGGGCATCGATGACGGGGCCGGGCAGCGTCGGCGCGGGTGGATCGAGCGTGGCGGCATCATTCCTTGCCATCGTCGTCTCCAAGTAGCTTGCGCACGAGCCTTGCCAGACCGCTGGTTGGCAGATCGATCCAGGCCACGCGATTGGCGGCCTCGTAGCCCACCTCATAGGCCGCGCGCTCCAGCAGGAACAGGTCGAGCAGCGGTTGCAGCTGCTCCGATGCCGCCCATGCCCGCGGCGCGGCGGCCATCGTCTGCTGGTAGCAGTTCAGGAATGCGTCGCCGGCCGTGGTGCGGAAGCGGTCGAGCAATGCGGCGCGGCGCTCGGCCTGGGCGGGCGGCAGCGTGGCATGCGTGCGTTCCTGGCGGTCGGTGCCCACCGTGGCGGCGGCATAGTCGATCGATCGCAGCAGGCCAGCCACATCGCGCAGCGGCGACGTCTTGCGCCGGCGGAATGCCAGCGGCTGGCGCGGCTCGCCTTCAAAGTCCACCAGATAGGTATCGTTCTGCGCGATCAGTACCTGGCCGAGATGGAAATCGCCGTGAATGCGCGTTTGCAGGCTGCCGGGCGCGGCAGTGGCCAGGCGCGATACCAGATGCGGCAGCTTGCCGCGCGCCGCCAGCAGGGCGTCGATGTCGCGCGCGAAATCGCCCGTGGCATGGGCGCGGCGGGCGTCGAGCAGCCCGAGTGCTTCGTCCAGCGATTTCAGTGCTTCCTCGGCCCACTCGGACGCCTGCGATTCGGCTGCGGCCACCGGGGCGAATGCATCGTCATCGGTCGGTTGCGCCAGCACCGCGTGCAGCTCTGCCAGACGCTTGCCGAGTGTGCCGACCATCGTGGCGTAGCCGTTGAGTGCTTCGGCAAACTCGTCATGACCGTCGGTCAGGGGCAGCGCATCGTCGATCGAACGGCCAAGGTAGTCCAGCGTCCAGTCCCAGCCATCGCCCTGGTTGAGGATATAGCCTTGCAGCAGCATCAGCGTATGGGGCGTGCCGTCGGCACCGGTGCGGACCACCTCGCCCAGCAGCGCGGCCGAATGCCGGTAACCATTGCCAGTGAGGTAGCGCGTCATCTCGGCTTCGGGATGCACGCCGCCGGCCACCTTGCGCACGAGCTTGAGCACGCCCGTATTGCCGTAGGCCAGCGAGCTGTTCGACTGTTCGGCCGACATCCATTGCACCGGCTCACTTTCGATCGGCGCTTCGGCAAGCCCCGGTTCCGGCAGGAAGCGGATCGTGCCGTGCGATACCTTTTCGGTGATTCGTTCGCGCAGCGCCTGAACGATCGCGCGCGCGTAGGCCTCCACCACAAAGCCATCGGTTGCCACGCCCACGCGCGGGCCACGCCGCACACGTGCCATCGACAGTCCATGCATGAGCTGCGGCATGCCCTCGGCAGTCTCCCGGTCCCATAACAGGGCCACCGGCAACTGGTAGCACTCCGTGCGGCCCGGTAGCGATACTTCGACCTCGCAGTGCCAGACTTCCTCGGTGTTGCCCACCTTGGCAACCGGCCATGCATAGGCCACGTTCACGCGCTCGATACGCTCGCCCTTGGAAGCAAACCAGCGGCGCCGTGCCAGATAGTTCGGCAGCACCTCGGTCGTCAACGCGCGCCGCGCGGATTCCGTCAGCTCGGAGCGCCCGCCAACGTTCTGCAGCACAAGGGTCACCTGGTCCACCATCTGCTCCGGGGCGTTCACGTGCCACGATGGCGGCTGCGCATCCTCGCTGAGCACGAACCAGTAGAAGCCATAGGGCGGCAGCGTCAGCAGATAGGTGAGTTGGCCGATGGCGGGGAAGGGCGTGGCGCCGAGCATTTCCACGGGCACGCGGCCATTGAACTGGGAAAGGTCCAGTTCCACGGCCTGCGGGGCGCGGGACAGGTTGGCCACGCAGAGGATGTGTTCGTTATCGTACTCGCGCAGGTAAGCCAGAATCTTGCGATTGCCCGGGAACAGAAAGCGCAGCGTGCCGCGTCCGAACGCACGGTGCTGGCGACGCAGCGCCAGCATGCGGCGCATCCAGTTCAACTGCGAATGCGGGTCGCGCGTCTGGGCTTCCACGTTGACGGCTTCATAGCCATAGAGCGGACCCTGCAGCGGCGGCAGCACCAGCCGCTCCGGGTCGGCGGACGAAAATCCGCCATTGCGGTCGGGGGACCACTGCATCGGCGTGCGCACACCGTCGCGGTCACCGAGGTGGATGTTGTCGCCCATGCCGATTTCGTCGCCGTAGTAGATCACGGGCGTGCCGGGCATCGAAAACAGCAGACTGTTCATCAGTTCGATGCGCCGGCGGTCGCGCTCCATTAGCGTAGCCAGCCGTCGGCGGATGCCGAGGTTGATGCGCGCGCGCCGGTCCGATGCATAGACTTCCCACAGGTAATCGCGCTCGCTGCTGGTCACCATTTCCAGTGTCAGCTCGTCGTGATTGCGCAGGAAGATGGCCCACTGGCAGTTGGGCGGCACCTCGGGCGTCTGCCGCATGATGTCGGTGATCGGAAAGCGGTCTTCGCGCGCGATGGCCATGTACATGCGCGGCATCAGCGGGAAGTGGAACGACATGTGGCACTCGTCGCCTTCGATCCCGCCGTCGGGGCTGGCGGCGCCCGTGGTGTCGGCGGAGCCACCGCCGCTGGCGCCGCCGAAATACTGCTGGGCGTCCTCCGGCCACATATTGGCCTCGGCCAGCAGCATGCGGCCTGGATAGCGTTCGTCGAGATGCCGCCGGATCTTGCGGATCACCTCATGGGTCTCGGGCAGGTTTTCGTTACTGGTGCCCTCGCGCTCCACCAGGTAGGGCACGGCGTCCAGACGCAGACCGTCGATGCCGATATCGAGCCAGAAGCGCATGACCGACAGCACTTCATTGAGCACCTGCGGGTTGTCGAAATTGAGGTCGGGCTGGTGTGAATAGAAGCGGTGCCAGAAGTAGGCCCCGGCTTCCGCATCCCAGCTCCAGTTCGATTTTTCGGTATCGCAGAAGATGATGCGGGTGCCCGCGTACTTCTGGTCGTTGTCGGACCAGACGTAGTAGTTGCGCGCGGCGGAGCCGGACCTCGCGCGGCGCGCGCGCTGGAACCACGGATGCTGGTCCGACGTGTGGTTGATTACCAGCTCCGTGATCACGCGCAGGCCGCGCGCATGCGCAGCGGTGACGAAGCGCTTGGCCTCGGCCAGTGTGCCGTAGTCGGGATGCACGTTGCGGTAGTCGGCGATGTCGTAGCCGTCGTCGCGGCGTGGCGACGGATAGAACGGCAGCAGCCAGATCGTGTCGACACCGAGGTTGACCAGATAGTCCAGCTTGGCCAGCAGGCCGGCAAAGTCGCCCACGCCATCGCCGTTGGCGTCGAAAAAAGACTTGATGTGCAGCTGGTAGATGACCGCGTCCTTGTACCAGAGCGGGTCGGCGTTGAGCAGGGCGGCGTTGGCGCGCTCGGAGAGTCGCTTCATGCCGTGTCTCCAGGTTGTTGTTGGGGCCTGACGTGCCAGAGCGAGAACGGCAGCTCATGCGGGTTCAGGCGGATGCGTTGGCGTTTGCCATGCCAGGTGAAGCGCGTGCCGAACATCTGGTCCTCGACGTCGAGCGCGGCATGGTCCGGCAGGCCCCATTCCCACAGCGGCAGCTCGATTTCCGATTCACGCGGCTTGCGCGGGTCAAGGCTGATGGCGGCCAGCAGCACGTCGTCGCCAAACGCGCCCGCGCCTTCGGCCCCGGTGGGGACAAAGCGCGCGAAATACAGCACGGCGTCGTCACTGGCGTGATAGAAGCGCAGGCCCAGGTGGCTCTGCAACGCCGGATGGTTGGCGCGGATCTGGTTCAGCCGGGAGATCTCGGCAACGATGTTGCCGGGGGCGTGCCAGTCGCGCACGCGCAGCTCGTATTTTTCGGAGTCGAGATATTCTTCGCGCTCGACGCCGTTCAGGATCAGCGGCGCGCTCTCGCAGACTTCAAAACCGCTGTACATACCCCACAGGCCGGACAGCAGGGCAGCGAGCGCGGCGCGGATCAGGAATGCGGGGCGCCCGCCGTCGTGCAGGAAGAACGGGTTGATGTCCGGTGTATTGACGAAGAAGTGCGGGCGGTAGAACTCGCGCAGCGGGCCTTGCGTCAGCTCGGTCATGTACTCGATCAGCTCGGCCTTGGTGTTGCGCCACGTGAAGTACGTGTAAGACTGCGAGAAGCCGAGCTTGGCCAGTCGCGCCATCATCTTGGGCCGCGTGAACGCCTCGGCCAGAAACAGCGTGTCCGGATGTTTGGCGCGCACGTCCGCGATCATCCATTCCCAGAACGGCAGCGGCTTGGTGTGCGGATTGTCCACGCGGAACAGGCGCACGCCCTGGTCGGCCCAGAACATCACCACGTCGCGCAGCGCGAGCCAGAGCTGCTGGCCGCCGGGCGGCGTCGCGTAGAAATCCACGTTGACGATGTCCTCGTACTTCTTCGGCGGATTCTCGGCATAGCGGAGCGTGCCGTCCGGCCGGTGCGAGAACCATTCGGGATGCTCGCGCAGCCACGGATGATCGGGCGAGCACTGAATGGCAAAGTCCAGCGCCAGCTCGATACCCATTGCCGCCGCAGCCTGCCGTAGCCGCTGGAAGTCTTCCAGCGTGCCAAGTTGCGGGTGGATGGCGTCATGGCCGCCCTCCGCGCCGCCAATCGCGTACGGGCTGCCCACGTCGTCCGGTTCGGCCTTGAGGCTGTTGTTCTTGCCCTTGCGATGAATCTGCCCGATCGGGTGGATCGGCGGAAAGTAGAGCACGTCGAAACCCATCGCGCGGATGGCCGGCAGGCGGCGTATCACGTCGTCGAACGTGCCGTGCCGGGTCACATCGCCGCTTTCCGAACGCGGAAACAGCTCGTACCAGCTTGCAAAGCGGCCGGCCAGGCGGTCTGCCTCCACGGGCATCGCAGTGGGAAAACGGCTGGCAAACGGGCGACCCGCGGGCGTATCCATTGCCATGCGCATGGCGGCCTCGGTGCGCGGCGAGAGCAGGATTTCGAGCCGCAGCGCGTCATCGCCAGCGGCGGCGGACAGATCGCCGAGAATCGCGCCGGCATCGGTGATAGCGCTGCCGTCGGGCGTGCCCAGGGTCTCCGCCACCAGCCGCGCGCCTTCCTCGATTTCGAGCGTGATGCCGACACCCGCCTTGCGCTTCTTGCCGATTTCATCGAGCCAGCTCGCAAAGGTGTCGCGCCACGCCTCGACGGTGAATTCGTGGCGGCCCAACGCCACCATTGGGAAGCTGCCGCGCCATCGGTCGTTGACGATGTGGACCATCGGCGAGGCATGCCAGTCCTGCTCTCCGGGCCCGCGCCACAGCACAACCGCCGCCAGCTTGTCGTGCCCATCCATCCAGATGTCCGCGCAGACTTCCACGCGCTCGCCCACCGTGCGGCGGACGGCAAAGCGGCCGTTGTCCGTGGACGGTGAGAGGTTTTCGATGGCCACGCGCGGCGCTTCCATTGCCGCAGCCAACGCGCGGTCAGCGGCTTTTGTCGTGGTGTCCCCGCGTCTGGACTTTGCTACGGGAGCGGCCGGCGCCGGTATCGCCTCGAATAGCCGGATGTCGGCCGGCGGCAAGGTGATGCTGCTGCATGGATTCAGCGCCAGTCCATCGTCGAGCGAGCCGCCGGGGCCGCCTTCGACGGGCGCAAGCGTCGAGGATGCTTGCGGCAGGCCGCTGAGCACGCGGTCCACGCCAAAGGACGCCGGTTGCACGGCGCAGGGGTTCAGCACCACGGTGAGCGCGGGTTGGCCGGCCGCGCCGTTGGCCAGATGACCGGGTACGCGCGCCAGCACCGTCAGCGGTGCGTCCGGGCCGCTGACCTGACGTACCGCGACCGCGGGCTCGTCTTCGCGCGCGGCCAGCCAGGCATTGGCTTGCATGACTTCGTGAGTCAGATCGTAGGGCGCGTCGACGATGTCGTCCGGGTGGCCATCGGCCTGGGCGGCCGGTGCCGTATCGAGCGAAAGGGGATGGACGGCGGCGCCGGTTTCATAACCGGCTGGCACCATCCAGCCATCGCCGATGGCGGCGGCTGTCCATAGCGCGCGGCGCGCGGCCAGTACGTCGACCCCATCGGGCGCCAGTGCCGGCGCGGCCAGCACGCGGCCAAAGCGCCGCAGGCGTGCGATTTCCTCGGTCAGCCAGGCGCTGCGGTAATCCCACCAGGGCAATGACGAGAACGCGCCATCGAACGGTGCCACGGCCAGATCGTCGATCTGCTGCGGCGTGGTTCCCGGCGTCCATGCCAGGAATAACGGGCCGCCGGAGTGACCGTTCCTGCGCAAGGTCTCGATCAGTTCGGCCCAGTGCCGCCCGGCCACGCGCGTCGGCGCACGGCAGCAGAAGCCGGCCGCGCCGGCATCCACCGCGTCGCCGAGTTGCGCGCTCCACCAGGCCAGCAACTGGCCCGCCGTGGCATCGTCGAACCAGCGCAGGCGCACGCCGGGCAGATGGTTATCGGTGGCGTCGGGGCTGCCGGCGGGCCGCGCATGATCGACCCAGCCGTCGTGCATGGCAGCGGCGTCCCTGGGAAAGCGATCGAGCGCCAGGTCCAGCAGTGGCGCCAGCCCGTGATGCCGGCAGGCTTCAAACGCCGCACGCAGCGCGTCGGGGCGGGGGTGAGGGGCCGACCAGCCCGCAAGGAGAACATGGTCGAATCCAAGCTTCGCGGCACGCAGCAGCGCGTCGTTGTCCAGCGCCCGCGATTCCGTCAGGTTGAGTTGGCAAATGCGCACGTCACACGTCCTCTGGCCGTGGGGCGCCCTTGGGCAGGCTGGGCGCGCGTCATGTCAATTCCGTCAGGACATGCAGACCGCATGCCAGCCGTCGGCGGAAGGTGCACGTGAGCGGGAAATTGCGGTGCAGCAACGGGAAACGCGGAGGCCGGCCATGCTTCTGCGCGGTCAGGGGTGTAAAAAATGCACGGTCGCCGAGGCCGCGGCGTAGGAAAGTCACCTGCCCGGCAGGTGCGCTTCGGGGTCACCCGAATGGGTGGCGGCGACGGAAAGGAGACTCGGTTTGGTGGCGCGGCCGAGACAGCGGGGGTGTTCGCCAGGTCAGCCGGCGCGGTAGACGTCGAGGCGGTTGTAGAGCGTCTTCAGGCTGATGCCCAGCGCCTTGGCGGCCTGCCGCTTATCGCCATCGAACTTGGCCAGCGTGGCGAGGATGATCTCGCGCTGCGTGTCGGCGAGCGTGGTGCCCACCCGGACGCTGACGATGCCATCGACCGTGGTGGGGCGCTGCGGCTGGCTGGAGAGTCCGGGGTTGCCGATCTCCACCTGACGGTCGGCCAGGATGTAGGCACGGTAGATCGAATTCTTCAGCTCACGCACGTTGCCGGGCCAGTCGTAGCGCACCAGCCGTTCGAGCGAACCGGGAGAGAACGTCTTTTCCGTCTGCTCCATCGTGTTGAACTCGTCGAGGAAGTGCCGGGCCAGCGGAACGATATCCTCGGTGCGTTCGCGCAGCGGCGGAATATGCAGCGGGAACACCGCCAGGCGGTACAGCAGGTCTTCGCGGAGCTGGCCGTCGCGCACCGCGTCCATCGGATCGCGGTTGGTGGCGGCCAGGATTCTCACGTCGCTGACCAGCGGTGCGTCACCCCCCACGCGATGGAACGAGCGGCTTTCCAGCACGCGCAGCAGCTTGATCTGCATCTCCGGCGGCATCTCGGTGACTTCGTCCAGGAACAGCGTGCCGCCCTGGGCCTGCTCGAAGTAGCCGGCCTTCTGTTCCAGCGCACCGGTGAAGCCGCCTTTTTCGTGGCCAAACAGTTCGGATTCGATCAGCGTGGGCGCAATGGCGCCGCAGTTCACGGCCACGAACGGCCCAGTCCTGCGGCTGCTGCGCTCATGCACCGCGCGGGCCACAACTTCCTTGCCGCTGCCGCTTTCACCGACGGCCAGCATGGTGACATCGGTGGCGGCCACGCGATTGAGCTGGCCGATCAACCGTTGCATGGCTGGCGAGGTACTTTCCCAGAGCAGCGAAACCTGCGCCGGTGCGGCGCGGCGGCCCGGAGCGCGAGGCGGCGGCGCGGGGCGGCCGGAGGGGAGCGTGGCAGTGGTTGACACGGGGTGGATGGAGCCCGCCGATCCGGCCTGTTGCGAGTTGGGGTGGCCGGGGTATGCAGGCACGTCGCATTGGTGGAAGATGCCTATCATGCTATCTGTTCGTGCGCCGGGTGGCTACCGCCTGAAACGCTGTCGCGGCAAGGTCCCACAGGCGTGTCAGACGGACACCGGCATAACGGGCAAGGCTCTGTCACTACACTTCAGGCTATTCTCAGACGTGTGCCGTCCATGCACGCCGTGACCAACCAGCCACGCCCGCGGGCCATGACAAACAGACGCCGGTCTTACGACGCCATCAGATTCTCCTATGCCACATATCCTGATCGTTGACGACGACGAGAACGCCTGCGCGGCGCTGGCCGAAATCGTCGCGATCGAAGGCTTCACCTCCGCCAACGCCGGCACGCTGCGCGAAGCCCGGCTCCAGATCGGCTGGCGCATGCCCGATGCCATCCTGGCTGACCTGCGCCTGCCCGACGGCAACGGCATGGAGCTGTTCGACGAAGTCGGCTCCGCCGGCGTCGAAGTCATCCTGACCACCGGCTATGCCAGCGTGGAATCCGCCGTGGAGGCATTGCGCCTGGGGGCCACCGACTATCTGGTCAAGCCGATCAATGTCACGCGGCTGCAGACCGTGCTCAAGCGGATCGCCACCACCAGTGAGCTGCGCGCCGAAGTGCATTCGCTGCGGGGCGAGCTGCGCCGCTACGGACGTTTCGGCCGCCTGCTGGGCAGCTCGGAGGCCATGCAGACCGTCTACGACCAGCTCAGCAAGGTGGGGCCGACGGAGGCCACCGTGATGCTGATCGGCGAAAGCGGCACCGGCAAGGAACTGGCCGCGCAGACCGTGCACGAGCTGTCGGCGCGCCGCCGCCAGCCCTTTCTGGCCGTCAACTGCGGCGCCATCTCGCCCACGCTGATCGAGACCGAGATGTTCGGCCATGAGCGGGGCAGCTTCACGGGCGCCGATCGCCAGCACAAGGGCTATTTCGAACGCGCGGATGGCGGCACGCTGTTCCTCGATGAAATTACCGAGATGCCGCTGGAGCTGCAGGTAAAGCTGCTGCGCGTGCTGGAAACGGGCGCGTTCATGCGCGTGGGTACCAACCGGGAAACGCATGCGGATGTGCGGGTGCTGGCCGCCACGAACCGGAATCCCGAAGAAGCCGTGGCAGAGGGCAAGCTGCGCGCGGACCTGTACCACCGGCTCAACGTGTTCCCGATCGAGCTGCCGCCGCTGCGCGCGCGCGGTGAGGACGTGGTGCAGATTGCCAACACGATGCTGGAACAGCTCAACGCCGAGCAGGGTACGCAACGCCGGTTTTCGTCGGCGGTGCTGGAAAGCCTGCGCATGCATTCATGGCCGGGCAACGTGCGGGAGCTGCGCAACTTTGTGCAGCGCGCCTACATCATGGCCGACCAGGATGTGATCACCGAAGTCCAGATTCCGCTGCAGGTGGCCGCGGCGCCCAGCGCTGGCACGGCCGTGGTGTCGGTGCCGGTAGGCATGTCGCTGGCCGAGGCGGACCGTCAGCTGATTTTCGCCACGCTGGAGCAGTGCGCGGGCGTGAAGAAGCACGCGGCGGAAATTCTGGGTATCAGTTTGAAGACTTTGTACAACCGGCTGGAGGACTACGCCGCCAAAGGCGAACTGCCGGAATGGCTGCGGGCGTCGCGCGGTAGCGACGCCAGCCCGCCTGCTGCCTCGTGAGGGTTTGTGAGGCAGTGCCTGCGGGCGTAAGTGCCGTGGCGTGGCGGCAGGGTATGCCGCCCAGTGCACGGTTCTTGCGTGGAACCAATGATGGTTCCTGATTTGATAGCCGATCCGATGGTTGATCATGACTGATGCGCCACGCATTCCCCCTAACGCCGTGCCGCCCGCGAGTGGCGCTGATGAGTTGCAGCTTGCCGTTCGCAGTATCGGCGAAGTCACTACGCTGATCGAACAGGCGGCCCATGACCTGCGATCGTCGCTCAATGCCATCCAGAGCTGGAGCTACGTGCTCGATCGCTCCATCGATTCGCTGGCCGCGCCCGCGCAGCGCGCATTGGCCGGCATGCGTTCGGGCATGCGGCAGCAGCTGGCACTGATCGAAGAGATGGAAGAGGGCGTGCGCCTGCTGGCGGACGAGCGCGTGTCGGCTTGGGAGCAAACCGATTTGAGCGTGCTGGCCGGCGTGGCCATCGAAGACAAGCGGCCCGCCGCCGAGGCGCGTGGCGTCATCCTGGCGCCGCTGGAATGCCATAACGAAGACGGCGAAGGGTTTGCCGTGCTGGGCGATTCCCTGCGCATCGGGCCGCTGCTGCGGCATCTGCTGGTCCATTGCATATGGCGTGCCCCCGAAGGCGGCTTCGTGCGCGTGCACCTGACCGCCGAGCGGGACTTCGTCAAGTTTCGCATCACCGAAAGCCCGCCCGTCGATCGCTCGCGTGGCGCCATGCGGCTGACCGCCTTGAGCGACTTCTTCGGCCGTCGCTCGCCAGTCGGGGGCGGCCATTCCGCCCGCCAGAGTACCGCCCTGCTGCTGACGCGGCGGATGGTGGAACTGCAGGGCGCGGCGCTGACCGCCGAGAACCAGGATTGCGATAGCGATACCGTCACGGTCTGCATCGCCGTGCGCTTTCCGCGCCTGAGTGCATCGTCACAACCGGTCTGAGCATTTTTTACCGCATCACGCACAATCTGCAGCGTCATACCGTGCGGCTTCCTCCGGTTTGTCCCGCCCTGGGCGCCGTGCCGCGCATGCTGGCGCTGGCCCGCCGCTTGCATCGGATTGAAGCGGAGCCCCGCTGACAGGGGACCCGAACGCGATACCGAACAGGAGAGATGCCATGTCACACGCTCATGCTTCGAAGGGATCCCACAAGCCTTCGGCCAAGCCGTCCAGCCATGCGACGGACAAGGCGAGCAAAGGCAAGTCCGACAAGCCCACCAAGACGTATCAGGACGCCGTGGATGAGTCGCTCGACATGACCTTCCCGGCCAGCGATCCGATCTCGCCGGGCGCCGCCGAGCATGCCGAGCGGCGGACCACCACGCGACGCGACGATGTGGACTGGACCCTGAAGAAGGGCAGCGAGCATCAGCCCGCCGGTGAGAAGGCGGCGGCACACCGCAGCGGCGTCAGCGACCGCGAAGGGAAAAAACGCTGATTGACGCGCGTTCCGGCGGCGCCATGTGCGCGCTCCGACACCATTGCACCGCAACATGCCTTGAACGGAGCCTCAGGATGTCTACGATCATCGCAGGACGATTCGATAAAGGATGGGCGCCGGAATGACTTCGATCCGCTGGCAGCGCCGGAGCCGGCGAGCCGCTAAAGTTGAGTTGCTGAATTTTCCAAGCAGGAGGATCTGTTCATGAAGCCCTTGGACCCGCAAGTACCGCCTTCCGGCACGCCGGCGCGCGGCGCATCAATCATTGGCGATGTGGAGCAGAACGGACCCGGCTGCGGCCCGTTCGTCATGGCGTCTGACACGTTGGAGGGGAACAAGGTTGTGGATCCGTCCGGCGAGGAGATCGGCACCATCGACCACATCATGCTCGACGTCCTGGGCGGCCGGATCGCGTACGCCGTATTGGCGATGGGCGGTTTCCTGGGCATTGGCGAAAAGCTCCACGCGCTGCCGTGGTCGGCCCTGACGCTCGATACGCGCCGAAAATGCTTTGTGCTGGGCGTGGAAAAGGAACGCATCAAGGCCGCGCCGGGCTTTGACAAGGAGCAGTGGCCCACGATGGCGAATTCGCAATGGGCCACGAGCATTCACGAGTACTACGGCATTTCGCCGTACTGGGAAAAGGATCGCTACGATCCGTGGGCGTGACACCCGCAGCCCGCTGCCTTCCGTGCCTGCATGCGGGGAGGAAGGCAGCGGGCGTTTTCTTCCTTTTGCGTCACGCCTTGTGATTGATTCCTGCGCCGGCTGGCGCATCGGCTACCGCGGGGCGGGCACGCGCGTGGTGAGCTGGTTCGACACGCCGAGGATGCCGGGCGGTGTCGACGCGGCTTTTTCGATCCGCTGCGCGATATCGGCGTCCTCTACCTGGCCCGTGATCGTCACGCGCCGCTCAACCACGTGCACCGCCACGCCGTCGGGCATGTCGCCGCCGCAGAATTCCGCGATGCAGGTGCCCACGCGCTCGCGCAGCAGTTCGTCTTCATCGTCGGGGCTGGTGCGGCGGGGGGCTTCGCTTTCCGTTTGCGTCATGGCGGTCCTCTTCTGGTAAGTGATAAAGCGCGGCTTGCTGCCGCGCCCGGAATGCCGGTGAGACGTAATCGTCATGCCCACCGGGCGCCCACGGCTCCGGGTCGTTGCTTGTAAATACGACATGTCACGGTGCCGGATGACGTCCTTGTAGGACGGCACCGACTGAAACTGCATGAGGGCGCTCTCTACAATGTAGACAGTCCTGCTTCTCCCAGGGAGCGATTCATGCGCCAGCCCACGCACCGTCTGATCCATTTGTTCGACCGGTTCGCCGGCGCGGCCACCCGTCAGGCTGGCTCGCCCGTGGCGTTTGCGCTGGCGGTACTCGTGGTTGTGGCCTGGGCGGTCACGGGACCACTCTTCGGCTTTTCCGAGACCTGGCAGCTCGTGATCAACACGGGCACCACCATCGTCACCTTTCTGATGGTGTTCCTGATCCAGCAGAGCCAGAACAAGGATGCCATCGCCGTGCATCTGAAGCTCAATGAGTTGCTGGCCTCGCATCGTGAGGCCAGCAATCATCTGGTGGCGATCGAGGACCTCGATGAAGAGGAGCTGCGTCAGCTGGTGGTGTTCTACCGGCACCTTGCGGAGCTGGCGGACGAGGAGGGCGGCGTCAAGTGCAGCCATTCCATCGATGAAGCCAACCAGATCCACGCAGAGAAGAAACGTGTACGGCGCGCACGCACTTCGACCAGGAAAAGCGATACGAAACGCGATACGAACAGCGAAACATCGGCCGTCGCCTAGCCGCGGCAGCCATTGCAGTGCCGTCGACAAGAAAACGCGGCCCGGCCGCAGAGGAGCCCGACTTGGCAACCCCAATGACTCCCGATGCAGCAGCTACCGTCGCGCCGGAGTTCGTTCCGGCGCCCGCTCCCCAACAGCGCACCGTGCGGGTGGTGGCTTATGGCCGCGCCGACTGTGACGACCCGGCCAGCCACCAGGGCGCCACGCTGCGCGGTATTGCGGAGCGCGTGGCCAGGCTGGCCGGCTTCACGTTCGCAGGCACCTACGATGCCGCCATGCAGCAACCGGTCGATGCCGCCAACGGCCGCCTGTATTTCGTGCCGGCGGAAACACTGACGGGCCTCGACACGGCGCGGCAGCTTGGCATTCATGGTCTGCAGGATCTGCTTGGCGGTGTGGTGCCGCACGCGTTCATCGGCACCAAGGTGATTTCGCACGGGCTGATTGCGCCCGATGCGAGCGCGCCCGAAGGATGGCGCGCCGATTTTACGAACCGTGTAGTCAATCACGTGCTGCCCGGTTATTCCGCGTTTTCGGTCGACGATGCCCGGCGCGCCGCCGTGGAAATGCTGCGTGACGGCAAGGTGCGCGTGAAGGAGCCATGCGGCATCGGCGGACTGGGCCAGCATGTGGTGTCGAGCGAAGCCGAACTGGACCGCGTGCTGCGGAACATGGATGCGGGGCGCGTGAGCAAGGAAGGACTCGTGCTGGAGCGCAACCTCGACGACGTGCGCACGTTCAGCGTGGGCCAGATCGAGATCGGCGACCTGCGCGCCAGTTATTGCGGCACGCAGGACCTGACGGCCGATAACACCGGGCAGCACGTATATGGTGGTTCCACGTTGCGCGTGGTACGCGGTACGTTGCAAGACTTGCTGGCGCATCCGGTGGAGACGCATCTGCGCGATGCGGTGCGCGCCGCGCTGGCTTATCACGCGGCCGTGGTTGACTGTTTTCCGGGGGTGATGGTGTCGCGCAGCAACTATGACGTCGCGCTGGGCACCCACAACGGAAAGTCGCTGCTCGGCGTGCTGGAGCAGTCCTGGCGCGTGGGCGGCGCTACCGGCGCCGAGCTGGCGGCGCTGACCGCGTTCCGCAACGATCCGCAATGCGTGCGCGCCACGGCAAGCACGCGCGAGATCTATGGCAAGGACGCAACCGTACCCGAAGATGCGGACGTCTACTTTCAGGGAGAAGACCGCAGTGTCGGCACACTGACCAAATACGCAAGACTGGAGTCCGCATCCGATGGCCACACATGAAGAGTCGATACAGATCCATACCGAAGGCGGCATGATCGCTGGCACCGTGATTTCACCCGCCACCAAGCTGCCAGGCGTGTTGTTCGTGCATGGCTGGGGCGGCAGCCAGCAGCAATACCTGGCGCGCGCGCGCGAGGTGGCCGGCCTGGGCGCGGTCTGCATGACATTCGACCTGACGGGGCATGCGGGTACGTCCGCGCAGTATGAGACGGTCAGCCGCATGCGCAATCTGGCCGATGTGCTGGCCGCCTATGACATGCTCGTGCGGCATCCCGAGGTGGACCGCAACGCGATTGCGGTCGTGGGCAGCAGCTACGGCGGCTATCTGGCCGCCGTGCTCTGTGAACTCCGACCGGTCCGCTGGCTCGCGTTTCGCGCGCCAGCGCTGTACATGGACGAAGGGTGGGAGTCGCCCAAACGCCAGCTACACCGCGACCAGGATCTGGTGGCCTATCGCCGCAAGGTGGTGGTGGCCGACACCAATCGCGCGCTGCGTGCCTGCACGAATTTCAAGGGCGACGTGCTGGTGGTGGAGTCGCAGCACGACAATATCGTGCCGCACACGGCGGTGCTCAGCTATGTCGATGCGTGCATCCAGGCTAGCTCGATTACGTACCGCGTGCTCAAGGGCGCGGACCACGGCCTGACGAGCGATGACAGCCAGCGGGCCTACACCAGGCTCTTGCTGGGCTGGCTGCGTGAAATGGTGACCGAGGCGCGCACCGGGCCAGCCGTGGCGGCCAGGCCATCCAAGGCATCGACCGCGCCGAAGACGCCGCACCACGACGATGGCCTGGAGCCGGAGCGCAAGGGCGAAGATCACGCGCGCGAAGCAGTACTGGCCGGGGACGACGACGAGAACGATCCGCAGGTCATCGCCGCGCGCCCGCGTCCCGAGCGGGCGGCGGAGTAGCAATCCGGGGCGCCTGCCGCGTTGCCCTGTTTCGCGTGTGCAGGACTTGCAAGGCTTGCTCGCCGCAGCGGTTTGGGCTGGTAAAAAGTGCAACATGCCGCCGGGTTCATGCGTACCGACGAAGCCAGGCTGCTGGTACTGCTGGAAAGTACCGCCACGTTATCGCCTTCGGCACGCAAGGCGGCGTAATCGCGCATACCGTCCACCGGCACGGCAATTGCATCGATGCATATACCGACAACAAGCAGAACACGCATAAAAATCGAGGTCCAAGGTGGAACAAGCAGTCTTCGGTTTCCTTCAGGCTGACAGCAGCAGCCAGGCAACCTTTCATCCCCAGGCACGCAAGTCGCTGCCCGCTGCTGAACCTTCCAATACATCCGATGACATGGCTGACGGCAACGTCGACCGCGACGATGCCGAGCGGCTCGTGAGTCGTGTTGCGTTGTCGCGCCTGGCCGGAAAGGCCACGCGGGGCACGGGCGCAACGGCTCGCGCGTTGCGTAGCCGCGATCTGCGCCAGACGCAGGTCCTGATGCAGGCGTTGTGCGAAATGCGGCTGGAACTGAGCAAGGTGGACGAGATACTGTCCCCGGCAACGCTGGAAAGCCGGCACACCGCGACCATGTCGCTGTGGAACAGCCGTCAGCGCGCGTTGTACACGCAGTCCGAAGTGGAACGCGGTATCGAGGCGCGGCTCGATGCAGGGTTCCAGCACGCGCGCAACGGCAGCCCACGCGAGGCGGCGGGCGAATTCAAACGCGCCTACCTGCTGCTTTGCTGCGTGCTGACGCTCGCGCGCGACAAGGCGCGCCAAAAGGCCGAATAGCCGCCGTCAATCCACCATCAATCGCACGGTCCGATATAACCGGGCAGGCCCCGGGCCTTCGGACTCGTGGCCAGCTTCACGCCGCGCGCCAGTGCGGCGGCGAACGTGTGATGGCTGTCTAGTGGCCCCGTGATGTGCTCGCGGAAAAAGTCGGCCCAGCGGAAATCCGAATAGGCGGTCTTGACCTTGCGATAGCCGCCTGCCAGTTGCACGAAGGCTTCGAGGCTCCGGTACGGATCGTCGCGCATGTCGTGCACGTTGTCTGGCAGCTCGCGGATCGGCCGGCGCCTGCCGCGCTCGTCGTACGGGTGCACCATGTGTTCGCTTTTCATGCACGTCCAGAACTTGCGCCACGATAGATGGCTCAGGTCGTTGCGCACGAGCGCTGGCACCATATCGATGCCCATCTCCTGCCATGCGCGTACCCAGTGGTGATGATCGACGATGAACAGCGTCTGCTCCGGCCCCTGCACCACGTGCACGCGATGCCGGTCCAGAAAGGCGGGGAGATCGGCGTGCGAGAGCCGTCGGGTCACATGGATCTTTTGCGCGACGTGATACGCGCCCACGGTGATCTGCGTGGGTCGCAGGTGGTCAATTGGCACCATCAGTGCCGCGCCCTTGCTGAGACGTACTGCGCGCTTGCCCATGTCTGCCTTGTCTCGTCACATCGGATGGCCATCAGGCTGCAAGGTTTGTGCCGTGCGCGCGAGCGCCGCCATGTGCCTGCGGCAATCCTTGCCGGCACTTGTAACCGTTACGCATCCCCGGCGGCACCAAGCCGGACGCTTCAATACAGGCGGCGCCAATTGCGGCGCGGCACGGAATTTGCGCTGCAAATCTTCAATGATCGCTGCCCTGGGATGTATGCCATGTCCACGCCGAGCACCCTTCCTCCACAGCACCAGGACCGCCAGCCGGGCCTGGAAAGCGAAATGGTCCCCAAGCCCGATGGTGGCGCCGATGACTACGTCGGGAGCGGCCGTCTGCGCGGCAAGGTGGTACTCGTGACGGGTGGCGACAGCGGCATCGGGCGCGCGATTGCCGTGGCGTTTGCGCGCGAGGGCGCCGACGTGGCGTTTGCTTATCTGGATGAACACGCGGACGCGAAGGAAACGGTGCGGCTGGTGGAGAACGCCGGGCGGCAAGTGCTGGCGATCGCCGGCGACATCGCCGACGTGGATCATGCAGACAGGGTCGTGGAAGACGTGTTGAGCAAGTTCGGCCGCCTGGACGTGCTGATCAACAATGCCGCGGAGCAGCATCCCCAGGAGTCCCTGGAAGAGATCAGCGCCGACCAGGTGGAAAGGACGTTCAGGACCAACGTGTTTGCGATGTTCCATGTGACGCGCGCGGCGTTGCCGCATCTGGGCCGTGGCGCCACGATCCTGAATACCACTTCCGTGACCGCGTATCGTGGCAGCGCGCATCTGCTGGACTACTCTGCTAGCAAGGGCGCCATTGTTGCGTTCACGCGCTCGCTGGCGTTGCAGGTGGTTCAGCGCGGCATCCGGGTCAATGGCGTGGCGCCCGGTCCGATCTGGACGCCGCTGATTCCTTCGACGTTCTCCGCCGAGGAAGTGGCGGCGTTCGGCAAGAAAACACCAATGGAGCGCCCCGGCCAGCCATTCGAGGTGGCGGCCGGTTATGTGTTCCTGGCGTCGGATGCCGCCAGCTATATCACGGGGCAGATCCTCCATATCAATGGGGGCGAGGTGGTCAACGCCTGAGCGCCGCCCAGCGCTTCGATGCTTCAATGCCAAAACACAGGGAGCAGAATCATGTCTTCGATTGTCGCCGGACGTTTTTCATCGATACCCGAGGCCGAGCAGGCCGCGCAGAAACTGTATGCGCGCGGCTTTTCCGTTTGGGATGTGTCGGTCATGTCGGTGGACCCCGGCGGTGCGCGTCCGCCCGGCGTGTTGCTTGCCGCGCGCGCCAAGGGAGATCGCCGTGACGAAGTGCTCGACGTATTGCGGGAGGGAGGCGCCAGCGACTGCGAACAGGCCAAGGGCAAATGGGAAGGCGGCCAATGGACCGATTTCGATCCGCTGCATGCGCCCGCACTGATCGACACGCCGGAAGGGGAGTTCTGGCCCATGCCCGGTCGCAAGCATGCCGACGGCGCTGCGCGGCCCGGCCATGCCGCACCGGTCGCGCAGGAGGCCATCGCCGAGGACAGCACCGGCAATGAAGATCCGGGCAGCGAACTGGAGCACTACGTGGATCGCCAGGTAGCCGGCAATAGCTGACGGCAGCAGTGATGGCCACCCACGCCACCGCGGAACTCGACACGCTGCGGCCCACGCAGATCACGCTGGGCATGTACCAGGTGCGCGAGAAGATGGACGTCTCGGCAAAACCTCGTAGCGTCGCGGCGCTCAAGCGTTTCATGGCGGGCCACCGCATCGAGACGGTGGTGGGGCCGGGCGGGGCGCTGTATATCGCCGACCACCATCACTGGGCGCGCGCCTGGCTGGAGCTGGGCTGGGAGCAGGCGCCCGTCGATATCATTGCCGATCTCAGCGACCTGTCGCCAGGCAAGTTCTGGAAGCGCATGCGGGCGCTCGGCCATTTGCATCCATACGACGAGCACGGAGAGCACCTGACGGAAAAGGAATTGCCCGCGACGGTGATGACGATGCGCGACGACCCGTACCGCAGCCTGGCCGCGTTTACGCGCAATGCGGGCGCGTACCGCAAGCCGGGGAATGCCTACGGCGACTTCCGCTGGGCCGCATTTTTCCGGAGGCATGTGGAAGAAGACATGCACAGCATCGCCGGCTTCGCGCGTGCAATGACAGTGGCGATAACGCTGGCGCGCAGCGGCAAGGCCAGGCGGCTGCCGGGCTTTGTGGGCGCATGCGGAAAGCGGGCCGACGGGGCGCATCGCTGAGAGCAGCACGTCGGAAAAACGCAAACGACAAAAAGGGGCGGTGGTCCGCCCCTCTTTCCTCATTTGCGCGCGCAAGCGATCTTCGAAAGCCTAGCGCTTCGACTTGTGCATAGGTTTGCCCTTCTGCTTGGTGCTGGCCATTTTCTTGAGCTCGCCCTCGCTCATCGACTTGGCCATCGACTTCGATGCGCCCTTGAGCGAGCTGGCCTTGCGCTCGCCGCGCTTTGCCGACAAAGCGGCGCCGGCCGCCATCTGCTGTGCCTTGGATTTGGCTGGCATGGTCGATCTCCCTCGCTATCGAGACTATCGAGAAATTCGTGGGATCCGTGAAATCCGGGCCTCATATTCGGCCCAGCACGACAAGAAGCACGACGATGACGACGATGAGTCCCAGGCCGCCGCTAGGCCCGTAGCCCCAGCCGGAACTGTACGGCCACGTCGGCAGGGCGCCGACCAGCAGCAGGATAAGGACGATCAGAAGAATGGTACCGATAGCCATAGTGTGCTCCTTTGTTGTGGTGCTGCAGCGCGGCAGGCCTGTTGCTGCCGCGCGGCTGTCCCTGTGACTTCAGGTTAGGACAGCACCACTCCGCACTGAGGCGGGCAGGGGCTGATATCGGTGTAGGAATAAGACGACGCCTAAGTAACGCCCTGGCCTAGAGCGCGGCGCTGTAGATCGCGCGAGCGTCGGCCTGCGTCACTTCGCGCGGATTATTCACGAGCAGGCGTGTCTGAAGCATGGCATCGCTGGCCATCCGGTCCAGGTCGGACTCCTTGACGCCCACTTCCCGAAGCGTGCGCGGAATGCCAGTGGCCTCCACGAGTCCCTCGATATGTGCGATCAGTGCCGCGGTCTTGGTCTCGTCGCTGCCAGTGGTGCTGGGCAGTACCACGTCGCACAGTTCCGCATAGCGCTTGCAGGCGGCCGGCGCATTGAACTTCATCACGTGTGGCAGGACCAGCGCGTTGGACAGCCCATGTGCCACGTGGAAGATGCCGCCGATTGGATACGCCAATGCATGGACTGCGGCAACGGGAGAGTTGGCGAACGACTGGCCCGCGAACATCGCGCCCAGTAGCATGGCTTCGCGGGCGGCGCGATCGCTGCCGTTGTCGCAGGCGCGCATCAGGTTCTGCGATAGCAGTTCCAGCGCACGCACGGCCAGCATGTCGGAAATCGGGTTCTTCAGGTGGGCACTGGTATAAGCCTCGATGGCATGCACCATAGCGTCGATGCCCGTGGCAGCGGTGGCGCCGCGCGGCAGGCCCAGCGTCAGTTCGGCGTCAAGGATCGCCAGATCGGCAAAGAGCTGCGGCGCCACCACGCCCATCTTGGTGGTTTCGCCGGTCGTGACGATCGATACGGCGGTAACTTCGGAGCCAGTGCCGGCCGTGGTTGGCATCTGCACCAGCGGCAGGCGCGCACCGGTGACCTTCTTTACGCCGTACATCTCCTTGATGGATTGCGTGGCCGGCAACAGCACGGCAATCAGCTTGGCCACGTCCATCGATGAGCCGCCGCCCAGCCCCAGCACCACCTCCGCATCGGCCTGGCGTGCCCGTTCCGTAGCTTCCAGCACCACATGCTCGGGCGGGTCGGCAACCACGTCGTCGATCACCGTCACCTGCCAGCCGTGCCGATTCAGGTCTTCCAGCGCGGGCGCCAGCAGGCCGCTCCTGGCAAGAAAACCATCGGTCACTACACACAGGCGGCTCGCCTGCGGATACGCCTCGCGCAGCAGCACGCCCAGCCGGCGTGCCGCGCCGAATTCGACGACGACCGTTGGCACGGTCTGAAAGCGGAACGGGTTCATGGTGTCTCCGGAGTATGTGTGCGATTGGGATTTTCTCCCCGCCGCCACTTGTGGGGGGCGGGGAGCCAGGCCAGAACGGCGCCTACATCTGCAGGCAAAGATACTTGATCTCGAGGTATTCCTCGATACCGTGACGCGATCCTTCGCGGCCGATGCCCGATTGTTTGATGCCGCCGAACGGTGCCACTTCGTTCGAGATCAGACCAGTGTTCAGGCCCACCATGCCGTATTCGAGCGCTTCCCCAGTACGCCAGGCGCGGCCGATATCGCGCGTGTAGAGATAGGCGGCCAGGCCGAATTCGGTTGCGTTGGCGGCGGCCACCGCTTCGTCGTCAGTCTTGAAGCGGAACAGCGGCGCCACCGGCCCGAAGATTTCCTCGCGTGCCACGCGCATTTCGGCCGTGGCGCCGGCGAGGACGGTTGGCGTGTAGAAGGTGCCGCCCAGCTTGTGCTTGCCACCGCCGGTGAGCACGCGGGCGCCCTTCGACGTGGCGTCATCCATCAGCGAGGTCACCTTCGCGATGGCGGCGTCCTCGATCAGCGGCCCGATCACGACGCCGTCTTCCAGGCCATTGCCCACGCGCAATTGGCTCGTGCGCTCGGCAAACTTTGCCGCGAAGGCGTCGTAGATGCCGTCCTGGATGTAGAAGCGGTTGGCGCAGACGCAGGTTTGTCCGCCATTGCGATACTTGGCGGCAATGGCGCCTTCCACGGCGGCGTCCACGTCGGCGTCGTCGAACACGATGAACGGGGCGTTGCCGCCGAGTTCCAGCGACAAGCGCTTCACGGTGGGCGCGGATTGGGCCATCAGGATGCGGCCCACCTCCGTCGATCCGGTGAACGACAGCTTGCGCACGATGGGGCTGGCCGTCAGCACGCCGCCAATCGTCTTTGCGTCGCCGGTCACCACTTGCAGCACGCCGGCCGGCACGCCGGCGCGATGGGCCAGCTCGGCCAGCGCAAATGCGGACAGCGGCGTCAGTTCGGCGGGCTTGATGACGATGGCGCAGCCAGCGGCCAGTGCCGGCGCCGCCTTGCGCGTGATCATCGCGGCCGGGAAGTTCCACGGGGTGATCGCGGCGCAGACACCCACGGGTTGACGCAGCGTGACCAGCCGCTTGTCGGCGGCAGGGCTGGCCAGTACCTCGCCGTCGATGCGCTTGGCTTCCTCGGCAAACCATTCGATAAAGCTGGCCGCGTAGGCGATCTCGCCCTTGGCTTCGGCCAGCGGCTTGCCTTGCTCGCGGGTCATCAGGTAGGCCAGGTCGTCGGTGTTGGCCACCATCAGGTCGAACCAGCGGCGCAGGATGTTGGCGCGTGCCTTGCCGGTCAGGGCGGCCCAGCTTTTCTGGGCCACTTCGGCGGCGGCCACGGCGCGTTCCGTTTCAGCGGCGCCCAGGTCGGCAACCCGGGCGATGACTTCGCCGGTTGCCGGATCGGTCACATCGAACGTGGCGCCGGAGTCGGCTCCCACCCATTGGCCATTCACATAGGCCAACTGCCTGAACAGCGAAGCATCCTTGAGTTGCATGGCGAATTCCCCGAAAGAGTCACGAAACACAGCCGAGCGCCACCTGGCACTTGCCGCGTTCAATAGATTGAACTATATTCCGTATGTCGAACGATGACCGATCATACGCCCATGCCGGGAAGATCGCCAGCGCCTCTTGGTGTTGGCGTTCCAAACCGGCCGACTCCATCCGCAGATGCCCAAATCCGCCTACGCCGTGTCCGCCGATAGTCCGACGGAAAACCGGCCTACCTCTCCCGCCGTGGTGCGGGCCGTCCAGGTACTCGATGCCATTGCCGATGCGGCCACGCCGCTGACGCTGGCCGACCTGACGCGCCTGACCGGCGCACCCAAGAGTTCGCTGCACGGCATGTGCGACACGCTCGTGCAACTGCAGTTGATCAAGCGCCTGCCCAGCGGGGCGATGGCGCTGGGTCCCCATGTCATGGCGTGGGCCAATGCCTTCCTGTCCCAGACCCAGATCACCGAGGAATTCCGCGCGCTGTGGGACCAGACCGATGCGTTCCACGATGCCACGGTCACGCTGTCGACGCTCGAAGGCGCCGACGTGGTGTATCTGGCCTGCCAGAACGGCGACCGGCCGCTAGGCGTGACTTTTCGCATCGGCATGCGCCTGCCCGCGCCCTACACGGCGACTGGCAAGGCAATGCTCAGCACACTGCCGTCGGCCGAGGTGCACCGGCTGTTTGCGGATGGCCTGCCCACGCCGCTCACGCGCGCCAGCGTGGCCTCCGCGGATGCGCTGACGGCCGAGCTGGAACAGGTGCGCACCGTCGGCTATTCGATCGACAACGGCCAGATGCGCGAGGGCATGACATGCTTCGGCGCTCCGGTGTTCGACGCCCAGCACGCCCGCGCGGCGGGGGCCATCGCGGTCAGCTACCTGACCAGCGAGATCGATGCCGTCACCGGCGAGCGGATTGGTCTGCAGGTGCGTGCGCTGGCGGACCAGCTTTCGGCCAAGCTCGGCGCCAGCCAGTCTTGACCGCGCGTCAAGCACGGTCAGTGCACCGCGCCGCCGACTGACATTTGCGCGTGGTCAAAGGCCCATCTTCGTCGAATCGCTAGCATCCGGGGGTTCCTCTTCCCGAATCATCATGCGATGACACAAACTACGGCGGGTACCATCCGCCGCCCCCAACTGGTCGCGCCGGCCGGATCACTTGCGGCGCTGCGCATGGCACTCCAGCACGGCGCCGACGCCGTTTACCTGGGCCTGCGCGATGCCACCAACGCGCGCAACTTCGGTGGCCTGAACTTCAGCGAGGACGATATCCGCACCGGCGTGGCCGAGGCGCATGCACGCGGCGCCGAGGTGCTTTTTGCCATCAACACGTTTGCCCAGATGGGGCACGTCGAGCGCTGGCACCATGCCGTGGACGCGGCGGCGGCGCTGGGCGCGGATGCGGTGATCATGGCCGATGCCGGGCTGATCGCCTATGCGGCCAAACGGCATCCTTCATTGCGTATCCATCTTTCCGTGCAGGGCTCCGCCACGCATGCCGACGCCATCGAGCTGATGCGCGAGCAGTTCGGTATCAGGCGGGTGGTGCTGCCGCGCGTGCTGTCCGTGCCGCAGATCGCCAGGCTGGCAAAGCAGACCGATGTGGAGCTGGAAGTGTTCGGGTTTGGCAGCCTGTGCGTGATGGCCGAGGGCCGTTGCCTGCTGTCTTCCTACGCCACGGGCGATTCGCCGAACAACAAGGGCGTCTGCTCGCCGGCCCATGCCGTACGCTGGGACGAGCGTGACGGCACGATGCAGGCGCGGCTGTCGGGCATCCTGATCGATAGCTATGCGCCGGGCGAGCCGGCCGGTTATCCGACGCTGTGCAAGGGCCGTTTCACCGTCGAGGGCGAGCGGGGCTACGTGCTGGAGGAACCGACCAGCCTCAATGCCGTGTCGCTGCTGCCATCGCTGATCGATATCGGGATTTCCGCGATCAAGATCGAAGGCCGCCAGCGCAGCCCGCGCTACGTGGCCGATGTGGTGGGCGTGCTGCGCGCGGCCATCGACGACGCCTGCCGTGACCCCAAGCGTTTCGTGCCGCGCCAGGACTGGCAGGCCACGCTCGGCCGCCACGCCGAAGGCGACCAGGTCACGCAGGGTGCGTACGACCGCCCCTGGCGGTAACTCGACCCCGGTCCGCCTCACAACCCGCCCGCTTTTCATCAGGACTGCCTACTCCGATCATGGCAATGAATACCCCATCGAATCCCGAGTCGTTCCGCATCGCGCTCGGTCCCCTGCTGTACTACTGGCCGCGTGCGACCGTGCTGCAGTTCTATGCAGCGGTTGCCGATTCAGCCGTCGAGCGTGTCTACCTTGGCGAGGCCGTTTGCACGCGCCGTCATGAGATGCGGCTTGCCGACTGGATCGAGGTGGCGCAGATGCTGCGCGATGCCGGCAAGCAGGTAGTGCTGTCCACACCGGTACTCGTGGAATCGGACAGCGATATCGCGGTGATGCGCAGGGTCTGCGCGCAGGAAGACTTCCTGGTGGAGGCCAATGACCTGGGCGCCGTGCATTGCATGGCGGGGCGGCCATTCATCGGCGGCCCGCACCTCAACGTCTATCACGCGGACACGCTCGCATGGCTGGCCAGCCTCGGCGCGCAAGGCTGTGTGGTACCGGTGGAAATGGATGGCGACACGATGATGGCGCTGGCGGCCGCGCGGCCGGCCGGGCTGGATCTCGAAGCGCTGGTCTGGGGGCGCATGCCGCTGGCATTTTCGGCGCGTTGCTTCACTGCCCGGCATCATCGGCTGCGCAAGGACGCCTGCGAATTCCGTTGCCTCGACTATCCCGATGGCCTCGTGGCCAATACCGGTGAAGGCCAGGCCTTCTTCACGCTCAATGGCATCCAGACCCAGTCGGCCACCTGCCTCGATCTGTGCGCGCATACGTCGCGCATGGCTGCGGGAGGGGTGGGATATGTGCGCGTCAGCCCGCACGCCACTGGCACGTTCGAAGCCATCGCGCATCTCGACGCGATTCGCCGCGGCGAGCGTGCGGCGTCGCCCAGCAACGTGACGCCTGCACAGGCGTTGCCCAGCAATGGCTACTGGACCGGTGCGCCTGGTATCAGCTGGATGTCTCAGGAAGCGCAAGAATCGGAAGCACCGCAACTGGGGGCCACGGCATGACGATACTGAAATCGCTGTTCACGCGCGTGCATCGACACATGCCGGCGCCGATGCGCGCCGCACCACTGGTCGTGGCACTGGAAGCCATGCGTCGCGCCGGCTGGCTGGAGCCGCCAGCCGCGCTCGACGGCAGAACCTTCTCCCTGACAGTGGAGGATATCGGACTGGAAGTGCGGTTTCACTGCACCAATGGGCGCTTTCTGCCAGGGCCGTTCGATGGGCGCGAGACCGACCTGACGCTGCGCGCCGAGGCGTTGAGCTATCTGCGCCTGATCAGCGGCGATGCGGATACCGATACCTTGTTCTTCCAGCGCCGGTTGTCGATACGCGGCGACACGGCGCTTGGTCTCGAAGTGAAATACTGGCTCGACGCCGCGCCACGGCCCGAGTGGCTGGGCACGCTGGCGCAGCGGCTGTCGCTGCTGTTTCCCGAGCCGCGCAGCGCCTGATTCAGAACTCCGGCATCGTGCCGCCAAAGCGCGTGCCGCGCTGCTTGTAGCACTGGCTTGCCTGCAGCAAGGCGCGTGGCGCATCGGTCAGCCCGCCAACGGCATCAAAGCGCGCCAGCGTCGCATTGAGTTCGTTGGCGCTGCGCGCGTGGATCATCGCAAACAGGTTGTACTGCCAGACCGGAAGCCGTCGCGTGCGCCGGAAACACATGCTCACGTGCGGCACATGGGCCAACCGCAAGCCGATGGCGTCCACGCGCGAATCGGGCACATTCCAGACACACATGACGTTGTGGGTGTAGCCGAAGGGCCGGTGCCGCAAGATCGCGCCGAAGCGGCGGATCACCCCTGCGCTGCGCCAACTGGCGAGCCTTGTCAGTGTTTCGGATAGCGCCAGCCCGGCGCGTTTCGCCAGCGCGTGATAGGGCTGCGGCGTGAGCGTCAGGCCCGCTTCCAGCGCGGCGGCCAGGCGCCAGTCCGCTTCATCGAGCACCGGCCGCGCCGGGGTGTTCAGTATTTCCTGCGGCTGCAGCGGCGTGCGGCGCCCGATGCGGCCGGCGCCGAGCGGCAGACCCAGATCCGCGCGGTATTCCCGCTCCAGCGGCAGATCGACGGGCCGTTGGCCGACGTCCACGGCGATGCGCTCCAGCACGCCATCGAGCGTGCCGCGGTCGCGCGCGCCAGCCACAAACCAGAGGTTGTAGCGATGGCCCTCGCGCGCGTGACTCTGGCTGATATCGGGATCGTTGTTGATGCGCTCGACCACGCGGTCCAGGCGCGCGGGCGGTATCGACAAGGTCGCCACCGTGGTGGCGCCAATCGTGTTCGGCGCAAAGACCGCGCCGATCCGGCTGACCCGTCCGTTACCCACGTCGCGCGCGAGCAGGCTCAGTACGGCGTGTTCCGAAAGATTGAAGGCTTCCCCGGCACGGCGGTAAGGGCGCACGTGCAGCGGGAAGTCGTCCTGGATGCGATTGTAGAGTTCGTATTCGTCGAAGATGGTGTCGAGCATGGCGAGCGTTTGGGGCAATCGGTGCAGTGCGTGGGTTGGGCACAGGGTCGATGCGCGGGAGCCATGTGTTGCGACGGACCGGAGCACGCCCGCAATATGCGGGCATCATCATCGTCAACTTCTGCTGTTACCTCGTTGACCGTTGTCAAGCTGGATCGAGATGGTACGCAGCGCGCTGGCCAGATGCCTTGCGCTCCATGCGCACGGCCAGCAGTGCGATGCCCAGTGCCGCCAGCGGGGCCAGCGCCGCCACCCACGGCAGGGCCGGCAGACCGGGCCCGTGGTCGACCACCACGCCGCCCAGCCAGGCTCCGAGGCCGTTGCCAAGATTGAACGCGGCGATGTTGAAACTGGAAGCCAGGTTCTGGCCAGCGCCCTGGGCATGCCGCAACACGCGCAATTGCAATGGCGAAACCGTGGAGAACGCGGCGATGCCCAGCACGCCGACAAAGATCACCACGCCCACGTGGCTGTGCAGCGACAGCGTCATCGCGGCGAGCACCACGGTCAGTGCCGCTATCGCGCCAAGCAGTGCGCCCGTGGGTCGACGGTCAGCCATGCGTCCGCCGAGAATGTTGCCGATGATCATGCCTCCCCCGAACAGCAGCAGGATGGGCGATACCGCGCCCTCGCTGAATCCCGTGACGCGCGTCAGCATCGGCTGGATGTAAGTGATGACGGCGAACGTGCCCAGCGCCTGCAGCACGGTCATCAGCAAGCCCAGCAGCACCTGAGGCCGCCCGATGGTTTTCAGTTCGTCGACGAGGCGCACTTGCGCGGTGTCGTCACGGCTGGAGCGCACCAGCATTGCGATCACCGTCAGCGATACCAGGCCGATCGCCGTCATGGCCCAGAACGTGGCACGCCAGCCGAACTGCAGGCCCAGCCATGCACCGGCCGGCATGCCGAGCAGCGTGGCCAGCGTCAGCCCCGAGAACATCACCGAAATGGCCGATGCGCGGCGGTTGGCCGGCACCAGGCCGGTGGCAACCACGGCGCCCACACCGAAGAACGTGCCATGCGTCAGCGATGTCACCACGCGCGCGATCATCAGCGTGGTGTAGTCGGGTGCCAGCGCGCACGCGGCATTGCCAACGGTGTAGACGACCATCAACGCCATCAGCACGGCCTTGCGTGGCATGCGTCGCGTCAGCAGCGTCAGCACGGGGGCACCGGCGAACACGCCCAGCGCATAGCCGGAGACCAGCATGCCGGCCGAGGCGATGGTTACGCCCAGATCCGATGCAACCTGCAGCAGCAGGCCCATGATGACGAATTCCGCGCAGCCGATACCGAACGATCCCGCGGTCAAAGCATAAAGAGCCGCGGGCATGCGCGTACGCGGGCCGGCGGTTGGTGTGGCAAGGGGCGCAGCCATGTGAATTGCTCCGTGAGGGAAAAGGAATAGCGAACCTCCGGCGCGCGAGGCGCCGGCATGGGAAGACAGGTCAGGCCGCAAGTCTCGGCCTTTCCCATTGTTTGAAAAACAGGCAATATCAATAATCAGTTTCAAGATTCTGTTGAAAATAATGGATCGTATTGGCGACATAGGGCTTTTTCTCAGGGTGCTGGACCTCGGTTCGATCAGCGCGGCGGCGCGTAGCCTCGATGTCTCGGTCGCCGTGGCCAGCCAGCGATTGCAGCGGCTGGAGCGGGACCTGGGCGTACGCTTGCTGCATCGCACCACGCGGCGGCTGCATGCCACGCCGGAGGGCGCCGTCCTTGCGGAGCAGGGCCGGGTGCTGGTGGAAGATCTGGAGGCGCTGTCGGGGTCGTTGCGTCAGGCGGGCGCCGGCATCACGGGCACGCTGCGCCTGACCACCTCGGCATCATTCGGGCGCCAGTACGTGTCGCCGCTGCTGACCGGGTTTCTGCGGCGCCATCCGGGCGTCAACGTCAGCGTGAACCTCGACGATCATGTGCTGGATCTGGTCAGTAGCGGCTTTGACCTGGCAATCCGCATCGGATCGCTGGACGACTCGACGCTGGTTGCGCGCAAGCTGGCCGATAACCAGCGGCTGTTGTGCGCGTCGCCGGACTACTTGCGCGAGCATGGCTGGCCCAGTACCCCGCAAGACCTGGCGCAGCATCAATGCCTGGTGCTGGTGGGCGCGCAAGGGCGTGCCGATGTCTGGCGCTTCGATGACGGCACGGGTGGGGAAATCGCGGTGCGCGTGCGCGGGCGCGTGGAAGCCAATACGGGGGAGTTGTTGTCGGACGCGGCGCTGGCCGGTTTCGGGATTGCCATGCATTCCACATGGCATGTCTGCGACGATCTTCGGACGGGGCGGCTCGTGCAGGTATTGCCGGACTATACCATCGCCGCCAACGGCATCTACGCGGTCATGCCGCAGCGCCGGCTGGTGCCGCCGCGCGTACGCGCATTCGTCGACTTCCTGGCCGACCACTGGCGCGAGTCGCCGCCTGGCATGCCGGCCTTGGGTCCGGCGCGATCCTGAACTACATTCCTTTGTTACGGCTGCGTGTCTGGCAGGGCAGAAAAAACCGCTCGTGTTGCCTATTTCTTGTGCAGTCCAGTGCGATGCCGCACAGACAGGGCCGCGGCGGTTCGGGCAGGCAGGATATCCACAGAAGCTGTGGATATCCTCAACGTGGCCCAGCCCACGTCCGCTTGACGGCGAGAACGGTATGCTCTGGCACCAACCTCGGTCAACTGTCAGCTTCGTGCCCGCTATGCGCAGGATTCCGATTGTCGTTGTGCCTATCGCCGTCGCGCTGGCCCTGTCGCTCGGCGGATGCGTGCCTTACTACCGCGTGCCGTCGGACGCGCCGTACGCCAGCGTGCGCCTGATGACCAGCACGGACGAGCGCACGACGTTCAACGTGCTGGACCCAGCCAAGTGCCCGTCGCCCCGGCCGCAGGTGCTGGCGGGCATGGGCAGGCAACTGGCGTCGATGGGGCGTGATTCGACGCTGGACATGGCGGGCATCGCGCCGGAGCCGCCGTCGCGCACGCGCGAGCGCAAGGTGCTGCCGGGGCAGCGCATTTATATCGCGGTGACGTCGTATGCCGCACCGCCTGCTGACGCCGCGCGCTGCGCGGCAGGCGTGTCATTTGTCCCGCAGGTGAATGGGCAGTATGAAATCCGGTATACGCGGGACGAGGCGGCGACGCATTGCGCGGCGCGCGTGCTGCGGCTGCAGCCGACTGCGGAGGGTGGGGCGACGGTGGTACAGGAGCCGACGCAGCAGGGATTCAGGGCGCTGCGCGCCGAGTACCTGTGCGAAGCGCGCTAGGGCGCGCGCTTCGTTCCTGAGGATTCAGGTCAGGCGGGCCGGTCAGGCCTGTTCGATCAGAAAGCGTTCCGGGCGCTTGCCCAGCCATGCCGGTGCACGGCCGCGACCGGACCACGTCTTGCCGGTCTTGGGATCGCGATACTTCGGCGGCAGGGCCGAGGCCGACTTTTGTGCCACGCCGCTGCCGGCGGGACGACCGCGGCGACGCTTCGGCGCAATGTCCTCGACCGTCAGATCATAGTCGGCCATCAACTGGCGAATCTGGTCAATCACACCGGCCACTTCATTGGCGCGCACTTCGCTGAGCTTGGCTTCCAGTGCTTCTTTTTCGGCCAGCAATTGTTTGTATGTCGGCATTTTGGGATCCCCGTTCAGATTGGCGGCCGTTTGCGTCGTGCAGCAAAGCGTGTCCGCATAACAAAAATACTACAAGAATTATCCAGAAAAGCACGATTCAAACGCATATCGCGCAAGAAATCGTAACCGGCTTGGCACCAAAGCGGTATGCCATCTACCTTTTATTGGCCTGTCCTGAATGATTTGACGCCGATGTTTATCGGGCCAGGCCGCATCCTAACCAGAATCGGTAATTGGAGGCAACACTTGACCAACCGGATATTCGTAAATCTGCCAGTTCGAGATCTCGATAAGTCGATGGAATTTTTTAGCCGGCTTGGCTTCGACTTCAATCCGCAATTCGCAATTCACGGACGAGACTGCAAGTTGCATGATTGTCAGCGATGATATTTTTGTCATGTTGCTGACCGAGGCGAAGTTTCGAACCTTCACGCCCAATGAGATATGCGATGCGCGCCAATTCACTGAAGTGCTGATCTGTCTGTCAGTGGAAAGCCGGGATCGCGTGGACGGAATGGTGCGCGATGCGGTGGCCGGGGGCGGTAATACTTACAAGCCGGCACAGGACCTGGGTTTCATGTACGGACATGGTTTTCAGGACCCGGATGGCCATATATGGGAACTGATTTATATGGACCCGGTGGAAAGCGGCGCGACGCAATAAAAAAAGCCCTCGGGGGAAAGTACCCGAGGGCTGCGAAATCCACCGGTCATCCCAGGTGGAGGAGACATCGTTGCCGCCGTATCCGGCGGTGCTATCGATGCATCAGGAAAGTGCCGGCCATCAATGCCAGCCAATGCCAGCCAATGTCAGATGGCCCAGCCGCCGGCATAGAACGCCGCCAGTGCCACCGCAATGGCAACCGTGCCGACATTGAGCTTGCGCCATTCACCGGCGACGATGCGGCCAATCACCAGCGTGCAGAAGCCGAGCATGATGCCGGTGACGATATTGCAGGTCAGCACGATGAATACGGCGCAGACCAGGCCAGCCAGCGAATCGACGAGGTCGTCCATATGCAGGCGGGACACGCTCGACAACATCAGCAGGCCCACATACATCAGCGCCGGAGCCGTGGCGTACGAAGGCACCAGGCCGGCCAGCGGCGAGAAGAACATCACGGCCAGGAACAGCACGCCGACGGTGACGGCGGCCAGGCCGGTACGCGCGCCGGCGGCCACGCCCACGGTTGATTCGATATAGGCCGCGGCCGGTGCGCCGCCGAAGAATGCCGAGAAGATCGAGCTGACCGAGTCGGCGGTCAGTGCACGGCCACCGTTGTGGATGCGGCCCGTGGCGTCAAGCTGGTTGGCCTGACCGGCCACGGCGCGGATGGTGCCGGTGGCATCGAAGACGGCGGTCATGACCAGTGCCAGCACGCTGGGCAGCACGGCCGCCGACAGCGCGCCACGAATATCCATCGCGCCGATCAGCGATGCATGGCCCGGTGCGGACAACGACGGCCACGCGAACACGCCGGTGTATTTGACGGCCGGGTCGAACACCAGGCCCAGCGCCGAGATCGCGACGATCACGAGCAGGATGCCGCCGGGCACGCGGCGACGTTCCAGACCGAAGATGGCGGCCAGGCCCAGCACGGACATCATCACGGGGAAAGCGGTGATTTGCCCGAGCGCGACAGGCAGACCGGGGCCGGGGTTCTTCACCACGAGGCCCACTTCATTCGAAGCGATCAGCAGCAGGAACAGGCCGATGCCGATGCCCGCGCCGTGCGCCACGCCGGCGGGCAGATTGCGCAGAATCCAGGAGCGTACCCCGGTGACGGAGATCGCCGTGAATACCACGCCCATCAGGAATACCGCGCCCAGCGCCACCGCCGGCGACAGTTTCTGGCCCAGCACCAGGCCAAAGGCCATGAATGCGGTGAGCGAAATCGCGCAGCCGATGGCGATCGGCAGTTTTGCCCACAGGCCCATCAGCAGCGAGCCGAATGCCGTGGTCAGGCAGACGGCGACGAATACGGCGCTGTTATCGAAGCCGGCCTTGCCCAGCATGCCGGGCACGACAAACACGGCGTAAACCATCGCCATGAATGTCGTGACGCCGGCAACTACTTCGCGCCGCTGCGTGCTGCCTCGGGCGCTGATGCCGAAATACTGGTCGATCCGGCCGCCGGCCTGGCGGTCGGCGTCCACGTCCGTGACGGACGGATACGGCTGTTCGATCATGGTCTGTCTCCTTGCTGGGGCGCTGCGCGCGTCCGCGTACGGATCGTGCGTCAGCCTCGTCTCACGTGGTTCCGGGTGCGAGGTCGGAGTTCCCGTCGGCATCGGGCAAGGGGTGCGGGCGTCTCTTTCCTCGGTGTCCGGCCTGTCGGGCCGGGGGCCGGTCGGCTGCCTCTGCGGGCTGGATCCGGCGAGGCTCAAAGGTAGGCGAGGCATTGCCCTTGTTCATCATCGGGTGCGGATGCGGAACATGCCCTGGCCCGAATAACCACGGCCGGCCCGTGCTTTCCAAGGCTCAGGGATTTCCCTCGGTGGGCGCCGGGTGATGCATGCCGGGCCAGTCATGCGTCACAACCGGGTGCCCCGGCGCACGATGGGGCTAAAGGTCACGGCCCGGGCGCCGATAGCCCCTTGGCAACACCCGTATCCATACACACCGAGCCAGCGGAGCAAGAGCATGACCAGTGCGATGAGAGACATCGACGAGCGCACCAACCTGACCAACAACAACCAGTTCGAGTTGCTGTTGTTCCGACTTGGCGATGCGACGCACAGCGGACAGTCCGAACTGTTCGGCATCAACGTTTTCAAGGTCCGGGAAATCCTGGTCATGCCGACGGTGACGACAGTGGTCGGCGCCGAGCCGTCGATCCTGGGCATGGCCGATATCCGGGGCCAGGTCATTCCGGTCATCGACCTGCCGCGTCTGCTGGAGTGCCAGCCGAAGTCGGGCCTGAATATCATGCTCGTCACCGAATACGCGCGTTCCACGCAAGGCTTCGCGGTCGAGGCCGTCGAGGAAATCGTGCGGCTGGACTGGAGCCAGGTGATCTCGGCCGAGAACAGTGTGAAGGGCGGGCTGGTGACCAGCATCGCCAAGCTGGATGTTGGCGGCGACAACCCGCGCCTGGTGCAGGTGCTGGACGTGGAGCAGATTCTGCGTGACGTGCTGCCAACCCGTCAGCCCGACGTGGACCCCGCCACGGTGGGGCCGCAACTGAACCTGCGTCCGGGCAGCAAGATCCTGTGCGCGGACGACTCCGCGCTGGCGCGTGGCCTGATCGAGAACGGCCTCAAGGCGATGGGCGTACCCGTGGTGATGACCAAGACCGGTCAGGAAGCGTGGGACATGCTGGGTCAGATCGCCGACCTGGCGGCCAGCCAGGGCCGGACTATCCGCGACGAAGTGTCGCTGGTGCTGACCGACCTTGAAATGCCGGAGATGGACGGCTTCACGCTGACGCGCAAGATCAAGGCCGACGCACGGCTCAAGTCGCTGCCCGTGGTCATCCACTCGTCGCTGTCGGGCGAGGCCAGCGAGGAACACGTGCGCAAGGTGGGCGCGGATGCCTACGTGTCGAAGTTCCTGGCGAAGGATCTGGCCGATACGATTCGCGGCGTGCTGGCACGGCATCCGTAACGCGACGTTTCAAACTTTCAAACGCTGCTTCGATTTCGCCCTTCCCCCGCTCGCGCGGGCGAAGGGCGAATATGCATTGGCGCGCCATAACCGGCCCTGCATAAATCGTTACCCTCTGCAACCAAATCCCCGAAACCGTGTTTGCCCAAAAAAAAGGCACGCCAGCTCCTTCTAGAGCTGGCGCGGGTTTGCGGGTTGTCAAGAGGGCGATTATCCACGCAACCTGTGGATAGTTCCACGAGCCAATTGGATTAACTCAAACAGGTATTTCTACTTCGGTTGAGGTACCGTGCGCAGGTACGGCTTCAGCGTCTTGAACCCATCCGGATATTTCTTTTTGGCATCTTCGTCGGATACCGAGGTCGGGATGATGACGTCGTCGCCCGGCTTCCAGTTCACCGGCGTGGCCACCGTGTGCTTGGCATTGAGCTGCAGTGAATCGAGCAAGCGCAGCACCTCGTCGAAATTGCGGCCGGCGCTCATCGGATAGACCAGCATCGCCTTGATCTTCTTGTCCGGCCCGATCCAGAACACCGAGCGGATGGTGGCGTTGTCCACGGCAGTGCGTGGGCCGCTGCCGCTGGCTTCGGGGTGGATCATGTCGTAGAGCTTGGCAACGGTGAGGTCGTGGTCACCGATCATCGGATAGTTCACGGCCGTGCCCTGCGTTTCCTCGATGTCCTTGGCCCAGCGCGAGTGATCGCCCACCGGGTCGATGGACAGGCCGATGATTTTGGTATTGCGCTTGTCGAACTCGGGCTTGAGCTTGGCCATGTAGCCAAGTTCGGTGGTGCAGACCGGCGTGAAGTCTTTCGGGTGCGAGAACAGGATCGCCCAGCTATCGCCGATCCATTCGTGGAAATTGATCTTGCCCTCGGTGGTTTCCGCAGTGAAGTCCGGGGCTGTCTCGCCAATTCGGATGGCCATATCAGGCTCCTTGGGTTGGAATACGGTTGTCGGATGGGAAGGACCCGGCGCGCGCGTGAGCTTGGGACGCGACCGGACAGCAATCCAGTATATAGACTGCGTGGGGCGATGGTGCTCCTGCCGATGGAGGAGGGGGACGCGGTATCGCGCGCGTCACTCCCTAGTCGGGACGCTCCAGATCGGCAATCACCGCACGCAGAAAGCGCGCGGCCTCGCCGCCCGTGACCACGCGGTGGTCGAACGTCAGCGACAGCGGCATCACGCGATGCACGGCCGGCACGCCGCCCGCGGCCACCACTTCGTCACGGATGCGGCCGGCACCCAGGATGGCAACCGTGGGCGGCACCACGATCGGTGCCGCATAACGGCCGGCGATCATTCCGAAGTTGGAAAGCGTGATGGTATTGCCGCGCATCTCCTCGGGAGCGATCGTGCGCGCCTTGATATCGGCGCGCATCCGTTCCAGCCCGGCGCGCAGGTCGGCTGCGTCGCGCTTGCCCACGTTGCGCAGTACCGGCACGAACAACCCCTCGGGCAGGTCCGCCGCAATGCCTACGTCGATGCGTTCCAGCACATGGCGGCGGCCGGTGCGACCCTCGTACCACGCGTTCAACGCGGGTTCGGCCTGCACGCCTGCCACCAGCGCGCGTACCAGCCGGATCGTGATGTCGTGGCCGGCGGCCGCCGATCCGCCCGTCCGCCAGGCGTGCAGGTCCGCGTCGTCCATGACCGTGGCCGCGGCCACCTCGCTCTGCGCGCGCGCCATGTTCTGCGCCATTGCACGCCGCACACCGCGCACCACTTCCGCGGGACCGACCTCCGCCAGCGCGGTGGCCACGCGCTGCACATCGGTGGCGGTAATCACGCCGTCGTGGCCGGAAGGCGTGACCACGGCCAGGTCCACCGACAGCTTGCGTGCCAGCGCGCGTACCGCGGGTGTGGCCTTGATGTTGTGGCCGCCCTGGATGCCTGCCGTGCCCACGCGGGTTTCGCTCTCGCGCACCACATGCGTGCCGACCTTGACGGCACCCACGACGGTGCCCGCGTCATCCGACGCGCCCGCGCCTTCGAAACCCACCAGCGGCGCGCCCAGGTGCACGATGTCGCCGGGCTGCGCAAACAGCTTTGCCACCTGCCCGCCGAATGGCGAGGGAATCTCGACGATGGCCTTGGCTGTCTCGACGGACAGCAACGGCTGGTCCGCCTGTACGGCGTCGCCGGCCTTGACGTGCCATGCCACGATTTCGGCTTCCTGCAGGCCTTCGCCCAGGTCGGGCAGCTTGAAGATCCGCATCGTTGTCTCCTGGTTGGCTACGCGGCGTCCAGCGCGCGCCGTGCCGCGTCCACGATTCGCGCCACCGACGGCAGATAGCTGTGTTCCAGCCGCGCTAGCGGAACCACGGTGTCGTAGCCGGTCACGCGCTGCACCGGCGCGCTCAGTGAATAGAGTCCGGCATCGGCCAGGTTTGCCGCGATCTCGGCGCCGACGCCGGCCGTGCGCGGCGCCTCGTGCACGATCACGCAGCGCCCGCTCTGGGCCACCGATTCCAGAATCGTCTCCATGTCCAGCGGTTTGAGCGTGGCCACGTCGATCACCGTGGCGGAGATGCCGTCCTCGGCCAGCCGGTCCGCCGCGGCCAGCGTCTCCTGCACCATCGCGCCCCAGCTGACCAGGGTGACGTCGCTGCCGTCGCGCAGCGTGAAGCAGGCGTCGAGCGGCAGGGCCTCGCCGTTGTCCTCCACTTCCTGCCGGAACAGGCGATAGAGCCGCGTTGGTTCGAAGAAGATCACCGGATCGGGATCGCGGATGGCGGCCAGCAGCAGTCCGTATGCGCGTGCCGGCGACGACGGCATGACCACGCGCAGCCCGGGAATATGCGCGAACAGCGCCTCCGGGCTTTCGGAGTGATGCTCGGGCGCATGGATGCCCGCGCCGCTTGGCGCGCGTACCACGAGCGGACAACTGAGGCGCCCGCGCGTGCGGTGCCGCAGATGGCCGGCGTGGTTCAGGATGTTGTCGATCGCCGGATAGATAAAGCCGGCGAACTGTATTTCGGCAACGGGTTTGAGGCCCATCGCCGCCATGCCGATGGCCGCGCCGACGATACCGCCTTCAGCCAGCGGCGTGTCGATGACGCGCGCCTCGCCAAAGCGGGTCTGCAGGCCGACGGTGGACCGGAACACGCCGCCGTTGACGCCGATATCCTCGCCCAGCAGCACCACGTCGGGATCGTGTTCGAGCGCGTGGGCGAGCGCCAGGTTGACCGCTTCCACCATATGCAGTTCAGCCATGATGGGCCTCCTTGTCCTGCGCGGCGTACCGTTGCGCGCTATCGAGCTGGTCGGTCATCGCGGCCGGGAGCGTTTCATAGAGGCAGTCGAACATCGCCGACACGTCGGGATGGGGCAGTTGCAGATACGCTTCCACGGCGGCGCCCACGGCCTGCTGGCATTCGCGGATCAGTGCCTCTTCGCGCCCGGCATCCCAGGCGCCGACACTGGCCAGATAGTCGCGCATCCGCTTGATCGGCTCCTGCCGCCAGGCTTCCTTGACGGTGGCTTCGTCGCGGTAGCGCGAGGCATCGTCGGCCGTGGTGTGATCGCCCAGCCGGTACGTGACCGCTTCGATCAAGGCCGGCCCGGCCCCGTCGCGTGCGCGCGCGATGGCGTCGCCCACGCGCTGCCGCACGGCGATCACGTCATTGCCGTCGATCTGTTCGCCGGGAATGCCGGCCGCGATGGCTTTCTGCGCCAGCGTTGCGGCAGCCGTCTGTCTGGCGCGCGGCATCGAGATGGCCCACTGGTTGTTGTTGATGACGATGACCAGCGGCACCTGCCATGCGCCAGCCATGTTCATGCCCTCGTAAAAGGCGCCATTGGAGGTGCCGCCATCGCCAATGATGCAGACCGCCACGCGCGGCTGGCGGCGCAGCTTGAATGCGTAGGCTACCCCCGCCGCGTGGCCAACCTGGGTACCGATCGGTACGCAGTTGCCGAAGTCGTGCGGCACCGCGGCAAATCCGCTGCCCCGTTCGTCGCCACCCCAGTACAGCAGGCTCTCCGTCATCGTGACGCCGCGCACAAACTGGGCGGCATGATCGCGGTAGGACGGAATCAACGCATCGTCCGGCTGCATGGACATGGCCACGCCCACGCCGATCGCTTCCTGGCCCAGTGCCGACGCGAACGTGCCGATCTGGCCCGTGCGCTGCATCGCAATGGCCTTGAGGTCGAATTGCCGGGTGAGCACCATAGCGCGATACAGCGGCAGCAGCGCGGCCGGGTCGCGGGCAAAGGCGGGAAAGTCTGGGGCGGGTGTGCCCTCGGGAGAAAGGTAGCGGGTGTAACCGATGTCGAAACGCGCAACAGTGCCCATGTGGAGGTCCCCTTGTGGTTCGCTGTGTCCTGTGCGGCGCAGCATCTTGTGGACGCTGCTGCCTTCGACTATAGGGCACGGAACCGGGGGTGGGGCGTGCGGTGGCGCACGGCAAACGGGCTTTCGAGGTGGAGCTGGTTCTCCTCTCCAGGGCTGGAGAGGAGTGAAGAAGGTCAGCGGATCAGGCCGGCTTCCAGACCGGTGATGCGGCGACTGTCACCTTGCGCGGCAGGATCGACTGCCCTGCGAAGGCGTCGGCAATGCGTTGCTGTTCTTCCAGCGCCGGGCCATCGACGGGCTGTACCTGATAAGTCCGCCGGGCGTTGGCTGCCTCCACGGTGGCGGCATCGAGGCCGATCAGTGGCGCATGCCACGCCGCGGCCTCGGCTGGATTCGCCTTGACCCATTCGCCCGCGCGGCGCAGTTCCTGATAGACCGTCGCCAACACATCGGGGCGACGCTTGGCGTAGGGCGTGGCGGCCAGGTAGAAGCGCCGGTAGCTCGACAGCTTTGCGCCGTCGCGCAGAATACGTGCGTTGGCCTGGCGCTGTACCGCCGCAAGGAACGGGTCCCAGATCACCCATGCCGCGACGCTGCCTCGCTCGAACGCGGCACGTGCATCGGCCGGCGTCAGGTAGGCCGGCTCGATGTCGCGCATCGACAGGCCGGCTTCATTGAGTGCTTCGAGCAGCAGGTAATGCGCACCGGCGCCTTTCGAGAAGGCCACGCGCTGCCCCTTGAGTTGCGCGACCGAGCGAATAGACGAATCGTGCCGCACGACGATGGCCTGCGCGGTGGGCGATGGCGATTCGATCGCGTAGTACGTCATGCTGGCACCGGCGGCAAGCGCGAATGGCGGCACGGCGTCCGCGACATCGGCGGTCAGATCGAGGTTGCCAACATTGAGCGACTCCAGCAACGGCAGGCCCGACGTGAATTCATGCCACTGCACGTTGACCTTGCGCGGCGCCAGCGCCTGCTCAAGCGTCTGCCGCGACTTCAGCCAGATCATCAGCGTCGACGACTTCTGATAGCCGATGCGCAGGGTTTCAGGTGCGTCGGCCGCAAACGACATCGACGGCAGCGTTGCGGTGCCGGCGAGTCCGGCCAGCCCGGCAAGTACGATGCGCCGGCGTGTGGGGTTTGAAAGGGACATGCTGAATTCCTTGAGGAGCACCAGCCCGGCAGCGTAAGACGGTGCCGCGCTACGCTGGAACGAAGGAAAACGCCGTTGCTTATGCAATTTGCGCGCATGCGGGCGACCCTTGCCGTGAGCCGCCGCCATATGCGCTGGCCGCATAACCGCGCGCGATTTGATTCGTTGTCTGTCGTTTCGCGCGTCCCTACAGTGCAAGGCTTGTGCTTTTCCCCCAGAGCCCATCACTGTCATGACCCTTGCCGTAGATACCCTTCAGGACTTCGCGGTCCGTCCGCTCGACGCAGCGCTTGGTGCCGAAGTCGTGGGGCTGGACCTGAATCGGCCGCTTTCCGCCGAAGACTTCCGCCGCATTCATCGCGCGCATCTGGACCACCACGTGGTGGTGTTCCGCGACCAGCGCATCACGCCGGACCAGCAGATCGCATTCAGCCGCCGCTTTGGGCCGCTGCAGATTCACGTGCTGCACCAGTTCCAGCTTTCGAATCATCCCGAAATCCTGATCGTGTCGAACGTGCTGAAGGATGGCAAGCCGATCGGACTCGGCGACGCGGGCCACTTCTGGCACTCCGATCTTTCGTACAAGGAAAAGCCCAGCCTCGGTTCGCTGCTGCATGCGATCGAGCTGCCTCCGGAGGGCGGCGATACGCTGTTTGCCAACATGCATGCGGCGTACGAAGGGCTGTCCGACGATCTCAAGCAACGGGTGGAAGGGCTGACTGCCGAGCATACCTACCTGGCGCGCTATGCGGAGCTGCAGAAGCGCAGCCCCTGGCGCCCGAACCTCACGCCCGAACAGATTGCCCAGGTAAAGCCGGTGGTGCAGCCCGTGGTGCGCACGCATCCCGAGACGGGCCGCAAGGCGTTGTTCGTCAGCGAGCATTTCACGACGAAGATCGTGGGCCTGTCCGACGCGGAAAGCCGTGCGCTGCTCGATGAACTGTTCGCGCACAGCGTGAAATCCGAGTACGTCTACCGCCACCAGTGGCGCGAGCATGACCTGGTGTTCTGGGACAACCGTTCGCTGCTGCACCTGGCCGCCGGCACGCCCGACCACCTGCGCCGCGTGATGTACCGCACGACGATCGAAGGCGATACGCCTTACTGAACGAACACCTCACATTTCATGAACAGCGCCCCCGGAGTCTTTCGCATGTCCCTGCTTTCGTTTGCCAACACCGTTACACGCCGCGCCACGCTGGCTGTCCTGACCGCCGGCCTGGCGCTGACCGGCACCGCCCACGCGGAAGGCAAGATCCGCATTGCCGAGCAGTTCGGGGTGGTCTACCTGCTGCTCAACGTGGCGCGCGACCAGCAGCTCATCGAGAAGCACGGCAAGCAGCAGGGCGTCGACGTCAATGTGGAATGGACGCAACTGTCGGGCGGCTCGGCCGTCAACGATGCACTGCTGTCCGGATCGATCGACATTGCCGGCGCCGGTGTCGGCCCGCTGCTGACGCTGTGGGACCGTACGCATGGCCGTCAGAACGTGAAGGGCGTCGCGTCGCTGGGTAACTTTCCGTACTACCTCGTTTCCAACAATCCAAAGGTGAAGTCGATTGCCGATTTCTCCGACAAGGACCGCATCGCGTTGCCGGCGGTGACGGTGTCGGTGCAGTCGCGTGTGTTGCAGCTCGCGGCGGCCAAGCAGTGGGGCGACAAGGAATTCAATCGACTCGACAAGTGGACCGTGGCGGTGCCGCATCCCGATGCCGCCGCCGCGATCATCGCGGGCGGTACGGAAATCACGGGCCATTTCGGCAACCCGCCGTTCCAGGAACAGGAGCTTGCAGGCAACCCGAATGCGCGCATCGTGCTGAGCTCGTATGACGTGCTCGGCGGCCCAAGCTCGGCCACCGTGCTTTACGCCACCGAGAAATTCCGGAACGAAAACCCGAAGACCTATCGCGCCTTCGTCGATGCGCTCGCCGAGGCGGCAGCGTTCGCGACGAAGAACCCGGAAGCCGCCGCGGACCTGTATATCCGCGTGAACAAGGCCAGGATCGATCGCGCATTGCTGGTGAAGATCCTGAAGAACCCGCAGGTGCAGTTCAAGATCACGCCGCAGAACACGTTCGCGCTGGCCGAGTTCATGCATCGTGTGGGCGCCATCAAGAACCGTCCGGCGTCGTGGCAAGACTACTTCTTCCAGGACCCGGCCACCGCACAGGGGAGCTGACATGGTCGACGCGCATCCTCACGGTACGCGCCTGCGCGTGGTGCCGCATCCGCAACCGCTGCTGCAGGTCGATAACGTCTCGCTCGAATACCGTACGCCACAGCGCGTGGTGCGGGCCACGCACCGCGTGAGTTTCGATGTGCACGCCACCGACCGGTTCGTGCTGCTGGGACCCTCCGGCTGCGGCAAGTCGACGTTGCTGAAGGCCGTGGCCGGATTCGTACCGGCCAGCGAAGGCGAGATACGGCTTGAAGGCCAGCGCGTTCGCGGGCCAGGGGCGGACCGCATCGTCGTGTTCCAGGAGTTCGACCAGTTGCCGCCGTGGAAGACGGTCAAGCAGAACGTGATGTTTCCGCTGCGGCAGGCGCGCGGCATGTCGAAGGCCGAGGCTGCCGACGTTGCCATGCATTACCTGAACAAGGTGGGTCTGGCGGCGTTTGCCGATGCGTTTCCGCATACGTTGTCGGGCGGCATGAAGCAGCGCGTGGCGATTGCGCGTGCGCTGGCGATGCGGCCCAAGGTGCTGCTGATGGATGAGCCGTTTGCCGCGCTCGATGCACTGACGCGCCGGCGCATGCAGGAGGAACTGCTGGCGCTATGGGACGATGCCGCGTTCACGCTGTTGTTCGTCACCCATTCCATCGAGGAGGCGCTCGTGGTCGGCAGTCGCATCCTGCTGCTGTCGCCGCATCCGGGCCGCGTGCGCGCCGAACTCAATAGCCACCAGTTTTCGCTGGCCAGCCAGGGCAGCGCCGAGTTTCAGCAGGCCGCGCAACGCATTCATTCGATGCTGTTCGAAACGCCGGATGATGCCGGCGCCGCGGCTGACCGCGCCATCCACGCCGCGAGCCATTGATCATGACGACCGCAAATCCTCCGCTGCGACCCGAATACGAGCGTGTGCTCGAACCCTTTACCGCCGTGCCGTTATCGCGCGCATTGCCGTGGTATCGGCAGCTCTGGCAGCAAGGCTGGTTGCGCAAGGCCGCGATCCTGGTCGCGCTGGCGGTGATCTGGGAAATCGTGGCCCGCATCCAGGACAACGACCTGCTGCTGCCGAGCTTCATGGCGACGGCGCGCGCGTTTGTCGACGCCATCGCCAGTGGCGAACTGCCGGGCAAGGCCGTGGTGTCGCTGTCGATCCTGCTGCAAGGGTATGCGGCCGGCATCGTGCTCGCCTTCGTGCTGACTACGCTGGCCGTGTCCACGCGCATTGGCCGCGACCTGCTCGATACGCTGACCGCGATGTTCAATCCGCTGCCGGCCATCGCGCTGCTGCCGCTGGCATTGCTGTGGTTCGGGCTGGGAAGCAAGAGCCTGATCTTCGTGCTGATCCATTCGGTGCTGTGGCCGCTGGCGTTGAATACCTACGCGGGATTTCGCGGCGTTCCCGAGACGCTGCGCATGGCGGGGCGCAACTACGGCCTGCGCGGCCTGCGCTACGTGATCCTGATCCTGGTGCCGGCCGCGCTGCCGGCCATCCTGTCCGGCCTCAAGATCGGCTGGGCCTTTGCGTGGCGCACGCTGATTGCCGCGGAACTCGTGTTCGGCGCGTCGTCGGGCAAGGGCGGCCTGGGCTGGTACATCTTCCAGAACCGGAACGAGCTTTACACCGATCGTGTCTTTGCGGGCCTGGCCACGGTGATCCTGATCGGCCTGGCCGTCGAGGGGCTGGTATTCGCCACGCTTGAGCGCGTGACGGTACGCCGTTGGGGGCAGCAGCATTGAGGCCAGGCGCCGTTGCGGCGCCGCGCCTTGTCTATGTCACGAACCCGGCGTATCGTGCCGGGTCATGACGACAATCCATCATGCCGCGGCCCAGGGATTTTCGACCCAGGCCGATACCTACGCGCGTGGGCGCCCCGATTATCCAGCCGAACTCGGCAACTGGCTGCGCGGCACGCTGGGCCTGGCGCCCGGCAAGACCGTGGTGGATCTGGGCGCCGGCACGGGCAAGTTCACGAGCCTGCTGGTGCCATCGGGCGCCAGCGTGGTGGCCGTGGAACCCGTGGACGCCATGCGGGCGCAGCTCGCGGCGAAGCTGCCGGATGTTCGAGCGCTGCCGGGTAGTGCCGAGTCGATGCCGCTGCCAGACGCGAGCGTGGATGCCGTGGTCTGCGCGCAGGCTTTCCACTGGTTTGCCAATACCGCCGCGATGCGGGAGATTCACCGCGTGCTGAAGCCGGGCGGCCGGCTTGGCCTGATCTGGAACGTGCGCGACGAATCGGTGCCTTGGGTGGCACAGCTCACGGAAATCATGACGCCCTACGAGGGCGATGCGCCCCGGTTCTATAAAGGCGACTGGAAGAAGGTGTTTCCGGCCGAAGGGTTCGGGCCGCTTGGCCTGACACGTTTTCCGTACACGCACACCGGTGCGCCGGAACAGGTCATCGTGGACCGCGTGATGTCGGTGAGTTTCATTGCATCGCTGGCCCAGCCGGAGCAGGACGACGTGCGTGCGCGCCTGCACGCGGTAATCGCCAGCGACCCCGCGCTGCAGGGCCGCGACGAGGTGTCGTTCCCCTACAGCACCGAGGCGTACTGCTGCGAACGCCTGTGATCAGGCGGCCGGTGCCAGTTGCGCGCGGTAGCGTGCGGCTAGCACCTGGCTCAGAATCAGCGCCAGCACGGCGCTGACGGCGGCGAACAGGTAGACGGTCGGATATCCACCTTGCTTGGCGATAAAGCCGGCCACGGGACCAGTCAGGCCCAGCGCAAAATCCAGGAACAGTGCATACGCGCCCAGCGCCGAGCCGCGATTGGTGGCCGGCACACGCTTGACGGCCTCCATGCCAAGCGCCGGGAATACCAGCGAAAAACCAAAGCCCACCACGGCGGCGCCTGCCAGCGCCTGCCAGGGGGCATGCGCCATCCAGATGATCGCCAGACCGGCCGCTTCCACGGCAAACGACACCAGCGCCACCGGATAGCCACCGAATTTGGCGATGGCGTCGGCCATCACCAGGCGCGTCAGCACAAAGCAGACCCCCAGCGCGGTCAGTGCCAGCGCGGCGTTGTCCCAGCCGTGGCTGGCGTAGTAGAGCGTGATGAAGGCCGTGATCACGCCGAATCCGACCGATCCCAGCGCCAGGCACAGGCCGAAGGGCGTCATCGCGCGGAACACGCGCCGGAAGGGCAGGCGATCACCCTTGAGGATCGGTACTGGCGGACGGCGGCGCGCCAGCAGCAGCGACGCCCCGGCGATCACCGTCGTGACCACGCCGATCGTGCCAAGGCCGCCCCAGTGCGCCAGCACCACGCCAACCGGTGCCCCGACGGCCAGCGCCCCGTAAGTCGTGATGCCATTCCAGGAAATCACCTTCGCCGTGTGCCGTGCGCCAGCGCTGCCGATGCCCCAGGCGATGGTGCCCGTGGTAACCAGGCTTTCACCGGCACCGAGCATCAGGCGGCCAGCCAGCAGCCAGGCCAGGCCCACCCAGTCGCTGCCGGCGAACAGCGAGGCAACCAGCGTCAGCACACCGCTGCCGGTGACGAGCGCCAGGCCCGTCAATACGGATCGCTTCGGGCCTTGTGTGTCGCAGAGCGTGCCGGCCCAGGGGCGGCTCATCAGCGTGGCCAGGTACTGGATGCTGACGGCAAGGCCAGCCAGCACGGCGCTGTAGCCGAGATCGCCGTGCACGAATCCGGGCACCACGGCGATCGGCAAGCCAACCGCCAGATAGGCGATGAAGTTGAAGAAAACGACGGCAAGGATGCGGCGGGTCACATTGCCAGTGGCGGAATCGCCATGCGGCGGGGTGGCCGAAGGGATACTCGGGGCGGACATGGGTGATTCAGGGGGCGCGGGATTGGCCGGGTATCGAAAATCCCTGTACGACGACTCAGGGAAAACCCGGAAGTCGCCATCATACGGCAATGCAGCAATCCTCGTGCGGGGCGGATTGGAAGTGTGGTGCGATTGACAACACAATGGCCGTTCTATACGGTGGACGCCCGTTCCATATGGCCGTATCGCCCGTCAGTCCTCATGCCACGCAAAGCCGCCCAGCTCTCCGAAGCCGACAAGAACGCCGCCGAAGGCGGTGCCATTGCGGTCGATCGGGCCCTGTTCGTGCTGTCGGTATTCCGCGAGGGTGACACGTCGCTCGGCCTGGCCGAACTGGCGCAACGCAGCGGCCTGTACAAGAGCACGCTGCTGCGGCTGCTTGCATCGCTCGAACATGCGCGGCTGATCCAGCGGCTGACGGATGGCCGCTACGCGCTCGGTTCCGAAATCGCCCGGCTCAATGCCGTGTACGCGGCGTCGTTCTCGCTGGAGCAGGTGGTCATGCCGGCGCTGCGCGAGCTGGTGCGCGTGACCCGTGAGTCGGCCGCATTTCACGTCGAACAGGGCGAGCACCGGCTCTGCCTGTATCGCGTGGATTCCCCGCAGCCGGTGCGTGACCATATCCGGGCCGGCGACCTGCTGCCACGCAACCGTGGATCGGGTGGACGTGTGTTGCGGGCGTTTGCCGGCGCACGCGGCGAGATCTACCAGAAGATTCGGGACGAAGGCGTGGTCGCGCTGGTGGGCGACCGCAGCCCCGATATCGCGGGCGTATCGTCGCCCGTGTTCGGGCCGGGCGGAGAGCTGAAGGGTGCCCTGACGTTGACCTGCCCGACGCCGCGCTTCAACGAAGCGTTCCGTGACCAGGTGCTCGATGCCGCGCGGGCGTTGACCCTTGCGCTTGGCGGGACGTTCCCGGACGTGGTACCCGCCGCGTCCACGTCGTCATCGGCAATACCGCCGCAGGACGACTGAGCGGCCCGTTCCTCGGGCCGTCGAATATTTCAAATCATTGCAAAGTGCCGCTACCCGGCTAGCCGGGGGTGCGCCACAAGTGGCACGCGGGCTATGATGCGAGACTTCGCAGCGTTTCAATCCAACGTTCTTCACGTTTTGGTCGCCCATCGGGGGTTAACGTGAATAACGGCAGCCGCCCCCGGTAGCTTGAAGAGGAAACCGATTCCCGTGCACCTGGCTCAGCAGACGATTCTGGTCGTCATGATGGTGGTTTTCTCCAGCACGCTGGTCATGGCCGCGGGGCTGGTGCTGGCGCTGCGCGCCAGTGAAGCCGGACGCCTCTGGGCCGTTGGTCATGTGGTGGCCTCGGGCGCCGGGCTGGTGGTGGCCGCCAGCGCGGCCGGCGAGTCCATCCACCTTGCCGCGCTTGGCGCCGGTGCCTATCTGATCGGCAGGCTCACCATCTATCGCGGTGTACGCGTCTACTACGGACTGCCCGACCAGGCTTTGCCGCTGCGCCTGACCGGCCTGGCCGTGCTCCTGCTGCTGGTGCTGGTAAGCGGCCTGGCCGACGGACGCCTGCTGCTGCATGGCATGGCATACGGCATGCTGGCAGTGATTTCCTTCAGCACCATTGTCACGATGCTGCGCAGCCGGCGCGGCCGCACCAGTATCGGTGGCCCGCTGGTGCTGGCATCCCATCTCGTCCTGCTTGCCTCGCAGGTGGCCGCGCTGAGTTATGGCGCCGCCTTCAAGGGGCTGGCCATCACGCCGTTCTTCCTGCAGACCAGTGCATCGGTCTGGCCGCTGGCGCCGCTGGTCGCCGTGCTGCTGGGCCTGTTCGGCTTCAGCCTGATGGCGATGGAGCAGATCATCGCGCGCAATGAAAGCGGCGCGCGCCTCGATGCGCTGACCGGCCTGCTGAATCGCGGGGCGCTGGACATGACGGCCATCGGCCTGGTGGCGCGCTGGCAGCGCGACGGGGATCCGCTGTCCTGCCTGGTGATCGACGTCGATCATTTCAAGCGCGTCAACGATCGTCACGGGCACCATGAAGGGGATCACGTACTGCGCGATATCGCCGCCGCGCTCGACAATTCGCGGCGCGCCTCCGACATCGCGGCACGCTACGGCGGCGAAGAGTTCTGCATTCTCTGCCCGCATACCGATGAACATCAGGCCACGGCGCTGGCCAACCGCATCCTGCGCAAGGTGAGGGCAATCGCGCTGCCCGATGGCGATGGTCCCGGCTGCGGCCACGCAACCGTCAGTATCGGTATCGCCCAGTTGCAAGGCGGGCCTTCGAACCGTGAGGCGTTGTGGCGCGGCCTGTTTGCGGATGCGGATCGTGCGCTCTACATGGCCAAGAAGCGCGGGCGCGACCAGTTCGTGCTTGGATCGAGCATGCGCGCGGAAACCGACACCGGCGATGCCGCGATGCCGGTCCAGGGCGAGACCGATTGCGTCTCGCCCGCCTGAAACCCAGCTCCTGCTACTCCCCGAGCTGCGGACCGAAACCCGGATATGGCTTCAGCGCAATGACCGTCGGCGTTTGCAGGAAGCCCGATTTCACGAGCGGCAGCGCTGAGAACGTGCGCTCCAGTGCCGGGGCGCTGTCGCCTTCGGCAAGGATCACGGCACCGCCCTCGCGCAGCCAGATCTGCCTGACCACGCCGTCCACATAGAGATTGCGGATGACTTCCTGCTCCGCCTGACGCTCGGCCGCCGTCGGGGTTTCGTTGGGCGGGGGAGAACTGCGGGATACCAGAACAAGATATTGCATGGCGCGCTCCAGGGTTAGTCTTGTGAGAGTTCGCCGTCCGTCAGCCGCCAGAGGCCGAGCGGATTGTCGTGGCGCAGGGCCTCGGGCAGCAGTGCATCCGGAAAGCCCTGGTAGGTCACCGGCCGCAGAAACCGTTCGATCGCGGTCATGCCTACCGAGGTGAAGCGGCTGTCCGACGTGGCTGGAAACGGCCCGCCGTGGATCGATGCGTACGACACTTCCTGTGGATGCGCGAAAGCATTGATCACGATGCGGCCGGTGCGGCGTTCCAGAATCGGCAACAGGCGGGCAGCCAGCGCCAGGTCGGCCTGCTCCAGATGCATGGTTGCCGATAGCTGCCCACGGAACCGCCGCGCGATGCTGACCAGTTGCTCCACGTCCGTCACGCGCACCAGCAACGCCGCCGGTCCGAACACTTCGTCGAGCAGGGCCGGTTGGTCGATCAGCTGTGTGCCATCGACCTCGAACAGGAAGGACTGGCCATCCCAATCGCCCACGGGCGCCGCACCGGCGGCAATGGTCTCGGCGCCGGCCGCATGCTGGCGGTCCAGGCCCTTGCGATAGGCCTGCTGGATACCGGGCGTCAGCATCGTGCGGGCGTGCATGCCATGCACGCGGGAGATCATCGCCTCGCGCAGCGCGTCATAGCCCGCGCCCGCTACGGCCAGCAGGATGGCCGGCTTCAGGCAGGCCTGCCCGACGTTCACCAGCATGCGCTCGGCAAAGCCATCGCCGATCTGCGCACCGCGCGACGCAAGCGCGTCCGGCAGTACAAAGGTCGGGTTCACGCTGGTCATCTCGGTGAAGACCGGGATCGGATCGGGCCTCTGCTGCGCACGGCGATAAAGCGCCATGCCGCCTGCTTCGGAGCCGGTGAACGTCACGCCCTTGATCAGCGGATGGTCGACCAGCGCCTCGCCAATTGCATTGCCGTCGCCGCGCAGCATCGAGAACACGCCTTCATGCAGGCCACTGTCCCTGACCGCCTGCTGGATGATGCGCCCCATGATTTCCGACGCGCCGGGGTGAGCGTTGTGCGCTTTCAGGATGACGGGGCAGCCGGCCGCCAGTGCCGACGCGGTGTCGCCGCCGGCAACCGAATACGAGATCGGGAAGTTGCTGGCGCCGAAGATGGCAATGGGTCCGATGCCGATCTTCTGCATGCGGTGATCCATGCGCGGACGCGGCTGCCGGTCTGGCTGGGCCGGGTCGATCGCGGCTTGCCGGAAGCGCCCCTGACGCACCACCGTGGCGAACTGGCGAAACTGGGTGGCCGCCTTGGCTGCCTCGGCAGCCAGCTGGGCAGCAGGCAGGCCGGTTTCCAGCGCGGCACGCTGCGCCAGCGCCGGCGCATGGGCATCGAGCCCGTCGGCGATGCGCTCCAGGAATGCGGCGCGCTCTGCCAGCGTCGTGCCGTTGTAGCTGTCGAAGGCGTCATCGGCCAATTGCGCGGCGCGTTCGACCTCCGCGGGGCCGCCGAACGCGAAATCGGGTGCGAACTTCAGATTGGTCGCGGGATTCAACGCACGCATCGTGCCCGCCGTGGCGCCCACTTCGTGCGCGCCGATCAGGAGATTGCCGGTGAGGTTCATGCCGCAACCTCCCGCGAAGCGGTAGGAAGCGCGGCAACGAGTTCAGCGGTCTTCAGAATTTCATGCGCGAAGGTAGGGCCGTTCAGATGATGAGCGGCATGCATCATTTCGCGGGTGAACGCGGCTGTGGCGTCGTTCACGAGCGTGACGTGGTAGCCAAGCTCCATTGCAAAGCGGGCGGTCGATTCGATGCAGGTATTGGCCAGCAGGCCGATCACGATCACATGCGTGACGCCTTGCTGCTTGAGCTGGAAATCGAGGTCGGTGTTGGCGAAGCCGCTCTGGGCCCAATGCTCCTGGATGACGATGTCGCCGTCCTGGGGCACGAAATCGGGATGCCACTCTCCGCCCCATGTGCCTTTGGCAAACGTATGGCGCTGTTGCACCAGGCGCTGCGTCGGATTCGGATGATCCCAGTTGTCATAGTCGCCCGGCTGCCAGCGGCGATGCGGAACGTAGAACACCTGGATGCCGGCGTCACGGGCGGCGCCCACGGCCGCACGCAGGTTGTCCAGCAGGCGGACGTCGTCAGCCACGTCCCTGAGCATCGGAAACAGCTTGCCGCCGTCGGAAAGGAAGTCGTTGTACGGGTCCACCAGCAACAGGCCGGTGCGCTCCGCGCGATAGAGAGGATTCGCCACTTGGATACTCCTTTAAGGCATGTGCGACCGGAGTCGCATCGGTTGCAGGGGCGCCTGCCTGCCTTGACTGTCAAGTTGCGCGACGTCTCGCGCTTCAGTACGAGCCAGTATAACTATGAAAATCATAGTGTCAAGAAACACAAGGGATAGCGGGCGGAGGAAGGCGCCAGCCGAGCATTCGTGATCGTGCTACTATGAAATAAATAGTGACTTTTGGAGTCGGGCTGTGACGCGAGCGACGGAAGCTAGGAACGATACGGCGTGCCCCGTGGCACGTTCCGTGGATGTGGTGGGCGACAAGTGGACGCTTCTGGTGCTGCGCGAGCTGTACATGGGCGCAACGCGGTTCGAGGAAATGCAGATCCAGACCGGCGCCACGCCGCAGATGCTGACCACGCGCCTGAAGGCGCTCGAGGCGGACGGCATGGTCGAGCGCCGGCCGTATAGCGAGAAGCCGCTGCGGTACGAATACCAGCTCACCAGGAAGGGCTGGGATTTCTATCCCGTGATCTATGCACTGCGCGCCTGGGGCGAGACGTGGTGCAAGGATGAGGACGAAGGGTTGGCGGTGCGCTTCGTGCATCGCGCCTGTGGCCACGACGTGGGTCTGGCCAGCGTTTGCCCGCATTGCGGCGCGCCGATCCAGCGCCAGGACCTGGACGCCGTCATGAGCAGTACCTTCGCGGACGAGCGCGCAGCCCGGCGCGAGGCGTTCAAACGGAAATAGCCGCGCGCAGGCAGCGGCTGTCATCGACCATTACCAGCAGTCATTTCCATTACAAAACGCAAAGGAGACATGCGTGACCGACTATCGCTATGGAGTTGCTTCACCCGCCGACATCGCGGGCATGACCGGCAAGGCCGTACTGGAGGCCATCGTGGACGGCCGGCTGCCGCAGCCGCCGATTGCCGAGACGCTGGGGTTCTGGCTGGTGGAGGTTGGCGAAGGGTTTGCCGCGTTCGAAGGCGAGGCGGGTCCGCATCTGCTCAATCCGATGGGTACCGTCCACGGTGGATGGGCGCTGACGCTGATCGACAGTGCTACGGGATGCGCGGCATATTCGGTGCTGCCGGCCGGCACCGGCTATACCACGGTGGAAACGAAGGGAAATTTCTCGCGCGCCATCAAGGCCGATTCAGGGCGCGTGCGCGCGGAGGGGCGCGTGGTTTCCTCGGGCAAGCAGATCATTACCGCCGACTGCCGCGTGCTCGACGCCAGCGGTCGCGTGCTGGCGCACGGCACTTCCACGCTGCTGGTGCTGGCACCGCGATAGCCGGGCCAGATCGTCCCGAACCACGCGCCGGCTGGCCTGCCGGATTCGATCTACAGGACCCGCCCGAACCACCACAGTGACAGCAATCCCGCGCAGGTGGCCAGCAGGGCGCCCAGCGCGGCAAAGAACGCGGTGATCTCGACCTGGTCGCGCTTGCCGTAGCTCAGCCTGGCGTTGATGGCGCGGTACACCTTCTTCAGGCGCGAGGCATCCTCCAGGCGGAAATACTCCGCGCCCGTGGCGTCGGCCACCTGCTTGAGCACCTGTTCGTCGAGCCGGACGCGGGCGGACATGCCATCCGCCTTCAGCACCACGCCCTCGATGGTGCCCACGCCCACGGTGTAGATGCGCACGCCGTGCGCGGCGGCGAGCTGTGCCGCCAGCATGGCGCCGGGGCCCGCATTGCTTTCGCCATCGGAGAACAGCACGATGGCGCCCGACGCATAGGAGCCGGGGGCCACGTTATCGTCGTTGTCCGCGCCGGGCGGTTTCTGCGGCGGCGAGTCGTCGTTCATGAGCCGCGCCGCGTCTTCGGCCAGTTGCGGCATCAGCGCCGTCAGCGCGATCAGCAATCCGTTACCAAGGGCCGTGCCACCCTGTGATTGCAGTTTGTCGATCGCGGCAGCGACGTCGTCCTTGCGCCGGCTCGGCGCCTGCGCCACGGCCGCCGTGCCTGCCATCGCCACCAGCCCCATGCTGACTCCCGATGGCTGGGCATCGAGCAGGACCTTGGCCGCGTTCTGCGCGGCGCGCAGGCGGGTTGGCTTGACGTCCTGCGCCCGCATGCTGCCGGACAGGTCGATCACAAGGATCACGGTTTCGATGCGGGAGGGCAGCATCATCACGGCCTGGGGCCGTGCAATCGCAACGATCAATGCGGCCAGGGCCAACAGCGCCATGACCGGCGCCACGTGGCGGCGCCAGTTCGTGACGGCCTTGCCCGCGGTGCCCGCCATTTGCAGCGCCGGGTAGTGCGCCCTCGCGCGGCGGCGGCGCGCGTCGAGCCACACGTAGCACACCGCCAGCAGCACCACGCAGGGCAGCAGCCAGAGCATGACCGGCCACAGGAAGCTGAAGACGGGCAGGCGGCTGATCGCATCGATCATGCGGTCCCCCGTGCGACGTTGCGCGCGCCGCCAAGGCGCTGGCCGCGCTGCCGGGCGAATTGCAGCAGCGCCAGGTCCAGCCGCGTATCGGTGGAAAGCGTCAGGCAGTCCACGCCGGCGCGTACAAAGCCCTGGCGCAGTTCCGCCTCCCGTGCCTCGGCGATGGCCGCAAAGCGCTTGCGGAAGCCCCGGTCATGCGTGTCGATGAGCATCTGCTCACCGGTTTCAGCGTCCTGCATCACCACCAGGCCCAGGTCTGGAAGTGCCAGCTCCAGCGGGTCGACCAGCCGCACCGCCACCACCTCATGGCGCCGTGCCAGCATCGCCAGCGAGGCCTGCCAGCCGGGTGCGCTGATGAAATCGGAGACGACGAATAACACCGAACGCCGCCTGGCAACCGATCGCGCGCGTTCGAGAAGATCGCGCAGGCGGGTATCGCCCGGCGACGCGGCAGGCATGGCATGCATGCGGTCCAGCAGATGCAGCAGGTGCCGGCGCCCGGCGCGCGCTGGCACCACGGCCGGCGTGGTGTCGGCGGCGCCGCCGTACAGCACGGTTCCCACGCGGTTGCCATAGCGCGTCAGCAACAGCGCCATGACCGTGGTGAAATCCGCGAGCAGGTCGCGTTTGCGGACCGTGCCGGAACCGAAGTCGATCGATCCGCTCAGGTCCAGCAGAAACCACACGGCCACCTCACGATCTTCCTGATACTCGCGCACGTGTGGCGTTTGCAGCCGCGCGGTCACGTTCCAGTCGATATGACGCACATCGTCGCCGGGGTGATATTCGCGCAGGTCCGCCAGGTCCAGCCCAAAGCCGCGAAACAGCGTGCGGTAGTCGCCCTGGAGCAGGCCGTCGAGCCGGCGCACCACGGTCCATTCCAGCCGGCGCAGCAGCGCGTCGGTCTGGCTGGCACCGATGCGGGCCGTGGCGGCCGTGCCGGGGACGACGGCCAGGGGGCCGTTCTGGCGCTTACCGCGCAGCCGCCCGAACATGGGATTCCATCGGGCGCTCGGGCACCGGCAGGGCCTGCAGGATGCGGGCCACCAGCTGGTCGGGGGTGACCGCATCGGAAATGCCCTCGTACGACAGCACCACGCGGTGGCGCAGCACGTCGGGCACCAGATCGATCACGTCCTCGGGCAGCGCGTAGTCGCGCCCGCGCAGGAAAGCCAGCGCGCGGGCGCCTTCGATCAGGCCGATGGTCGCGCGCGGGCTGGCGCCGAAGGAGACATAGCGGTCCAGATCTTCCACGCCATAGCTGGCGGGCTTGCGCGTGGCCGCTACCACGCGCACCGCATACTGGATCAGCCCTGGGTCCACGTACACCTTGCGGCACTCTTCCTGCAGCGCGGCCAGATGTTCGGGCGTGGCGATCGGATTCACGCTGATGCGTGGCCCGGTCACGCGATTGACGATGACGACTTCCTCTTCCTCGCTGGGATAGCCGACCAGCACCTTCATCATGAAGCGGTCGACCTGAGCCTCGGGCAACGGGTACGTGCCTTCGGTCTCGATCGGATTCTGCGTGGCCATGACCAGGAAAGGCGTGGGTACCGGATGCGATTCGCCGGCAATCGTCACCTGCTTTTCCTGCATGACCTCCAGCAGCGCGCTCTGCACCTTGGCCGGGGCGCGATTGATTTCATCGGCCAGCAGCAGGTGGGCAAACACCGGTCCGCGCACCGTGGAGAATTCGCCCGTGCCCTGGTTGTACATGCGCGTGCCGATCAGATCGGCGGGCAGCAGGTCTGGCGTGAACTGGATGCGCTTGAAGGAGCCGCTCATCGTTCGCGCCAGTGTGTTGACCGTCAGTGTCTTGGCCAGGCCCGGCACGCCTTCCACCAGCAGATGGCCGCCGGCCAGCATGGCCACGAGCACCCGCTCCAGGAAGTGGTCCTGCCCCACCACCACGCGTTTCACCTCGTACAGCAGGCGTTCCATCAGGCTGGCGCTGTCAGTAGCGCCCCAGGGTTGGTCGTTCATAGGCCTCCGTGTCTAGAAGGGAGAAGAACCAAGGGCCATGCCGGCACTTTCGATCGTGATGGCAAAGCCGATGCCGAGAAAGGTACCGCTCGGATTGGGGTTGAGGATGGCGGTGACGATGCCCACCACCTCGCCATTCATGTTCACCAGCGGACCGCCCGAGTTGCCCGGATTCGCGGCGGCATCGAACTGAATCAGCTTGTCCAGGTTCTGTTTGCGGTCCGGCGAGACGAACTGGCGGTCCAGCCCTGAAATCACACCCGCCGAGACCGACGGACCAATGCCGAACGGAAAGCCGACCGCCACCACCTCGGTGCCGGGCACCAGTGCCTGGCTGGAACCGAGCGTTGCCGCCGGCAGGTCGTCGGGGATCGATTTGGGTTGGACGATGGCCAGGTCCTTTTCCGGAATCGCCTGCAGGACCAGTGCCTCGGTCGTCATGCCGTTATGGAACCGGACCTCAAGGCGCGTGGCGTCCGCCACGACGTGATAGTTGGTGATGATCGTGCCGCTTTCCGTGACGACCACGCCGGAGCCGATGTGACGCGCCTCTGACTTGCCGACCGGCGGCTCCTTGCTCTTGGGCGACTCCACCGTGGCGGCTTCGTCGCGCGGCGCTGGCGCGGATTTCGGGGCGGGCTTGTTTTTGGCGTCGGGGGAACCGCGCTTGGATTTGGGCGCCGGCTTGGCCTCGGGGGCCTTTTCGGCTGGCTTGTCCGCTGCCTTTTCCGGGGCGAAGCTGCGGATTTCCACCACCGACTCGCGGATCGCTTCGGCGGCCCTGGCTGCTTGCGAGGGTAGGGGTTTGGTCTGGAGTGTGTGGAGTACGGCGGCGTCGATATCGGCCTGGGTGAGCTTGCGGGGCGGCGGTTGCGACAACCAGGCGACGCCGACACCCGAGGCGAAGACCAGGGCGACGGCCACTGAAACCAACCCGTAGATCGTCACGCGTTTCATCGCTGCCCCCGGTTCCGTCGCGCCGTGGAAAATACAGTACCATCCTCTTACCCACGCGCCAAGGAGCAGGGCATGCAGTTTCTCTGGCCGCAAATGCTCTGGCTGCTGCTTTTGCTACCACTGCTGGCGGCCGCCTATCTGTATCTGATCGCCCGGCGCAAGAAGGCGGCCCTGCTCTATGCGAGCCTTGCATTGCCGCGCGCCGCGCTGGGACCCGGCCAACGTCTGCGGCGCCACATTCCTCCCGCTCTGTTTCTGCTTGCGCTAGGTGCCGCGCTGATAGCCTGCGCGCGGCCCAGCGCCACCATCACGCTGCCCTCGGACACCATCACGCTGGTGCTGGCGATGGATGTTTCCCGCAGCATGGAGGCCACCGACGTCGAGCCAACCCGGATCGCTGCTGCGCAGCAGGCCGCCCGCGACCTGGTGGTGGGACTGCCGTCGAGCGTGCGGCTGGGCATCGTCTCGTTCGCCGCCACGGCCGCCGAAGTGCTGGCGCCCACGGATAACCGGCAGGACATGCTCGACGCGCTGGACCGCTTCCAGTTGCAGCGCGGCACGGCCACCGGCAGCGGGTTGATCCAGGCGCTGGCGGTCTTGTTTCCCGACGATGGCATCGACCTGGAAGCCGTGCTGTTCAACGACGCCTCGCCACTGGCGGGACGGCCGGCTACATCACTCGACGAGGCCGCCGCGGCCGATGCGGCCCGCAAGCGCGAGAAACAACGGGAGCCCGTACAACCCGGCACCTACCGCCACGGGGCGGTGATCCTGCTTAGCGACGGCCGCCGCACCACCGGCCCTGATCCGCTAGACGCGGCGCGTATGGCCGCGCAGCGCGGCGTGCGTGTCTATACCGTGGGATTCGGTTCGGCCCAGGGCGGCGCCGTGCCGGGGGAGCCGGTCCTGTCCTACTTCATGCAGCTCGATGAACCGGCGTTGCGCGCGGTGGCGACGATCACCGGCGGCGAGTACTTCCAGGCCGGCTCGGCTGCCGACCTGAGCCGTGTGTATCGGCAGCTAAGCGCGCGTTTTGCGCTGGAGCGGCGCGAAACCGAGATTGGCGCGCTGTTCGCGGCGGCGGCCGGGGTGCTGCTGGTGATGGGCGGGGCGCTATCGCTGTTCTGGTTTCGTCGCTAACGAAGTTATGTGTGCTACCGCACGCACCGCGGCGGAAATCCGGCATTTCGGGCATGCCGCGGTGCAATAAGCCATCCGGCTTACATCGTCCCGAGCACGGCCTTCGTCTCAAGGAATGCCTCCAGCCCGTACGTGCCGTACTCGCGGCCAATACCTGATTGCTTGAAACCGCCGAACGGTGCGGCCGGATCATGCGTGACGGTATTGACGAGTACGCGGCCCGCGTCGATGCGCGCGGCCACGTCGCGTGCGCGCGCCACGTCGGACGACAGCACATAGGCTTGCAGGCCATAAGGCGTGTCATTCGCAATCGAGATGGCCTCGTCGGTGTCGCGGTACGTGAGGATCGACAGCACCGGGCCGAAGATCTCCTCGCGCGCGATCGTCATATCGTTGGTCACATCGCTGAATACGGTAGGGCGCACGAACCAGCCGCGCTCGACGCCTGCTGGCCGCCCTTCGCCGCCGGCCAGCAAACGCGCACCCTCGGCGATGCCAATGCCGATGTAGCGCTGCACGCGCTGCCATTGCTTTTCGCTCACCATCGGGCCGACGGTCGTGGCGGCCTCACGCGGATCGCCCGCACGGAATTCCGTCATCGCGGCGACGATGCGCGACTCGAATTCCCGCAGCCGGGCCTTGGGCACCAGGATGCGTGTGCCGGCGATGCAGGCCTGCCCGCTATTCATGAAGCCCGCCTGCAGGGCGAGCGGTGCGGCCTTGTCCAGATCGGCGTCGTCCAGCACGATGACCGGCGATTTGCCGCCCAGCTCCAGCGTCGTGCGTTTGAGCGATTCGGCGGCGGTGCGCAGGATGCTCTTGCCAACGGCCGTGGAACCGGTGAAAGACAGTTTTACGACGTCCGGGTGCGCGGTGATGGCGGCGCCCACCGTGTCGCCCCGGCCCGTCACGATATTGAACACGCCAGGCGGGACGTCGGCGGCATGCAGTGCCTCGGTCACGATCCGCGTTTGCAGTGCGCTCATCTCGCTAGGCTTGACGACCGCCGTGCAGCCGGCGGCCAGTGCCGCCGCCAGCTTGCCGGTGATGAACCCGGCATCGTTGTTCCAGGGCGTGATCAAACCAGCCACGCCCAGCGGTTGCATGACGACTTCGGACGTGCCGACGCGCCGGGTAAAGGCATAGTCTTCGAGCACGCCCGCCGCGTCGCGCAATACCTCGCTGGCATGCCGCGCCATCCAGCGTGCGCGCGACGCCGGGGCGCCGTATTCCTCGACGATGGCTTCGAGCAGGTCGTCTTCACGCGCCAGCACCGCCGAGTGCATGCGCTTGAGCATGTCGATGCGCTGCCGCTTCGGTGTGCGCGAGAACGACGCGAAGGCACGCTTGGCGGCGGCTACGGCCTGTGCCGCATCCACGGCATCCGCCAGCCGTACCTGGCCGATCACGGCCTCCGTGGCCGGATTGAAGAGGTCGAACAGTTCGTCACCGTGCGGCGTGACAAAGGCTCCGTCGATATAGATCTTGTCGATGCGATGCATGAGGTATCAATGTCATGTTGCGTTGTCATCAAGATAGGACGCCGGCATTGTGTTGACTAGCCATACAATCGTATATGTATCATTAAACGAATCAGGACAATGCGGACTTCCGGGCTGGGTGAACTTGAGGCGGTGCTGGCTGTGGCGCGCCATCGCAGCTTTCGTGCGGCGGCGAACGAGATGGGTGTGTCGACCTCCGCGCTGAGCCATGCCGTGGCCGTGCTGGAGGCGCGCATCGGCGTGCGTCTGTTCAATCGGACCACGCGTAGCGTGTCCCTGTCAGAGGCCGGCGCGCAGTTCGTGGCCAGCGTGGCGCCGGCGCTGTCGACCATCCGCGATGCCATCGACCAGGCCGGCAGCTTTCGTGACACGCCGTCGGGCACGCTGCGGATCAATACCTCGGCCGGCGCGGCGCACCAGGTGATGCCGGTGTTCGTCGCTTTCCTGCAGCGTTATCCCGAGATGAAGCTCGACATCGTCACCGAGGGCAAGCTGATCGATATCGTCGTGGAGGGGTTCGACGCAGGCATCCGCCTGGCTGGCACCGTGCCGCAGGATATGGTGGCGGTACCGTTCGGTGACCGGCAGCGCTTTGCCGTGGTGGGTAGCCCGGAATACTTCGCCAGTCATGGCAAGCCGCGCACACCTGCCGATCTCAAGGCACACCAGTGCATTCGCAGCAGGATGCCGAGTGGCACGATCTATCACTGGGAATTCGAGCGGCATGGCGAGACCGTGCGCATCGACGGCGCCGGAGGATTGACGCTCGACGATGCCGGCCTGATGCTCGCGGCAGTGCGCGCCGGTGTCGGGCTAGCCTATCTGACCGAGTGGAACGTCAGCGCGGATCTGGCAGCCGGTACGCTCGTGCGCGTGCTGGAAGACTGGACGCCGCCGCTCGATGGGCTGTGCCTTTATTATCCGAGCCGCCGTCATGCACCGGCGGGGCTGCGTGCGTTGATCGGCACGATTCAGGAACACGCGGATATGCAACGTCAGCGCGTGAAACGTAAGCGGACGCAGCAGGCGAAGCCAAAAACAAAACCAAAGCCGCGATAGCGGGATCGCGGTATCCGGCGCTGCAGCTACAACTACAACTACAACGCCAGCACGATCTTTCCGCCGTTCCGCGCGCGCGAGCAGCAGGACATCATGCGATTGTTCGCCTCGCGTTCGCCGCGCGTGAGCACGACATCCCGATGGTCCACATCGCCGGCCAGCACGCGGACTTCGCAAGAGCCACACAAGCCTTCCTCGCAATCGCTCTGCACGTCGATATTGGCGCAGCGAAGCGCGGTCAGCAGGGTTTGATCGGCTGGCACGTCCAGTGTTAGGCCCGAATCCTTGAGTTCCACCGTGAACGGCTGTTCCTTCGACGGGTCGAGCGTGCCGAGCTGAGAGCTGAAATGTTCCACGCGCAGCGTATCTTCGGGCCACGCCGCACAGGCGGCTTCGAGTCCTTCGATCATGCGGGCCGGTCCGCACGCATAGACCTGCGTGATGCCGTCGGGTGTGCCGACGATACGAGCAAAGTCCGCGCGCGGGCCGTCGTCGCGCGCATGCACATGCAGCCGCGGGCCATGCAGCGCCGTGAGTTCGTCGAGCATGGCCATCGCCTGGCGTGATCTGCCGCAGTAGTGAAACTCGTAGTCGATGCCTAGCTCGCGTGCGCGGCGAGCCATTGCGCTGACGGGCGTCACGCCGATGCCGCCGGCCATGAAGATGGCCTTGCGGCAGCTTTCGTCGAGCCGGAAGTGGTTGCGCGGGCCGCGCACCTTGAGCTTGTCCCCGGCGCGCAGGTTGGCATGAATCCAGGCGGAACCGCCTCGGCTTTCCGCTTCGCGCAGCACGGCGATCTCGAACGTGCTGGCGTCGGCGGGGTCGCCGCACAGCGAATACTGGCGCGATATGCCCGTGCTGCCGCACTCCACGTCGATGTGGGAACCCGGCGACCAGCGCGGCAGCGGACGTCCATCCTGCGATGCCAGGCGGATTCGCAGCACGTCGCGCGCGGCCGGTTCGACCGAGTCGACGGCGAGCGTGCGGCCAATGTTGCCGGTTGGCTCGCCAATGCGCACCGCATCGCGCGCGGCCAGCACGGACGGGTCGCTGCGTTCGGGGTTTTGTGCGGGGTCCCATTCCACCCACAGATGCTCGGGGCCACGGAACGACGTGTTGGGTACGTAGGTGAAGCGCTGCTCGGCCAGCCGCAGGTGCGGCAGGCGGCTGGTCAGTTCTTCAAGGAAGATCTGCATCTCCATGCGCGCCAGGTTCTTGCCCATGCACTGGTGCGCGCCATAGCCGAACGTGAGCTGGTCGCTGGCGTTGTCGCGGTGAATATCGAACAGATCGGCGTCGGCAAAGTGATGTTCGTCGTGGTTGGCCGACGACGTCACGATCAGCAGCTTGCTGCCCGCCGCAAGCCGGATGCCGCCCACTTCGGTGTCGCGCGTGACGATGCGTCGCCACGCGGCGACCGATCCGTTGTGGCGCAGGCATTCTTCCACGGCATTCGGAATCAGCGCCGGGTCTTCGCAGATTTCGCGCCAGACGGCGGGATGCTCCAGCAGGAGCTTGATCGCATTGGCCGATGCATTGGCCGTGGTCTCGTGTGCCGCAACGATGCCGGCCATCATCATCGAGTGCAGGTAGGAATCGGTGACGACTTCGGGCAGATCTTTCTGCTTGCGGATGCCGTACTGCATCCAGCCCTGGCCGGATGGGTCCTCGCGCATCTTGTCGAGGATGCGGCCCGCCAGTTGCCAGAAGTTGCCCACGGCATGGGCCACGGCCACCTGTTCCTCGGGCTTCGGCCGGCCCCATGTATTGACCGTGTGGGCGATCGAATACTGGCGCAGCAGGTCCATGTCTTCCTCGGGCACGCCGAGGAAATGCAGCGCCACCGTCAGGGGCACTTCCCACAGCATCTGGTCCACCAGGTCGGCGCGGCCGTCGTCGATGAAGCGGTCCACGTACTCACGCGCGAGCCGGCGCACCAGCGGCTCGTGATGCACCAGTTCCGCCGGCGTGAATGGCTCCATCAGCGCGCGGCGGCGTGGCATGTGAGCCGGTTCGTCCTCGTTGACGAGCGTGCGGTTCATCGCATAGCCATACGATGCCAGCACCGCATTGGCTTCATCGCCGGTGGGCGTGATCTTTTCCAGCGCGATGGCGGGGCTGAACGTGAGGTTGTCCCGGAAGATCGCCTTGATATCCTCGAAGCGGGTCGCCACCCAGTAGCCGAGCCTTGGGCTGTAGAACACCGGTTCCTGCTCGCGCGACCAGCGCACGTAGTCGGGCGGGTCCTGCTGATAGCCGTCCTCGAACGGATCGAATGCCGCGGCGTTGTGGCTGACGGGGCAACCATTCGGCGCGCGCAGCGCCGCATGGTCGATCGGGCAACCCGCGCCATGCGCGGGCGGAGGGGACTGATTCATGCGGGACTCCAACTTTCTGGCGGTGCGTCAGTCGAGCGAGATCTTCAGATCCTGGATCAGCTTGGTCCACCGAGCGGTTTCGCTGCGCAGCAGGTCTGCAAACTGCGCGGGCGTATTGCCCACCGGCTCCACGCCGAAGTCGACCAGCTTCTTGTTGATGGCCGGGTCCTTGACCGAGGCCACCACCTGCCTGTTCAGCGTATTGATGACATCGGGCGGCGTCGCGGCCGGTACCACCATGCCTACCAGCGCGGCGGCTTCCACGTTCTTGTAGCCGAGTTCGGCGAAGGTCGGCACGTCGGGCAACTGCGGCAGGCGCGTGGCGTTGGCCACGGCCAGCGGGCGCACCTTGCCGCCCTTGATAAAGCCCGCGCCGGCCGCGAAGTCGACCATCATCGCGGGAATCTGTCCCGCCGCCACATCGGACAGCGCCGGGGCCGCGCCGCGATACGGCGCGTGGGTCATGGTCAGGTGCGCTTCGGTCTTCAGCAGTTCCATCGCCAGATGGTGCGGGCTGCCGGCGCCAGCCGAGCCGTAATTGACGCCTCCGGGCGTGGCCTTCACCTGCGCGATGAATTCCTGCGCCGTCTTCGCCTGCGTGCCGGGGCCGACGACCAGGATCATCGGAAAGCGGCCCAGCAGTGTCACTGGCGCCAGGTCGCGCGTCGGGTTGTATGACAGCGTCTTGTACAGCGCGGGATTGAAGACTAGCGTGCCGTTGTCCGCTGACAGCACGGTGTAGCCATCGGGCGTAGCACGCGAAGTTTCCGATGCGCCGATCGCCGTGTTGCCACCCGGCTTGTTATCCACCACCACCGGCTGGCCGACGCGCGTCGACAGTCCTTGTCCGATCGTGCGTGCCAGGAAGTCCGATCCGCCGCCAGCCGGATAAGGCACGATCCAGCGGATCGGCTTGGCGGGATAGGCGTCGGCGGCGTGGACGGGGGCGGCGCACACGGCCATGACAAAAGACACGGCCAGCAGCGCGGCAGGCTGGAAGCGGGGCATCGGGTTGTCTCCTTGGTATTTGGCCGGATAGTGGTCGGCCTGTTTTGCGTAAATCATATACGCATTGCGTAATCCTTGAATGGGGGTTAACCTCCAACGCCATGTCTACTTCCACCGACATTTCTCCCCGGCCGCGCGAGCGCCGCCAGCGCGTGCAGGCTGCCGAAACCGGCATGGCCGTGCTCAAGGCCCTGGCGCGCCTGGGTGGCCGCGCGAGCCTGACCGCCATCGCCATGCAGATCGACGAAAGCCCGGCCAAGGTGCACCGGTACCTGGTGAGCCTGATGGAGCAGGGGTTCGTGGCGCAGGAAGCGAACACGCAGCAGTACCACCTGGGCATCGAGGCGCTGCAGATCGGGCTGGCCGCGATGCGTCAGGCCGACCCGATCCGGCTGGCCGAAGCGCCGCTGGTGCGGCTGCGCGAGCGGCTGGAAGTGACGTGCTTTATCGCGGTGATGGGCAACAAGGGGCCGACCATCGTGCGAATCGAGGAGCCGGGTCTGCCGGTGACGGTGAATGTGCGCGTGGGGTCGGTGATGCCGCTGCTGTGGTCGGCCACGGGACGGGTGTTCCTGGGCATGCTCGACGATTCGAACGTCCAGGCGCTGGCACAGGCTGAGCTGGATGCGCTCACGCCGGCGCAACGCGCCGACCTCGACGAAAAAGACCCGCTTGGAGTGCTGCGCGAACCCGTGCGGATGCAGGGCTGCGCGGCCGTGCGCGATACCAACCTGAAAGGCATCAGCGCCGTGGCGGCGCCGGTGCGCGACTACACGGGCCGTGTCTGCGCGGTGCTCACCGCGCTTGGCGCCACCGGCGGCTTCGACCCTTCGATCGACGGACCCATCGGCCGCGCGGTGCGTGAGGAAGCCGCGGCGATCAGCGCATTGCTGGGCTGCGCCGCGTAGCGCGTGCGTTGCAGTCTTATTCCGGGCGCTTCGGAATGTTCACGGCGCGCTGCACGGTAGGGCGTGCCTCGAATGCCTTGAGTACGCGCGATACCTCGGGGAAGTCCTCGATGCCGACCAGGGGGCCGGCCTCGTAGAAACCCAGCAGGTTGCGCACCCACGGGAACGTGGCGATATCGGCGATCGTGTAGTCGTCGCCCATAATCCACTCACGGCCCTTGAGCCGTTCGTCCAGCACCTTCAGCAGCCGCTTGGTCTCGGCCACGTAACGGTCGCGCGGACGCTTGTCTTCGTAGTCCTTGCCCGCGAATTTGTGGAAGAAGCCCACCTGGCCAAACATCGGCCCGATTCCGCCCATCTGCCACATCACCCACTGGATAGTTTCGTAGCGCAGCGCCGGGTCCGCCGACATGAACTTGCCGGCCTTCTCGGCCAGGTAGACCAGGATTGCGCCCGATTCCCACAGGGCCAGCGGTTTGCCGCCGGGACCGTTGGGATCGATGATCGCCGGGATCTTGTTATTGGGGTTCAGCGACAGGAATTCCGGCGACATCTGGTCATGCTTGTCGAACCGTACCAGTTGCGGCTCGTAGGGCAGGCCGGTCTCTTCCAGCATCAGCGATACCTTGATGCCATTGGGGGTATTCAGCGAATACAGCTGCAGGCGCTCGGGATGTTGCGCAGGCCATTTGGCGGTAATCGGAAAGTCGGACAGAACGGTCATTGTGGGGAGAAGTCGTTTTGTGGGCGAAAGCGGCCATGTTAATAGGTTCGGCGCCGTTTCGCCTGGCAGGCCCCAAATACCCCTGATATCGACATTTGATCTAGGCCAAAGCTACATATAGTGGTCATGTGGAAGAATCCGCACCACATCTTGTATGAGGGAGCGGACGCGATGCCGGAAATGGCCATGAGCAGAACGACGGTGGATGTCGAGTCATCGATCAACGAATACCTCGACCGCCAGGACTGGCGGATCAACGCCAACGCCAACCAGGGGTATTCGCTGGGCGGCCTGATTCTCAACGTGGCCGGCAAGGTCACGGCCAATTACTGGCTCTCGCATGTCTATGCGCCAGAAGCCGGCGCGGCGCATCGCGCGGGCGACCTGCATATCCACGACCTCGACATGCTGTCCGGCTATTGCGCGGGATGGTCGCTGCGCACGCTGCTGCATGAAGGACTCAATGGCGTGCCGGGCAAGGTCGAGGCGTCGCCGCCGCGGCATATGTCGAGCGCGGTTGGGCAGATCGTGAATTTCCTGGGCACGATGCAGAACGAATGGGCCGGCGCGCAGGCGTTTTCTTCGTTCGACACCTATATGGCGCCGTTCATCCGCAAGGACGCGATGAACTATGCGGAAGTCCGGCAGCACATCCAGGAGCTGATTTACAACCTCAACGTGCCGTCGCGCTGGGGCACGCAGACGCCGTTCACGAACCTGACCTTCGACTGGACCTGCCCGGACGACCTCAAGGAGCAGGTGCCGGTGATCGGCGGCCAGGAAATGCCATTCCGCTATGGCGACCTGCAGGCGGAGATGGACATGATCAACCGCGCCTACATCGAAGTGATGACGCAGGGCGATGCCAAGGGGCGCGTCTTTACGTTCCCGATTCCGACGTACAACATCACGCCCGATTTTCCGTGGGACAGCGAGAACGCCCGGCGGCTGTTCGAGATGACCGCCAAATACGGCCTTCCGTACTTCCAGAATTTCGTGAATTCGGATCTGACGCCCAATATGGTGCGATCGATGTGCTGCCGCCTGCAGCTCGACCTGCGCGAGCTGCTCAAGCGCGGCAACGGTCTGTTCGGCAGCGCCGAGCAGACCGGGTCCCTCGGCGTGGTCACCATCAACTGCGCACGGCTGGGCTACCTGCATCGGGGCGATGAACCAGCGTTGCTGGCCCGGCTCGACACGCTGCTCGATATCGCGCGGGATACGCTGGAAGCCAAGCGTGAACGTATCCAGCAACTGATGGATCAGGGGCTGTTTCCCTATACCAAGCGCTACCTCGGCACGCTGCGCAACCATTTCTCCACGCTGGGCGTGAACGGCATCAACGAGATGATCCGTAACTTCACGGGCGACGCGCACGACATCACCAGCGAGACGGGCCACGCGATGGCGCTGCGTCTGCTCGACCATGTGCGCGGCCGCATCGTCGAATATCAGGAAGCCACGGGCCATATGTACAACCTTGAGGCAACGCCGGCCGAAGGCACGACCTACCGCTTTGCGCGCGAGGACCGCAAGCGCTGGCCCGACATCGTGCAGGCCGGCACGGCCGCGCAGCCGTACTACACGAACTCGTCGCAATTGCCCGTGGGCTTTACCGACGATCCGTTCGAAGCGCTGGCGCGGCAGGAAACGCTGCAGTCCAAATACACGGGCGGCACGGTCCTGCACCTGTACATGGGCGAGCGCCTGTCAAGTGGCGACGCCTGCCAGTGCCTGGTGCGCCGGGCGCTTGAGTCGTTCCGGCTGCCGTATATCACGGTCACGCCCACGTTCTCCGTTTGTCCCACGCACGGCTATCTGGCCGGCGAACACCGCTTCTGCCCCAAATGCGACGAGGAGATCTTCGCGCGCAAGCGGACGCAGCAGGCGGCCTGAGTTGTTTCTCCCGATGTTCCAACCCGAAGTTTCAACCTGCGAGCGCATGCCATGACCGATCTTTCCGTCAGCCAGCATTTCTCCATCGACACCGCCGACACCGCTATCACCCTGCGCGACGACGAGCGCCAGCCCTGCGAGGTCTGGACCCGCGTCATGGGCTACCACCGACCCGTGGAGAGTTTCAATATCGGCAAGAAGGGCGAGCACGCCGAACGCAGGTTCTTCGATGAGCGCCGCAGCCGGCATTGAGCGGACGATGGCGGGCCTGCGCGTTGGCGGTCTGGTGCCACTGACCAGCATCGACTTTCCGGGCAGGCTGGCCGCCGTGGTGTTCTGCCAGGGCTGTCCGTGGCAATGCGGTTACTGCCACAACCCCCACCTGATTCCACCGCAGGGGCCGCCCGCGATGGCATGGGACGATGTCCTGTCGTTCCTTGCGCAACGGCGCGGATTGCTGGACGGTGTGGTGTTTTCGGGTGGCGAGCCGACGCTGCAGGCCGCGCTGCCCGATGCGATCCGTGCCGTGCGGCAATTGGGATTTCAGGTGGCACTGCACACGGCCGGCATGTATCCGGACCGCCTGAGCGCGGTACTGCCGCAACTGGACTGGATCGGCTTCGACATCAAGGCGCCGGCGCATGCCTATGAGGCGGTCACCAATACGCCTGGCAGCGCGGCCCGCGTCATGGCGTCGCTGGACCGGATGCTGGCGAGCGGCGTGCCCTATGAATGCCGCACCACGTGGGACCCCGCGCTGTTCGATGAGCCGGCGCTGCTGGCGCTGGCCGGCATGCTCAAGGCGCGGGGCGTGCGGCATTGGTCCCTGCAGGTCTGCAACCGTGCCGGCCAGCCGGTGAACTGGCCTGCCGGTGTGGCCCGGCGTCTGGCCGAGGCTTTTCCGGAGCTTGTGCTGCGCGTGCCGGAGTGAGTCCTGCGTCGCGGCTATTGCAACCGGGGGTCCGGCTCGTGCGCCATCGGCGAATAGGCGGGGTCCCATTCGTTGCCTTTGGGCAGCGCGACGCGCGGCATCCACGCGGGCCAGCCCGGCCAGGTACTGCCATGTGGTTCTCCCACACGGATATAGGCAATACCGCCGCAAATGGCGCGTGCGGCACCGCTATCCAACAGATCTTCGCGGTACAGGTCCGCGATCTTCAGCTTGCTCATGATGGTCTCCTGAACGTGGTGGCAGGCACGGCGAGCGCGGTGCCTGTCAGCCGTTCAGCAGGGACCATGCCATTGCGTAAAGGGCAGGGTGCTGCACGGCCAGCGGATATCCAGTCGGCTGGCGGCCAACACCCGCGGTGTGCATGTGGTGTAGCTGTTGGGTATGCGGCTATCGGCCAGCCAGTTCCGCGGCAACGAAATCCACAAACACTTTCGCGCGCGCGGGCAGGCGCCGCCCGAATCCGTGCAGCATTTGCAGCGGAACAGGGCGCAATGCCACATCGGGCAATACCAGTCGAAGGCGTCCGGCATCGAGGTCTTCCTGGACGATGGTTCGCAGCAGTTGCGCGATGCCCAGGCCGTTGAGCGCCGCCGTGCGCATGGCCTCGCCACTGTCGGTATCGAACACGCCTTCGATCTGCAGGCGCGTGCCGTCGGCAAGCGTGATGGGCATGACCTGGCCGGCCAGCCGATAGCGCACATGACGATGCTGCTGCAATGCGGCCACCGTGCGAGGCTCGCCATGACTGGCAAGGTACGCCGGCGACGCAACCAGCACCAGCGGCAGCATCGCGAGCGGCCGGGCATAGAGGCCGCTGTCGCTGGCGTGCCCGGCGCGCAGGGCGAGATCGAAGCCTTCGCGGATCAGGTCGGCGTGCTGGTCGCTGACGCTGACGTCGAGCGACAGGCGCGGATGGCGGGGCATCAGCCGGGCCGTGATCGGGCCAAGCAGCGAGCGGCCGAGATCGCTGGGCATGCTGACGCGCAGCCTGCCCGCCGCCGTCGACGGCCTGGCCAGTACTTCGGTGGCTTCCTCCAGCCCGCGCACCAGCGGCGCCACACGTTCGTAGTAGGCGTTGCCTTCATCGGTCAGCATGAAGGCGCGCGTGGAGCGCTTGAACAGCTTCACGCCGAGCCGCGCTTCCAGCCGCGAGATGCTCTTCGATATGGCCGACGGCGTGGTGCCCAGCAACCTGGCGGCACCGGTGAAGGAGCCGGCTTCCACGGCACGTACGAAGGCGGACAAGCCATGCAGGCGTTCCATCGACATGGATGACAAATTGGCACAAGTGATGCGTTCATTGTAAGGCTGCCCACGCCGCGCCTGCTTCCGTAAATTCGCATCCGTATCGATCACGGAATGTAGAGGACCATCATGAGCAGACTCGCGGGAAAAGTCGCCGTCATCATGGGCGGCAACAGTGGTATTGGCCTGGCGATGGCCAGGCGGTTTGTCGGGGAGGGCGCCAGTGTGGTCATCGTCGGGCGCCGCGCGGACGCCGTGGAACAGGCCGTAGCGGGCTTGGGGCCGCGGGCCGTCGGCCTGACCGGCGATATCGCTGACCTGACAACGCACGACCGTGTGGCGGCGCTGATCGCGGAAAGGTTCGGCGGCGCCGACATCTATGTAGCCAATGCCGGGATGAACCAGATCACACCGTCCGGGCGGGTGAGCGTCGACGAGTACGACGTGCAGTTCTCCACTAATACGCGCGCTGTGTTCTTTGGCGTACAGAAAATTGCGCCGGTCATGCGCGATGGTGGTGCGATTCTGCTGGTCAGCTCGATTGCCAGTGCCAAGGTGCTCGATGGACACGCGGTCTACGCGGGCAGCAAGGCCGCCATCGAGGCGTTCGCGCAAAGCTGGGCACTGGAGTTCAAGACGCGCGGCATTCGCGTGAACGTGATCAGCCCCGGCCCGGTGGACACGCCGATTCTGGCCAAGCTCGGCGTGGCACCGGGGGATCGGGCCGCGTTCGAGGCCGGCGTGGCCAAGGCCATTCCGCTTGGCCGGCTCGGGCGCGCCGAGGAAATTGCATCGGCCGCGCTGCTGCTGGCCAGCGGCGAGGGCAGCTTCATTACCGGGGTCAACCTGCGCGTCGATGGCGGTATCGCGCTGACCTGACGGGCGTTGTGCCGTGCCAACAAAAGTTGGCAGGAACCGCTTCGGTGGCTACTCTCCATTTGGCTACTCAGTCATCTGGAGGGTACCCGCTGTATATAGGCGGGCGATATTCTCTAGCTCAATTGCAACGGAGGGGCAGCATGAGGACCTTAACCGGGCTCGTTGCCGGCTGCATATTGGTCGCTGGCTGCAGTGCACCGAAAGCACCACCGGCGCCGGCGGCCTTCCAGGCGGACGACAACAGCGGCAAGCCAAAGCGCGCGGCACAGGCGTGGATCGCGGCCAACAAGGACTGGTCCGCCGACAAGGACCTCGGCGCAATCCTGGCGCAGCCCGAGAACCGCGGCGTCAAGGACCTATTGGCGTCGCCGCAGTGTAGCGAGGCCGCGCCGAAGACTTCCGCTGCCAGGGCGGCGTCACCGTCGGCCAGCGTCTTCGTCGTGGGCGGCACGCGGCTCGTATCCGACCTCTACACCGACAAGGACAAGAGCGAACGGGAGCGGTTGAAGCATGACGCGCTCGATGCCAGCAGTGTCGACGTAACCTTCTCCGCAGCGGGCTTCCGTGGCATTCGCTGCGTGGTCTACGCACGCTATGCCGAGGGCGATGCACCAGCCCGCCCTGGTCTGCTGGCCGTGCTGGCCATCGAGCAGAAACTCCAGGAAGGCAAGTTCACCGACTATTTCCGGTTCCGGCCGCTCTATGTGCGCGCTGGCAATACCGTGGCCAGGACGGCGGCCGGCAATGCGTCGCAACCGGCGCGGATCGCGGTGTCATTCGCGCTGGTGGCGCGGCAGCTCGTGGTCGATAACCAGGGGGCGGCAACCTTCGCCGAACTCGGATCGGCGGCCACCACGGTTGCGCGCGTGCCGCTGGGCGAAGAGGGCGTGTCGTGTACGCAGACACCATGCAGCAGCATGTCGCCGCCGATGCCAGTGCCCGTTGCCAGGGGCACCGTGGTCATGTCGATGGGTGCCAGTGAAGCGGGCGACGTAGGCGCCGACATCGACCAGTTGCGCGTGGAACGCGAAGCAGTCAAGACGGCGCGAGGGGCGGGGCCGTTGTCGCCACCGGCTGCGCAGCCCGTACAGACACAACGGCCGCCGCGTACCCAGCCGGCACGGGCGGGAGACAACGGCGCCACGCACCCCAATGGTTCGTGATACGTGGCGGCGCCGCATGCAGCGCGCATGCGGCCCGGAGGCGCGGTAATCGCGGTAATCAGAACGGCAGGCTCAGGTAGTACCGTCCCAGTTCCGTCAGTTCGCCGTCCGCGCCGAGCAGGCTCGTGAAATGCGGATCGGGGTGCCAGCGGCCCGTGAACCATGCGTAGCGGAATACATCGGCACGCTGCTCGCAGGTCGCCACCATTTCGCGCATCTGCGTTTTCTGTTTCTCCAGCGTATCGATCTGCGCGCCATCGGCGTTGGCATGCCAGTTGGCGAACTCCGTCACCCAGAACGGCTTGCCGTACTTGGCCAGGCGATCGAGCTGTCCGCCCAGGCCGTAGTCGTACCAATGGAAGGCCAGGTAATCGATCTGGGGATTGCGGTTGCCGTTGGCGGCGCGATAGGCGTTGTAGAACGCATCGAGCCAGACCACGGGATCGCTGTAGCCAGGCATCGTGCCCCACGTGATGGCCGGTCCCACGAGCTTGACGCCGGTACGCGCGGCAATGCCCTCGAATTGCGGCCATGCCGCCGCCGCGGCGGTGGGCGACAGGTTGGACTGGTCCGTCAGATTCGGCTCGTTCATCAGCAGCAGATACTTGACCTCCGGATGGGCCAGCAGCCACGCCTCCACCGTGGTGGCATCGAACGCATAGTCGTTCCAGAGCATGGGGATGAAGTCCATGCCGTAGGCGGCGCGCGGGTTGGCGGGTGCCGCCGCATTTGGCTTGGGAGACCAGTTGTACCACCACGATACCCCGGGCGCCAACGCTGCCACGTCGGCCTGGCTGGCCAGGTCGTAGGCAATCCCGCGCTTGGCGCTCTTGGTCACGCCAGGCGTGGCGGCGGGCGGGGTGGCGGGTGTGGTCGGCGTGTTCGGGGCGAGATTGCCGCCGCCATTGCCGCTGCCGGAACTCGCGGCACCGCCGTCGCCGCCGCCACAGGCAGCGAGCGCGAAGGCCATGAGCAGCGGTGCCAGGGCACGGCTGCGTAGGGTTTGCATCAGCATGTGAGATTCCGTGTGAAGCGAATTCGGGTCAGGATTTTTCCCTCTCCCGTTTGGCGGGAGAGGGAAACGTTCCTAGATCGGCGCCGTGCCTTACAGCGACTGCAGGAAAGCAGTGATCGCGTCGCGGTCTGCCTTGGGCAGCGCTTCATAGCGCGTGCGCGCGTCGGTGGCCTCGCCGCCGTGCCACAGCACAGCCTCGGTGACATTGCGTGCGCGGCCATCGTGCAGCAGGCGGACGTTCGTATCGCCGCCCTGCACAAAGCGCAGCGAGCCGATACCCCAGAGCGGTGCCGTGCGCCACTGGCTTGGATACGCGCGGCCTTCGGCCAGCGTATCGGCCAGGCCCGGACCCATGTCGTGCAGCAGCAGGTCGCTGTACGGATGGATGGTCTGCTCGCGCAGCTCGGCAAACGGGTGAGTGTTGCCGGTCTTCATGGTCGGCGTATGGCAGGCCACGCAACGTACCTGCGCGAACAGATCGCCGCCGCGCGCGATTTGCGACGGATTGACGTCATGCTCGGGCGACACGCGGATGCCATCGGGAAAGCCGCTGCGCAGCTTGCGCTGGGCAGGCACGCCAATCAGCGACAGATAGTGCGTCATGCGTTCCAGCTCGTTCTCGCTGATCGACGTCGGCGTGGTGACCGAATGGCAGTTCGCGGCGCCGCGCTGGCAGCCATAGTCGGGGAACATCGGCGAGGTGACGCCCAGGTCCTTGATCAGCGCATCGGCCACCTGCTGGCGGATGCTGCCCTTTGATGCCTTCCAGCCGAAGCGGCCCACGCGGGTCTTGCCCGTCTGCGGGTCCACCACGAGATTGGCCACGCCCTTGATGCCGTCACCGTTCGCGTCGTCCGGGTCCGCCTGCGCCAGGATGGTGGTTTCAGGAATCGCTTCGAGCAGGCCCATGCCGATCACCTGTGCCGCCTGGCGTGCCGAGAATCGTGCTGGCGTCGGTCCCTTGAACGTGAAGACCGGCTTGACCAGTTCCACCTTCTCGCCGTCTGCCAGCGTGCGCACCGTAGTCTCGAACGACGTCACGCTCACGTCATAGGCGGGTGCCTTGGCGTCCTGCGCGTGCTGCTGCACGTTGTGGCCGTAGGTCGGATCCGCGCCCGTGCCGTCGGAATTGGCGGTCAGGAACGACATCGTGTCGAGCTTCGCACCCAGCCCCAGCGGCTTGCTGCGGCCGTTGTTGGTGTGGCACTCGATACAACGCGGCTGGTTGTAGCGCGCGCCGAGCTGGCCGATATGGGCGGTGAACACGGGGTTGTCGCGGTCGTGCTCGGAGTGCGTGCCATCGGCGAACGACGTGTGGAACAGGCGACGGCCCTCAACAAAGCGCTGCGTATTGGTGATGCCGATGTTGTTGGCCATCTGCTGGAAGACGCGCATCGGCTCTTCCGAGTAGTTGTACGAGAGGCTGGCCTGCCCGCCCAGCAGGGTGTCGTCGGGCAGCGGCTCGGAATCGAGGTTCGGCGCAATGCCGTACCACGGACGCATGCCCACGCCGACGATGTAAAGCTGCTCGAACGAGTAATAGCGGCTGCCGCCACCATCCACCACGGGATCGCGCTTGAGACGCGGTGCGGGCGCCAGCTCGACCTTGTCGCCGATCTTCAGAGGGCTGTGCGGGTCGGTGCGCCAGTTCGAATCGAACGTCATCATGCAGTCTTCGCGCGGCTGGTTCTCGCGGCAGATCGGCAGGCCACCTTCCTTGGGATTGTTGAAGCCGTAGTTCAGGGACCAGCCGTAGTCGCGCACGGTGGGGTCGAGCACGTTACGGAACAGGCTGAACGTGGTGCCATCGAAAATGCCCTGGTTCACGCGCAGATAAACCTCGATCAGCTGCTTGCCGGCCGGCACGTGATCGCGGATCTCCAGCCCGAAGGTACGGTTCTGGAAGTAGAACGTCGGGAAGGTCAGGTAACGGCCGGGGCCGGCGTCGGGGGCGTCCCACGCTTCGCCGCGTTCGCGTGCATGCCGCTCGGTCGGGCGGGAGCCCATCAGCGTGACCAGCGTGCCATCCGGCTCGCGGTACTGGATCTGCTCCATGACCGGCGTATCGGCGTTATAGAGCGGCTCGTAGAGCGAAGGCGTGACGGTGGGGGGCGGCGCACTGTCACCGCCACCTCCGCCGCATGCGACAACCATCAAGACCGCGGCCAGCAGCAATGCCGGCCCACGATAGTGAGCGACTAGTTTCATGATCGACCCTTCGTTTTTATGGGAACCGCACACGGTTCCGTTCTCGGTTTTTCTTTTCCGCTGCCTTCACTACCCGTTGGCATGCGTCGGAAAAAGGCCTATTCCCTGTAGCCGCCGCGATTATCTGGATCCGCCTAAATAGATGTCAATTGTCATTATCTGGCGCACGGGGTGACAAAAATTGGGCGGCATGGTGACGAGGATCGTCACACCTAGAAGGGGCGCCGGTTGCAGCCCCGCCCGTGTCATTTACATGACAGAATTTGGAGCCTCGGGCAGGTTTGATTGCGCAATGCCGGCCCGATGATTTTTGTACAAGACGAATAATTTCCGAATATCCGTTGCATGGATGCAGCAGACATTGGCATGCATGAAAAGAAAAAAGGCCACTAGAAAGTGGCCTGATTTTTGGGATTTGCGGCAGTTACGGTGCGCTGGCGCGATGCAGCAATACCGGGATCGATTTGGAAGTGGGCGTGTTGCAGAGGTCCGCCACGCTGTCCAGCGGCACCAGCGGATTGGTCTCCGGATAGTAGGCGGCAATGCATCCGCGCGGAATGTCGTAGGCAACCAGCAGGAACCCGTCGGCACGCCGCTCCACGTCGTCGTGCCAGACCGTCGTCATGTCGACCCACTCACCATCCCGCAGGCCCAGCATTTCCAGGTCGGCACGGTGGATGAACACGACGCGCCGTTGCCCGAAGACGCCGCGGTAGCGGTCATCGAGTGCATAGATAGTGGTGTTGTACTGGTCGTGGGACCGTGTGGTCATCAGCGTCATCACGCGCTCGCCGTAGCGCGCGCGGGCTTGGGCGATGGGCGTATCCGGTGCCAGCGGATTGACCAGGAATTCGGCCTTGCCCGACGGGGTGTGCCATTGACGCTCGCGTGCGGGCACGTAAAGGTGAAAGCCGCCCGGAATCGCCACGCGGGCGTTGTAATGCTCGAATCCGTCGATGACTTCCGCGATCTTGTCCCGGATGCGCGCGTAATCCTGCGCGTACCAGCGCCAGTCCACCGTTTCACTGCCCAGCGTGGCATGCGCCAGGTTGGCGACGATCGCCGTCTCGGACATCAGGCCCGGCGACGCGGGCGTGTTCATGCCGAACGAAATATGGACCTTCGATACCGAGTCTTCCACGGTGACGCCTTGCGGCACGCCATCCTGCAGATCGATCTCGGTGCGCCCGAGCGTCGGCAGGATCAGCGCTTCCTTGCCGTGCACCAGGTGACTGCGGTTGAGTTTGGTGGCGATGTGGACGGTCAGGTTGCAGGCGCGCAGCGCGTCCCAGGTGCGAGGGGTGTCCGGCGTGGCCGCCGCGAAGTTGCCGCCCAGCGCGACGAAGACCTTGACGTCGCCGCGCAGCATGGCCTCGATACTCTCCACCACGTCGTAGCCGTGCTCGCGCGGCGGGGTGAAGCGGAAGGCCGTGCCGAGCTTGTCGAGAAAGGCTGCCGTGGGCTGTTCCTCGATGCCGACCGTGCGGTTGCCCTGCACATTCGAATGGCCGCGCACGGGGCACAGGCCCGCGCCGGGCCGCCCGATATTGCCGCGCATCATCATCAGGTTGCTCAGCATCTGGATGGTTTGCACCGAGTGCTTATGCTGGGTCAGGCCCATGCCCCAGGTGCAGATCACGCGCTTGCCGCGCGCGTAGATGGTGGCCAGTCCCTCGATTTCCTCGCGCGGCACGCCCGATTCGCGCTCGATCACCGGCCACGGCTCGGCGCGCAGGTCCGCTGCAAAGGCGTCGAAACCATGCGTATGTTCGGCGATGAACGCGGTATCCAGCACACGCGCCCCGCCATTCGCCTGTGCTTCGTCGTCCAGTTCCAGTACGCGCTTGGCCACGCCCTTGATCAGTGCATAGTCGCCGCCGAGCGTCGGGCGCACGAACACCGAGCAGATCTTGGTGTCGGACATCGTCAGCATCTCGACCGGACTCTGCGGGCTGGTAAAGCGCTCCAGCCCGCGCTCGCGGAGCGGGTTGATCGATACCAGCGTGGCGCCGCGTCTGGCGCAATCGCGCAGCTCGGCCAGCATGCGCGGATGGTTGGTGGCGGGATTCTGGCCGAACAGCAGGACGGTGTCGCAGGTTTCGAAATCGTCCAGCGTGACGGTCCCCTTGCCGACGCCCACGGTATGGGGCATGCCTCGGCTCGTGGCTTCGTGGCACATGTTCGAGCAGTCGGGGAAGTTGTTGGTGCCCACCATGCGCGCGAAAAGCTGGTACATGAAGGCCGCCTCATTGCTGGCGCGGCCGGACGTGTAGAAGGCCGCCTGATTGGGATCGGGCAGGGTGCGCAGGCGTGTGCCGATCAGCGCGAATGCATCCTGCCAGCTGATCGGGCGGTACGAATCGGACGGCGCGTCATAGATGACAGGTTCGGTCAGCCGGCCGTGCTGTTCCAGCTCGTAGTCGGTCTGCCGCATCAGCGAGGCCACGGTGTTGTGGGCCAGAAACTCCGGCGTGACGCGCTTGCCGGTGGATTCCGCGGCCACGGCCTTGACGCCGTTCTCACAGAACTCGAACGTCGAGGCGTGTTCGCGGTCTGGCCACGCGCAGCCAGGGCAGTCAAAGCCATCCGCCTTGTTCTGCCGGAACAGCATCGCGTAGTCGCGGCCCGGCACGCGCTCCTTGATGAGGTTGATGGCCACATACTTCAGCGCGCCCCATCCCGCGGCGGCGTGGGTATAGGGTTCGATTCTCGGCTTTGACTTGAAGGCCATGACATTTGCTCCTGCCTGAATGGATCGATACGTCGTCATGGCGAAGCGTATCGGCGCAGGGGCGTTGGTCATTGCCGGCGGCGGTGCCGGTTTCGGTTTTGCACGACGGAGTATGGACGTGCGCCGCGCGGGCCAAACCAAAGGATGATGGCGCGCTACAAATTGGCTAGGACAAGGCAACCCAGGTACGAATGCGCCGCTTGGCCGCTCCGCCTACGATGGGTTCACGGGCTTGCAACGCGGGCCCCGGCGGTTGGCCAGCACGGCTTCTTCCGCCTGTTCATGCAAGTCAACCAGGAGCACATCATGATTCGCAAACAATTGGTTCCCGTCATCGTGGCAGCCGCTTTTGGCGTGCTTGGCGCAGGCATGGCCAACGCTGCTGAAACCGGCAAGCATCAGGCCACCCAGTCGCATCCGCAGTACAACATCGACCAGCCGCGCGACGTGTACACGCAAGGCGCACGCTTCAACGTATCGCCTGCCGACCAGGGCCGCTTCATCCGCGTCGGTCAGGACCTGACCGGCGTGTCCGCGCCCCCGGGCAACACGCCGGCATGAATGCGGCCATCTGCACCGACGGTCGGGCCGCCAGCGCGGCCGTCGGTGGCATCAAGGTGGCGCTGGCGTGGTTGGGTATCTGTGCCGCCAGTTGCGGCATGGCCGTGGTCACGGCACTCTGGGCAGGTGCGTGACATGTATGACGCAGCATGGCAAGAAGGATTCCGGCACTCGTCCGCGATAAGCGCGACGAGTGCCTGCCGAACCGGGGACCGGTGGCTTCAGGCCGCCCGCTCCGTAGCTTCGCCCTCCGCGGACTGCTGAGGCAGGCGCACGATCATCCTGGCACCCCCTTCGGGCGGTGACTCGGCGGCGATGCTGCCGCCGTGCGATTCCACGATATTCCGGCAGATCGACAGGCCCATGCCCATGCCGTCGGACTTCGTCGTGTAGAACGCGTTGAACAGGTGATCCATTGCCTTGACCGGGATACCAGGCCCGGTATCGCTCACCACCACGAGCACCGTGCGGTCGGCCATGACCCGGCTGGCCAGCGTTAGCCGTCGGCGGCTGGGAACCTGCGACATGGCTTGCGCGGCATTGACCATCAGGTTCACCAATACCTGCTGCAGCTGCGTCCAGTCGCCGTGAATGCGCGCCGATGCGGCATCGAGATCGAGCACGGCGGAAACCTGGTGATCCTGCAGTTCGCGCCGCACCAGTTCCAGTGAGTCCGTCACCAGCTTGTCGACGGCGATGTCCACGTATTTCGGCTCCGACTTCTGCGCCATCGCGCGAATCTGGCGGATGATGTCGTTCGCCCGGCTGGCGTCGCGGATCACCTGCTCGATCGATTCGGTGGCCTCGCCGATGTCGGGTTCGTCTCGCTTCAGCCAGCGCAGCGCCGAGCTGCCGCAGGTGACGATGGCCGCCATCGGCTGCGTCACTTCGTGGGCAATCGACGCGGCAAGCTGACCCAGCGTGGTCACGCGCGACACGTGTGCCAGCTCGGTCATGGTCCGGTGCAGCGCCTGCTGGGTTTCCGTGGCCTCGGTGGTATCCATCAGCGCGCCCATATATTCGTGCTGGTCGCCGGCGGACGCGCTGCGGCGCGCCACCAGATGCACGTGCCGGATCGCGCCGTCGGGCATCAGCAACCGGTGCCGCAGGTCCACGATGGGGATGCCGCCGAGCATCGACGCATGCACGCGCTGCACTTCGGCCAGATCGTCCGGGTGCACGCGCGTCAGCACCATGCCGAAGTGGGTAGGCTCCCCGCACGGGTAGCCGAGAATCCGGAACGCTTCGTCGGACCACGTCATCGTGTTGGCCGGCAGGCGCAGCGCGATACTGCCGGTCTTGCTGAGCCGCTGGGCTTCGGCCAGGAAGGCTTCGCTGCGCGCCAGTGCTGCCTCGGTGCGCCTGCGGCGTGCCATATCCGACAGGTTGCGCAGCGCCAGCAGCGTCGTGGTGCCGATGGCCAGCAGCGCGAACACGAAGCGCGCCAGCTGGCCGTGGTCCGGCTCCGGATTCGTTGACATTGCGAAGGCCACCACGGTCAGCACCAGCGCAATGGCGGCCGTCAGGCGCGTGGCCCGTATCGAGCCGGTCAGCGCCACGAGCAGGATGACCAGCACGTAGACGACGGCGATGGCGAAATCGAGTGGCGTAAAGGCATCGATTGCGAACACACACAGGCCGAGTAAGCCTGCCGCGCCCATCAACAGCCGGTTGGTCGTTGGGTTGTACATGCCCTTTCCGCTCGATTTGCTGGTTATCTGAATGCCATGCCCGTAGCTGGCAGCATGATCCGCCGATGATACTAGTCCTGGATGACTGCTCAAGGAATCATATGAAGGTATAGGAGGTGTGTATGGATTTGTGAGGCCGGTGCGATTTGAAAATCGGCTTGATCGGGGGACAAATCGCGGCTTTCCGCCAGGCGCATAGTCGAAATGGACGCTCGCCAGGCCCAATGGTGGCCGCGAGTGCACTGAAACGGGGCTTGCCGCCCAAATCGATCTCACCCCAAGGAGCTGTCATGACCGATTCCCAATTCGACGATGCCGGCCTGGCCGTCACCGAAATCTCCGACCACCTGAACCGGCTGCTGGCCGATGTCTTCGCGCTGTACCTGAAGACCAAGAATTTCCACTGGCATATGTCCGGCCCGCATTTCCGCGACTATCACCTGATGCTGGACGAGCAGTCGGCACAGATCTTTGCCATGACCGACGACGTGGCCGAGCGCGTGCGCAAGGTCGGCGGCACGACGCTGCGTTCGATCGGTGCCATCGCCCGTCTGCAGCGCATCCGTGACAACGACGCCGAGGATGTGTCGCCCAAGGCCATGCTGCGCGAGCTGCACGCGGACAACCTCAAACTTGTGGAAGCCATGCTCGATGCGCATGCGGTCTGCGACGACCACGCGGACGTGGCGACGGCCAGCCTGCTGGAAAACTGGATCGACGAGGCCCAGCGCCGCGCGTGGTTCCTGGCGGAATCGGTCAAATAACGTTACCGCCGCTCGATGAAGGCAGACGCCCTCTCCATCGGAGAGGGCGTTTTGCATCGGGCGGGCAGTGTTCAGGCAGGCACCTTGCCGCGAAACACGTGGTACTGATAGAGGTTATAGCCCAGCATCACCGGCAGCAGCACCCCGATACCGATCAGCATGAACACCAGCGTGCGGTCGTCGGATGCGGCATCGGCCAGCGACAGACGGCCCGGCACCACATATGGAAACAGGCTGATCGCCAGCCCGCCAAACGACACCAGGAACAGCAGCACCGTGGCGCGAAACGGCGCACGGCGGCCGCCCGTCCATGTCGACCCGGCGATATAGGCGACGGCCAGCGCGGCGGCCAGGCCCAGTACCAGCAGCACCGCCAGCACGCCGTGCTGATGCCAGCGCTCGGTGCCGATCAGGCTCAATCGCAACGTCGCGCCGGACAGCACCAGCGCGCTCACCACCGTGACGGGCAGGGCGGCCAGCGTCCAGTTACGCGCGGTGGCTTCCACCGGATACGAAGTCTTCTTGATCAGGTAGGTTGCGCCCAGCAGCGCATAGCCTGCGACCACGCCCACCGCGGCAACCAGCGTGAACACGGCATTCCATGCGCCGGGGGCCAGCCCGGTGATGATGCGTCCGAGAATCACGCCTTGCGCGACGGCTGCAAGCAGGCTGCCGATACCGAACACGCGGTCCCAGAACGGGCCGCGATGCGTGGCGTGGCGGAACTCGATGGCCGCGCCGCGCATGATCAGCCCGGCGATCAACGCCATCAGCGGCAGGTAGAGCTGCGGCAGCAACGTGGCGTATGCGGCGGGGAAGGCGCCAAACAGCCCCCCGCCAAGCACCACGAGCCAGGTTTCATTGGCATCCCAGACATGGGCGATGGATTCGACCATGACGTCGCGCCGGTCGCGCTCGGGCACGAACAGGCTCAGGATGCCAATGCCAAGGTCGAAGCCGTCGGTGACGACGTATGCGGCCAGCATCAATCCGAGGATGCAGAACCAGAGGGTCACCAGCAAGGTGTGTGCGGAAGTTTCCATGACGAGTATTCCGGAATCAGTAAGTGCCGCGCTCGGCCACGGGCGGCAGCGCGGGCATTGGCGCAGGCGCGGGCAGCGTCAGGTCCGGGCCATTGCGCAACCAGCGCGCGGCCAGCCACGTGAACGTCGCCAGCAACACGATGTAGAACACCCCGAACATGGCGATGCTGCCGGTCACGTCGGCAGGGGTGATCGCCGTAGAGACGCCCTGCGAGGTGCGCAGCAAGCCGTAGACCAGCCAGGGCTGACGGCCCACCTCGCGGACGATCCAGCCGCATTCGACGGCCAGGTAGGGCAGCGGGATGGCCAGGACCCATGCCAGCATCAACGCGCGGTGCTGGCTCAGACTCGCGGGCTGGTGGCGCGTGCGGCGCAGCACGTGGGCAGTCCAAAAGGCCAGCAGCACGAACAGGAAGCCGATGCCCGCCATCACGCGGAATGCGTAGTAGAGCAGCGGCAGCATCGGCGGCTGGTCGGCGCGCGGAATATCGGCCATGCCGGTGACGGTGCCATGCACCTTGTGCGTGGCCAGCAGGCTCAGCATGCCGGGCACTTCGATCGACCAGTCATTGCGCTGCGCGGCCTGATTGGGCCATGCCAGCAGGGACCACGACGCCGCCGTGCCTGGCGCATTGGTCTGCCAGTGGCCCTCGATCGCGGCGCCCTTGGCGGGCTGGGTCTCGAACACGTCCACGCCGCTGCCATCGCCCAGCCACACCTGTAACGGTGCCACGATCACCAGCAACACCAGCGCCAGCCGGAACGACCGCGCGAAGAACTCGGGCTGCCGCCGCTTGAACAGGTACCAGGCCGAAATCCCGGCAACGACGACCAGACCGGTTTCCAGCGCGGCCACCCACATATGGCCGATGGCCCATAGCGAGTCGGGATTGAAGATGGCGCGCAGGTAGTCCGTGACAACGATCTTGCCGTCCACCACGGCCACGCCGGCGGGCGTCTGCATCCATGAGTTGGCGACCATGATCCAGAACGCCGACAGCGACGAACCCAGCGCGACCATGCCCGTGGCAAACAGGTGCACGCCACGCGGCACGCGCGTCCAGCCGAACATCATGATGCCGACGAAGCCGGCTTCGAGCATGAAGGCCATCGCGCCTTCGAAGCCGAGGATGTTGCCGAAGAACTGTCCGGTGAACTGCGAGAACGCGCTCCAGTTGGTGCCGAACTCGAATTCCATCGGGATGCCGCTGACCACGCCGACGGCGAAATTCAGCAACAGCAGCTTGCTCCAGAAACGCGCGTGGCGGTACCAGACCAGGTCATTGGTGCGCACCCAGAGCACCTCGACGATGAACAGGAACGCGGACAGGCTGATGGTCAGGATCGGCCAGAGGATATGGAAAATCGCGGTAAAGGCGAACTGCGCCCGCGACAGGTCGATGACGTTGTGCATGGCGGTTTCACCGGGCGTTGGAGCGGTAGTGGATGGCGGAGTCCGTGCCGACCGCCGCGGCGGGCGGTGCCTCGGGGGCGGCGGCGTTGTCCACGGCCGAAGCCAGGATCATCGCGTCGGCGTTGAGCGCGGGCGGACGCGAGCGCTGCGGCCGGAACACGAGGTCGCTCCGCTCGATCGGTTGCCCGGTCAGTGCGCAGACGCCTGTTTCCCGTGCCGTGCCCGCCGTCCAGACCTGCGCGCCGTAGCGGCAGTGCGTGGCGTCGCGCCAGCTCACCACGGCCATCGCCGCGCCGGGGCGTTCGATGATGCTGACGATCGGTGCGTGCGCGCGCAGGGCGTTGTCCTGTGCCGAGTAGGTCAGCGTATGCCGTTGCGGCCCGAGCAGCGCGATGGTGCGCAGCCACGTGTCGCAGGCGTCGTCATGGATATCCGCGAGACCGCGGGTTTCGTCCATCGCGTGTAGCAGGGTTTCAGGCATGGGAACTCCCAAGAGTTGGGGTGACCTTGACGCGCCAGCAATGAGGCGTATCACCGACGAACCGCTTGAAGACCGTCGTGAAATGGGCCTGCGAGCGGAATCCGCAACGCATGGCTACTTCGAGCACGCTGCCTTCGTTGCCGCGCAGCAGATCCTGCGCGTGTTCGATGCGGCGGCGTACCAGATATTCGTGGGGGCGCATGCCCGTGGTGCGGCGAAACTGCGCGGCAAAGTACATCCGCGTCAGCCCCGTGCTGCGCGCGATGTCGGCCAGGCCGATGGGCGCCGCCAGGTTGGCGTCGATGAACTCGATGGCACGGCGCAGGCGCCATTGCGGCAACGTGGTGACGGCGCGCGTATTCGACGCGATGCGCTGGAAATGATTGGCCACCACGCGGGCCACGATGGCTAGCGCCACGCTGTCGGCAAAGATGCGTCCCAGGCCGGGGTCCTGCGAGTGCGCCACGGCCAGCGCCTGGCCCAGGCGTTCGAGCGCCGGGTCCGCATGAAAGAACGGATCGTCCATTCGCAGCTCGCCGTCGTGCGGGTGGCCGAACTGATCGGCATAGCAGGCCGCCAGCACGGACTGGGGCACGAACAGGTGCAGCACGTCGCTGGCCGATGCGTACACGGCGGCGGTGGCGATGCCGGGTGCGGTCACGTGGACCGCGCCGGCCCCGAGCCGGCCATCGAATACCGGCATGCCGCCGCACAGGAAGCGGATCGAGCTGGAACGCAGATTGATGGCGATGCAGTGCCGGTCATCGCCCGGGTGGGACACCATGTCGGGCGGCTCGCCTTCGCACGTCCAGCGCGACACCACGATCGTGTCCGGGCGCTGGCCCGCCGCGGCTGCGCCGGGCGCATGACGCCAGCGGGTTTCGCGCTGCACGAACTCCGGCGCCTGCGCGGCGGCGATGCGCGGTTGTGGCGGCTGCTTGTGGCGCGTGGCCTCGGGGATGGTCGGTGCCTCAAGAACGGTGGTCGATACATCTTTCATGGCGGTGCTCCGGGATGCGGAAATCGATGTGCGTACGTTCACTCGGTGTACTGAATGAAGGCGAGGGCGATGAGGATCAGGTTGAGGACGGCAAGGGCAATCCATCCGTACATCAGCAGCAGGCTTTCCCCTTCGTTCATGGCGGCCTCACGAATGGCGGTGCGACGTCGCGGCGGGCGCGGTCGCGTGGACGGGTGCAATGGACTGTTGCCACATGCAGTACACCGTGCCGCCCGCCACGCCGACGGCGCCGAATGCGAGCACGATGGCGAGGATGGGCATCCAGAGGTGATTGAGTTTCATGCTGTGTGGCTCCCTGAGAAGCAATTGAAGCGTTGACAGGAATGCTAGGAGCCAGGCACGGATGCCCACAATTGCCGCGTGGGTGGTGCGCGGTTAAACCAAGGTATGAGGCCGTCCACCTTCTTGCACCGGAACGGGGCCGCCGGGCCACCTGGCCGTGCAATCCAGACATCCGCGCAAGGTTCGCAATGACCCGTTCAAGGCCGCTCGACGATCATTCCCCACATCAACCATCAGAGCGGGGCCGATATGCATGCCGTATCCCGATGGCGGCACTTGCCGGTGGCCGCCGCGGTACTGACAACCGTTGCGCTGGCCGGCTGCGCGGCGTTCGACCATAGCGGGCCTGCCCTGACGCTGGGTAGCGCCAGCGGCACGGCGCGGAGCCTGCCGGCCCAGCATGGACAGTGGCCGGCGCAGGACTGGATCGATGGCTTTGGCGACGCCCAGCTTGCCGCGCTGGCGCGTGAAGCGGTGGCGGGCAGCCCGACGCTGCAGGGCGCCCAGGCGCGCGTGGTAGCGGCGCGAGCCGTGGCCGACGGCGTGCGCAGCGGCCTGTATCCCGAGGTCGATATCCGTGGCGGCCTGTCGCGCCAGCGCATCTCGGAGACCGATGTGCTTGGCGGTACCCCGCTGTCGGGTAGATGGATCAACCAGGTGCAGTTGTCCAGCCAGCTTTCTTACGATCTCGATTTCTGGGGCAAGCACCGTTCCGCATTGCAGGCCGCACTGTCCGGCGTACGAGAGGCGGAGGCGGAAAGCCAGTCGGCGCAACTGCTGTTGACCACGGGCGTGGCCCGCGTCTACGCGCGTCTGGCCACGCTGTACGCGCTGCGGGACGTCACCGCGCAAACCGTCGCCCAGCGCCGCGAACTATCGATGCTGAGCAAGGCGCGGCTGGTGGCGGGGCTGGACACCCAGGTTGGCACGACGCTGGAGGACGCCGACCTTGCCAGTGCCCAGGCCGACCTGACCCGTATCGATGACGATATCGAGGTGGCGCGCCATCAGATCGCGGCGCTGCTGGGCAAGGGGCCGGACCGCGGCCTGGCCATCGCCCGGCCCACGCTGCTGGCGGCGCCGGCGACGGCCTTGCCCGACGACGCGCGCATCGGCCTGCTGTCGCGGCGGCCAGACCTCGTGGCGGCGCGCTGGCGCGTGGAAGCGGCCGCGAAGGACATCGACGTGGCGCGCGCGGAATTCCTGCCCGATGTGTCGGTGTCCGCGCTGGCCGGGCTCACGACGATTACGCCATCCGATTTCCTGCTCGGCGCGAGCCGGTTTTTTGCTTTTGGCCCATCGCTCCGGCTGCCCGTGTTCGAAGGCGGGCGGTTGCGCGCGAATCTGCACGGACGCTTTGCCGAATACGACGCGGCAGTGGCCGACTACAACCAGACACTGACCGACGCGCTGCGCGAAACCGCTGACGCCGTGGGCAGCCTGCGCGCCACGGATATCGAAATCGCGCAGCGGCAGCAGGCACTGCAACTGGCCCGGCACGCCTATGCGCTGGCCTCGGGCCGTTGGCAAGCGGGGTTGGTCAACCAGCTTGCCGTGCTTGAGGCGCAGAACAGCGTGCTCGCTCAGGAGCGCCTGATCGCGCAGCTGAATGGGCAGCAATTCGATCTTCGATTCCAGCTGGTCTGGGCGCTCGGTGGCGGATACGTGGGGCACCTGCCCGACCAGGCCGCGCATGCCCCGGCCAATACCACCACGACACCATGAACACGATTGCCACGCCTTCTCCGCCAATGGCCGAAATCCGGCCGGTTCCGCGCCGCCGCCTGATTGCCGTGGCCGTGCTGGCCGCTACCGCGGGGGTGGCAGCCAGCACCTGGTGGTGGGCCGTCGGGCGGCATTTCGAATCTACCGACGATGCCTATGTCGCCGGCAACGTCGTGCAGGTCACCTCGCTGGTGCCGGGCACGGTGGTCTCGATTGCCGCCGACGACACGCAGCGCGTGACGATGGGGCAGCCGCTGGTGGCGCTCGATCCGGCCGATAGCGACGTGGCACTGCAGCAGGCCGCGGCACAACTGGCGGAGGCGGTGCGGCAGGTACGCACGCTCTATGTCAACAACGGTGCGCTGCTGGCGAACATTGCCCAGCGGCAGGCCAATATGGAGAACGCCCGTGACGATCTACGCAGGCGGATGTCGGTCGACGGTACCGGCGCCGTATCGAAAGAGGATGTCGAGCATGCACAGTCAACGCTCAAGGAAGCACAGGCGGCGTTGCGCGCAGCGCAGGAGCAACTGGCATCGAACCGTGCCCTGACGCAGAACACCCGCATCGCGGAGCATCCCGACGTGGCGCGCGCCGCCGCCAACTACCGGGCGGCCTACCTGGCCCACGCGCGTGCCACGCTGCCAGCCCCCGTGACCGGCTTTGTGGCGCGCCGCGCCGTGCAGGTGGGCCAGCGCGTGGCACCGGGCGTGCCGCTGATGGGCGTGGTGCCGCTGGATCAGGTCTGGGTCGACGCCAACTTCAAGGAAAACCAGATGAAGGACATGCGCGTGGGCCAGCCGGTTTCGCTGGTGGCGGACTTCTATGGCTCGACGGTGCGCTACGAGGGCAAGGTGGCCGGCTTCGGCGCCGGCACTGGTGCCGCATTCTCGGTGCTGCCGGCCCAGAATGCCACCGGCAACTGGATCAAGGTGGTGCAGCGGCTGCCCGTGCGTATCACGCTGGATCCCGCGCAACTTGCCGAGCATCCGCTGCGTATCGGCCTGTCGATGCGGGCCACGGTCGATGTTCATCGGCATGATGGTGCCAGCCTTCACGCGCTGCCCGCCGTAACGCCGCTATCCACCGATGTCTTTGCGTCGGTCGGCCGCGATGCCGATGCCAGCATCGCGAAGATCATCGCGGCGAACGCGGGCTGAGGGCGATTGATCGGCCCTCGGTTTGCTTTCTTCCCGATTCCCGATTCCGATTCAGCGCAGCCACCGCTGCCACAGCGCAAACGCAGCCACCAGCAGGCACCCCGGTGCCACGATGGCCAGCAGATTGGCGCCAGCCAGCAACACCGCCTGCTGATCGATCTGCTGCGACAGGTGTGCCAGCGCGGCGCCGCTCATCGGCGTGGTCCCGAACGGATCGATACGGGCCACCAGATGCGTGCGCGCGATTGCTTCGCCGTACTGCAGGCATTGCGCGGCGGTACCGGTGCCCGCCGCCGACGCTACCTGGCGCACGATGTTCTTGAACTGGTAGGTGTGCGAGAAATCGTCAAGCGGGGTTTCCAGAAACGTGAGCTTGGCGACAATAATCAGGCTGAACGGCAGCGCCGCGTTCTGCAGCAGCAGCGCGGGCACCACACGTGCCATCGACAGGTCGGTCATCAGGCGCGTGGCCAGCAGCCAGGCTGCCGCGGCAAGCATGACGTAGCCGAGCGCCAGCCAGCGGCGCGATCCCGGCAGCCGGGCGCCATAGAGTACATACAGGATGCAGGCCGCCACCCCAACCACGCCGGTCAGCGTCGACACCATGCCGGTGGATTCGAATGAAAAGCCCAGCCCCAGCTGGAGCACGATCGGAATCAGGTAGTTCCAGAGTCCCGCTACGAACGAGTAGGTGGCATAAAAGCCCAGTCCGGTCAGATAGCGCGGCCCGCCAAGCCGATGGGTGTTGAGCCACGGATCGGGGTGACGATGCAGCCGCAGGAAGGCCAGCGCCATCAATACGGCGCCCGCCAGCGGCCAGGCGATGACGGCGGCCGTGCTGGCGGCCGTATAGAGCCGCAGGTCGGCCAGGCCGTGCACCAGCACCAGCGCGCCAAGGCCAAGCAGCAGCACCGTGGACCAGTCCATGCCGGCCAGTGCATCGATGTCCGGTCTGCGCGGCGGCGCCACGCGGTGGGGATAGGTGACGGAGACCAGTAGCAGCGTGGCCGCGGCCGCAAAGGCCTGCGCCACGAATATCGTGCGCCAGCTCGCATCGAGGATCAGGGTCGCGGTAATCCACGGTGCGGCGGCCAGCATGCCGATTGCGCCGATCACGAACGGCCATAGCAGGCGCGGCCGCTCCTGTGGCGCGGCGATCATCTGGATCAGCGTGCGCGCCGCCGCGAACAGGCCGCCCGCGCCCAGGCCCTGCACGGCCAGTGCAAGCGAAAGCTGCACGACGTTGTTCGAGATCGCGCACAGCAGGCTGCCGCCGATGGCGATGGCCAGGCCAAGTATCGAGAAGCCGCGATAACTGATCAGGTCCGAGACGCGCCGCAGCATCAGGTTGGCAACGATGGCCGCGGCGGCGTAGGACGTGAAGCACCAGAGGAAGTCGTCAGGCGTGGCGTAGATGCCGGCGCGGATCTGCACCGCGCCGGTGGCCAGCATCGAGGTGGCCACGAAGTCGACCCCCGTAGCGCATCCCAGCGCCAGCCCCATCAGGAACACACCGCCGCGCGTGACGCGCGGCAGCGCGCCTAGTGCGACGGATGGCATGCCGCCTTGCCATCGTGGCACTTGGTCGTTGCCTTGGCCGGTGCCTTCGCCGCCGGCTGGACGCTGTAGTCATAGCGGTCGGCGGCAAACGGGCTGGTGGCCGGATCGGCGGCGTGGGCGGCCACGGCGCCAAGCAGGGCGGCCGTGGCCAGCAGGGCACGGGTGGAACGGACGATAAGCGGGCGCATGGCGGGTCTCCGGCGACTCAGCGGTTGAGGAAGGCCAGCAGGTCGGCGTTGACTTCATCGGCGCGCGTGATGCACATGCCGTGGGGCGCGCCGGCATAGACTTTGAGCGTGGCGTCGCGCACGATCCGGGCGGACAGGCGCCCGGCATCGTCGATCGGAACGATCTGGTCGTCGTCGCCATGCAGGATCAGCGTCGGCACGTCGATCTTCTTCAGGTCCTCGGTGTAGTCGACCTCGGAGAACTCCTTCACGCACAGGTAGTGGCCCAGCACGCCGCCGGCCATGCCCTGCACCCAGAAATTGTCGATGGTGCCCTGCACGACCTTGGCGCCGGGCCGGTTGAAGCCGAAGAACGGCAGCGCCAGGTCCCGATAGAACTGCGACCGGTTGTCCGCCACGCCTTTGCGGATGCCGTCGAACACTTCCATCGGCAGGCCGCCCGGATTGGCTTCGGTCTTGAGCATGATCGGCGGCACGGCACCGATCAGCACGGCACCGGCCACGCGCGCGGAGCCATGCCGGCCGATGTAATGCGCCACTTCGCCGCCGCCCGTGGAGTGGCCGACCAGCGTGGCATCGCGGATATCGAGCGCGTTCAGCACGGCGGCCAGGTCGTCGGCGTAGGTGTCCATGTCGTTGCCATGCGCGGGCTGGTCCGAGCGTCCGTGGCCACGGCGGTCATGGGCGATGACGCGGAAGCCATGCTGCACGAGGAACAGCATCTGGGCATCCCAGGCGTCGGCGTGCAGCGGCCAGCCATGCGAAAAGACAACCGGGCGGCCGGTGCCCCAGTCCTTGTAGAAGATGCGGGTGCCGTCCTGGGTGGTGATGTAGCTCATGTCTGTCTTCCTGAAGAAAGAGAAGGGAGACTTGAGCGTAAGTCCGCCATACCGATGACCGTTTTGGCGCGGAGGCGGCGGTTTCGCAAACGCACGTCCGGCCCCGGGCGGGGGGGAATCGCGGCTTTCAGCCGGCTTTCAATGTGCGCCCGGCGTGATGCCAAGGGGCGGGCGGCCCGTGTGGCGGCTGCCTGACGCCTATACGAAGGCATAGTGTTGGCGGCGCGGGGAGGTCGCTAACATGGCGCCATGAGATTGTTGTGGGGTACCGGCCTTGGCCAAGAAACTGGTTGTCGCCATCATTGACGACGATGATTCGATCCGCGCGGCGACTTCCCGGCTGGTCCGCTCGCTGGGTTGGGAGGCGCGCACATATGCTTCGGCGCAGGCGTTCCTCGAAGGCACCGATGCGTCGACCGTGCATTGCATCTTTTCGGACGTCCAGATGCCGAAAATGGGCGGGCTGGAGATGCTGCGGAACCTGAATGCCCAGGGCAGCCAGGTTCCGGTAATATTCATCACCGCGTTCTGCACGGAGGCCATCCGCAGGGAAGCCTTGCGTGCCGGCGCGCGAGCTTGCCTGAGCAAGCCTGTCGATGAATCGGCCGTCCAGCAGTTTCTGGAAGGCGTGGCGTCGGGTGCCCTTGCCCAACCCTCGCAGTCCGTCCCGGAACGAAAGTGAATCCATGAATAAAGCGATCTCGTCGAGCGACGAGCTATCGATTGTCTACGTGGTTGACGACGACGAGTCCATGCGCCGCGCGGTGTCGATGCTGCTGCGCTCGGTCGGCTACCAGGTCGAGACTTTTGCATCGGCGACGGATTTCCTGGCCGCGGAAAAACAGGACCTGCCGAGCTGCCTGATCCTCGATGTGCGCCTGAAGGGCCAGAGCGGCCTGGCGGTGCAGGAGCAGTTTGCGGCCAGCAAGATGCCGATCCCGATCATCTTCATGACCGCGCACGGCGACATCGCGATGTCGGTCAAGGCCATGAAGGCCGGCGCGATGGATTTTCTGGCCAAGCCCTTCCGCGACCAGGACATGCTCGATGCCGTGGAAAGCGCACTGGCGCGCGACGCCGCGCGGCGCCAGACCGACCGCACCGAAGCCGGCCTGCGCCAGCGGTATGACGAACTCACCCCCCGCGAGAAAGAGGTCATGGCCTACGTGGTGCGGGGCCTGCTGAACAAGCAGATCGCCGCCGAGCTGACGCTCAGCGAGATCACGGTCAAGATCCACCGCGCCCAGGCCATGAAGAAGATGGGCGCACGGTCGCTGGCGGACTTCGTGCTCAAGGCCGAAGCGCTGGGCATCATCGACTCGGCGCGCAACGGCGCGGGCGCGTAAGCGCCGCCGCGCCGCCGCGCTTTTTTCAGCCGGCCTTTTCATTCCCGGCCTTTTCATCCCCAGCCTTTTCATCCCATCCCCCGCCAAGCGCCCGGAACAGCGAGACGCTTGCCGTCAGCTGGCGACGGTGCACGGCTTCGAGCGCGCGGGCATCGTTCAGCGCAGCCGCCTGTACCACGTTGACATCGAGATAGGCCGCGGCACCCTTGCGGTAACGCTCGGTTGCCTGCGCCAGCGCACGGCCGGACGCGGTCACGGCCGCCTGCTGGCTGGTGGCTTCATCGTTGAGTAATCGAACGGCGGCGTAGTTGTCTTCCACATCCTGCACGGCCTTGAGCACGGTTTCACGATAGTCGGCGGCGCTGGCGTCGAACTGGGCGCGGGCGCTGTCCACGCCTGCCTGGCGCTTGCCACCGTCGAAAATGGTCGCCGCCAATGCCGGACCGACGGCCCAGAAGCGGCTGGGCGCGGTCAGCCAGCCGGCCAGGCCGGAGCTGTCCAGTCCGCCGTTCAGATTCAGCATCAGCGTGGGAAAGAACGCCGCGCGTGCCACGCCGATCTGCGCGTTGGCGGCGGCCACGCGGCGCTCCGCCGCCGCGATGTCCGGGCGGCGCTGCAACAGCATGGCCGGCACGGCGCCTGGTGTGGCGGGCAGTGAGATACCCGCGTCGGACGCGGCGGCAGGCAGCGTGAATGTACTCGCAGGTTCCCCAGCCAGCGTGGCCAACGCATGCAGCAACTGGGTGCGGGCGAGCCGCAGGTCGGCCAGTTGCGCACGGGTGCTTTCCAGTTGCGCTTGCGCCTGGGCCACGTCGCCTTCCGCGGCGATGCCGCCCCGGTAGCGATTGGTCACCAGTTGCAGCACCGAGTTGTAGGCGTCGACGGTCTGCTGCAGCAAGGCGGCTTCACGGTCGAGCGACCGGATGCCGAAATAGTCGATGGCGGCCTCTGCCCGCAGGCTTAGCCGCACGGCGGCCACATCGTCGGCACTGGCCTGCGCGCGGGCGCTGGCGGCATCGACGTTGTTGCCGATACGTCCGAACAGATCGGGTTCCCAACTGGCACCCAGACCGAGCAGATGGTCCGGCGTGGTCTTGCCCGCCAGCGAATGGCCGAGCACATTGGCCGACAGGTGCGTGCTCGTGACACTTGCCGTGGCGCCGACCGTCGGAAAGTAATCGGCCCGCGCCGCGCTGACCTGCGCGCGGGCATCGCGCAGCAGCGCCAGAGACTTGAGCAGGCTCTGGTTCGATACGTCGATGCGGGCGAGCAGTGTATCGAGCGTGGCATCGTGATACGCATGCCACCAGTCAGGTGCGATCGCTTGCTGCTGCGTGTCGTGGGCTTCGCTGTAGGCGGCCGGCATCGACACCTCTGGGGTGTGGTACGGGACACTGGCACAGCCGGCCAGCCACGCACAGACAAGCACGATGGCGGTGCGCTTCATGCCGGTGCTCCTTGCGCCGGCGCTGCCACGCGCACGGTCATGCCGGCCACGAAGCCGTCGCCGGGGTTCGAGACGATGCGCTCGTTGCCTTGCAGTCCGCCGAGCACCTCCACGTGCGAGCCAAAATCGCGCCCGAGCGTGACGTGGCGAATCGCCAGCCGGTTGTCGGCGCCCACTACCGCCACGGCAGGGCCGCCGGCCGGGAACATCAGCGTATTGGCTGGCAGGTCCAGGCCCGTATGCGCGCTGCCGATCTCCAGATGCACCTGCGCGTAGGCGCCGGGCAGAATGTGGCCGTCCTGGCTGTCGACATCGAGTTCGACGCGCAGGCTGCGCGTGACGGGATCGATGGCGCCGGCGGTGCGCGCCACGGTGGCTGGATAGCGTTGCGCGGGCGCCTGCGGCAGCGTCAGCCAGGCGCGGGTGCCGGGCTCCAGTGCGGAACTGATGTCCTGCGGCACCTGGGCGTAGACGCGCAGGCGCGTGCCGGCCGAGATGTGAAACAGCTCGCGGCCCTGATTGGGCGCGCTGCCGGCGTCGATCAGCGCGCCGGTGTCGACATTGCGTGCGGTAATCACGCCATCGAACGGCGCGCGGATCTGCGTGTAGCTCGAAAGCTGGGCCAGCCGCGACGTATTCGAGCGCGCCGCCGCCAACAGCGCGGCCTTGGCGTTCATGTCGGCCACCTTCTGGTCGGTTTCCTGCTGGGCCACCGAGTTCGTCGCCTGCAAGTCCTGCCAGCGCCGCGCCGTGGTGTGTGCCAGCGCATAGTTGGCGGCGGCCGTTGCCTCGTCGGCGCGAGCCTGGCGCAACTGGTCGGCCACTTCGGGTGCATCGATCTCCGCCAGCAACTGGCCGGCCTTGACCGGCGTGCCGATATCGACGTACCAGCGGCGCAGGTAGCCACTCACGCGCGCGTGGATGGCGGCATCCTCATAGGCGCGCACGTCGGCCGGCAGCGTGACGTCACGCGCGGCCGCCGCGGCGTGCGGCTGGACCACGCTGACGATCGGCGTTTGTGCCGCCGCCGCGCGTTGCTGCAGGACGCCGTGGCTATGCCAGCGCGGCACGATGCCGGCGGTCAGGGCCAGCGCCGTCAACGCGCCGGCCATCGCCAGTGCCATGAGGCGTGGATGACGGCGCGGGTCCTGCCGGGTATCGGGCTGCACGCGCGGGTTGTCGGGTAGGTTCGGGGTCATGCCAGGCCTTCGTGAAGGGTGGAGTGGTTGTCAGGGCGGGCGCGGCGGGCCATCCAGCCGTGCAGGACGGCAAAGAACACCGGTACCAGCACCAGCGTTGCAGTGGTGCCGAAGGCCAGGCCGCCGATCACGGTGCGGCCCAACGGGGCGTTCTGTGCACCGGCGCCGCCTGATCCGAGCGCCATCGGCACCATGCCGAACAGCATGGCCAGCGCGGTCATCGCCACGGGGCGGAAGCGGCTGAAGCCGGCTTCCCATGCGGCTTCGAGAGGGGGCTTGCCGGCGGTCAGCCCGTCGCGCGCATGGCTGACCACCAGGATGCTGTTGGCCGTGGCGATCCCCACGCAGATGATGGCGCCCGTGAGCGCGGGCACGCTGATCGTCGTGTCGGTGGCAAACAGCATCCATGCCATACCGGCGAGCGCCACGGGCAACGCGCCGACAATGGCCAGCGGGTCGAGCCACGACTGGAAGTTCACCACCATCAGCAGGTAGACCAGCACGATGGCGGCAGCCAGCCCGGTAAGCAGGCCCGCGAACGACGCATGCATGGTCTGCACCTGCCCGCGCACCACGATGTCCGATCCGGCCGGCAGTTGCGTGCGCGCCTGATCGACGATGCGCTGCACGTCGCCGGCCACCGCGCCAAGGTCGCGGCCGCGCACCGCGCCGAACAGGTCGAGCACTGGCTGCACGTTGTAGTGCGAAACCACGCCTTGCTGGCTGGAGCGCGCGATGGTGCCGAACTGGCCAAGCTGGCCGGCGCCACCCTGTTGCGCGGTGTCCGCGCCCAGCCCGAGCGGAATATTCGACAGCGTTTGCAGCGAGTTCATCGCGTATTGCGGCACCGACACGGCCAGCGGATAGCTGACGCCGTTCTTCGGGTTGAGCCAGAAGTTCGGCGCGGTCTGCCCGCTGCCCGACAGCGCGATCAGCAGGTTCTGCGCCACTTCGCGCTGAGACAGCCCGGCCTGCAGCGCGCGCGTGCGGTCCACATTGACGGTCAGCGCGGGCTGGTCGGCCGGTTGCTGAAGGTGCAGGTCGGCGAGTCCCGGCACACCGGCCAGGTTGCGCAGCAACTGGTCGGCCACCTTGCGATTGCCATCGGCATCCTTGCCGACGATCTGGATGTCGATCGGTGCGGGCAGCCCGAAGTTGAGGATCTGGCTGACCATGTCCGCCGGCAGGAACGAGAAGCTCACGCCAGGAAATGCTTTCTGCAGCGCGGCGTCAAGGCGTTCGATCAGCACGCCGGAGCGGCCGGCATCGGGCTTCAGGGAGACCAGGATCTCCGCGTCGCCGGTGCCGATCGGCAGCGCGGAATCGTAGGTCAGGTTGATGCCGCTGACCGGCAGGCCGATGTTGTCGACGACGCCAGCCACATGCGCCGGTCCCACGACCCGGCGGATCTCGCCCTCGACTTCATCGACGATGCGGGCGGTTTCCTCGATGCGTGTGCCGGTTCGCACGCGCATATGCAGCCGGATTTCGCCACTGTCCACCGCCGGGAAGAAATCCTGGCCCAGGAACGGCACCAGCGTCATCGATCCCGCGCAGACCAGCGCAAAGAGCACGACGGTGCGGCGTGGCGCGGCCAGCGAGGCGGACAGCAAGCGCGCGTATGCGCCGCGCACGCGCTCGAATGCCGCCTCGAAGCGCGCATGGCCCGTGGCAAACCAGCGGGCCACGCGGCCAGCGGCGGGGCGCTGTGCGTTTTCGCCGCGCAGCAGGTAGTGCGCCAGTGTCGGAATCAGCGTGCGGGACAGAAAGTACGAGGCCATCATGGCGAACACCACCGCTTCGGCCAGCGGCACGAACAGGTAGCGCGCCACGCCGCTGAGCAGGAACATCGGCAGGAACACGATGCAGATGCACATCGTGGAAACGAGCGTGGGCAACGCGATCTCGCCCGACCCATCGAGAATGGCTTGTTCCAGCGGCTTGCCTGTTTCGCGGTGGTGGGCGATGTTTTCGATTGCCACGGTGGCGTCGTCCACGAGCACGCCAACCGCCAGCGCCAGCCCGCCGAGCGTCATGATGTTCAGCGTCTGGCCCAGCGCCGCCAGCGCGATCAGCGCGGCCAGCACCGACAGCGGGATCGTGATGGCGATGATCAGCGTGGCCCGCCAGCTGCCCAGGAACAGCAGGATCATCGCGGCCGTCAGGCAGGCCGCGACCAGCGCCTCGTGCAGCACGCCGTCGATGGCCGAGGTCACGAACACGGACTGGTCCGAAAGCGGTTGCACCTGGAGCGACTTCGGCAACCCGGCCATGATGTGCGGCAGCAGCGTCTTGATCTGCGAGACGACGGCCAGCGTGGACGCGCTGCCGGTCTTTTCGATCTCCAGCAGTGCGGCGCGCTTGCCGTCGTGCCGCACGACATTGGTTTGCGGCGCATAGCCATCACGCACCTGCGCCACGTCGCGCACGTAGACCGTGCCGTCGGGACCGCTGCGCACCGGCAGGTCATTGAGCGCGGCCACGGTCTGCGTGCTGCCGTTAAGGTCCACGCGGTATTCCAGCGCGCCGATCTTGGCGGTGCCGCCGGGCAACACAAGGTTCTGGGCATTGATGGCGTTGACGACGTCGAGCGGAGACAGACCGCGCGCCTGCATCGCGGGCACGTTCAGATCCACCATCACCTGGCGCACCTTGCCGCCATAAGGCAGCGGCACGGAAGCACCCTGTACCGTGGCCAGCTGCGTGCGGATAAAGCTGTTGCCGAGGTCGTACAGTTCCTGTTCCGGCAGTTTGTCGCTGCCCAGCGCCAGCCGCAGAATCGGCACGGTCGATGCGTTGTAGCTCAGGATCAGCGGTGGCGTGGCGCCGGGCGGCATCTGCTTGAGAATCGACTGCGCGCCGGCGGTGGCTTGCGAAATCGCACGATTGATGTCGGCGCCGGGGTGAAAGAAGACCTTGATCACGGCCACGCCCGCCAGCGACTGCGACTCGATGTGCTCGATATTGTCGACATCGGTGGTCAGCGAGCGCTCGTACCCGGTGACGATACGTTGCGCCATGTCCTGGGCCGACAGGCCGTTGTAGTTCCAGACGACGCTGACCACGGGGATATCGATCGACGGAAAGATATCCGTGGGCATGCGCAGAATGGCGACCGGTCCACCCAGCAACAGCAGGATGGCGAGTACGACGAAGGTATAGGGCCGGCGCAGGGCGAGCCTGACAATCCACATGCTTTGCTCCCAGGCGCCCCTTGGCGCGGCAGACGTTCAGGAATGGAGCCGATTCTAAAAACCGGCCACCCTGTGCAATCCGGTCAAAACGATTACAGTCTTGTCATCCCAACCGGTTGCGCCGCTCGCTACCATCCTGCTGGCAGTGCGGCGGGAGGCGCCGCTGGTGGTAAAGGACTGGACCCATGAAGATCCTGGTGATCGAAGACGAGCCCAAGACGGGCGAATACCTGCGCAAGGGGCTGACCGAATCGGCCTTTGTGGTGGACCTCGCCCGCACGGGCGCCGATGGCCTGCACCATGCAATGGAGGCCGACTACGATCTGGTGATCCTCGATGTGATGTTGCCCGGCATGAATGGCTGGGATGTGCTGAGCCGCCTGCGCGAACGCAAGTCAACGCCGGTGCTGTTCCTGACCGCGCGCGACGAGGTGGAGGATCGCGTGCGCGGGCTTGAGCTGGGCGGGGACGACTACCTGGCCAAGCCGTTCGCGTTCGTCGAACTGCTGGCGCGCGTGCGTTCGCTGCTGCGGCGCGGCCCCGTGCGCGAGGCCGACCGCATCGAGGTGAGCGACCTGGAAATCGATCTGATCCGGCACCGCGTGATGCGCGCGGGCCAGCGCATCGATCTGACACCACGGGAATTTGCGCTGCTGCATTTTCTGGCGCGCCGCAGCGGCGAGGTGCTGAGCCGCACGCAGATTGCCTCGCACGTATGGGATATGAATTTCGACAGCGACACCAATGTGGTGGATGTGGCCATCCGCCGCCTGCGTGCCAAGATGGACGACAAGTTCGCGCCCAAGCTGATTCATAGCGTGCGCGGTATCGGCTACGTGCTGGAACAGCGAAAATCGTGACCGTGCGCCGCCTTACCCGTTCATTGACGGCGCGGCTGGCGCTAGCCTTCGCGCTGATCGCGGGCTGCGCGTTTGCCGGTGTCGGCCTCTATCTCTATCGTGCACTGGCCACGCAGATCATCGAGCGCGACGATTCCGAGCTGCTGCGCAAGGCCGTGCGCGCCAGGGCTGAACTGGCGGAACTGCCCGCGACGGATGTGCGCACGGGCCAGTGGCAGGAGATTCGTGGCGTCGTCTCCGGCAACGAGGAATTTGGCATCCGGCTCCGCACCGTGGATGGCACGCTGCTGACCAGCGCGGGTGCGCAGCCCGGTGCCATGCCGACGATGCCGTTGGTCGACCTCGACGCGGCGCCGTCGGAGGCCGCGATCGTCACCTGGCAGACGCTCGGCGAGATTCCCGTGCGCGGGCTGACGATGCTGGTGCGCGCCGGTGGCGGGGCGTCCACGGTGAAGGTCGACCTCTATCAGGTGGCCGCGTCGCGCGCCGTCCTGCTGCGCGACTATCGGCTCAAGCTCAGCCTCGCGGTCTTCCTGGGTGCGCTGGGCGCGGGTTTGCTTGGCTATGCGGCCCTGCACGCGGGCATTGCGCCGCTGCGGCGTATTGCGGCCGGCACGGCATCGGTCACGTTTGCAAGCGGCGTGCTGCCCGTCGATCCATCCCGGCTGCCTGCCGAGCTTGACGAGCTGGCGCGGGCGTTGCAACGGATGATCGACCGCTTGCGGGAGCGCTATGACCGTCTGTCGCAATTCTCCGCCGACCTTGCGCATGATTTCCGCACGCCGATCGGCAACCTGCTGGGCCAGTCCCAGGTGGCGCTGTCGAGCGAGCGTTCGGTGGAGGAATATCAGGCGTTGCTCGCTTCGAATGTGGAGGAGTACGAGCGGCTGTCGCGCATGATCGAGAACATGCTGTTTCTGGCGCGTGCCGACAACGCCCAGGTGGCGCTCAAGAAATCGGCGCTGGACCTCGGCGACGAACTGGCGCGGCAGGCCGATTACTTCGAACTGCTGGCCGATGCGCGCGGCATTGCAATCCGGGTGGATGCGCAGGGGACGCTGCACGCCGATGCCACGCTGTTCCGGCGCGCGCTGGGCAACCTGCTGTCGAATGCCGTCAACCATTCGCCCGAATCGGCGGTGATCGCGCTCCGCAGCCGGCAGGAAGCCGGCATGGTGGTGGTCGAGGTTGCCAACCCCGGCGCCGGCATCGCGCCGGATCATCTGCCCAGGCTGTTCGACCGATTCTTTCGCGGCGACCCGGCCCGTGCGAATTCGGGCGAGTCGTCGGGTATCGGGCTGGCCATCGTCAAAACCATCATGGAACTGCACGACGGCACTGTGCAGGTGGAGTCGGTGCCGGGCGAGCTGACGACGTTCCGGCTGGTGTTTCCGTCAGGCTGAGCTGCGTCAGTGGCCGGTGTAGCGCGTATGGTCGAGCATCCGCGCGCTAATCGCGGCAAGGTGCTCGCGCAGGGCGGCATGCAGATATCGCACTGCCGGCGAGAATTGCTTGCGGTGCGGACAGACCAGGTTCAGCGGCACCGGTTCGCCGGGCTGGTCCGGCAGCAGCAGCTCCAGCCGGCCGTGCTCGACGTCGTCGCACACATCAATCCACGATTTGTAGGCGATGCCGCGTCCATCCAGTGCCCAGCGCCGGGCAATCTCCGCGTCATCGCATAGCAGCGTGCCCTTGACCGTGATCTGGCGACGCATGCCCGCGGTGGGAAAAATCCAGCGGTCGTAGACCCTGCCGCCCAGCACATACGGCAGGCAGCGGTGCATGAGCAGGTCGTCGAGCATGGCCGGGCGGCCGTGACGCTTGAGGTAGTCCGGCGACGCCACCAGCACGCGCCGGTTGTTTTCCGCAAGCGGCAGTGCCACGTAGGTGGCGCCTTCATTGACGCCATAGCGGATGGCGATGTCCACGGGGTCGCGGAACACATCGGTGACCTGGTCGGACAGCGACAGCCTCAGCACCAGCTTTGGATGGGATTCCTGAAAATTCGTCAGCAGGGGCAGCAGCACGTTGCGGCCCAGATCGGAGGGTGCGGCAATCTTGAGCGTCCCCTGCAACGCGGTTTGCTCGCCGTGCATGCGCTCACGGCCTTCCTTCAGCACCGAAAGCACTTCATTGGCGTAAGGCAGGTATTGCTCGCCTTCGGCGGTAAGCCGCAGGCTGCGCGTGGACCGCGCGAACAGGCGGATGTCGAGTTCCTTTTCCAGGCGCTGGATGGCGGCGCTGACCTGTCCGGGCAGCAGATCGGCCTCGCGGGCAGCATTCGAGAAGCTGCCTAGCGCCGCGGTACGTACAAAGAGGTGCAGATCGTCGAGTCTGATCATTTTCACTCTGATAGTGAAAGTCCTGCCGGATTCTCCCAGTTTTTCGAAAGCGCCGCAGTGGCGATCATGCCACTCATGCGCCGGCCGCCGCTGTATGGATTGGGTAGCAGGTATAAAACTATCGGAGTTAAAGCTATGAAAGCCGTTGTCTATAGCCAGCATGGGCTGCCAATCTCGGACGCGAAGTCGCTGTACGACGCGCAGATCGACAAGCCGACGCCGGGCCGGCGCGACCTGCTCGTGAAGATCCGGGCCATCTCGGTGAATCCGGTCGATACCAAGGTGCGCAAGGGCTCGCCCACCGACACGCCGCGCGTGCTGGGCTGGGACGCGGTTGGGACCGTCGAATCGGTCGGTGGCGACGTCACGCTGTTCCAGCCGGGCGACACGGTCTTTTACGCGGGCTCGATCACGCGCCCTGGCGCGTATGCCGAATATGGACTGGTTGATGAGCGGATTGCCGGCCGCAAGCCGGCAACGCTGTCCGACGCCGATGCCGCGGCGCTGCCGCTCACGTCGCTGACGGCGTGGGAGCTGTTGTTCGATCGCCTGGGCGTTGCCGAGGGCGGCGGCGAGGGCCAGTCGCTGCTGATCACCGGCGCCGCCGGTGGAGTGGGTTCGATCCTGACGCAGCTGGCGCGACGCCTGACGAAACTGCGGGTCATCGGTACTGCCTCGCGCCCGGAGACCGATGCGTGGATTCGGGAGCTTGGCGCGCACGATGTCATCGATCATTCGCGCCCGCTGCTCGAAGGGCTGCGCGGCATTGGTGCGCCGCAGGTGGACTACGTGGCCAGCCTGACCCATACCGACGAGCACTATGCGCAGATCATTGAAGCGCTGGCGCCGCAGGGGCGCCTGGGTGTGATCGACGACCCCGAGACACTGGACGTGGTGCCGCTCAAGCGCAAGGCCGTGTCGTTGCACTGGGAACTGATGTTCACGCGCTCGCTGTTCGAGACGAAAGACATGGCGCGGCAGCACGAGATTCTGAACCGGGTCAGCGGCCTCATCGACGAAGGTGTGCTGCGCACGACCACGGGCGAGCATTTCGGCACGATCAACGCGGAAAACCTGCGGCGCGCCCATGCGCTGATCGAAAGCGGGCGTTCGCGCGGCAAGATCGTACTCGAAGGCTTCTGAGGCACGGTCCACCACTCTGGCACGCACCGGCACACACCGCGTGCCTGCACGATTTATTGCACGACTTCTTCCTATCCCAACTTCAATATCGGAGCCCAGTATGAATTTCACAGACGCCGTTCTGTCCCGCCATACCGTCAAGGCATATGAAGGCGGCCAGACGCTGCCGCAGGAACAGATCGATACGCTGCTGACGTGGCTGCACAACAGCCCGTCATCGGTCAACTCGCAGCCGTGGCACTTTGTGGTGGCGTCCACGCCAGAAGGCCGCGAGACGATCGCGAAAGCCGCGGCGGGATCGTTTGCCTACAACCATCCGAAGATCGTCGATGCGTCGCACGTGATCGCCTTGTGCATGCGGTCCGATCTCGATGAGGCGCATCTGCACGCCATTCTGGCGCAGGAGGACAGCGACGGCCGGTTCAAGGTCGACGGCGCGCGCGAAGGGCAGGACAAGAGCCGCCGTTCCTATGTGGACCTGCATCGCTACGTGCTGCGCGATGTGCCGCAATGGATGGAGAAGCAGGTCTACCTGGCACTGGGCGGCCTGCTGCTGGGCGCGGCCATGCTCGGCATCGACGCAACGCCGATGGAAGGTTTCGATGCCTCGGCGCTGGACCAGGCGCTGAATCTGCGCGAACGCGGACTGACCGGCGTGGTGCTGGTATCGCTGGGCCGCCGTAGCGACAAGGACTTCAACGCCGCGCTGCCGAAGTCGCGCCTGCCGAAGGAAGCGGTGTTCACGCACATCTAAGCAGGCCGGAGATCGGTCACCGGCTTGAGGCGAGGGGGGCGACGGGCTGCCATTGTCCCGATTCGGGATGCACGCCGACCCTTTCTCCATCGAGGCGAACCTGGCCTTCGTCGATGTTCATCGCGGACGGCGTTTCGCCGAGGAACGTGATGTCGAGGGCCTGCGCAACGCGGGGGTCTTCGATCGGCAATTCCCAGGTCAGGAATAGCTGCGTGCAATCCTCGTCTTCGGGGAAGTCCGTGGGGACGAAGCCACTGCCGCCGCGCCGAATCACGCCATGCGGCTGACAGGTATCGAACAGCAGGACGGTGCCCCGGCGCAGGGGAATGCGCAGGTCCAGCGCCGAAAAATGGACGTCCTGCCCCTTGTCTTCGCTCAGAAAGAGATTGCAGAAGGCGGCGCCGCCATACTGTTCGCCGTCATGGTGATACCGCGCGCCACGGCACACCATTAGCGCGACGTCGCTTTCAGCCAGCAGGCCGGGCAGGCCAAGCGTGCCGATCCAGTCGGACACGGCCTGGACGCAGCGCGAATAGTCCGGCCAGCGCATCCTCGCGCGCGCCAGGGGCATGACCTCGACGTCGCCCGGTTCCAGTGTCATGCGGGTGGAGATTTCCCTGGTCCAGTCCGCAAGCAGACGCGCGGGCGGCGCGGGAATATCGACCGTGCCAGTGGCAACGATGTCACTGACGCGGCGGCTATGCAGCGAATCATCGCCCCAGTAGCTGACAGTGAGGGCGGCCTGGGCCGGGGAGGAGTTGGTGCGGTCGCGCATGCCCGGCAGTGTAGCGCGGGTCCTCAGCGTGTGTTCTGTTGAACCGCGCGATTTCGCTGCTCCTGGGCGTCTCTGAGCAATCGATAGGATGCGTAGTATTTGTAGATGTTCCGGACGTACGTGGTGGTCTCGACGCCGATCTTCTCCGCCACCACGATCTCGACGTTGTTGAACCAGACATCAGGATTGAGACCGCGCTCGGCCGCCAGCTTGCGCATTTTCGCAATGTTGCCCGGCCCCGCGTTGTAACTGGCGAAGGCGAACAGTGGCCGGTCCATGTCGGAGAATTTGGCATCCTGGAAGTACCGGGTCATCAGTTGATCCAGATACTTTGCTCCGGCGTGAATGTTCGATTGCGCGACCTTGATGTCGCCGACGTTGAGTTCCTTTCCCGTGGCGGGCATCAGCTGCATGATCCCGATGGCGCCGACCCGGCTCTTGGCGTCCTGTTTGAGCTGGGATTCCTGAAAGCCCTGCGCCGCCAGCATCAACGGGTCGAAGTTGTACTGCTGGCCATATTTCTCAAAGAGCACCACGGTCTGTTCAAACCGCTTGATTTCAGCGCTTTCGGCGTTGTTGTGGATCTGCTTGATGTTCTGCATGTATTGCTTCAGGCGGACCTCCGCAACACTCTGCTTTCTGATGAAGTTCTCGTAGAAATTGCTGATGACCGACTGCAACTGGGGACTCTGCTTGCGGATCGCCCAGCCGATATAGCCACCCTCGCGCACGGCGATGTTCTCGTTCACCTTGACCTTCGGCAGCAACTGCGCCCACATGCGGGCCTTCCAGTCGTCGACGACCAGGATCTGGAGGAGGCCGACGTTCATCATCTCCATTGCGTCTTCGTCCTCCAGCGCGTCCGGCAGCATCACGAGCTTTGCCGGAGGCTTGCCAGCCTGCTGGAACTTGTTGTTCAGCGCGGTCAGGCTTTCGTAGTAGCTGCTGTAGCGGCGCACGTGGATGGTCTTGCCGCTCAGATCATCGACCGACGACAGCGCCGGTGACTTGGGCCCGGTGAGAATCAGCTCGCGGGTCGGCTTGAGCGCGTGCGCCGTGACGAAGTCCACCAGCTTCTTGCGGTCTTCCGTCACGGTCAGATTGCCGGCGGCAATGTCTCCCCGGCCTTCCACGAGGCCGGAAAGCAGCTTGTCGCGCGTCGTGGGAATGATAACGACCGTGATTGGGCGCTTGCCGAGCCGGTCGGCGTACGTCTTGTTCACGAACTTTTCGAAGTCGCGCACGAAATCGGCGGCCAGCCCGCGCTCATGGCCACGGTCGTTGAAATAGAGGGTACGGCTGAAAGGAACCAGCACGCGGATCATCCGGCGCTCGACCATCGCGTCGAAATCGCCGCGCCACGATTTGATGGTCAAGTCCAGCTGCCGCGCCCCCTTTGCCGTAGTTGGGGCAGCCGGGGTTGGTGCTGGCGCCGATGCGCTGGTTGCGGGCGACACCGCGGTGAACAATGCGCTGGACATCCACAGCGCTACTCCGAAGAGGCCCACCACGAGCCGTGTGCGCGCTGATTGCATGGCATCCACCGTTCCCTTCCGCGAAACCGTGCCGTTCAGCATTCTTCTGGCGGGGCCATTGCAGCCCCCGCGGGCCACGACACGCTTAAAGCATAGGTGTCCGTGCCGGTGGTTCAAGGTCACGGGCAGTTGGACCAAGGTCCAACGCCAAGCGCGCGGTAGCCATCCAGACTGAAAGATTGGCACTGCCGAAAGCTGCGGCGGCCAGCGGCACACGCAGTGGGCGCGGGTGATTCGAAATCCTCAAATCCGGCAGTTCGGGTGCCGCGCGGTTGCCGGCTTCAGCGAGCCGCCGGGCATCTTCAAAAAACCGGCGACGTGGCTACGCTCCGGTCGGAGACAGCATGCCGAGCCACGCAACCAGTGCAAGGATCAGCGTGGCCGCAAGCGTCTCGGTGAGCAGGCTGCGTCGCAGCGCACCAACCGCCACGGCGTGGTCACCGTTCCGCACTGCCAGCGCAATCCGTGGACTCAGATGAAACCGGTTTGCCGCGGCCAGCAGCAGCATGCCCGCAAACAGCGCGAGCTTGAGAAGCAGCCATGCGCCATATGAGCCCGCCGAAAGCTCGGGCAGGACCGGGCCGGCAATCATCCAGTAGTTGACGGCTCCCGTCACGGCCAGCGTGGCGACGATGATCGTTCCCACACGGGCAAAACCATTGGCGGTGCGGCTGAGCCGCTCGACGTCGGCCTGCGTCGTGGCGGCGCGGGACAGTACGACGAACGCCGAAAGCGCGCCTACCCACGCCCCGGCAGCCAGCAGGTGGGCGATGTCGGAAGCCAGGTGGATGTATCGCAGCGATCCGTCATGCATCGCACCATGACCACCCCACGCCAGCGTGGACAGCGCCACGGCGCCGGCCAGCATCAGCAACGGAATACGCAGGCGAGCGCTGGCTGGCGTGATGGCCGCGATGATCGTGCACAGCAGCAAGGCCGCCATGCGCACGACCCACGCCGCGCCGAAGTCGGTTCCCGTCACGACCATCTCGAACATGTGGCTTTGCAGCGCTGCAAAAGACTCGGCGCCGGTCATCGCCCTGGCCATCACGACCATATTGGCAAGCGACAACACGATACCCAGCGCCGCCGCGACCCCGCTTGCCGTGACAAGGTGCTTCCCGATACCGGATGACCTTTCGGCCCGGTTCAATGCGTACAGACAGAACAGGGGGATGCCAAACAGCAGGGTCAGGTCCAGATAGAGCGCAAAACGTACCGCGACGGTAGTCCAGTCCATCTGCCTTACTTGACCGAGAACGAGATATTGCCGTTGACGGGGTGGGTGTCCGACGACACCGCGCGCCATTCCACGCGGTAGCTGCCGGGAGGCAACGGCTGCGACGGCGTGATCACCATCGTTTTGGGATCGCCGCCGCCGGAAACGCTGGCGGCCATCTTCATCGGCGCATGGTCGGCCATGCCCGGCATGCCGACCATGACGAGCTTGGCGGCGGAAAACTGCGTGACCAGGTTTTCCGAGAAATTCAGTTCAATCTTCGGCGGAGCGCCGGTCAGCTCGGCCTTGTCGGCCGGAGTTGAGGAGAGCAGCTTCGGGTGGGCGAGGGCGGCAGCGCTCACGGCGAAGGCTGCTACGGCAAAGGTGGCGCGGATCATGGAGAGGGGCGCTTGCATGGATAGTCTCGATTCCGGATTGTAGAGGTTGGTTGGTTTGGAATGGGCCGTGCTCAGAACCACATACGCACGCCTGCGACAAAACGGGTTTCGCCGCTACGGCCGCCGGAGGCGCGCACCATATCGGCGGAATTGCCGAACGTCTGGTAACGCTCGACACCGATATACGGCGCGAACTGGCGGCTGATTTCATAGCGCAGGCGCAGGCCGACGGTGCCGTTCGACAGCCCGCTGCCGGTGCCGGTTTCAGGATCGTTCTTGCCGTAAAGGTTCGCTTCGATGCGCGGCTGCAGAATCAGGCGCTGGGTGATGAGCATCTCATACTCCGCCGATAGCCGAAGCGCGGTGCGTCCTTCCGTCCCGACATATCCGGTGGCATCGACTTCAAACCAGTATGGCGCCAGCCCCTGAACGCCGAAGGCGAGCCAGTTGCGGGCGGGGCGCCCGTATCCGGCATCGTTTCGCATACCGAGCTGGGTGTCCCAATAGCTTGCCACCGCATGGCCCCACAGCAACTCCGTACGCGCTTCAGAAAAGCGGCCCTTCTCGACATGGCCTTCGGCCTTGATCACGAACTTGTCGAAGCTGTTGCCAATCCACGCCTGTGCCTCGTACGCAGCGGCGTTGCTGCCGTTTCCGTGCGTCCACTCCAGCCGGTCGACCAGCACCGACGTAAAGAGATGCTCGTCCGCCATATGCAGCGAGCGATGCGGACCCAGCGCGTACTTGCCCACGCCAAGCTGATAGCCGCCCGAATAGGCGTTCGGGTCGCGCGCGTCGGGCGGGGCGCTGCCACCCTGCATGCGCATCGCGCCGTGGTCCATGCCTTGCGTCTGGCTTTGGGTCTGGCTCTGGTCCGATCCCTGCATCGGCGTCATGCCGTCCATCTGGCTGTGGTCCATGCCCTGCATCGCGTCCATGCCGTCGGCCTGGCCGGGCGCCGTGCCCTGCATCGGCGTCATGTCGTCCATCTGGCTATGGTCCATGCCCTGCATCGTGGCGGGGCCTGGCGTCGAGGTAGCACCGGCGTCATGCGCCCCATGAGAATGCTGGGCCCATGCGCCGGTCGTCACCGTGGCGGCGATCAGTGCGGCCGTGAGGTGGCTGAAGGATAGGGACATCGTACTTGTGCGGAGAGTCATGCCACCACCACTTCGCGGAACATGCCGGCATCCATATGCAGCATCAGGTGGCAATGCCAGGCCCATCGGCCCAGGGCATCGGCGGTGACCAGGAAGCTGATGCGCTGCGCAGGTTGCACGCCGAAGGTGTGGCGGCGGGCCAGGAAACTGCCGTCAGGCGATTCCAGCTCGCTCCACATGCCATGCAGGTGCATCGGGTGCGTCATCATCGTGTCGTTGTGCAGGATGACCCTGAGGCGCTCGCCATATTGAAAGTGAATCGGCGTGGATTTGCCGAACTCGACGCCATCGATGGACCACGAGTACCGCTCCATATTGCCGGTCAGGTGCAGCTCGACTTCACGGCCGGGCCCGCGCCGATCCATCGGGCCGCCGATCGTGTGCTGGTCGGCGAGCGTCAGCACACGTCGACCGTTGTTGCGTAGCCCGATGCCGGGGTCGTCGAGATTGGTCCGTGCCATGTCGACGCGCATGTCGGTGCCCGCGCCGTATTCGGTCCGGGCGTGGCGCGCCACGGTGCTGGGTACCTTCAGCGGGTCTGTGCCGTGGGTGGCATGAGCGGCATGGGCTGCATGGGCACTGTGGTCCATGCCGTGCATCGCCATGCCACCCTCCATGCCCCCCATGCTGCCCATCATGTCCGTCATGCTCAGCCATTCGACGGCGTCGAGCTTGGGATCCGCGGCGGACAGGCCCGGACGGACGGCGAGGGTGCCGCGCGCATAACCGGTGCGGTCCATCGACTGCGAGAAGATCGTATAGGCGTCGTCGCGTGGCTCGACCAATACGTCGCAGGTCTCCCCCGGACCAAAGCGGAACTCGTCGACGGTAACCGGATCGATGTTCTGCCCATCGACCTGGAACACCTTCAGCTTCAGGCCGGGAATGCGAACATCGTAGAAGGTATTGCCGGCGCCATTGATAAAGCGCAGCCGCACCTTTTCTCCGGGTTTGAACAGGCCGGTCCAGTTGCCCGCCGGCGTTGTGCCATTGGTCAGATAAGTCAGTGTCGCGCCGGACAGATCCGCCAGATCGGTCGGATTCATCCGCATTTCATTCCACATCTTCCGCTTCTCAAGGGCCTTGCTCAGGCCATCGTTGGATACGTCGCGGAAGAAATCGATGACGGTCGGCTGGTTGTAGTTGTAGTAGTCGCTCTGGGTTTTCAGCTTGGACAGAATCCGCATCGGATCTTCGTCCGTCCAGTCCGACAGCAGCACCGTGTAGTCGCGGTCGGCTTGCATGCCGTCGGCGCCAGCGGGCGGGTCGATGATCAGGCCGCCGTAGACGCCGGTCATCTCCTGAAAGCCGGAATGGGAGTGGTACCAGTAGCTGCCGGACTGCTCGACCTTGAAGCGGTAGGTAAACGTCTCGCCTGGCGCGATACCGGCAAAGCTGATGCCCGGCACGCCGTCCATCCCGAACGGCAGGATGATGCCGTGCCAATGGATGGACGTAGGTTCGCGCAGCCGGTTCGTTACGCGAATGGTGACGGTGTCGCCCTGGCGCCAACGGAGTGTCGGCCCTGGCAGCATGCCATTGATGGTGGTGGCAACTTGCGGCGATCCCGTGTAGTTGACGACCGATTCGCCAATGACCAGGTCGAATTCGGTTCCGGTGAGGACGGGCGCGCTGCCCAACGCAGCCGCCGAGGCGCGCTCCGGCGCCTGGGCCAGGGCCGGGATGCCCACGCCAGACAATCCGGCAACGACGCCGCCCGCGGCCAGCCCTTGCACGAAGCGGCGGCGTGGAAGACTCGGTAGTACAAGGCGCGGCGATCTATCGCGTCGCATCGATTTTTCCTTTTTTGCTGGTTTTCGTGCCGCATGGAAAGTCGGCCGTGTGCAGAGTAACGATGACGGACTCTCCGCCAACTGACTTGAACATTACATTCCGGTAAGGTTGCTGTCATGTTGGCGGAGGTGTCGGTAGACTGCGGCCGAAAGCGTGCCCTGGGGGAGATCGAAGATGAAGTTGCTGGTCGTGGAAGACGAGCTGAAGACTGGCGAGTATCTGCGTCAGGGCCTGACGGAGGCCGGATTCGTGGTGGACCTGGTTCGCAATGGTGTCGATGGCAGGCACCTGGCCCTGAACGAGGCTTACGACCTGATCGTCCTGGACGTCATGTTGCCCGATCTGGATGGCTGGCGAATCCTGCAGTCGATTCGCGCCGCGGAGAAATCAGTGCCCGTGTTGTTCCTGACCGCGCGCGACAGCGTGGTGGATCGGGTCAAGGGCCTTGAGCTTGGGGCGGACGACTATCTTGTGAAGCCGTTCGCGTTCTCCGAACTGCTGGCAAGGGTCCGGACGCTGCTGCGGCGGGGCAATGCGCAACTGACGCTGGAGCATATCCAGATTGGCGACCTGGTGCTGGACCTGCCGCGCCGCCGCGCCACGCGCGCCGGCCGGCGCATCGTGCTGACGAGCAAGGAATTTGCGCTGCTCGAACTGTTTGCGCGCAGGCGTGGGGAGGTGCTGCCCCGGTCGCTGATCGCCTCCCAGGTCTGGGACATGAACTTCGACAGCGACAGCAATGTGATCGACGTCGCCATCCGCCGGCTGCGGGCCAAGATCGACGATGACTTCGAGGTGAAGCTGCTCCAGACCGTGCGCGGCATGGGCTATGTGCTGGAAGAACCGGAGGAGGGGCAAGCATGACGCGCCGCCTGTCATTGACGCTGCGCCTGACCATCCTGTTCTCGCTCTCGTCGGCGGTTGTGCTGCTGGGTCTGGGCGTGCTGATCTGGCTGGCGATGGATCGGCATTTCGTCACTGAGGATTACGTGAACCTCAGGGACAACATCCACCTGATCGAAAAGGTGTCGCGCGAGACGCCGGCCGGGCAGCTGCGGGATCGGCTCGGCGAACTGGTGGGCCACCATCCAGGTTTCGTCGCCCAGGTGCGCGCCGCCGATGGCAGCATCGTCTACGCCACCGACAGCTTCGACTTTGACGGTGCGCGGAAGGCGATCGGCGAGCAGGCCACGGGCGAGGGGACATTCACATGGCACCAGGGTGAGCGCGGGTATCGCGGATTGAGTGCCCGGCTGGAGTTGCCCGGCTCCGCGCTGAGTCCGCTGAACGTGGTGGTGGCGCTGGACACGGAGATCCACGGGCACTTCATGCACGCATTCCGGCAGTCGCTTGGCCTGTATATCGCGCTGGCCGTCATGGCGAGCGGATTGCTGGGATGGTGGGCCGCAAGGCGCGGCTTGTCGCCGTTGCGCATGATGGCGTCACGCGCCAAGGGCGTGACCGCCAACAAACTCGACGCGCGCATGCCCGTCGATGCCGTTCCCGTCGAAATGGGCGACCTGGCGGCAACGCTGAATGCCATGCTGGAGCGCCTGCAGGCCGCCTTCCAGCGGCTCTCCGAGTTCTCGTCGGACCTTGCCCACGAGCTGCGCACGCCGATCACCAATCTTCTTACGCAGACGCAAGTCGTCTTGTCGCAGCCGCGTCAGGACGTGAAGTACCGCGAGGTGCTGGCATCGAATGCCGAGGAACTGCAGCGCCTGGGCCGCATGGTGTCCGACATGCTGGACCTGGCCAAGATGGAGCACGGCATCACGCCACCCAACGAGGAAGTCATCCAGGTCGATGACGAGGTGCGGGCGCTATTCGACTTCTACGATGCCTTGGCCGAGGACCAGGGCGTCAGGCTGAACGAGGAAGGCGCGGGCAGCATCATCGGCGATCGCCTGATGCTGCGCCGGGCATTGAGCAACGTCCTGTCCAATGCGATTCGCCACACGCCGCGCGGCAAGCAGATCGTGGTCCGGACAAGCGAAACCGGCGGCGGTACCGTCATCGTGGTGGAGAACGAAGGCGAAGCGATCAGCGCGGAAGCGCTGCCGCTGCTGTTCGACAGATTCTTTCGTGAAGACAAGTCGAGGACGAGGGCAGGGTCGGAATCCACGGGGCTGGGGCTTGCCATCACCAAAGCCATCATGGGCGCGCACGGCGGCGATATTTCGGCGGAATCGGCATCGGGACGGACGCGGTTTACGCTGACGTTTCCTGCGCGATGAGTGTTGGCGCATGGGGCTGTGTCTTCCGGCACGGGACCCTCGCAGTCTGAAAAAAATGGCCACCCGAAGGTGGCCATCCCGTTTCCAGCAGGGCGATCGCTCAGCCCTTCAGCACTTCTCCGATGGCATTCGCCACGACGCCGACATTGCGCTCGTTCAGCCCGGCCACGCACATGCGGCCCGAGCGCAGCACGTACACGCCGTGCTCGTTCTTCAGCCGGTCGACCTGATCGGCCGACAGTCCGGTGTACGTGAACATGCCGCGTTGCTTGATGTAGCGCGAGAGCTTTTCGCCGCTCACGTGCTCACGCAGCTGGTCGTGGATGGCCTGGCGCATGCGCGTGATGCGCTGGCACATCGCGGCCAGTTCTTCTTCCCAGCTCTTGCGCAGAGCCGGCGTGGTCAGCACACGGGCTACCACGCGGGCGCCGTGGGTGGGCGGGTTGCTGTAGTTGGCGCGCACGGCGCCAGTCAGCTGGCCCAGCACGCGGCTGGCTTCGTCGGCGCTCTGGCAGACCACGGAGAGACCGCCGCAGCGCTCGCCGTACAGCGAGAAGTTCTTCGAGAACGAATTGGCAACCAGGCACGGAACGTTCTGGCGAGCCAGTTCGCGCACGGCGAAGGCATCGTCGTCCAGACCCGAGCCAAAGCCCTGGTAGGCCATGTCGACGAAAGGCAGCAGCTTGCGGGCTTTCAGCACGGCAATGACCTGGCGCCACTGGTCTTCGTTCAGGTCCACGCCGGTCGGGTTGTGGCAACAGGCGTGCAGCAGCACGATGCCACCCTGCGGAATCGCCTCGATCGCCGCGAGCATCGCGTCGAACTTCAGGCCGCCGGTTTCAGCGTCGTAGTAGGGATACGTGTTGACCTTGAAGCCTGCACGCTCGAACACCACGCGGTGGTTTTCCCAGCTCGGGTCGCTGATCCACATTTCCGCGGTGGGGAAGTAGCGCTTCAGGAAGTCGGCGCCCACGCGCAGCGCGCCGGAACCGCCCAGCGTCTGCAGCGTGGCGATGCGCCCTTCGGCGCGCGCGATGCAGTCCTCGCCGAACACCAGTGCCTGCACGGCCTGGCGGTAGGCGGCGATGCCGGCCATCGGCAGGTACGGGCGCGGACCCATGTCCGACAGCAGCGCGGTCTCGGCTTCGGCCACGGCCTGCATGACCGGCAGTCGGCCCTCGTCGTCAAAGTAGATACCGATGCTCAGGTTGACCTTGTTGGTACGCGGGTCCTGCTGGAAATCCTCGTTGAGCGAGAGGATCGGATCACCGGGAAAGGCTTCGATGTGTTCGAACATGGGATGCGTCTGGCTACGGGTTCAGGGGGACGGCGGCCCTTGGTTCACGCGGGCCGCACAGGCAGATTACTGGATCTGGGCCGTCGCGGCGGGCAGGGCCGAACCGGCGTTCTTCTGCCGGAGGCGATAGCTTACGCCAAGAATGACCAGCCAGACCGGAATCAGGTACACCGACATGCGCAGGCCCGGCGTCAGGAACATGACCACCAGGATGCCAGCCAGGAAGACAAGCGTCAGGTAGTTGGTCAGCGGATAGCCCAGGCTCTGGAACGCGGTGGACTTGCCTTCAGCACGCTTGGCGCGGCGGAACATCAGGTGAATGATGCTGATCATCGCCCAGTTGATGATCAGCGCCGACACCACCAGGCCCATCAGCAACTCGAATGCTTCGCCGGGCATGAAATAGTTGACCAGCACGCAGATGCCGGTGGCGACGGCGGAGACAGCCAGCGCGGTCAGCGGAATGCCGCGGCGGTTCACCTTCAGCAGCGCGCGCGGGGCATTGCCCTGTTGCGCCAGGCCCAGCAGCATGCGGCTGTTGCAGTAGACGCCACTGTTGTAGACGGACAGCGCGGCAGTCAGCACCACGATATTGAGCACGGTCGCCACGATGTCGCTGTTCATCGCATGGAAGATCAGCACGAACGGGCTGCCGCCGGTGACAACGTTCTGCCACGGATACAGCGACAGCAGCACGGCCAGCGCGCCAACGTAGAAAATCAGGATGCGGTAGATCACCTGGTTGGTGGCCTTGGGAATGCTCTTGCCGGGGTTGTCGGCTTCCGCCGCGGTGATGCCCACCAGCTCAAGCCCGCCGAACGAGAACATGATCACGGCCATCGCCATCACCAGTCCGCCAAATCCATTCGGGAAGAAGCCGCCGTGCTGCCACAGGTTGGCTACGCTGGCTTCAGGGCCGGCATTGCCGGAGACCAGCAGGTAACCGCCAAAGCCGATCATGCCGATGATGGCCGCGACCTTGATGATCGAGAACCAGAACTCCATCTCGCCGAACGACTTCACGCTGGCCAGGTTGATGGCGTTGATGATCAGGAAGAAAGCGAGCGCGGAAATCCAGGTTGGAATGCCGGGCCACCAGTACTGGACGTAGATGCCCACGGCCGACAGTTCGGCCATGCTGACCAGGATATAGAGCACCCAGTAGTTCCAGCCGGACATGAAGCCGGCAAAGTGGCCGCAGTATTTGTTGGCGAAGTAGCTGAACGAGCCGGCTACCGGTTCGTCGACGACCATCTCGCCAAGCTGGCGCATGATGAAGAACGCGACAATGCCGGCGAGCGCGTAGCCCAGCAGCACGGAAGGGCCAGCCAGCTTGATGGTCTGGGCGATACCCAGGAACAGGCCGGTGCCGATGGCGCCCCCTAGGGCAATCAGCTGGATGTGACGATTCTTCAGGCCACGCTGTAGCGTGCCTTGGCTGTCGGGTGCATGCATTGGAGTTGTCTGTCCTCTACCCATTCTTGTGGAATGGAGAGCGCCTCTTTGGGGATGGGCGCTTTGAAAAAAGCGCCGGCGCGGGTAACGCCGGACGCAGGGGTGCGCGCCGGCGAAAACCCGAGAGTTTACCGGCACACGCTTGGAAAAGCAGGGAAATCAGCTTGGCCCGGATCAGATCCAGGCCGGTCGATCACTTTCGGGTCACACCTTCAGCGTGCCACGCTCGATCTGGTCGCGCTCGAGTGATTCGAACAGCGCCTTGAAGTTGCCTTCGCCAAATCCGTCGTCGCCGGAGCGCTGGATGTACTCGAAGAACACCGGGCCGAGCACGGTCTTCGAGAAGATCTGCAGCAGCAGGCGGGGCTTGCCGCCTTCGGTAGTGCCGTCCAGCAGGATGCCGCGGGCCTTGAGCTGGTCCACCGGCTGGCCGTGGCCGGGCAGGCGGGTGCCCAGGGCCTCGTAGTAGTAGTCGTTCGGCGCCGTCATCAGTTCCACGCCGGCCAGTTGCAGGCTGTCGATGACTTCGAGCAGGTTGTCCACCGAGAAGGCGATGTGCTGGATGCCTTCGCCGTTGAACGCCATCAGGAATTCCTCGATCTGGCCGGCGCCCTTCGACGATTCCTCGTTCAGCGGAATGCGGATCTTGCCGTCCGGCGCGGTCATCGCCTTCGAGGTCAGGCCCGTGTACTCGCCCTGAATGTCGAAGTAGCGAATTTCGCGGAAGTTGAACAGGCGTTCGTAGAAGTTCGCCCAGTAAGCCATGCGGCCACGGTAGACGTTGTGCGTCAGGTGGTCGATCAGCTTCAGGCCGTGGCCCTTCGGGTGGCGGTCCACGCCCTCGATGTATTCGAAGTCGATGTCATAGATCGACTTGCCGTCCTCGAAACGGTCGATCAGGTACAGCGGCGCGCCGCCGATGCCCTTGATGGCCGGCAGGCGCAGTTCCATCGGGCCCGTGGCGATCTCGATCGGCTGGGCGCCCAGCATCAGCGCGCGGTTGTACGCCTTGTGCGAATCCTTGACGCGGAAGGCCATGCCGCAGGCGCTGGGGCCATGCTCGGCGGCGAAATAGGCGGCTTCGCTATGCGGCTCGTTGTTGACGATGAAGTTGATGTCGCCCTGGCGGTACAACACCACGTCCTTCGAGCGATGGCGCGCCACCAGCGTGAAACCCATCTTTTCGAACAGCGGTTCCAGCACGTTGGGCGTGGGCGAGGCGAATTCAACGAACTCGAAGCCCATCAGTTGCATCGGGTTTTCAAACAGGTCGGCCATGATCTGAGCGCTCGGGGGCGGGAAGGGGGAAGGAAATAATATTTCGATGAGGCTGCGGCGCGAGTGGCTTGGGGGACGCTTGGCGCGCTGCACAACTTGGAGAAATTGTAGAACCCGGCCCGCTAAATAGGATTTCGTAAGGTACGCAGGGAAACCCTGAAATATGAGATAAGATTTCGCCGATTGGCCATTTGAGGAAACGGCAATGCAAAAAACGGAGCTGGATCGCATTGACCGCCGCTTGCTGGCGGAACTGCAGGAACATGGGCGCGCATCCAATCTGGAACTGTCCGAGGCGATCAATCTGTCCCCGGCGCAGACCTTGCGGCGTCATCGCCGCCTGGAGGAAGGCGGGATCATCAAGCGCTATGAGGCACGGCTGGACAGCACGGCACTGGGATTTGGTGTGACGGCCTTCATCCACGTGACGATGGAGCGCGGCCACATTCGAGATCTATCCAAATTCAAGGGACTCGTGGCCGAACTGGCGCAGATCCAGGAGTGCTTCTCCGTGACCGGCGATATCGACTACGTGCTGAAGGTGGTGGCGAAGGACCTGAAGTCGCTGTCGGACTTCCTGCTCGACACGCTGATGCGGATCCCGGGCGTTAGCGGGGTCAAGTCCAGCGTGTGCCTGGACGAGATCAAATGCACGAGCGCGATGCCGCTGGATTTGTGAATGCCCAGGGATTGCCGGCTTGCCGTGCGTCCGGCGCCGCATAGATCCTATGCGCGGATGCAAGCCGGCGGACCAACCACGATGTCTTTACGGCAAACCTCTCTCCCACGTCGTGGGAGAGAGCAGGGCGGCGCTTACTTGGCCATGCCCGGCGCCGGGGCGGGCGCAGCCGGGGTGGCCGGGGTTTCGGGCTTGGCGGATGCGTCCGGCTTAGCAGGTGCCTCCGGCTTGGCGGACGAATCCGGCTTGGCCGAGCCATCGGGCGTCTTCGGCGCTTCCTTGCCTGCCGGGGCGGGCGCCGACGATTCCTCGTCTTCCTCATACGACGGCAGCGCATCGCCGCCGCCGCTCAGCAGATACTGGCGGCGTTGGGTGTAGGCGTCGCGCACGAACGCATACTTATCCAGCGCGGCCTGCGACAGCAGGTCGGTGGCGCCCAGCATGTTCGTTCGGGTGTTGACGACGTTGACGCCGAACATCGAAAAGCGCCAGGCCGTATCGAAGTAGTGTGCCGGGTCCAGGAAGATGCTGCCTGCCACACCCACGCCGTCGCGGAACGAGCTGGGGCCGAACAGCGGCAGCACCAGGTAAGGACCGGATGGAATCCCCCAGGTACCCAGCGTCAAGCCGAAGTCCGTCGAATGGCGAGGCATGCCGGCCGCCGTGGCTATGTCGATCAGGCCGCCAATGCCAAGCACGGTGTTGACCGCCACCCGCATCATCGTCTCCACCGCTTCCACGGGCTTGCCCTGGAGCAGGTTGTTGGCGAAGTTGCCGACGTCCGAGAAGTTGTTGAAGAAGTTCGTCACCGCGATACGCGCCGGCTCCGGCGTCACCGCCTTGTAGCCCTTGGCCAGCGGCTGGGCCACGTACGTGTCGGCCTTGTCATTGACCGTGAAGACCGCCCGGTTCATCGGTTCGAGCGGGTCCGCCGGATTGGCGTTGGGGCCGGTGGCGCAACCGGTGGCCAGCAGGGTCAGCGAAGCCGCGGACAGCACAGTGGCGAGCCGGGACGGAAAAGGCGCCACGGCGCGCAAGGACGAAAGGCGGGAGAGCATGGTGAGACGATCGGTCTTTCTCGGTTTTTGTCGTGGAGGACGTCAGCCCCGGCAACACCGGGCCTGACCGTCTTGCGTGCGGCGGTTAGCCGCCAAGTCTAGCGCCGGGAATTGCCAGAATCCGACCCTGAAGATTTATCGGCAGATTGTGCCACGGTCGTAGCCACCGTAAGTGGGGGCAGTGACGGTCCCAGCGGTTCCGCACGGCCGGCCAGCTCGCGGCGCGGGCGTCCCATCAGGATCGGCTGGAAGAACACCGCGCCAGCCAGCGTGCACACCAGGGCCAGCGCCAGCAGCTTGCCCATGCTGGCGGTGCCGGGATGGTGCGACAGCCAGAGGCTGCCGAACGCCGTGGCGGTGGTGGCGGCGCTGTACAGCACGGCGTGGGTCAGGCTCGATTGCAGCAGCTTGGTCTTGCCGTGACGCCAGGCGATCACGTAGTAGATCTTGAACGCGACGCCGATGCCCAGCAGCAGCGGCAGCGCAATGATGTTGGCAAAGTTCAGCGAGATACCGAATACCACGCACAGTTCCAGCGTGATCAGCCCCGACACGAGCAGCGGAATCAGCGTGCGCAGCACGTCGCCCATGCGGCGCAGCGTGATCCACAGCAGTACCGTGACCGAGATCACCGCCCAGATGCCGGCGTGGATGAACGCCGTCATGATCGTGTCCGCCGAACCCTTGATCGCGATGGGGCCGCCGGTGGCGTCAGGTTGCACGCTCGCCATCACCGCGATGAAGTGATCCAGCGCGGCTTGTCGCGCGGCTTCGTTCTTCGCGCCGGGAGGCGGCAGTTTCGGGCTGATGTTGACCAGTGCCTGGCCGTCCGGGGCCAGCCAGTCGCGTGCCAGCTCCGGCGGCAGCGTCTGCTGTGTGATCGTCTGCGGCTGCAGGGCGCGTTGCAGCGAGCCAAGGGCCAGGCGCAAGGGCAGGGCCACGGCCAGCTCGGCCCGGTCCCGCATGGCGGGCGGGGCGTCGGCCAGTTGCTTGAGCGCGCGCGACAGGTGTTCCGCGGACTCGGCGCCAGCGCCCGGATGGTCCAGTGCGGCCAGCGACAGTTGCCGCGACGCATTGCGCAGCGAAGCCACGCGCAGGGCGTCAGTGGCCGGCGATGCGGTCTGCTGCGTCAACACCGGCATCAGGCTCTTGGCCATCCCGGCGATCACGGGCAGCTTGGACGCCTGGTCGTCCGGAATGAAGGTCTTCAACGTGACCACGCGCTCGACTTCCGGCAGTGCCTTGAGCCGGGTCGCGGTCGCTTCGGCATCCTTCAGTGACGGGGCCAGTACCTTGATGTCGTCGGTGCCCGCCTGCGGGGCGTCCTTGAGCGCCAGCAGCGTGGACATCGATTCGGAGTGCGGGTCCTTCAGGTGCAGCGGGTCGAAGTCGAAACGCAGATGGGGCAGCAGCGGGGCGCCTGCGATCAGTACGGTCAGCACGCCCACCAGCGTGCCCTTGCGATGGCGCTCAAAAAACGCATCGGCCGGGGCCAGCCAGCCAAAGCCTGGCATTTCTTCCTCGCCAGCGGGCGCCAGCACGCGAATCAGCGCCGGCAGCATCGTGAACGTGGTGGCAAACGCGATGATCATGCCGACGCCGGCGATCTTGCCCAGTTCGGCCACGCCACGGTAATCGGTGGGCAGGAAGCAGAAGAACGCGGCGGCCGTGGCGGCTGCCGCGAGCGTCAGCGGGCCGGCCACGTCGCGGGCGGCCAGCGTCAGCGACTCGTTCAGGTCGCCGTGGTCATGGCGCTCGGCACGGTAGCGCACGCCGAACTGGATGCCGAAGTCCACGCCCAGGCCCACGAACAGCACGGCGAAAGCCACCGAGATCATGTTCAGCGCGCCCACCATCATCAGGCCAAGCGCGGCCGTGATGATCAGGCCCGAGATCAGGCTGACCAGCACCGCGGTGATCAGGCGCGCGGAACGCAGCGCCATCCACAGAATGCCGATCACCACGACCAGTGTCAGCACGCCATTGAGCACGGCGCCTTCGCTGACCGATGCAAATTCGTCGTCGGCCAGCGGCTGCGGGCCGGTCAGCCGCACCACCGCGTTATAGCGCTGGTCCAGCTTCAGTTGCGTGGCGGCGGCGCGGACCGCATCGCTTGCGCCGGAGCCGGCCTTCAGGTCGCTGAAGTCCAGCACCGGAGACAGCGTGATAAAGCTGAACGCGCGCCCGTCGGCGTTGGGCTTCAGGCTGTCGTCGACCAGCCCTGCCCACGACAGCGCCACGGGTTTGTTGGCCAGCACGCCGTCGATGGTTTTTGCGCTTTCCCCAAGCAGCTTGTCCATGTCGGACAGCTTGATCTGGCCCAGCTGCAGCGGCAGGTTCAGCGTGGTGGTGAGCAGGTCGGACAGGCCGCGCAGCGTGGGGTCGTGCGCCAGGTTGTTCAGCAGGGGACGCGCCTGGCCAAGCTTGTCGGCCATGTCGTGGACACTGGCCGTATCGGCGAACAGCAGGCCGTTGCGCTCGAAGAACGGGCCCGAGCCGGGCTGGCCCACGGCCTTGAAGCGGTTGGGCTGGCCACGCAGCGCGTCGGCCAGTTCGTTGGCGGCGGCATCGGCCAGTTCCTTGGCAGGCGCCTGCACGACCGCAAGGATCATCTTGTCGCGTTGCGGAAATGCGGCGCTGATGGCTTCATCGTTCTTCGCCCACGGCGCATCCGATTCCAGCAGCTTGCTGATATCGGTGTTGATGGCGAAATTGCGGGCTACATAGACACCACTGCCGATGGTGAGCAGCAGGGCGATGCCGATCACGAGCCAGGCGTGAACGGTGGCGAATTTGACGGTGCGAACCAGCAGCGGTCTGATCATGAGTCCTGTATCTTCTACGCCCGTTGCGGCGGGGCGCGTGGGCGGCACCCGGAGTATAGCGGTTGAAGCGGGGCATGCCGCACCTGCCAGCGTGCGCGGCGTTCCTCCGGGCCATTTGGCGTTCCGCTATATACTGGCCCGACTGGCCAATCCGGCCGTGTTGCTTCGATGAGTCATGAACCGTTACGGAATCCTCCCCGCCGCCATCATCGCGCCCATCGCCGCGGTGGTTGTCATGTCCACCGCGCATGCGCAGGTCAATACCAGCGCCGCGCCCGACAAGCTCGTGCAGTCCGCCGTCGAAGGCGTGATCACGAAGATCAAGACCGATCCTGAAACCCGCGCCGGCGACCTTGCAAAAATTACCGCCGTCGTCCGCCGCGAATTCCTGCCTTACACCGATTTCGGCCGTACCACGCGGCTGGCGGTGGGCAATGCCTGGAAGCAGGCCACCCCTGACCAGCAAAAAACGCTCCAGGAACAGTTCACGTCCCTGCTGGTGCGCAGCTATGCCGTGTCGTTGTCGCAACTGCGCGAGCAAAGCCCGAAATTCACGTACAAGCCCGCCAAGGCTGGCAACAATGCCAACGATGCGGTCGTAGCGACGCGGGTGCTGAACAATGGCGATGAGATGCTGATCGACTACCGTCTGCAAAAGGGTGCCGACGGCTGGAAAATCTACGACATCAACATGATGGGCGCGTGGCTGATCGAGGTATATCGCAAACAGTTCGCTGACATCGTGGCGCGCGATGGTATCGACGGGCTGATCAAGTACCTGAACAATCACAACGCGCGGGCCTAAGCCGGCGCGCCAGCCATAAAAAAACCGGGCTGGTCTCCCAGTCCCGGTTTTTCCAGAACGGCCGTCGAACGGCCGTTTTTCATTGTGCTTAGTGCACCTGCGCGGCTTGCACGGACTCGGCGCGGCTGCCCTGGGCCTTCTTCAGGTTGCCGATCTCGGCCAGCTTGATCTCCACGTGGCGCGAGAACACGTATTCGGCGGGACGTTGCTTGTCCAGCGGAATGTCCGGAGCCATCGGGCCATCGGTCTTCACGCCGCGCAGGCTCACGCCCAGGGCCTTGAGCGGGTGCGCAAACGTGTCGGCCACGGCAGTGGCTTCGAAACCGCTGTGGACCATGCAGTTGGCGCACTTTTCATAGTTGCCAACGCCGTAGGCGTCCCAGTCGGTACTTTCCATCAGTTCCTTGAAGGTCTTCACGTAGCCTTCGCCAACCAGGTAGCACGGACGCTGCCAGCCGAACACGGTACGCGCCGGGTTGCCCCACGGCGTGCACTTGTAGGTCTGGTTGCCGGCCAGGAAGTCCAGGAACATCGTCGACTGGCTGAACGCCCAGTTCTTGCCGGCGTTGCCGCGAGCCAGGATGTCACGGAACAGTTGCTTGGTCTTGCCGCGGTGCAGGAAGTGCTGCTGGTCCGGCGCGCGCTCGTAGGCATAGCCCGGCGACACGGTGATGCCGTCCACGCCCATCGCCTTGACCGAGTCGAAGAACTTCGCCACGCGATCGGGCTTGGCGTCGTTGAACAGCGTGCAGTTGATGTTCACGCGGAAGCCACGTTCCTTGGCCATGCGGATCGCTTCCACGCAGCGGTCATACACGCCTTCCTGGTTGACCGAGTGGTCATGCATCTCGCGGTCGCCGTCCAGGTGAATCGACCACACGAAGTACGGGCTGGGCTCGTACTGGTCGATCTTCTTTTCCATCAGCAGCGCGTTGGTGCACAGGTAGACGAAACGCTTGCGGGCGATGATGCCGCGCACGATTTCCGGCATGTCCTTGTGCAGCAGCGGTTCGCCGCCGGCGATGGACACCACGGGCGCGCCGCATTCGTCCACCGCTTCCAGACATTCCGCCACCGACAGGCGCTGGTTCAGGATGGGGTCCGGATAGTCGATCTTGCCGCAACCGGAACAGGCCAGATTGCAGCGGAACAGGGGTTCAAGCATCAGGGCCAGCGGGTAGCGCTTTTGCCCGGACAGATGCTTGCGTACGATGTAGGCGCCTACGCGGGCGACCTGGAGAAACGGGATGGCCAAGGGGGTGCTTCCTTCAGGTTCAGTGTGGTCGATCAGCCTGCAGCCGTATGGTCGGCAAGCTGGGCGTCACTGATTTCAGTTGTTCTTCTGGCCCCTGGGGCCAGCGTTGCGTCGGCTAATTCAGCCGGCAGGCGGAATTCGGCATGTTCCTCGATGCCTTCCATGACCGATACATCGACCGGACCAAGGCGTCGCAGGGCGGCAATGACGTCTTCCACCATGTCTTCGGGTGCCGAGGCGCCCGCGGTAATGCCCACGACGTTTGCGTTGCGAACCCATTCCGGGTCAAGCTCGCTGCCGTCGGCGATAAGGTAACTCGGCACACCACTTTCCGTGCCGATCTCGCGCAGCCGGTTCGAATTCGAACTGTTGGTGGCCCCGATCACGAGAATGACATCCACGCGCGCCGATAATTCCCGAACCGCACTTTGCCGATTTTGCGTGGCATAGCAGATATCGCGCGTATTCGGCCCAACCAGATTGGAAAATCGCCGGCCGAGCGCCGCAATGATATTACGGGTGTCGTCCACGGACAACGTGGTCTGGGTGATATATGCCACAGGCGCGTCGGCGGGCAGGTCCAGTCGTGCCACGTCCGCTTCGCTCTGGACCAGGATCACCTTGCCAGGGATCTGCCCCATCGTGCCTTCCACCTCGGGGTGGCCGGCATGGCCGATCAGCAGCACGTGGCGGCCCGCGGCCGCGTACTGGCGTCCCTGGTTGTGCACCTTGATGACGAGCGGGCAGGTGGCATCAATGGCGTGAAGCTCACGCCTTTGTGCTTCTTTGATCACGTCCCGCGAGACGCCGTGGGCGCTGAAAATGGTTACCGCGTCGCCCGGCACTTCGTCGAGTTCCTCGACGAAACGGGCACCTTTTTTCCGCAACCCTTCCACGACGTGCTTGTTGTGGACAATCTCGTGCCGTACGTACACGGGGGCGCCGTGTTTGATCAGGGCTCGGTCGACGATCTCGATCGCTCTAACCACGCCGGCGCAAAAGCCCCTGGGTTGGGCAAGTATCACCTGCATGGAGACGGCCCCCCGACCCTCTTGTGAAGATTCGAAGACATCAGTTATTTTGGTATTCCGGCATCACTTTTCCGGTTCACGGTAGGTACTATATACCGGCTCGGATTTTCATGCCGCCGCGTTGGCTGTTGCCAACAGGGTCATTCCGGTGAAAATGCGGCGCTGCACACTGGTATAACGGCGGATTCTCGCTCAACGTGCGCACATCGCCGACAAGGGGATTTGAAATTCACAATTGCATTCTCGTGACAGGGGCTTCGGGCTTCCTGGGTTCTTCGGTCATGCGCCAGGCGCTGGAACGCGGCTTCCAGGTGCGGGTGCTGGTGCGGCCGACCAGTCCACGCGCCAATCTGGCTGGACTGCCGGTGGAAGTGGTGGAAGGCGACATGCGCGACGCGGCGTCGATGGCGCGCGCCATGAGCGGCGTGCGCTATCTGTTCCACGTGGCCGCCGATTACCGGCTGTGGGCGCCGGACCCCGAGGAAATCGTCCGTTCCAACGTGGACGGGACGGTTACCACCATGAATGCGGCGCGGGATGCCGGCGTCGAGCGCATCGTCTATACGAGCAGCGTGGCCACGCTGCGGGTGGCGGGCGCCACCGGGCCGGTCGACGAGACCGCGGCGATGGCCGGCCACGAAGCGATCGGGGCCTACAAGCGCAGCAAGGTGCTGGCCGAACGCGAGGTGGAGCGGCTGGTATCGGAGGGGCTGCCGGCCGTGATCGTGAACCCGTCCACGCCCATCGGGCCACGCGACGTGCGTCCCACTCCCACGGGCCGGATCATCGTGGAGGCCGCGACGGGCAAGATTCCGGCGTTCGTCGACACGGGCCTGAACCTCGCCCATGTGGACGACGTGGCGAACGGTCATTTTCTGGCGCTGGACAAAGGGCGCATCGGCGAGCGCTACATCCTGGGTGGCCAGGATGTGCTGTTGCGGCAGATGCTGGCCGACATCGCCGGCATGGCCGGCCGCAAGGCGCCGACCATCGAATTGCCGCGCTGGCCGCTGTACCCGATCGCCCGGGTGGCCGAGGCCGTGGCCCAGTTCACGAAAAAGGAGCCGTTCGTGACCGTTGACGGCCTGGAGATGTCGCAATACCGGATGTTCTTCACATCGGCCAAGGCGGAGCGCGAGCTGGGCTACACCGCTCGTCCCTATCAGGAGGCGCTGCGCGACGCGCTGAACTGGTTCCGCGACAACGGCTATCTGAAGTAGCCCGAGGGGCCGCTGCTCAGGAGCGCACGGGCGCCTGGGTACGGCCCTTCCACTGGCCGCCGCGCCGCAGGTAGTAACGCCGTGCCGAATCGAGCGTGGCGCCCAGATAGAACAACGCCGTGACCGGCAGCAGCGGCGCCAGCCAGGCGGGCTGCCGGTATTCGCGCAGCATCGGGCGGTAGCTGACCGCCATCAGAATCCACGCCAGCCAGGCAGGCCATGCCGCAGCGCCGCCGATCAAGGCCAGCACCGGCGGGGCCAGGTAGGTGAGGATCATGCCCAGCGTGGCCCCGGCCAGCATGGCCGGCGAGTAGTGCAGCTGGGTGTAGGCACTGCGGGCGATCATGTTCCACAGGCTTTGCCAGTCGTCGTAAGGACGCAGCGACACACTGTCGTCCGCCAGGTCCAGGCGGATCGATCCTCCTGCCTTGATCTTTGCCGCCAGGCTGCAATCGTCGATCAACTCGCCGCGAATCGCTTCGAACCCACCAATCCGTGCCAATGCCGAGCGGCGCGCCAGCATGCAGCCACCGGCCGCGCCGGCGACCTTGCTACGCGGGTCGGCAACGCTTTTGAATGGATAGAGTTTGGCGAAGTAGAAGACAAAGGCGGGCACGATCATGCGCTCCCACCACGATTCGCAGCGCAGGCGCACCATCAGCGATGTCAGGTCCCGCTGCTCGTGTTCGGCGCGCGCCACCAGGTCGCGTACCGTTTGCGGGCCGTGCCAGATGTCCGCGTCGGTCAGAAAGACGAATCCGGCGTCAGTCATGCGCAGGTCGGCCGCGGCCAGCCCTTCGGACTGTGCCCAGACCTTGCCGCTCCATCCGGCGGGCAGATCGCGTGCCGTGACGACGGTCAGCGCATCGCCCTTGCCGATGGAGACAGCCGCGGCGCGCGCAATATCCGCCGTGCCATCGGTGCTGTGGTCGTCCACAACCACCAGCTCCAGGCGGCCGGGATATTGCTGGCTCAGCACACCGGTCACGGCGCGGGCGATCACATCGGCCTCGTTGCGGGCCGGAATCACGCCGATCACGGGCGGCCAGTCGGCGGGTTGGGGGGAGGGCGCGGGCTTTTGCACGCGCCAGAATCCGGCGCGCGCGAATACGAGTACGCACCAGACCACGAGAGTCAGCAGGGACAATCCAAACAGCAGCATGAGATTTACTTAAGAAAACGTCGCGCCAGGCGGGCCAGTTTTGGCACCGTGGTTGGTCGTACAAGGCGCGCATCATACCCTGCCATGCGTCGTTCGTTCTCGACCAGGCACAGGTCGATCATGGCGCCGGCGGATAGTGTCTGGCCCAGCGATTCCGCGGCGTTCATCGGAAAATTGGCGTCTTGCGCCGTGCCATCGGCCTTGACGTCGATGCCCTTGGCCAGGCCGATGCGCTCGCGGATCAGAAACAGCCAGACGCGCGCGACCTTAAGCGCGAAGGCCGGGCGGCGCCACCACGGCAGGCTGGCGCGATACCAGGCCACCCAGTTGGCAAAAAACAGGATGTGGCGGCCTTCTTCCTGGATCACCGGCTCAAATGTATCGACCAGTTCGGCCGGGAAGAAGCCCGAGTTCTTGGCCGCGGCAAACAGGCCGAACGCGGCGAAGCTGTCGATGCATTCGCTGTAGCCGGTCACGAGCCAGCCCCATTCCGCATCGGCCGGCGGCAGGTATTCCGGCTCCGGCGCCAGCGTGATGCCATACGCCGCGACCAGCTTCGACAGCACCACCTTGTGGCGTGCTTCTTCGTCGGCATCCATTTCCAGCGCGCTGCGCAGCAGCGCGTCGGCCTGGCGGCTGGCAAAGCTGTGGACCCGCACCGAGGCTCGCCCCTCGGTCTGGACGGCAATGTCCCAGATCGGCAGCGAGGTCACGCGCTTGAGCGCGTCGGGTGCGAGCCTGGGCCAGTCGATGATCGACGGCTTGTAGGGGTTGTGGGTCTGCAGGAGCATGTTGCAGAACATGCGCAGGTGTTCGGCGGAGCCGATGCGGACGGGGCCGTCGAGCGGGTCAGTCCAGTTGCGCATGGCATGGTCTGCCTGGTCGATCGCCGCGCGGGCTACGGTGGCGGCCACCGCGATGGCTCGGGCCTCACTGGATTCCGCGATCGATGGGGGGCGGGGTGCGGCCAGGCCGTCTACCTCGCCATCGATTTCGAATGCTTTCTTCATGGGCGCTCCGGGCAGGGATAGCGGCAGTCATTGTATCCAGCCGGAGCGATTGATGCAGGAGGATTGTGTCGGAAAAGACAGTCCGGCAGCCGGGCCGAGGCAGACCGGCGCACGTAGCGCCGGTCACGGCATGATTTGCTGCCTGGGCCGCTTCAGCGCGCGTGGTGCTCGCGCGCCGTCTGGCCCGGTTGGTGATGCCAGTCCTGCGCGATGTCCGGAAAGACATCGCACTCGCCGCGCACGATGTTTTCGATCGTGGCGCAGATGCCCTCGGTTCCACGTGGTCCCACGCATACCAGGCTGCGCGGGTGGTCCGAATGGGCCGGAATGGCGTAGACGTGCATGCCCTCTCGATACAAGGGATGCTGGGTTAGCCGCTCGTTCAGGATTTCAACAAAGCGGCTGGGGCTTACGGTCGGCTTGTCCATCGCTTTTCTCCCTACAGGTTTTCAGCCTATGGCGGGGACCGGCCAGGATCAAGATGCACTGCGGCGCTTCAAGCGCACTTTGGGTCGCATCGTCACCTAATGTCACGCATGTTCGCGGATTGCTACCGTTCAGTGCGGCAGGCTTGTGGTGCGAACTTCGCTCGTGGTGCGGGGGCCATCGAGCATGCCATTGCCGGCAGCCCAGCAGGCCGCCTCGGCTTCGGCGTGGGAGGGGTAATCGGTATGGGCTTCGATCATGCTGTCACAATCGGCGCCGCCGCATTTTTCCTCGACGACGATGCGCCATGTGTAGCGTCCTGGCGGATCTTCCATGACGTGCATGACCAGTGTGCGGTGATGATCGGACAGGGACATCGGATGGGTGGGCATGGCGTTCTCCCGTGGGCAGGCGGCCCGGTGGACTTTCACCATAGACACCCGGACACGGCAATTCCAGCAGGAATTGATGCAGTGCGGCGTCCACGGCCTTTGCATGCCCCGTTCGTCCTGCTATCGTGTGTGGCCTTGGGTTTCCGGGTCGACATTTGCCCCGGCAGCGGCCCGAACCGGACCAGACCAGACGCCCCCACGTATTCCCTGTCGCGTATTCTCTGACCATGCCCGTCCCTACCACTCTCATCGATCGCGTTGCCTCGTTGCTGGTGCACTTTGACACCGCCATCCTGCCGGCCTGGACCGGTCCGGGGTGGAATGCATCGATGCAGCTTGCCCACGAGGCACTGGACGGCGTCTCCCGCCAGCCACTGCCGGACAAGCGGTATCGGGCGATGGCCTGCGCGCGGCAGCTCTATGTATTTGCGACGATGGGCGACCTGGCACACGCCGGCACGCTCTTCGACTCGCTGGTTCGTCATTTCGGAGACGGCGCGGGCGGCTGGGTCTACAGCATCGACGCGCAGGGCGCACCGCTGGATACCACGCGCGATCTCTATACCCACGCCTTTGTGGTCTACGCCTGCGCGCACTACTACCGCGCCAGCCGCAATCCAGCCGCGCTGGAGGCGCTGCACCGTACCGTCGCCGTCATTGAAGCGCGCTTTGCCGACGGCAACGGTCTCTATCACGCGGCACTGGCGGCCAATTTCGGCCCGAACGACAGTGGGGTGCTGCAGAACCCGATCATGCATCTGACCGAAGCCTACCTTGCGGCGCTGGACGTCACGGGCGAGGCATGGATGGCGCAGCGCCTGAAGACGCTCGCCGATGCGGTGCATGGCTGCTTCGTCGATCCCGCCGACGGCTGCGTGGCCGAACTGCCGCAAGGCACGACCGGCAACCGGATCGAGCCCGGTCACCAGTTCGAATGGTATTCGCTGGTCATGACGGCACCGACGCTGTTTGAAGGCGGGCCGCTTGCCGAATCGTTGCCGCGTGCCTATGCATTCGCGCGGCGTCATGGCGTGGCCGCCGACACACTGGGTGTGTGCGCCGCGCTGGGCGGGCAGGGCGCGATGCAGGACGCCAGCGAGCGGATCTGGGCGCAGACCGAGTTTGCGCGTGCGCTGGTGGTCAACGCGGCGGTCAACAACGATGCCGCCCCGCTGGCGGAACTCGAAACATGGATCGACCGCTTTGGCGCTCGCTTTCTCCATGCCAATGGCTGGCACGAGTGCATTGCGCCGGACGGTAGTGTCGTGCGGGCCGAGATGCCGTCGACCACGCCATATCACTTGCTGACGGCCTGGCAGGCCCTGCGCACGCTGCTGCCGGGCAACTGAGCCCGGGCCACCAGAGCGTCGCGTCAGTCCACGCGGGTTGCGCGCAGGTCGCTCTTGCGGATTAGCTGTAGCAGGGTCTCGGCGGGTTTGGAGAGCCGCCGCGCGGCCAGCGTGATGAATTCCACATCGGGCAGCGCGGGCAGGGTGTCCACGTTGATCGGCGGGACCAGACCGCCGCCCGTCAGATTCTGAGCCCGTACTGTGATGCCAAGGCCGCCGCGCGCGGCAGCGATGCAGCCCGAATGGCTGCTGCTGGTGCAGACCACGCGCCAGCGCCAGCCAGCCGTGGCCAGCGTGTCCAGTACCACCGAGCGGGTCACGCTGGGTTCGTTGACGAGTATCAGCGGCAGCGGCTGACCGACATCGACCACCGTGCCGGGCCGGGCCAGCCATTCGAGCTGCCCTCGAAACAGCGGCACGCCGCGCCGCTCGCCTTCCCGCCGCTTGCCGACGATCAGATCGAGCGTGCCGGCTTCGATCCATTCGTAGAGCTTGCTCGTCATGCCGATTGTGATCTCGAGTTCCACGTCCGGGTGAGTGGCGCGGAACGCGGCAAGCACATTCGGCAGCGGACCCTGCGCCAGGTCTTCGGAAGTCCCCAGCCGGACGCGGCCCTGTAGCCGTGGTGCGCTGAACTGCTGCTCGGCGCGGGTCAGCGATTCCAGGATCAGGCGCGCGTGCACCAGCAGCGCCTCGCCATCGGGCGTCAGCGACAGTGAGTGGGTATCGCGCACGAACAGCCGCCGGTTGACGCTTTGTTCGAGCCGCCGGATATGGTCGCTGACCGACGATTGCGACAGGCCAAGCTGGCGCCCCGCGTCAGTGAAACTGCGTGCGGTGGCCACGGTGGCGAAGGTCTGGATCCATACGGGATTGAGCATCGGGGCATTGTCATCGGATTTTTCGATGACAGTCAATAAATCCAGAGGGGTTCCCGATGGGGTGCGGGGTGCGTACCATGAACGCCAGATGTTCGCGGTATCCCTGATGGACACCGCCCCTGGAATCACAGTAATGCACACCGCCTCCGCCCCCGCCGCCAACCAGGCCTTCTCCCAGAAGGCCATGCTGTGGATCGTCTTCGCCGGCTTTTTCATGCAGACGCTGGACACCACGATCGTCAATACCGCCCTGCCATCGATGGCTCACAGCCTGGGCGAGAAACCACTCGACCTCAAACCGGTAGTCGTGGCCTATACGCTCACGATGGCGATGCTGACACCGGCATCGGGCTGGCTGGCCGACAAGTTCGGCACGCGCCGCGTCTATTTCTGCGCCATCCTGATCTTCGTGCTTGGATCGGTGTTCTGCGCCACGGCCCATACGCTCACGCAGCTCGTGATTGCACGGGTGCTGCAGGGCGTGGGCGGGTCGATGCTGCTGCCGATCGGCCGGTTGGCCGTGTTGCGCAATATTCCGGGAGAGCAGTACATCGCCGCGCTGGCCTTTGTCTCGATTGCCGGACAGGTTGGTCCGATCTTTGGCCCGGTCCTGGGCGGCTGGCTGGTGCAGAGTGCGTCGTGGCACTGGATCTTTCTGATCAACGTGCCGGTGGGCATGATCGGCCTGTTCGCGGTGCGCCGCTACCTGCCAGCGGGAGAAGCGGGCGTGGCGCCGCCGTTCGACTGGATTGGCTGCGGCCTGCTTTCCCTGTGCATGGTCACGTTCTCGCTGGCGCTGGAAAACGGCGCGCATAGTCCGTGGAGCGCCTTGCTGGCCGCCATCAGCATTGGCAGCGCGCTGCTCTACATTCCCCATGCGCGCCGCCACGCCACGCCGCTGTTCCGTCTGGCGCTGTTTCGTGAGCCAAACTTCAGTGTCGGCCTGATCGGCAACCTGGTCTGCCGCATCGGATCGGGTGCGGTGCCGTTTCTGCTGCCGCTGCTGTTCCAGCTGCAACTGGGATATTCGCCACTGCACTCGGGAATGATGCTGTTGCCGGTGGCCATCGCGGGCACGGTGTCCAAGCGCTGGATCGTGCCGCTGGTGAACCGCTTCGGCTACGACACGTTTCTGCTGGTCAATACGGTGATCGTCGGGGCATCGATCGCATCGTTTTCCGCGATGTCGCCCGGTTGGCCGCTGGCATTGTCGATCGTGCAGCTTGCGACCTTCGGTGCGGCCAATTCGATGCAGTTCGCGGCGATGAACAGCGTGACGCTGAAGGGTTTGACCCGTGAGGACGCGGGCAGCGGCAACAGCCTGTTCTCGATGGTGCAGATGCTGGCGATCGGCCTGGGCGTGACCATCGGTGGCGGCCTGGTCAGTCTGTTCTCGGTGAAGCTCGGTGCCGCCGCGCCTGCCTACCGCCTGGCGTTCCTGACGGTGGGCATCATCACGCTGCTGTCGGCGCTGGTCTTCCGCCGGCTAGACGCGGAGCAGCTGAATCCCAAGAGCGTAAAAAGGGCGACTGTATAGGCGACGTGGGGGTGCGGTGGGGGCGAGCTACGGAAGCCTCAGGCTTCTTAGCGAAGCCGGGACAAAAGCCAGCAACCAGCCGCGGAGATTATTCCGTCACCCCGTTTTCCCGCAACCTGCGCTCGCATTCGTCGAGCATGTCGTGCGCAAAGGCCGATTGGTAGTTGGGGTCGAGCGCTTCCATCATTTCGTGGGACGCATAGAGGCCGGCCTCGCGGGACAGGGTCTCGGCCAGCTCCCGCGCCAGTTGGTCGCTCAGTTCCGACAACAGACGGCGTTCGGACAGCGCGAGTTGCAGCTTGGAGCGCGAAAGCCAGCTGCCAGCCAGCGTGGCGCCCTGCGCATCGGTGATCCATTTGCCGTGTTCGTAGTAGGCGGACAACCGTTCGGCGGTCAGCGCGAACATCAGCGCCTTGCGCGTGTTGAAGTCGATGCGGGGCAGGGGCGATGCGGGAATCATGGGCAATCGTGCGGAATGGCGAGGCGCGTCATGGTAGCGCAATCCACGATACCGGCGCTCAGCCGAACCGCGCCCGCAGCCACGAACCGATGTCGGCGATCTCTTCCAGGCATACCGAGTGCGGCATGTTGGCGTACGCCTGCCAGGTAACCGGCTGGCCGCGCGCAGTGAGGAAGTCGCGCGCGCGGGTGCCCAGTGCCAGCGGCACCACTTCATCCGCCGTGCCGTGCGCGGCAAAGACCGGCGTGGCCGCGTTGGCGGTGGCCGCCTCGGCCTCGATCAGCTCGGTGGAGGGGATATAGGTAGACAGTGCGATGACGCCGGCGAGCGTTTGCGGATGGGTCAGGGCGGTGGTGTAGGCAATGGCGCCGCCCTGCGAAAACCCGGCCAGAACGATCCGCTCGGTCGGCACGCCCCGGTCATTCTCACGGGCGATCAGCGCGCGGATGGCCGCGCGTGATTGCTCGATGCCCGCCACGTCGGCTTTGCGGCCCGCTTCGTCCAGCGAATAGATGTCGTACCAGGCCGGCATGACGTAGCCGCCGTTGCAGGTGACGGGGATGGCCGGAGCATGCGGGAAGATGAAGCGGATCGCGATGTCGTCGGGCAGGCCCAGCTCGGGTACCACGGGGACGAAGTCGCTGCCGTCCGCGCCCAGCCCATGCATCCAGATCACGGCATGGGTCGGATTGGGCGCGGTTTCGATTTCAATGGCGGGCAACAGGCTCATGGCCGCTCCAGTGGATGCCGGAAAGCGGCCAGTATCGCACAGGCGCTTGCGCGCCCATGCGGGTTGCTGGTGTCACGCTATGGTTCTGGGTCAGGCTGCCGAGGGGACGATCGGAATGGTCGACAGCCCCGGCGTGCTGCGAGAGGGGGTCGATTGCAGCACAGGCGTTTCGGGCTTCGGCGCTACAAAACGCCGGTCGGCCACGCCTTCGACACCGGTGGCGCCTACCTCTTCGAGGAAGGCGATCATGTTGCGGTAGTACTCGACTTGCATCTGCGCTTCAAGCAGGCGACGTTCTGCCTGGAAAAGCGTCAGCCTCATATCTTGCAGTTCCTTCTCGGCGATTTTCTCTGGCGTCGGCGGACTGAACAAGTTTGCAAGCGAACGCATGGCAGTTACCTCCCGGGGCTGTCTTACGGCTGGTGAGTCATTTCGGTTGTGCGCGCCATGCCGTCAAATATAGACGATCCGGCGCAAGGTACACGATGGGTCACCATCGCCGATGTGGGATCCCCCACAAGAATGATTGCCGTCACCCAGGTGGTGCGGTAGATTTACCGCCCATCAGCCGGGATTCGCCAGCAAGCGGGTCCCGGCTTTGTCTTTTTTACATCACCATGTGATGCGGACTTGCCGATTGTGGCGAAAGCTGCCGTTTTGAAAACGTTCTCGGCGTCAGGGGAATTTCGCATGGCAAAAATCTGCCGTCGGTAAAAAAACCACATGCGTCGGCATCCGGCAACGGTGCAACCGGGGGAGAGTCCCCGGCGATGACACCGGCAGCCGTGGCGGTCTCGGACAGGCGGGTAGAATGCTGCGCCGGCGTCCCTTTTCACGCCATTTCGCCCCGCTTCCAGTCCACTCCCGACGTGTCCGTACTTCTCGCCGCGATTCCAGCCGTTGGCAGGCGTCTGCTCCTGTATTTCGCATGCGTTTGCCTGATCGTGCCAGCCCTTGCATGGGCGGCCCCGACGCGCGTGCTGGTGGTGTCATCGCAGACGCATCTGCTACCGGCTGCTGCGGCGGCGTTCCGTGCCGCGCATGGTGCCGATATCGCCGAGTTCACTTTCACAAGCCAGGCACCGGACGCCGCCATGCTGGCGCGTGCCGATGTCGTCGAAGCGTGGTTCGTTCCCGCAGCGGTGTTGCGGCAGATGGCGCCGGGCGTCAGGCAGGCGCACGCGCGCGGCGCACTGGTGCTGGCCGCACCGGCCGAGACGGCGGAATCGGCATGGCAGATCCGGATGGATGCCGCGCTGAATGCCGGCGCGCAGCAGTATTGGGACGCCGGCGGCGCCGACAATCTGGCGGGGTTGCTTGCCTTCGTCGTGGCGGCACGCCAGCGCGCCGCGGGCGTGGCGACGATCACCGTGCCACCGGTGCGGCCCGCGCCGGCCGCCGGTATCTACCATCCGCGCGCGCCACAGCCGTTTGCATCACTGGGCGACTACCTGCGCTGGTATCGAAGCAATGGCAGGTTGCGCGGCGATGCGCCGCTGGTCGGCATTTCGTTTTATGCCACGAACTATCGCCAGCGGGACCTGGCCCATGTCGATGCGCTGATCGATGCGCTGGAGCGCCAGGGCATCGGCGCCGTACCCGTGTTCGGCTGGCCGATTTCCGGACTGGATGCCTTGCTGACGCAGGACGGCGTTACGCCGTTGCGCGCGTTGCTGGCGCTGAACCTGACGATTCCGCGCGCCGAGGACAAGGACTGGCTGGCACGCCACGGCTTGCACACCATCAACCTGATTGCCACGCGCGATGCGGCGGCGACGTGGCGCGCCGATGTGCGCGGCATTGCTGGCGAGCGCCTGCCGCTGCTGCTCACCGCGCCCGAGCGTAGCGGTGCCACCGAGCCGATGCTATTCGCCACGCAGGAAGATCGCGATGGCGCCAAGGCGAGTACCGCGGTGCCGGAACGTGTGGAAGCGATCGTCGCGCGCGTGCGGAAATGGATCGCGCTGCAGGACAAGCCCGCCGCGCGCAAGCATGTCGCGGTGCTCTACTACAACAATCCGCCGGGGCGCGGCAACATCGGCGCGAGCTACCTGGCCACGCTGCCTTCGTTGACGCAGATTCTGCAGCGCCTGCGGACGGCCGGATACGACACCGGCAACGACCTGCCCGACACCGCCACGTTGACGGCGATGCTGGAGGCCAATGGCCGCAACGTCGAGACATGGTCGCCGGGCGAACTCGACACGATGGTCCGCGCGGGACACGTCACGCTCGTGCCGATGGCGCAATACCTGCGCTGGTTCGATGCCTTGCCCGCGCCATTCCGGCAATCGGTATTGCGTGCCTGGGGGCCGCCCGAACGCAATCCGCTGATGCTGGTGCGCGACGCGCGCGGTGAACCGGCCTTCGTGTTGCCGGGACTGCGCTTCGGCAACGTCTTCATCGGCCCGCAGCCTCTGCGCTCGACGTTTGCCAGGGCGATGGATGTCTCGCATGACACCATCACGCCGCCTCCGCATTCCTATCTGGCCGCCTACTTCTGGTACCGCCATGCTTTCGGCGCCGATGCCGTCGTGCATGTGGGCCGCCACGGCACGCTCGAATGGCTGCCGGGCAAGCAGGTGGGGCAGTCCGGCGACGATGCATCGGAAGTGCTGCTCGGCGATCTGCCGAATGCCTACGTCTATATCCAGGATGGCGGTGGCGAGGCCATCCAGGCCAAACGGCGCAGCGCCGCCGTGCTGGTGAGCCATCTTGCGCCGCTGCTGGCCACGGCGGGGCAGCCGCCGGTGCTTGCATCGCTGGACCAAGCGATCGAACAGGCCGAGGCCACGCACGACAGCGCGCCCGAACTCTCGGCGCAATACCGCAAGCAGGCGCTGGAACAGATCCGCGCACTGAAGCTCGACCGGCAACTGGGCCTGGACGCCAACGCGCCGTGGGACACCATCGAGCCAGTCGTGCACGCTTTCCTGCACAAGGTGGAGGCCGAACCGATGCCGCTGGGCATCCACACGCTGGGGCAGTTGCCGCCCGATGCCGATCAGGCCGATGCGCTGGCCATGATGCTGGGCGCGCAGGTCAAGGCCGACACCGCAAGATTGCACGCGTGGGCCGCGGATCTGGTGGCCGGACGCGAACCGGCCGCCGCCAACGATGCGGAGCGCCGCGCGCTGACCACCGGCCGGCAGTGGCTGGCGGACCTGCGCGCGTCCCCCCAGGCCGAACTGGATGGACTGGTCACCGTGCTGGCCGGCCGATACCTGCCGAGCGGGCCATTGGGAGATCCCGTGCGCGTGCCCGATAGCTTGCCAACGGGCCGCAACCTGCATGCATTCGATGGCGCCCGCATTCCGACGCAGGCGGCCTGGGAACTGGGCAAGAAGATGGCCGCCCAGACGCTGGAGCGCTTTCGGCAGGCAAATGGCAACTGGCCGGAGTCGGTCTCGATGGTGCTCTGGTATGGCGAAACGGAACGGCATCAGGGCGCGATGGAGGCCGAGGCGCTGTATCTGATGGGCGTGGAGCCGGTGTGGAATGCACGTGGCAACGTGGAGGACGTAAGGCTGATTCCCGACGCCGATCTGGGGCGGCCCCGCGTCAACGTGCTGCTGACCACGTCGGGCATTTATCGCGATGGCTTTGGCGACAAGATCGCTTTGCTGGACAAGGCCGCGCGCCTGGCCGCCGCTGCCGGAGAAAATGCAATTAGCCGCCATGATCGGGATGTCGCCGCAGAGTTGAGCCGGCAGGGCGTGGACCCTGTCCAGGCCGCCAGACTGGCTCGGGCGCGTGTGTTTGCGGCCAGGCCCGGCAACTATGCGATTGGGGTGCAGCAGATGGTCGAGCAGAGCCGGGACGCCCAGGGGCCGCCCGATGCACTGGCGCGCCAGTACCTGCGCTACATGAATTTCGCGTACTCGGCCGATGGCTGGGGCGATTCCGCGCCGGGTGCATTGGCAAGCCATCTGAAGTCGAACCAGGTCGTGCTGTTCTCGCGCGCCAGCACGCTCTACGGGGCGCTGGACAACGACGATACCTACCAGTACGCGGGCGGGCTTGCCGCAGCCACGCGCGCGGTCAGCGGCACGGCGCCGCCGCTATGGCTGCACAACCTGCGCCGCGCGGGGGAAACGCAGACCGTGGACGCGCGCACGTGGCTGGCCACTGAGCTCAATGTGCGGCAGTGGAACCCGAAGTGGATTGCGGCGATGCAGCGCTCGGGCTATGCGGGCGCACGCGAGATGTACAAGGAGGTGGAGCACCTCTACGGCTTCCAGGCCACGGTGCCCGAGCAGATGCCGGGGGAATTCTGGCAGCGCACTTACGACGTGTACGTGGCCGACAAGCTCGGCATGGGCATGGACGCGTTCTTCCGCTCCGCCAATCCGCACGCGCAACAGGGCATCGTGGCGCGCTTGCTGGAGGTAGACCGGCAGGGCAGTTACCGCTTCACCGATGCGGAGCGCCGCGAACTGCTGCGCCAGTACGCGGCGAGCGTGCAGCGCGACGGGCTGTCGTGCACGGCCAATACCTGCGGCAATCCGGTGCTGATGGCGCATATTGCCCGCCAGGGCAAGGACGCGCACATCGACATGAAGGCGCTGGGGCGGGCACTGGCCAACGCGGTGGTGCGGCCGGCGGTGGCAGTGCAAGACGTGAAGGAAGTGGGCGCCGCAAGGCCCGATCGGGAGGCAGCGCCGGTGCCCGTCGCGCCGCAAGTCGCCGGGCCAGTGCCGCAGACCGGCGCCGAACACGTGACCGGACAGCGGCTGGCGCCACAATCCGTACCGTTGACGTCCGCCGCAGCCGATCGCTCCCGGCACCTGGTGCTCGCGCTCATGCTGGCGGCGCTGACGATTGGCGCCGGTGCCTATGCGGGGTGGCGCAGGGCAAGGCGGTGATGGCTGCCTGACTCGCCGTTTCCCGCAGGCGGGGGGGACCCCATTGCGATTTTCGATTGTCGCGGGTTTGCTTCGCCCACAGCCAAATAGACAGCCCCCACGTATGTCCGTATCCTGATCGCCTTTGCAAATCCCGCCCGAACTTCGCATGCAAGCGTCCAAAATCCCGGCCACCATCGTCACGGGCTTCCTCGGTAGCGGCAAGACCACCTTGCTGCGTCACATCCTCGACAACGCCAACGGCCGCCGCATTGCGGTGATCGTCAACGAGTTCGGCGAGCTGGGCATCGATGGCGAAATCCTGAAGGGCTGCGGCATCGGTTGCGACGAATCGGGCGAGCCGACGGGCCAGCTTTACGAGCTGGCCAATGGCTGCCTTTGCTGCACGGTGCAGGAAGAGTTCTTCCCGGTCATGGAGCAACTGCTGGAGCGTCGCGGCCAGATCGACCATGTGCTGATCGAAACGTCGGGGCTGGCGTTGCCCAAGCCGCTGGTGCAGGCTTTCCATTGGCCCAGCATCCGCAATGCGTTCACGGTGGATTCGGTGGTGACCGTTGTCGACGGTCCCGCCGCCGCGGCGGGCCAGTTCGCGGCCAACCCGGTGGCGGTCGACGCCCAGCGCCGTGCCGATCCGAATCTCGATCACGAATCGCCGCTGCACGAACTGTTCGAAGACCAGCTGGCCAGCGCGGACCTGGTGATCCTGAACAAGACCGATTTGATGGACGCGGCGCAGATCGCCAGCGTGGAGGCGCTGGTGCGCCCCGAGATTCCCGCCGAGGTCAAGATCGTACCCGCGCAGGCTGGCAAGCTCGACGTGAGCATGCTGCTGGGCCTGCGGCGTGCATCGGAAGAGACGATCCACCTGCGTTCCGATCATCACGGCAGTGCCGATGATCCTGACCATGCAGACCATCATCACGACGAGTTCGACTCGGTGGTGGTGCAGGCAGGTGCTGTCGACCGCGACGCGCTGGTCGCCGCGCTGCAGAAACTCGTGGCCAGCCACACGATCTATCGCGTGAAAGGGTTTGCCACGTTGCCCGGCAAGGCCATGCGCCTGGTGCTGCATGGCGTGGGCCAGCGCTTCGACAGCTATTTCGATCGCGCATGGCGTGCTGGCGAGCCGCAGGGCACGCGCGTGGTGCTGATTGGCCAGGACCTCGACGGTGCCGCGCTGCAGGCGGCGCTGGATGCGGCGCTAGGCCGCTGACGCGATGCACCTGCTGTCCACCCGGCCCGGCGGCTTTGTCGAAGACGACGCCGTCGTACTGCGCATCGAGCAGACACCGGGTGACATCGTCATCCTGAGCGCGGCCGACACCACGCTGTCGCTGCTGGCCGCCGCCGTACCGAGGCTCGGTTCCGGTTATCCGTCCGTGCGACTGGCCAACCAGATGTACCTGCGCCAGCCCGCATCGCTCGATCTCTATATCGACGAAGTGCTGCAACATGCGCGCGTGGTGGTGGTGGATCATCTTGGCGGTGCCAGCGATTGGGCCTACGGGCTGGAACGCCTGCCCGAACTGGCACGCGCACGCGGGCAGTTGCTGGTGATGTTCTCCGGCGACCTGGCCGAGGATGCCAACCTGGCACGGCATGGCAACGCCCCGCCCGAACTTTCGCATCAACTGTGGCGCTACCTGCGCGAGGGTGGCGCGGGCAACGCCGAACAGTTTTTCCGCTGCCTGGGACACCATGCATTCGACCACGCAACGCCGGTGCTGCCCGCCCAGGTGCTGCCGCAGGCTGCGCTCTACCATCGTGATCATGGGGTGGCGACAGTGCAGGACTGGCAGCGCGTGTGGGCCGCGCGAGGACTCGATGGCGCGCCCGTCGTGGCGCTGCTGTTCTACCGCTCGCACCTGCAGGCCGGCAATACCGAAGTCTTCGATGCGGTGACCGACGCGCTGCTCGACGCAGGGCTGTGTCCGCTGCCGCTGGCGGTCAGCTCGCTCAAGGAGCCGATCTGCCGCGAGGTGCTGCAGCGGCTGTGCGACGACCACGACGTGTCCCTGGTGCTCAATACCACGGCGTTCTCGGCGGCCTCGCTCGACAGCGAGGGCGAAGCCAGCGCACCGCTTGCCAACGATGCGCCGGTCCTGCAGGTGATCCTGAGCGGGGGCAATCGCGAGGACTGGCTGGCCGACAGCCAGGGGCTGGGCACGCGCGACGTGGCCATGCATGTGGCGATGCCCGAAGTCGACGGCCGGATCATCACGCGCGCCATCAGCTTCAAAGGGCTGGCATACCGCTGTCCCCATACCGAAGTCGATGTGGTGCGTTACCGGCCGGATGTGGAGCGCGTTCGCTTTGTGGCGGAACTTGCCCGGCGTTGGTGCCGATTGCGCATGCTGCCGGCGGCCAGCAAGCGGCTGGCACTGGTGCTGGCCAACTATCCGGCCAGCGAAGGACGCATCGGTAACGGTGTCGGCCTCGACACGCCGGAGTCGGTCGTGCGAATCCTGGCCATGCTGCGCGATGCGGGGTATGGCGTCGGACCGCTTCCTGCCGATGGCGATGCGTTGATGCAGGGGCTGACGCGCGGCGTCACCAACGATCTCGAACAGCATGCGTGGCGTCCCGCGCTGCAGAGCCTGGCGATGGCCGACTACAAGGCATGGCTGGCGCGGTTGCCGCAGGCGGGGCAGGATGCCATCGCGGCGCGGTGGGGCAGTCCAGAAGACGATCCGATGGTCCGCGACGGCCGCTTCATGATTGCCGGTGTGCGTACGGGTAACGTCTTCGTCGGCATACAGCCGGCGCGCGCGTATGGCGTGGACGACTACGCGAGCTATCACGACGCCGAGCTGGTGCCGCCGCATGGCTACCTGGCGTTCTATTTCTGGCTGCGCCATGTGTTCGGGATCGATGCTGTGGTGCACGTGGGCAAGCACGGCAACCTTGAATGGCTGCCGGGCAAGAGCGTGGCACTGTCGGCGGATTGCTGGCCCGATGCGATCCTGGGGCCGTTGCCGCATCTCTATCCGTTCATCGTCAACGATCCCGGCGAAGGGGCGCAGGCCAAGCGGCGCGCGCAGGCCGTGATCATCGACCATCTGATGCCGCCGCTCACGCGCGCCGAGAACTACGGGCCGCTGCAGGATCTGGAACGGCAGGTTGACGAATACTACGAGGCACTGACCGTGGACCCGCGCCGCGCGAAGCTGCTGCGCAAGGACATTCTGAAATCGATCGTCGGCCAGCAGTTGCACCGCGAGCTTGGCATCGAGGCACCGGCCAGCGGCGCGGATGAAGACGCGCTGCTCAACCGCACCGACGCCTGGCTCTGCGAGCTGAAGGAGTCGCAGATACGGGATGGCCTGCACGTGTTTGGCACTTCGCCGCAGGGCCGCCAGCGGCGCGATACGTTGGCGGCGCTCGGCCGTTTTCCGGTCGGCGACGGCCTTGACGGCCAGGCCGGCCTGCTGACCGCGCTGGCGGCGGACCTGTCGCTCGGCGATGGCTTCGATCCGCTCGACGCCGACTGGGCCGCCCCGTGGACCGGCCCGCGCCCCGACGCGCTGGCCGGCATCGACACCGCGCCGTGGCGTCACCACGGCGATACGCGCGAGCGGCTGGAAATGCTGGCGCTCCGGATGCTCGATGAGGGCGTTGCCATCGGCCCGCATTCGGGCGCCGTGCTTGCGCGCCTGCGTGAGCAGATTGCACCGCGCCTGGATGCCTGCGGCGAGCAGGAGCTTCGTCAGCTCGAACGCGGGCTGGCTGGCCGCTTCGTGCCGGCTGGACCGAGCGGCGCGCCATCTCGTGGGCGGCCCGATGTGCTGCCCACCGGACGCAACTTCTATTCGGTCGACACACGCGCCGTGCCCACGCGGACGGCGTGGACGCTCGGGTTGCGCGCGGCAAACCAGTTGATCGAGCGCCATGTGCAGGAGCACGGCGAGTATCCGCGCGCCGTGGGTTTATCGGTGTGGGGCACGGCGACCATGCGCACCGGCGGCGATGATATCGCGCAGGCGCTGGCACTGCTTGGCGTGCGGCCAAAATGGGCGCATGGCAGCCATCGCGTGGTCGACTTCGAGATCCTGCCGATGACGGTGTTCGACCGTCCGCGCGTGGACGTCACGCTGCGCATTTCGGGCTTCTTCCGCGATGCCTTCGCCAATCTGGTGGCGCTGTTCGATGCCGCCGTGCGTGCGGTGGCGGCCCTCGACGAGCCGGACGATGTCAATCCGGTCCGTGCCCGCGTGCTGGCCGAGCAACGCGCTCTGGAGGCCCAGGGCATGGATGCCGATGCGGCGCGGGAGCGTGCCAGCTGGCGCGTGTTCGGCGCGCGTCCGGGCGACTACGGCACGGGGTTGCAGGCGCTGATCGACGGGCGGCGCTGGCAGGCCGACGCGGATCTGGCGCACGCCTATTTGCACGCGGGCGGGTATGCCTATGGCCAGCGCACCGATGGCGTGGAGGCGCACGACACATTCGCAACGCGGTTGGCCGGCATCGACGCGGTGGTTCAGAACCAGGACAACCGCGAGCACGACATCCTCGACGCGAACGACTACTACCAGTTCCAGGGCGGCATGGTGGCGGCCGTGCGCCACCTGGGTGGCGCGCAGCCCGCGATCTATCATGGCGACCATGCCAACCCCGCGGCACCGCGCGTACGTACGCTGCAGGAAGAGATTTCGCGCGTGATCCGCTCGCGCGTGATCAATCCAAAGTGGATCGATGGCGTGAAGCGGCACGGCTACAAGGGCGCATTCGAGATGGCCGCGACCGTGGACTACCTGTTCGGCTACGATGCCACCACGCGCGTGGTGGGCGATCACCAGTACGCGCTGGTGGCCGATGCCTATCTGCATGACCCGGCCACGCGCGAATTTCTGGCGCGGCACAACCCGCGCGCGCTGCAGGGTATCTGCGAGCGGCTGCTGGAAGCGATGGAGCGCGGCCTCTGGCAAGCGCCCGGCGACCAGAAAGACCGGATCGAACACCTCTTGCTCGACAACGAGCAGCATCTGGAAGGGATGCAATGACGAGTATGGCCATGCGCCCGATTTTTCCGTTCAGTGCCCTGGTGGGGCAGGAATCGCTACAGCAGGCGCTGTTGCTGGCGGCAGTGGACCCAGGCATCGGCGGCGTGCTGGTGACTGGCCCGCGTGGCACGGCCAAGTCCACGGCGGCTCGCGCTTTGGCCGAACTGCTGCCGCATGGGCAATTCGTGACACTGCCGCTTGGCGCCAGCGAGGAGCAACTGACCGGCACGCTGGACCTGGGGCACGTGCTGCAACAGGGCGAGGTACGGTTTCAGCCCGGCCTGCTGGCGCGGGCGCACGACGGCGTGCTGTACGTCGACGAGGTCAATCTGTTGCCCGATCCGCTGGTCGACCAGTTGCTCGACGTGGCAGCGAGCGGTGTCAATGTGGTGGAGCGCGATGGCGTCTCGCATCAGCATCCGGCCCGTTTCGTTCTGGTTGGCACGATGAATCCGGAAGAGGGCGAGTTGCGGCCGCAATTGCTGGACCGATTCGGTCTGGCGCTGGCCCTGTCGAACTATGAAGACCCGGCCGCCCGGCAGGCCATCGTGCGTGCGCGTCTGGCATTCGACGCCGATCCCGAAGCGTTCCGCGCGGCGGTGGCGCCGCAGCAGGCTGCGCTGGCCAGCCAGGTCGCACGTGCACGCGCGGCGCTTGGCGCGCTGGTTTTTGGCGACGCCGTGCACGACCGCGTTAGCGCGTTGTGCCTTGAGGCCGCCGTCGATGGCGTGCGGGCGGACCTGGTCATGCTTCGTGCCGCGCGGGCACTGGCTGCGTGGCAGGATGCGGCGGCGATCGATACCGGCCATGTCGATGCCGTGGCCGAACTCGTGCTGCATCATCGCCGTCACGCGGACTCGCCAGCGCAGGCAGACGACGCACCTTCACCCGCATCGCAGCCGACGCAACCCAACGATCCCTGGGGAGCGTTGCCTCCTCCGCAAGCGGCTGGCATTGCCGAAGTCAAGCCGTTGAAGCCCTTCGGGAAGCTCCCGCCAAAAAAAGCCTGAGCCACCGGCGGCCGTCTGCGCAGGACCGGCACGGCGGCCATCGGTGGCAAGCACCCCGACCCCTGGCACCCAGGCAGTCGGCGCAAGCCGGCAAGCCCGGTACCCGCGTGCATTGGCCGCGCACGTTGGCGGCCGGGCGCGGTGCGTCGCTCGATGCCAGTCATCTGCGGTTCCGGCATGCCGATGCGCGCGCCGGCGTGCTGCACTGCTTTGTGCTCGATTGTTCTGGATCGATGGTCCGTGGCGAGCAACTGGCGCTGGCCAAGGGCGTGCTGGCGCGCCTGGTCGAGCGGGCCTATCAGGCGCGCGCGGACGTGGCGCTGATCTGCTTTGCGGCGCGGCACGCCGAGGTACGGCTCGCGCCGCGCCGGGCGCGTTCATGGAATGACGACTGGATCCGGCCGATCGCAGGGGGTGGCGGCACGCCACTGGCGCTGGGCGCGGCACGCGCTGACCAGCTGCTGGCCACCCAGGCCCGGCGGCGGCCGGCGCAGCAGCGCTGGCTCTGGCTGCTGACCGACGGCCGGAGCGCCGAATCACCGGCGCGGCCGGCCTGGGCCGATCACATCGTGGTTGTCGACGTGGAGCGCCATGCGCTGCCGGTGGGCCGCTGCCGTCAGTTGGCGCAGGCCTGGGAGGCCGAATATCGCACGGCCGGGTCGCTGATGATCCAGCGCTAAAGTTTGCAGGCCATCGACCGTTAGCCCATCGATAGCCCCGGAGAACGCGGGGCGGAAACGAGGAGCGGAACGGATCATGGCCTGGGACAACTTGAGTATGCGCACCCGGTTGGGCGCGGCATTTGGCGTAAATCTGCTGCTGGTGGCAGCCATCCTGGTGCTGGCGCAGGGCCAGGTTGCCGACAGCAGCACGCGCAGCTGGCTCTGGACGCTGGGAATCGTCGTGGTGGTATTCAGCGTGGTCTGCTGGTTCCGGCTCACACACGCGATCGAAGAACCGCTCAAGGAGGCGGAATTCATCGCCGAGACCGTGGCGGCGGGCGACCTGAGCAAGGATTTCGAAACCGAACGCGGTGGCGACTTCGGCCGCCTGCTGGGCGGGCTGGGCGAAATGGAAGACATGCTCACCGAGCTGGTGACGCGCATCAAGGCGGCCAGCGATTCGATCTCGTCGGCGTCGCAGCAGATCGCCGTGGGTAATACGGACCTGTCGCAGCGGACCGAAGAACAGGCCGCCACGCTGGAGGAAACGGCGTCGAGCATGGGCGAGCTGACATCGATGGTGAAGCAGAACACCGAGCGCGCCCGCACGGCGAACGGCCTGGCGGCATCGGCATCGGGCATTGCCGAACGTGGCGGCACGATCGTCAGCGACGTGGTGCAGACGATGGACGCCATCAGCGCCAGCTCGCGCAAGGTGACCGACATCATCGCCGTGATCGAAGGCATCGCCTTCCAGACCAATATCCTGGCGCTGAACGCGGCCGTGGAGGCAGCCCGCGCGGGCGAGCAGGGGCGCGGCTTTGCGGTGGTGGCGGGCGAGGTGCGCACGCTGGCGCAGCGCAGCGCGGCGGCCGCAAAGGAAATCAATGTGCTGATCAGTGATTCCGCGCGGCAGGTGGAAAGCGGATCGGCGCTGGTCGGGCAGGCTGGCCAGACGATGGAGGAAATCGTGCAGGCGGTGCGTCGTGTGACGCAGATCCTGGGCGAAATCGCCGTGGCATCGGAACACCAGAGCGAAGGCATCGAGCAGGTGAACGTCGCCGTGACGCAGATGGACGATGTGACGCAGCAAAACGCCGCACTGGTGGAGCAGGCCGCGGCGGCATCGTCCGCGCTGGCCGATCAGGCCCAGGCGCTGCAGAAGGTGGTGGGCGAATTCAAGCTGTAATCGGGCGCGGGCGGCTATAACCGGCCGCCCTGCAGCCAGGCAATCACCGGCGCCCAGAACGTTTTCATGAAGGGTGTTTCGATGGCTGCGTTATGCGGCAGGTTTTCGAACACCACCAGCCGGCTTGGACCCTGCGTGGCGCGGGCCAGATGCTCGGCGTGCCGGAAGGGGATGGTCTCGTCGCGCCGGCTGTGCACGAGCATGACCGGCAGCTTCAGCGCGCGCAGTCGCGCAATGTTGTCCCACGGATTTGGCAGCGCCCACGCCAACCACCCCGGCACCAGGCCGGTAGCCACGGCGGCGGAGCGCGCCGAACAGAATCCCGCACCAATCACCAGGCCATCCGGCAGTGGCCGCAGGTCGGCCAGCACATCGAGCAGCACGCCGCTGCCCAGTGAATACCCCATCACGAAGTGACGGGCCGCCTGCGGGGCGGCCGCGCGGAACTGCGCAAAAGCGGCCAGCGCATCTTCACGCAGATGGCTCACGGTGGGAGTGCCGGAGCTGGTGCCATAGCCGCTGTAGTCGAACACGAACGAACTGATGCCGGCCGCGTGCAGCAGCACCTGGACGGGTGCCCAGTCGGCCAGACATTCCTCGTCGCCGTGAAAGACGGCCAGTGCCGGCCCCGCCGGATTGGCGGCCGCCACCCAGGATGCGTGCAGGGTGCGAGTGCCGCTTTCGAACATGAATTGCCGGGAGGTGACGCCAAGATCGTCTGGCTTGAGCGTGCCACCCTGGCCCGGTACGAACGCCTCGCGCTCGATCGCTCTATATAGCAGCAGCCGGCCGACGCCGGCCACCACAGCCAGGCTTGCCAGGCCCAGAGCGCCGACAAACCAGCGCCGGAATTTGAGAGGAGCAATGCGTCCGGTCGGGATGGGCATGAAGCGTCGGCATCAGGGCGGGTGTGTGATAACCGTAGCACTTGCGAGGCGGATGGGAAGGCCGATCTGGCGTCGGGGCGATGTTTCGGCTTACAAGAATCTATAAAAATCAATCACATATCAGCGAAATTGAAGTCTTCTATCGGCCTGATAGAAAAGTTTTTGACCAAGATCGCAATTCTGTTCTTGATTATCTATCTACAGGTAGATAGTATTCGGGTCATGGACAGCGACGCACCGGCCGGATCGGCAAAGCAGAGCGAAACGGCCAGGCGGAAACGGTCCAGATAACACAGCAGTTTCAGTACCCGGAGGCGGTCTTTTTTTTAGCCCTGGTCCTCTATCTAGCAGTAGATAGCAAGATGCAAGACAGGACCAAAAAGAAGGCCGCTGAAATTGCAGCACAGACCCATCGCCCCGCGATCGACCACCGAACCGAGATCGCCTGGCCTTAGCAAGGAGAGCATCATGAACGCCAAGACCATCCTGACCGCCGCCGCCCTCGCAGCCGCTTTCGTAACCGGTGCAGCCCAGGCAGCACAACCGCGCGGTGAAGCCTACGGCTATACGTACCGCGTCAATGATCAACGCAGCGCCTTCACCGACGGTGCCCGCATCGGTAACCGCGATGCCTTCACCGACGGCGCCCGCATCGGCAACCGCGACGCCTTTACCGACGGTGCCCGTGTGACCAACCGCGACGGCCTGGTGGCCAGCATCGGTAACCGCGATGCCTACACCGACGGTGCGCGCATCGGCAACCGCGACGCCTTTACCGACGGTGCCCGCGTGAGCAACCGCGACGGCCTGGTAGCCAGCATCGGTAACCGCGATGCATACACCGATGGCGCCCGCATCAGCAATCGCGATGGTTACACCGATGGTGCCCGCACCGCCGATCCGTACCTGGACGGTGCCCGGTTTGTCGCCGGCCTGGATACCAAGGGTGTATCGGCCAGCCCGGCCCGCAAGGTCGATCCGTACCTGGACGGCGCCCGTGGCAACGGTCCGCGCAACCCGTACTTCGACGGTGCCCGTTCGACTGACGTGTACACCGACGGCGCCCTGGTCTGAACCGGGCGGCAACTGAATGAATCGCCATTACCTGGCGATCACTGCGAAGCAGGCGGCACCCCACAAGGGTGTCCGCCTGCTTTTTCACGGGCGAACTACCATGAAAACGATTGGACACGATGCCCTGCTGCTGGGCGGATGGCTGGCACTCTGTGCCGCCAGTGGTGCAGCCATCACAGTGGTGGTGCAGGCTTTGGCCTGAGCCGACAGCAGGTTGACTCCGGGAAAATCCCGGTTGAGTATCTATCTTCGTGTAGATAAAGTTCCAGCCATGAAAACCCAACCCGTCCGCGAGCAACTGCTCGAACATACGCTGGTCCTGATCCGCAGCCGCGGCGTCAACGGCTTCAGCTATCGCGATCTGGCCGAGCTGGTGGGCGTGAAGACGTCCAGCATCCACTATTACTTTCCGTCCAAGGACGACCTGGTCCTGGAAGCGGTGAAGGAGTACAGCCGGCGCATTTCCGAGCGGTTGGCTGGCATCAATTCGGACCTGCCCGTGCTGGAGCAGGCCCGCCAGTACCTGGAGCCGTTGCGCCAGACTTGCGGTTCGGGGCAAATCTGCCTGGCCGGCATGCTGTCCACGGAAATCCTGAGCCTGCCAGAGTCCGTGCACCCAGTGCTCAAGGAGTTCTACCACATCAACGAATCGTGGTTGACCAAGCTGCTGGAACGCGGCCAGAAAGAACGTGAAACGCCGTATCCGGTGCCGCCGGCGATGCTGGCGCAGGTGATCTACGGTTCGCTGCAGAGCGGGCTGATCGCGGCGCGGCTGTTCGGCACGCAGGAGCGTCTGGAGTCGGCGGCCGAAACGCTGCTCGGCGCGCTGTGCAACCAGCGGGCAAAGGCGCTGCTTGAGTCCCAGGTTACCTGCGGATCGCTGTAAGAGACGAATTGGCAAGACGCAGGAAAAACCGCCCGGTGGCAGGACGCCACCGGGCGGTTTTTTATTGGCAAGCCGTGGAGGCGCCCACGGTTTCGCACAGCCATTGCGGGTCGTCATGGGGCAGGTCGTGGCCAGCCCAGGGGTGGCGTGCGTGCGCCGTATTCCAGGCAAGCGCCAGGCGCGCGGAGCAGGAAGGATTGACCAGCCGGTCGGCATCGGACGATACGATCAGCGTGGGGCAGGCGGGTGCCGGGCGCTGGGCGCGGAAGCGGGCGGCGGCCATCAACTGCCGCCATGCCGCTTCGCGGGACACCGGTGCGCTCTGGCCGATTTCCACCCAGCGTGCCAGATCGGCGTCACGGGTATCCAGCCGCTCGCAGGTCAGCCGGTGGATCGTGCGCTCGCAGCGTGCGCGATCGTGCCAATGATGGGCCATTCCGGCGATGGCGGCCCAGTTGCGCGGGAGTAACCGCTCCGTCGCATGGCTGAACGGCCGCATGCTCGTATTGATCAACACCAGGCCGGCAATTTCATCGGGCCAGGTCTGGGCCCAGTCGGTGACGACCATCGCCCCGAGCGACATCGCCAGGACCCGCCACGGCCCGCCCCGGTTTGCCGCGAGCGCGGCGGCGCGCACTGCATCGGTCATGCCGCGCACGCTGGCGGGCACCGGCTGATGGCACGCGGTACCGTTCCCCGGCAGGTCGATCATCAACGGCGGCGGCAGGCCGTGGGCGACCCATCGCTCGGGCAGGCCGTCCCAGTGGCGCGACTCCCGCGTCAGACCCCGCAGGAAGATCCATCCACTCATGGTGCGGCCTTGCCGTTCTGCCAGTGCGCGCGCGCCTGGTCGAGCAGAAGCTGCCGGTGCGTGCCCTGTGGCAGCCAACGCTCCGGCGCCACGGCCACGCGGCCCAGGAAATCGAACAGGCTTACGTGCCGGCGCAACACGCGCGCGGTGCGGTGCGCCTTGATGGGATTGAAGATGCCCGCGCGCGAAAAAATCTGGCGCGGATTCTTCTTGATCCACATCCAGGAGCCGAGTTCGAGCGTCATCGGCAGGAACAGGCAGGCCGGCGGCGTGCGGTCATAGGCGAAATCCCACAGGTCGCCATGCAGCAGGTATTGGTGGCTTTGCGGTTCGAACGCATAACCGTGATGGGGGTGAGCCTGTTCGAACATGGTTTTGAGCAGGTACATCTCTGGCAGGTGCTGCATCGGCGTGTGCGTGCGCGCGTACGGAAACCAGATGCTATCGCGCCAGCCGTAGCCAGAATGACAATCCACGGCAAAGCTCAACGGCCGCGGCAGCAGTTCGGATTCCACCACGCGCAGCAGCGCCATGCTTTCGGCTTCCATCGGCGACCCCGCGCGGCCCCGGTACCAGGGCAGCCATTTGCCGATGCGCTGGCCGCCCGCCAGGAACGGTACCCTGGCATCGGCATTCTGCGGGGCATTGCGCATCAGGTCCACGCCATTCGGGTTCGCGCGCGTGGCGATGAACATGCCGCCCGGATTGACGATCGGCATGAATACCAGCCGCACGGTTTCGAGCTGCCGGTGAAGCAGCTCGTCCCAGCTGAGCCGGCATAGCAGCGACCGCATGTAGTCGAGCACGAGTTGCGTGCCAATGCGTTCGAGTCCGTGGATGCCGCCGAATATGCCGATGGCCGGCGCGTCGGGCGAGTGCGTGCCAAGCGTGGCGACGGGGACCGAAAACCTGCGGTCGAGCACGGTCACATCGCACGCAGTGCGGGTCTCGAACCACGGTGCTCCCAGCTCCAGCAGCGTCAGCAACTGATCGTATTCGGGAAAGCTGAGAGGGACCGGACCGGTCATCGACGGAGGATTTTGGGGGCGGGTCAGTTCAATATAGGCGCTGGCGGCGGCGCCTCACAACGCTGCGCGGCGGATTCGGCGGACGCCTCCAGACATTCGAGCAGGGCGCCCACCAGCCGCGTATGGCGACGGCCGTTCAGGCAGTACAGGTATTCGTGGATGACCGGCGCCTGGCTGGCAAATGGCACCACCACCAGCGCCGGATCGCGCGGCACCTCGCCGACGGGCATCACGCTCGCGCCGAGATTGTGGCGAATCGCTTCGCAGATGGCCTCGCGGCTGCCGATGACCGTATGCGATGGCATGCCCGCACCCGCCGCCAGCAGCGACGCCTCGGTGGCCTCGCGCGTCATCGACCCCTGCTCGCGCACCAGCAGGTGGCAGGCCGCCAGCTCCGAGACCTCTACCCGGGGGCGGCGCGCCAGCGGATGCACCGGATGCACCACCAGCACCATCGGGTCCGCGGCCAGCGTGACGCGGTGCAGGCGGTCGTCGTCGAGCGCGTGCGACGAGACGGCGGCGTCGATGCGGTATTCGTAAAGTGCCTCGATCATCTGCTTCGAGTTGCCGATCTCGATGCTGATCTCGATGGCCGGATAGCGCTGCCGGAAAACCGCCACGCTGCGCAGGATGTAGTAGGGGCCGGTCGCGCCGATCCGAAGATTGCCAAAGCGCAGGTTGCCCGCGTTGCGCAGCAGAAAGTCGGCGTTGCTCTCCTGCTGCATGATCTGCTCGGCCAGCGGCATCAGCGCCACGCCGACATCGCTCAGGTCCACCCGGCTGGCACGGCGATGAAACAACTCCACGCCATAGAGTTCCTCAAGCTGCCGGATGCGACCGGTGACCGTGGGCTGGCTCACGCGCAGCTGGCGCGCGGCCGTCGTGATGCTGCCCTGTCGTGCTACCTCGTAGAACGTCGTCAGCAGGTCGCCAAGCATGGAAATTTCCGAAAGACAAAACGCGATAGAGGCGGACTATAAGACGGAAATATGACAGCGTGACGAATCCGTGCGCAGGGTCAAGCCACTTCAGGGGGCGGCTGGCAATAATGCCGCCTCACGGCGCGAAAGCGGTTCATACAACAGCGCCGGTGCCGAGGGGGTTCACACTCAGGAGTCAACACGATGCACAGGAAGTTACTGATCGCGGCTGCCATCACCGCCGCGATGATGTGTTCAGGCTGTTCCGACGGCGTCGCCTCTATCCCCACCTACGACAGCGCGCTCGATACCGCGTCGAAGGGGCAGCAGGGCGCAACGCTTTCCACGCTGGAAGCGCTCGTCAACATCGAAACCGGCCCCGGCGATGCCGTGGGCATGAAGGCCCTGGGCGATCTTCTTGCGGTGCGGCTTGGCGATCTCGGCGCCGCCGTGGCACGGCATCCGGCCGATGCGGGAGGTGTGGGCGAAAACATCGTAGGTACATTCCGGGGCACCGGCGGCGCAAGGATCTTGCTGATGGCCCATATGGATACCGTGTACCCACGCGGCTTTCTGGCCAAGGCGCCATTCCGGATCGACGGTAACCGGGCCTACGGGCCGGGCATCGCCGACGGCAAGAGCGGCATCGCGGTGATCCTGAACGCGCTGGCGATACTGCAGGCGCGCGGTTTCAGGGAATATGGCACGCTGACCGTGCTGTTCAATACGGACGAGGAAACCGGGTCGTTTGGCTCGCGTGACTTGATCCAGCGCTTGTCCGCCGCGCATGACTACGTGCTGTCGCACGAGCCCGCGCTTGCCACCAATGAGAGCTTTGGCCTGGCGACTTCGGGCATCGCCCACGCGGAAGTCAGCATCCGAGGCGTGGCGTCGCATGCGGGGGTGGCACCGGAGCTTGGCGTGAACGCGCTGACCGAAGCCGCCGACCTGATCCTGCGCACGCAGGATATCGACGACAAGGGCCGCGAAATTCGCTTCAACTGGACGCTCGCTTCCGCGGGATCGGCATCGAACGCGATTCCCGCCAGTGCCACGTTGACCGCCGACATGCGGTATGGCCGCAACGACGACTACGACGCGATCGTCTCGATGCTCAATGAGCGCGCGCAGCGCAAGCGCCTGCCGGCGGCGGAAATTGTCGTCGACATGAAGCGCGGGCGTCCGGCCTTCAATGCGACTGACGATGGCAAGGTGCTGGCGGCCAAAGGACAGGCCATATACCGGGAGGTGGGCGGCAAGATAGGGATCGCCAGCGAGCGCACCGGAGGCGGCAGCGATGCCGCATACGCGGCGTTGTCGGGCAAGCCGGTGCTGGAAGGCATGGGGCTGCCAGGCTTCGGTTATCACACGAACGCCGACGAGTACATCCTGATCGACGCGATTCCGCGTCGCCTGTACCTGGAAACAAGATTGATCATGGACCTGAGCCTGGGGCGGTAGCGCAAGACCGCTTGCCAGGAGGACGAGGTTTTCACTCGTCTGCCGGTTGTTGCCCCTCTCCCGTCCGTGGGAGAGGGGCAACGGCATCCACCGCAATTACCGGATCAACCGAAACTTCAGCCACCCATCGCCGGGTCCGATGTCGTGTGGGTGCCATTCTCCAGCCGGCCCGCAAAGCGGCGGATGAAACCGCCTTGCTGCGTGGTCACCGTGAAGTCGTACCAGTTGGCTTGCGAACCTACCGGCCAATGCTGGTCCAGCTCCTTGCCCGCGGGCAATTCGAACGTCCAGGGGCCGTCCTTGCGGTAGGCGTTCGGCTTGACCGTGAACGTGCATGCGGCCGTGCCACGGTTGATCAGCGTGAGCCAGACCTGGGCATTCGCCTCGTCGTAGCAGACGCGGATCTCGGGTGCGGCGCCGCCGCCGGCGGCCTTTTGCGCGCCGATGTCGCCCACGAACGAACGGAGGAAGCCGTTCGGTCCCATCACCCAGAAGTCGTAACGGCCACCGTTCTTGCTGACGTCGATCTTGGCTTCATGGAAATCGCCCGCGTCGATTGCATAGCGGCGCGGCACATCGCCCAGTTGCAGGCGATCGTAGACGTGGAACACCGCGGCCTGCTTACCGTCATTCTTGAAGAGCAGCGAGAACGTGTTGGTAGCCGGATTTTCCAGTCCGCTCGTATGCAGCGTGTACGGCAGCGCGCGTGACGGCCGCGTGCCGGCCTTCTGCTTCGGCATGGACTGGGCCGCGATGCTTGGCGCAGGGATCTGTGCCTTGGCATCCTGCGCGGCGCGGTCGGCGTCCGCGCCGGTCTTGGTCAGCGGCGTGACACCCAGGGCAGCGTTGCCGTTCGGGTTGACGAAGTCGAACGCCGAGGTCAGGTCGCCCATGACGGCGCGGCGGTAAGCGCTGATATTGGTTTCCGCCACGCCGAAGCGTTGCTCAAGGAAGCGTAGCACCGACGTATGGTCGAATACCTGCGAGTTCACCCAGCCGCCACGGCTCCAGGGCGATACCACGTACATCGGCACGCGCGGGCCAGGGCCGAACGGCGTTTTGTCCACGCTGTAGTACTCGGTCTTCGGGTCCAGCGACGTGGATGTATGGCCGATCGGTTCGCCCTTGGCATCGAGTGCCGGCGCGCACGGCGGGGGCACGTGGTCGAAGAAGCCGTCGTTCTCGTCGAAGTTGATCAGCAGGACCGTACGGCTCCAGATATCGGGGTTGGCGGTCAGCGCGTCCAGTACCTGCTGCGTGTACCACGCGCCTTGCACGGGGCTGGACGGTCCGGGGTGCTCCGAGTACGTGGCCGGTGCCACGATCCACGACACCTGGGGCAGCGTGCCAGCCGCGATGTCGTCGCGCAGCGCCTGCAGGAAGCCACCATCGGGCATGGTGTTGGCGATGCCCTTGAACAGCGGGTTGGTCGCGTCATCGGCCGGCGTGTAGGCCGGGTACGGCGAGCCGTCGATCGCATTGCCCCGCGCGGCGTTGGCTGCGCGGTACTGCTGGAAGCCGGCGAGCGGATTGTCGGTGAAGTTGTCCGGCATGTTCTGGTAGAGCTTCCAGGTCACGCCGGCTGCCTGCAGCCGTTCGGGATACGTGGTCCACGTGTAGTTGATACCCGTGGCATCGAGTGAATCGCCGCTGTTGTCGATGACCGGACCACCATGCGTGCCGAACGGATCGTTGGTACCGGTCCAGTGGAACAGGCGATTGGTGTTGGTGCCGCCGTGGAAGCTGCAGTGATAGGCGTCGCAGAGCGTGAAGGCGTTGGCCAGCGCAAACTGGAAGCCCAGCTCCTGCTCGGTGTAATACCCCATCGATTGCGTCTTCTTCGACGTAGGCCAGGCGCTCATGCGGCCCAGGTCGTACGCGGCCTGTGCATCGGGCTGGCTGTGCGGGGTGCCGCTTACACGCTGCGCGTTGCCGGCGGTCTGGTCGAGGTGATAGGGCAGCACGATGCGGTTCGTGTTGCCGCTGGCGTAGGTCTGCTCGAATACGTTGCGGCCGCCGGGCAACGGAATCGTGATGCGGTCGCCAAAACCACGCACGCCGTTCATCGTGCCGAAGTAGTTATCGAACGAGCGGTTTTCCTGCATCAGCACCACGACGTATTCCACGTCGCGGATGGACTTGGTGGCGTTATTGGCCGGAATGGCCAGGGCGCGGCGGATGGCGGGCGGAAAGGCGGCAAGGGCGGCGGTGGCGGCTGCGCTGCCACCTGCCATCTTGAGGAAGTTACGTCGGCTGCTGGATGTCATTGTCGGAGTGCCCTGAATTGTCGGATGCGCGGGTCTGCGGATTGGCGATGGATCGTGGCGCGACAATCAGGGCGCGCACTTCATTTGCGGTTTGACTTCGGGAGCACCGGTGCTTGGGGTGCCATTGGTCGGAGGACTGCCGTTGTCGCTGTCCCCGCCACAGGCGGTCAGCGCCGCGCTTAGCAGCAGGGCGGCCAGCATGCCCAGGCTGCAGCGCCGGGCAAGGTTTCGGATGGCTTCGGTCATGGTCTGTTGTCTCGTGCAGGGAGGAACGGACCGCAGCGTAAGCATCCGGCAGGTCACCCCGGTGACATACAAGGCAAGATTTCCGATACCGCCATTCAGGTTTTTTGTGCTCCATGTATGGACATTGCAAACATGGGTGCGACGCTGGAATGTGCGTCGCCGGGCGCTCGGCCACGGCATGCTGCCCTGCAATTTGTGCTGCGATGCACCACGCGCTGTGCTATGGTTTTAGACGTTTCGCTCAAAAAGAAGAGGGTGTCGCCAGAGCAGCAGCACCCGCGGATTTCCGGGAAGTGGCGCCAGATATGGGCTGCAGGGAAATCACGCGAAATCGGAGACTATTTGCACCATTTTTGTTGCGGTCGCAACACGCCGTGACCTTGCTTGTAAACGGGGCATATCGCCACCACAGTGGAGGGCGGAAGGGCTCGTTTGCAGGAGCTGCACATGGAAAACGAAAACGGTTACGTCTGGCACTACACGGTGGGAACGCCCCTGGTTGCTATCGCACGCTCAGGGCGGCTGATGCCGGCTGTCGCGCACACGGCGGCGCCCCGTTCTGGCGATGAAATTCTGTGGTTCTCGCGCAACCAGCAGTGGGACCCGTCCGCCACCCGCGATGACGGATTGAGCGAAGCCAGGCAAACGCTGTCGCGTGCCGCGCTGCACGCGCGATTTGGCCTGTACCGGTTTGGCTTGCCCGAGCGGGACATGCGCCTGTTGCCCTGGCCGACGGTGACGCGCGTGGCCGACATCGATGTACCGGAAGCGATGACGATGGTTGCCAGCGGCCTGCGCTGCGGCGCGGCGCCGACCGACTGGGTCGGCACCCTGACCGCGATTCCGCTATCGGACCTGAATTTTGAAAAATGGACCGGCGCCGCCTGGGTGCCGGCCGATCTGGACGAAATGGTCGCCCAGTTCGCCTGACAGCCTTGGCCGCGCGCGGCGCGCCGGCGTCAGCGGCTCAGGCCCCGTGCCGATATCGGCCACACGCATTCCACCACGCCCTCGCGGACACCCACGATCTCGTCATAGAGGTTCAGCGTGGGGTCGCAGTGGCCGGGCACCAGCATCATGCGGCTGCCCAGCGCGGGCAGCTTTCGCACCAGATCCTCATGCTTTGGCATCACAATGCCGTGCTCGTCGTTGGCCGCCACATAGTCCAGCTTGTCCGACCGCGCGCCGTTGGCCCAGATCCACGGTAGCCCCGAGTCGACGGCCATCGACTTCAGGCCCGCGTCGACCACCACCCGGTCGCCGGCCGCCACACTCATCACGGACGTGGCAATGAACAGGCTGTGCTCGAAATTCACGGAGCCTGGGCCGTTGTCGATCATGTATTCGTTGGCGCCGTAGTCCGCATCCATGAAGACGTACGAGCCAGGCTGGATTTCGGTATAGACGCCGCTGCCCAGATCGAATTCCACGCTGCCGCTGCCACCGCCCGTGACTACGTCGTAGCGCACGCCGGCGGCATCGAGCCGGGCCATGAAACTGCCGGTGCGATCGGCCGCGCGCGCCGCGGCATCGCGCCGCTCCTCCCAGTCGCGCACGTGCTGGACGCCACCGTGATAGGCCTGCAGACCACGCATCGTCAGCGTTCCGTGGCTGGCAATGCGTTCCACCAGTTTCAGCATCGCGCCAGCATCGGTGACGCCGCAGCGCCCCTGCCCAACGTTGACTTCGACAAAGACATCGAGCCGGGAGCCGGCTTCCAGTGCGGCGGCGGCCAGGGTATCCACCTGCGTCAGGTCGTCCACGCACACGCTGATCCGCGCGTGCCGGGCCAGGTCCGCCAACAGCGCTGCCTTGGCCGTCCCGACAACTTCATTGCTGATATGGACGTCGCGCACACCCGCACGCACGAACGGAATGGCTTCGCTGACCTTCTGGCAGCAGATGCCCACGGCGCCGCGCGCGATCTGCGCCAGCGAAATATCGGGACACTTGTGGGCCTTGGCATGCGGTCGCAGCTTGATTCCCGCCCGGTTGGCAGCGCTCTGCATGCGGTCGACGTTGCGAGCGAAGATGTCGAGGTCCAGGACCAGGGAAGGGGTGTCGATGGTGTCGGCGGATTGGCCGGGACGCGCGGCCGGCGGCAGATCGAATGCGATGGACATGACGGTGATGGCTCGGCAACAGGGGGTGGAAGGCGCGCACAGCGTAACACGTGGCGCAGGCGCCACGCCTTGCGCTCCGGCGCCGGTCATCTACGATGGGTTGGGTGCCCCTGCTTGCAGATACAAGGAGTCCGGTCATGATCGCCTTGCGTACCATTGCTTCCCGTCTTGCCCTGTGCCTGTCGGCCGCCGCCGCGCTGGCCAGCCTGCCTGCCATCGCCCACCACGGCTGGTCCACCTATGACGAAACCAAGCCGCTGACGGTGACCGGCAAGATCGTTGAGACGCACTACGAAAACCCGCATGCCACGATCCGCGTCGACGTACAGGGCAAGCGCTGGCTCGCGGTGCTGGCCCCGGTGTCGCGCATGGAATCGCGCGGCGCCACCGCTGAAAAGGTCGCCGTCGGCAAACAGGTGACGATGGTCGGCTACGCCAGCAAGGAAAAGGCCGACGAAATGCGCGTGGAGCGCATTACGTTCGACGGTGGCCAGACGGTGGAACTGCGCTGACCGATGACGTCGCTGGATGCCTGGGCCGGCCAACTCGCGGCGACGCCGTTCGCGGTATGGCTGCGTGCGTCGGCGTGGGCCTATCCGGCTTGCGAAATCCTGCATCTGGCGGGCATGGCCTTGCTGTTCGGATCGATCGTAGTGGTAGACCTGCGCCTGGCCGGCCTGGGCCGCCAGTTGCCGGTGACGCTGCTGCTGCGGCATGCCTTACCTGCCTCGGTGGTCGGCTTTCTGGTGATCGTGGGTAGCGGCGTGCTGCTGTTCGTGGCCCATGCCGATGATCTGGTCGGCAATCGCGCATTCCTGGTCAAGCTCGCCCTGATCGCGTTTGGCCTGGCAAACGCCGCGTGGTTTCACGCCGGTCCCTACCGGCAACTGCACGCGAGCGCGGGCAGCTGGGAAATCCAGCGCACACCGCCGCCGCTGGCCCGCATCTGCGCGGTACTGTCGCTGGTGACATGGGCGCTCGTAATTTGCGCCGGGCGCCTCATTGCCTACGTCTAGCGCCCCTCGGATTAGCCAGTTGTGCCTGATGCGTCGCTTGTCTAGTCCTGGAATTGATGTAACGCAAAGGCTGTGCATCAAAAGTCTCAAGCTTTCAGGTAGGGCGACGTTAAGGCGGGCTGAAGCCATACGTGTAGAGCCCCCTGATGAACAACCTGAGTATTCGCCACGGCCTGCTGGCGACGCTGGTGATTTTTGGACTGATGATCGTTTTTGGCGCGGTGCTCGGCGTCAGCCAGCTGAGCGCCAGCAGTGATTCCGCGGACCGTATCCACGTCATCTCGTCGCGGGCGCTGCTGCTCAACGACGCGTACAAGGACATGACCCGCGCCCGTTCCGCCTTGACACGCGCATACAGTTCCGCCAAGGCCGCTGGCCAGGTCAATGGTGACGCGCTGGCCAGCGCGCAGAAGTCGATCAGCAAGTCGAAGGACGAACTCGATGCCTTCGAAAAGGCACCGGCCTTCAAGGAGCAGGATGCCTCGACGCGCGACGATATCGTCGCCGCTGGCCGCGCCCACATGGAAGTGGTTCAGCGTGGCCTGGACGCGCTGCGCAACGGGGACCCCGATGGCTACGCGGCCATCAACGACAAGGACATCACGTCGTCCGGCGCCAAATACTCGACCGGCGTGGAGCGCTTCCAGCAGTTTGCCGCCAAGCTCAATGACGACGAGATGGCCGAAGGCCGCACGCGCCTGAATCGTGTGATCGTGCTGGTATGCGTCGGGCTGGCCATGTCCGCCGGCCTGATCGTCGTGGTGCACCTGGCGCTGCGCAAGCTGGTTGTGACGCCGCTGTACCTGGCGCGCGACCTGATCATGCGCGTGGCCGACGGCGACCTGACGATCAAGGTGCCGCAGGCGGGCCGCAACGAGATTGGCCAGTTGCTGGACGCGCTGTCGCGCATGCAGACGGGCCTGACGCAGACCGTGTCGAAGGTTCGCGCGGGTTCCGATGCGGTGACCACCGGCGCGCGCGAGATTGCCGCGGGCAATACGGATCTGTCGTCGCGTACCGAGGAGCAGTCGTCGGCGCTGGAAGAGACTGCCGCCAGCATGGAACAGCTGACGTCGACGGTCGGCAACAACGCCGAAAGCGCCACGCACGCCAGCGAACTGGCACGCAATGCGGCAGACCTGGCCGCGCGCGGCGGCGAGGTGGTGCGCGGCGTGGTGCACACCATGAGCGAAATCAACACGAGCTCGCAGAAGATCGTCGACATCATCGGCGTGATCGACGGCATCGCATTCCAGACCAACATCCTGGCCCTGAACGCCGCGGTGGAAGCCGCGCGAGCGGGCGAGCAGGGTCGCGGGTTTGCCGTGGTGGCAGGCGAGGTGCGCAGCCTGGCGCAGCGCAGCGCCAACGCAGCCAAGGAAATCAAGGGGCTGATCGACTCGTCGGTCGACAAGGTCGATGCGGGCAGCCAGCAGGTGGAGCAGGCCGGCAGCACGATCGAGGAAATCGTGGCCGCGGTGAAGCGGCTGGCCGATACCGTGAGCGAAATCTCGGCGGCATCGATCGAGCAGTCCAGCGGCATCACGCAGGTCAGCGAAGCCGTGTCGCAAATGGAGCAGGTCAACCAGCAGAACGCCGCACTGGTAGAGCAGGCGGCCGCCGCCGCCGACTCGCTCGAATCGCAGGCCAATCAGCTGGCCTCCGCAGTGGCCACGTTCCGACTGGCCTGATTGTCGGCCGGGGCGATCAACCGGCCAGCTGTTCCTCGACGAACAGCAGCCGGTCATTGCCCCAGTACAGCTTGTCATCGACGATGAAGCTCGGCGCGCCAAAGATACCGCGCGCCACGGCCTGCTCGGTGGCATGCTTGAGCTCGCCCTTCACTTCGGGGTCGTCGAGCATCGCCAGCGCCTCGCGCGGGTCCAGTCCCGCCTCCATCAGCACCTTGCCGATCTCGTTCGGATCGTTCAGGTTCCGGCCCGTTTCCCACATCGCCGCATAGATCGCTTCCACGTAGCGGTGGAAGTCGGCTTGCCCCTTGCGCTGGTAGCCGATGGCGCCGCGCATCAGCGCCAGCGTGTTGACCGGGAAATGCGGGTTGTGCCGGAACGGCGCGCCATAGCGCCTGGCCCAGCAGTCGAGATCGCCGTCCGACCATTGCCGCTTGGCGGGAATCTCCATCGGGCTGTGGTTGCCAGTGGCCTTGAAGACACCGCCCAGCAGCATCGGCCGCCAGACGATGGTGGCGCCCGTGCGCGCCGCTACGCGCGGCAGTTCCTTGTAGGCCAGATAGGAGTAGGGGCTGCCGAAGTCGAAGAAGAACTCCACCTGCTTGGTCATCGAATGTCTCCGTCGTGGTTGTAGTCCCAGCGTATGCGGGCTGGGTGACTTGCATTGTGACAGGAACCCCGCCGTTCACGCATCCTCGGATTTCACCTTGACTTTATATCGTACGATATATATCTTACGATACGTCTTACGACATAACGGAGTGCAATATGCGACATCTCTTTGGTCATCGGGGTCATCACCCTCACGGATTTGGCGGACATCACGCCGGCTTTGGCCGCGTGATGATGGCGGCGATGGGGCGGGGCGGTTTCTGGTCTGGCGGTGGCGGTGGCGATTTCGGCGGTGACGATGGCTTCGACGGCGACAACCTGCGCCGTGGCCGCAAGTTCAGCGCCGAGGATCTGCAATTGCTGCTGCTGTCGTTGCTCGACGAAAAGCCGTCGCATGGCTACGAATTGATCAAGGCGCTGGAAACACGTACCGGCGGCTTCTACAAGCCTAGCCCTGGCGTGGTGTATCCCGCGCTGACCTTCCTTGAGGACGTGGGTTATGCCACGGTGGATCTGGAGGGCAACAAGAAGCGCTACCAGCTATCCGAAGCTGGCCGCGCATACCTGGACCAGCATCGTGCGCGTCTGGAGCAGATGGTGGCAAGGCTGCAGCACGTGGCGCGCAAGATGGACTTCATGCGCCGGGCCATGAGTGGCCAGCCACAGCGCGATGTGGACGAGGGCGGCTGGGCGCCGGAACTCGTGCAGGCTCGCGGACGCCTGAAGCAGATCCTGATGATGCGCAGCGGCGCACCGGCCGGCGAGCAGCGCCGTATCGCGGCCATCCTCGAACGCGCGGTCGATGAGATCGAGCGCGGCGGCAACCAGGCGGAGGCTTGAGTATGAGCGAAACCCGCGACCTTACCGTGCAGCGTGTGCGCCATCCGCTGAAGATGCGCCTGGTCAAGGTGCTGCGCACCCACAAGGTGTCGCCACAGTTGCTGCGCGTGACGCTGGGCGGCGAAGGCCTGGCCGATTTCGTTTCCGGATCGTTCGATGACCACGTGAAAGTCTTCTTTCCGGAGCGCGCCGCTGACAAGCCCGTGCTGCCGCAGGTCGGCCCGGATGGCATCACGTTTCCGGAAGGCCAACCCCGGCCGCAGGCGCGCGACTACACGCCGCGTCGCTACGACAATGCGGCATGCGAACTCGACATCGAGTTCGTGTTGCATGGCGATGGCCCCGCGTCGACCTGGGCCGCGCAGGCGCAACCGGGCCAGTACATCGGCGTAGGCGGTCCGCGCGGGTCGTTTGTGATTCCGCGCGAATTCGACTGGCATCTGCTGATCGGCGACGATACCGCGTTGCCGGCCATCGGCCGCCGCATCGAGGAACTGGGTCCGCATGCACGCGTGATCGTCGTGGCCGAAGTGTCGGATCAATCGGCGCGTATTCCGCTGGCAACCGGCCCGCACGGCGAGGTGCACTGGATCCATCGTGACGAGCATGGCGATGACACACCCGAAGGCAGCCAGCTCACGCCGACGCTGCGCTGGCTGAGCCTGCCCGAGGGCGAGGGCTATGTGTGGGCCGCCGGCGAGGCCGCCGCGATGCGCGAGGTGCGCCAGTACCTGGTGAACGAGCGCGGCATCCACAAGACGCGCATTCGTGCATCGGCGTACTGGAAGCGGGGCAATGCCGCCGTTCACGAAACGATCGACGACTGATCTGAAAAATTGCGGAGCGGCGAGCCGCGGCGATGCGGTGCGGCTACACTGGATGCCACGCCCATCGCCACGGAAACTCCACCATGCCGCGCCTTAGCCTGCTGCCGCTGACTGCTGTCGTGACTGCTTCGATCGGACTCGCGGCCTGCGCGCCGGATTCCTTCCGCAATTACGAGGCGCGCGGCCTCAACAATTACCTCGACAAGGTCCAGGCCGTCTGTGCCAATACGCGCCTGGGCAACCAGCCGCTTGGCGAATGGCTGCGCAGCGGCTCGGATGAAAGCGACAGCAACTACGTCTACTGGCTCGACCAGACGTCGCGCCTCTACTACAACCGCATCACCGTGCCCGAGTATCGCGGTTCGATCGCCGGCACCTTCGGTGGCGACAAGTCCAATGCCGACGCGCTGGACTGCATCGTGCGCAATCTTCCGGCGGATCGCCCGACCAGCCCGCCTGGCGGCATGTTCTGATTTTTTTGAATTGCCAGGTTGTGCGAATCGGCACGGCTGGCTATGATCAGTCCCCAGTGGCCGAGACAACGGCCACGACGTCGCTCGGACGGTTCCGGGCGCTTACGTATAGGACTCCTCCATGACTGCCGAATCCGGCAAGCGCCGCTTTGCGCGCATCGATCGTCTTCCCCCCTACGTTTTCAATATCACCGCCGAGCTCAAGATGGCCGCCCGCCGCCGTGGCGAGGACATCATCGACATGAGCATGGGCAACCCCGACGGTGCCACGCCGCCTCATATCGTGGCCAAGCTCGTGGAAGCCGCGCAGCGGCCCGATACTCATGGCTATTCGGCGTCAAAGGGCATTCCGCGCCTGCGCAGGGCCATTTCTCACTGGTATCGGGACCGCTATGACGTGGAGATCGATCCGGACCGCGAAGCCATCGTCACGATTGGCTCGAAGGAGGGGCTGGCGCACCTGATGCTGGCCACGCTCGATCGCGGCGATACCGTGCTGGTGCCCGATCCGAGCTATCCGATCCATATCTACGGTGCGGTGATTGCGGGGGCCGACATCCGCTCGGTGCCGCTGACGCCGGACATCGACTTCTTTGCCGAGCTCGAACGCGCGATTCGCGGCAGTTATCCGAAGCCCAAGATGATCGTGCTCGGGTTCCCGTCGAATCCGACGGCGGCATGCGTGGAACTCGATTTCTTCGAGCGCGTGATCGCGCTGGCGCGCAAGCACGACATCTTCGTGGTGCATGACCTGGCCTATGCGGACATCGTGTTCGATGGCTGGAAGGCGCCATCGATCATGCAGGTGCCCGGCGCCAAGGATATTGCGGTGGAGTTCTTCACGCTATCGAAGAGCTACAACATGGCTGGCTGGCGCATTGGCTTCATGGTCGGCAACCCCGATCTCGTGGCCGCGCTGACCCGCATCAAGAGCTATCACGACTACGGTACCTTCACGCCGCTGCAGGTGGCGGCGATTGCCGCGCTGGAAGGCGACCAGCAGTGCGTAAAGGAGATCGCCGCCGAGTATCAGGCGCGCCGCGACGTGCTGGCGCGCGGGCTGATCGAGGCGGGCTGGCAGGTGGATATTCCGAAAGCGTCGATGTATATCTGGGCGCGGATTCCCGAACCGTATCGCGCACTGGGCGCGCTCGAATTCTCGAAGCAGCTGCTGGCCAAAGCCAAGGTATCGGTATCGCCGGGCATCGGCTTTGGCGACTTCGGCGATGAGTACGTGCGGTTTGCGCTGATCGAGAACGAATCGCGGATTCGGCAGGCCGTGCGTGGCATCAAGTCGATGTTCCGCGCGGATGGGCTGGTGAAGCCGGCGGTGGTTTGAGTCTGCTTCGTATTTAAAACCCGGTTGGTGTTCTCCCCTCTCCCGCCTTGCGGGAGAGGGGCCGGGGGAGAGGGCTCAGCGGTTCAAATCGCGGCATGTCGGCAAGCAGAGCCGCATGGCCCTCTCCCCCAACCCCTCTCCCGCAAGGCGGGAGAGGGGAGCAAACCGAGCGTATTTGAAACGCTGTCGGTGTTCTCCCCCCTCAGAAATACCCCAGAAACCGCTTCATGATCGGCGACAGTGCTTCGGCGCGGTGCGCCATCAGGATGCGGCTCGCGGCGTCCGGTCCGGCGATCGATCGATACGCTACGCCCGGAATGCCCGTTCGCGCATAGATCTCCGGTAGCACCGACACCCCAGCGCCACTGGCAACCAGGCCGATGATCGTAGTAGCCTCGCGCGCTTCCTGCGCGACGTTCGGCGCAAAGCCGGAACGGTTGCACAACGTCGTCACATGGTCGAACAATCCACAGCCAAGCCCGCGCGGAAAGAGCAGAAAGCGCTCCGGTGAGAGCGCGCTGATGTCGATATCGTCATTGCCGTCCGCCAGCGTATGGGCAACCGGCAACACCGCCACCAGCCGGTCGGTCAGCACCTCGCGCACCGCAATGCTTGCCGGGGGACGAAACTGTGGCGATGGCCGCAGGAATGCGATGTCGATCTCGCCGTTTTCCAGTTGCTGCAACTGCTGCCCCGTCGACATATGCACAAGCTCAAGCTTGGCATGGCGATGGGCTTCCCGAAACGCGTGCACCGCGCGCGGAAAAATATCCTGCATCGGCACGGAAGCCGTGAAGCCGACGCGGATTTCTCCGGCCTCGCCCGAGGCCACCTGCCTGACCACTTCGCGCGCCTGGTCCAGATTGGCCAGCGCGGCACGTGCCTTGTCCAGGAACAGTTCGCCAGCGGGCGTCAGCGCCACGTGATGGCGCGAGCGTTCCAGCAGTGTGCTGCCAAGTTCATCCTCCAGTGCCTTGATCTGCACGCTCAGCGGAGGCTGGCTGACATGCAGCCGGCGAGCGGCCTCGCTGAAGCTCAGTGCCTCGGCAACGGCCACGAAATAGCGGAGTTGGCGGAAGTCCATTGATAGTGAATCGAAATAACGAGCTATCTGAAAACGTATTGGACAGTATCACGAGCGGCCCCGAGAATGCGAGCACATCCTCACAACATCTGGAGACTTGCATGCTGCGCGGGCTCGCTCGTATTCGTTTTTCGCAGGGCGGGAGCCGCCCGGTCATGGCAACGCTGCTGACGGCGGCGATGGCAACGCTGGCAATGGGTGCGTCGGTGGCGCATGCCGATGCCTACCCCGACAAGCCGATCCGTCTGGTGGTGCCGTATGCCGCAGGCGGCGCGGTCGACATCGTGGCCCGCTCGGTGGGCCAGCGCATGAGCCAGTTGCTCAAGCAGCCGATCATCGTCGACAACCGTCCCGGTGCCAGCACCAATATCGGCATGGATTTCGTCGCCAAGGCGCCGGCCGATGGCTACACGATCATGATGGCGTCGAACAGCCTGGCCACCAACGCGGCACTGTTCAACAAGCTCAGCTTCAATCCGACCACCGATTTCGCGCCCGTGGCACGCATCGGCGAGGCATCGCTGGTGGTGGTGGTGCCGGCCAAGTCGCCGTTCAAGTCGCTGAAGGATCTGGTTGCCCAGGCCAAGGCCCAGCCGGGCAAGCTCAACTATGCGTCGGCGGGTAATGGCAGCTCGGGCCACCTGGCTGGCGAACTGCTCAAGGACACCGCCAGCATCGACGTGCTGCACGTGCCCTACAAGGGCGGCGCACCGGCCATCACCGACTTGATCGGCGAGCGCATCACGTTCATGCCGATCAATCCGCTCGAAGTGATTTCGCATATCAAGGCCGGCACGCTGCGCCCGCTGGCAGTGGCCAGCGCCCAGCATTCGGCGCAATTGCCGAACGTGCCGACGTCGAAGGAAGAGGGCCTGCCCAACTTCACCGCATCGGTGTGGTGGGGCCTGGTCGCGCCCGCCAAGACGCCCGCGCCCATCGTCAAGCAACTGAACGCGGCCGCCAACACGGCGCTGGCCGATCCCGAGGTCAAGAAGCAGCTTGGCCAGCTTGGCGTCACGATCGTCTCCGGTACGCCGGAACAGTTCGGCCAGTTCGTGAAGACCGAAACCACGACGTGGAACAACGTGATCCACAAGGCCGGCATTACCGCGGACTAACGTCCCGACACGCTCAAAGATTTCAGGAAGCAAAGATGTCCCAGCAACAAGCAAACAAGCCCTCCATCCTGGTCGTCAGCGCGCATGCGGCCGACTTTGTCTGGCGCGCGGGCGGCGCCATTGCGCTGTACGCCGAGCGCGGCTACCACGTGCGCATCGTGTGCCTGTCCTTTGGCGAGCGTGGGGAGTCGGCCAAGATGTGGCGGCAACCCGGCATGACGATCGAGCGCGTCAAGGCGGCTCGTCTGGAAGAAGCGCAACGCGCCGCCGAAATTCTGGGCGGCACGCTCGAATGTTTCGATCTGGGCGACTATCCGCTGCGCGTGCCCGACGAAGCGCTGCTGCGTCTGGCGGACATCTACCGCGACATCCGCCCGGAACTGGTGCTGAGCCATTCGCGCGAAGACATCTACAACTTCGACCACCCGCTGGCCACGCACGTGGCGCAGGAGGCGAGGGTCATTGCCCAGGCGCACGGCTACAAGCCGGACGTGCCCGTGATCGGCGCGCCGCCGGTGTTCCTGTTCGAGCCGCACCAGCCGGAGCAGTGCAACTGGAAGCCCGACGTGCTGCTCGATATCTCGTCGGTGTGGGAGAAGAAGCAGCGCGCGTTCACGACGATGGCCGCGCAGGAACACCTGTGGGAGTACTACACCCGCGTGGCGCTGCAGCGCGGCGCACAGGCGACGCGCAATTCGGACAAGAAGATTCAGTACGGGGAAGGATATGCCCGTGTGTTTCCGCAAGTGACGGAGGAGCTGGCATGAGAACGGTTGCCTATCGCAACATCCTGCGCGCCGATGCGCAAGACATCGAATCGCTGGCCAGGTCCGGCGTGGCCACGGTGCACGAGGCGCAGCGCCGCACGGGCCTGATGAAGCCCTATCTGCGCCCGATCCAGAACGGGACGGCCATCGCCGGCAGTGCCGTGACGGCGCTGATGCATCCGGGCGACAACTGGATGATCCACGTGGCCGTGGAGATGATCCGCCCCGGCGATGTGCTGGTCGTGGCGCTGACCAGCGACTGCACGGACGGCGTGTTCGGTGACCTGCTGGCCACCTCCCTGAAGGCGCGCGGCGCGCGTGGCCTGATCCTGGACGCTGGCTGCCGCGATGTGGCCACGCTCAATGCGATGGGATTTCCGGTGTGGTCGCGCGCGGTATCCGCGCAGGGCGCCGTGAAGGAAACCGTGGGCGCCGTGAATGTTCCGGTGGTGTGCGCCGGTGCGCAGGTGCGGCCGGGCGACGTGATCGTCGCGGACGACGACGGCGTGGTTGTCGTTGCGCGGCCGCATGCCGGAGAGGTTGCGCGCAAGGCGGCCGAACGTGAAGCGCTGGAGGCGGCCAAGCGCGACAAGCTGGCTTCGGGCGTGCTGGGCGTCGACATGTACAACATGCGCCCGGCACTGGCCGACAAGGGCCTGGAGTACCTGGACCAGACCGTGGACTGGTACAGCGGCGCCGCGGAAGCCTGATCCGCACCCCGGCCGTATCTGGTATAAGACCCCCGAGAACATTGAAGCCGATCCCCGCTGGCGCGGGCGGGTCGGCCCAGCGGGGGGAGCCAGATGGAATTGCGCCAGCTTCAGTATTTCGTGCGGGTGGTCGAGCTTGGCAGCATGAGCCGTGCCGCGCTTGAACTCGACATGGTGCAATCGGCGGTCAGCCAGCAGATCAGCCGGCTGGAAAGCGAACTCGCCACCCGTCTGCTGCGCCGCACGCCGCAAGGCGTGACGCCGACCGAGGCCGGCCTTGCATTCTTTCACGAAGCCCAGCTGACGCTGCGCCACGCGGAGCAGGCACGCCGCGCGGCGCATCAGGCGCGCCTGTCCGGCGCCGTGAGCGTGGGGCTGGCGCCGACCACGGCGTCGGTCATCGGTGTGCCGCTGATCCGCGCCATGCGCGAGCGCTATCCCGATGTGCGCCTGCATATCGTCGAAAGCCTGTCGGGACACCTGACTGCCATGCTCAACGCGCGCCAGCTCGATCTCGCCGTGCTGTTCGGCACCCACGCGGCGCGCCGTTGGACAGTGATGCCGTTGCTCGAAGAAACGCTGTTCCTGATCCAGTCCCGGCAGATGCTGCCGCAAGGCCGCGCCGATCCGCCCACGCAGCGGACCATGACCGATCTTGCCGATGTGCCGCTGATCTTGCCAAGCGGCGTGCACGGCCTGCGCAGCACGCTCGATGCCGCGTTCGCGCGTGCCAAGGTCACGCCGCATGTGGTTCAGGAGGTGGATTCGCTGGCCATGCTGATGGATGCCGTCGACATGGGCTTTGGCGCCACGCTGCAGCCGTGGGCGGCGGTGGGCCGCTATCCCGACGCGGAAACCCGCTTTCATCTGGCGCAGATCGACGATCCTCAAGTCGGGCGGCGCAACCTGCTTTGCAGCCTTTCGGACGATGAACTGTCGCCAGCCGCGCTGGCGTTGCGCGTCGTGCTGGCCGATACCGCACGCGGGCTGGTGCGGTCCGGCGAATGGCGCGGGGCACGCTTGCTGGAGGGCTGATCCCGGCGCGGCCCGTGCTGGTGCAATGCATGGCCGCTTCCTATCCTTGCAGTGAAAGGGCGATGAACCCGTTGACCATAGGGCAGGGTGGCCGGCATGCGCGCATTGATTCTATGTTCCGTGCAGTTCCTGCTAGCGGTGACGTGGACGCTCTACGTGGCGTTTCTTCCGCAACTGGCTGCACAGGCGGGTCTTGCGCGCGCACAGGTGGCGTGGATCCTGATGATGGATCAGGTCATCTTCGTCGTCATGGACATGGCGCTGGGCATGGCGGCCGATCGCGCGGCGAATGCCATGCGCCGCCTGGGCGGGTGGATGCTTGCCTTGTCCGTGCTGTCGGCGCTGGCCTTTGTGCTGATGCCCGGCGTTGCATCGCCGGCATGGCTCTTTGCGCTGACCGCGATCTGGGCGGCGACATCGTCGGCACTGCGCGCGCCGCCGATGGTCATGATGGCGCGTCACCTCCAGGGTAGCGCGCCATCGTTCCTGGTGGCCTGTTCGCTGGTGGGTGTTGGCCTTGCCGGGGCGCTCGGGCCGATGCTGACCGCCTGGTTGCGCGGCGCATCGCCACTGTTGCCGTTTGCCGTGGCCAGTGCGGCTCTGGTGATCGCGGTGGTCGCATTGCGATGGGCGGAGTCATCCACGGCGGCGGGTCTGCCTGCCGTGTCGCCAGCCGGTAAGGGGGCATCGGCGGCTGGCTATCGACCGCCACTGTCGCGTGCGTGGCTGCTCTTCGTCGCGTTCTGGTTGCTCGCACTGGGGTTCCAGATCCATACATCCATCAACTCCGCGCCGGCCTATCTGCGCTTTGTATCGCCTGCCCAGCTGGTGCAGGTATCCCCATCGTTCTGGATCGGCTTTGCGCTGTGTGTGCTGCTGCCGCAAGCCGCATTGTTGCGGCGCTATTCCACTTATGTCGTGCTGCTGGCCGCGGCGGCGGCGGGCGCGCTGGCCCTGTTCGGATTTGCCGCCGCCGGATCGCTGCAGGCCGTGCTGGTGGCGCAATGCGTGGCGGGCGGACTCTGGGGAATTCTGTTCGGCTCGGCCCTCAATGCGGCGCTGGAAGCCGGCCACGTTGGCCGCGAGGGCGTATTTACCGGACTGGTGTTTGCGGTCGCCGCGACGGCGGCATTCGCGCGTATCGCCACGGTGTCGTCGGGTGCGAGCAAGGCCGCGCCCCTGGCGGGCTGGCTGCCGTGGGTGCCCGGCCTGGCGTGGAGTGCGGCCGCATTGCTGCTGGCGGCGTTCGTCGTTGGACATCTGCGCGACCGGAGGAGCCGCTCCGAAGCGCTCGCCGATCCCATCGGCAATAAGCTGACGCCACGTTGATGACTACGGATCGCCGCCAGGCGCGGCGGCGATCCGTTCGGTGCCTCGGCTACCGCTGCGTCAGCGCTCAGTCAGCGGCGATGTTCGATTCCTTGATGACCTTGGACCACCGCGCAACCTCGGCGGCGATCTGCGAGCGGGCTTCGTCAGGCGTGGTGTAGACAGGCATGGCGCCCTGGGAGGTGAGCGCGTTCTTCACTTCCTGCTGGGCCATGATGTCCTTGAGTGCCGCGCTCAACTTGCTGATGATGGGCGCGGGCGTGCCTGCCGGCGCCAGCAAGCCGAACATCGAACTGACTTCGAATCCGGCGAGGCCGGCTTCGCTGGCCGTCGGCACATCGGGCAACACGCGCTGCGGCGTGGCCGATGCCAGTGCGCGCAGACGGCCGCCCTTGATGAACGACTGCGTGGCCGGCAGCGTGTCGAAGACGACGTCCACCTGTCCACCCATCAGGTCGTTCAGCGCGGGGCTGCTGCCCTTGTACGGAACGTGCGTGAGGTCCACGCCGGCCTGGCGCTTGAACAACTCCGCGGCCAGGTGTTGCGGCGAACCGTTCCCCGACGATCCATAGTTCATGCCGCCCGGCTTGCCTTTGGCCGTGGCGATGAAGTCGGCGAGCGTTTTTCCCTTGAACGATGGACCGACCGCGACCACCAGCGGCACGCGTCCCACCACCGCAACCGGCGCGAAGCTCTTGTCCATCGTGAAACCGGCCGCCGATGGCAGCAGCACGCTGTTGATCGAATGGCTGGTGAGTGCGCCCAGCAGCAACGTGTAGCCGTCAGGCTTTTCCTTGGCCACGTAGGCGGCGCCAAGGTTGCCTGCCGCGCCGGCCTTGTTTTCCACGACCACTGGCTGGCCCAGGGACACCGAGAGCTTCTGGGCAATGACGCGGCCGATCACGTCCGTCGCGCCGCCAGGGGTGTAGGGCACAACCAGCTTGACGGGTTTGTCCGGGTAGTCCGCCCTGGCCAGTGCCGGAAACGCGCCGTTGACGGCCATGATGGCAGCCGCCATGAGCAGATATCGGCGCCTGGCGCCGGGTGGTCTGAGTGACAGATTCACGCAAGTCTCCTTCCATGTGTTTTGAACAGGCGCATGCCTGGCGCCTTTGCCAGGCGCTAGCCCGCACTCTAGTCAATCATATTATTAATAATATAGGTGATAGCCCTGACGACAATCGCCGGATGATTGGGCTATGCTCACGTCCAACGTGGCAACAAGGTGCGATGCATCAGGCCCCCCCGATCCAGCAGGAAGAATCCATGTCCGACAAAGAACAGAACCCGAAGGGCGCCGCGCCGCGCCATGACATCGCCCCCGAAGCCGCCGCCACCGGGATTTCCAAAGGCCTGACCAACTACGGGGACCGGGGTTTTTCGCTGTTCCTGCGCAAGGCATTCATCAAGGGGGCGGGCTACACCGATTCGGCGCTCGATCGTCCGGTGATCGGCATCGTCAACACGGGCAGCGCGTACAACCCGTGTCATGGCAATGCCCCGCAACTGATCGAGGCCGTGAAGCGCGGGATCATGCTGGCGGGTGGCCTGCCGATGGACTTTCCGACCATCTCGATCCACGAGAGCTTTTCGGCGCCGACCAGCATGTATCTGCGAAACCTCATGTCGATGGACACCGAGGAGATGATCCGGGCGCAGCCGATGGACGCCGTCGTGCTGATCGGCGGTTGCGACAAGACCGTGCCCGCGCAACTGATGGGTGCCGCGTCGGCGGCCATTCCCGCCATCCAGCTGATCACCGGCTCGATGCTGACCGGCTCGCACCGCAGCGAACGTGTTGGCGCCTGTACCGATTGCCGCCGCTACTGGGGCAAGTTCCGCGCGGAGGAGATCGATGCCGAGGAGATTGCCGACGTCAACAATCAGCTCGTGGCCAGCGTCGGCACCTGTTCGGTCATGGGCACGGCCAGCACGATGGCGTGCATTGCCGAGGCACTCGGCATGACCGTGCCTGGCGGTGCATCGCCGCCCGCCGTGACGGCGGACCGCATCCGCGTGGCCGAGCAGACCGGCACGGAAGCGGTGCGGATTGCCAAGGAGCGGCTGACGATCGACAAAATCCTGACGCCCGCCGCCTTCGAAAACGCCATGCGGGTGCTGCTGGCGATTGGTGGATCGACCAACGGCATCGTGCATCTGGCCGCTATCGCCGGGCGTATGGGTTACGACATCGACCTCGCCGCGCTGGACCGCATGGGCCGCGATACCCCGGTGCTGCTGGATCTGAAGCCGTCCGGCGACCACTACATGGAAGACTTCCACCACGCCGGGGGCATGGCCACGCTGTTGCGCGAACTGAAGCCGCTGCTGAACCTCGACGCCATGACGGTCACCGGCCGCACGCTCGGGGAAGAGATCGAGCGCGCGGGTCCGGGCTTTGCGCAGGACGTAGTGCGTTCGCGCGAGAACCCCATCTATCCGCAAGGCGGCATCGCGGTGTTGCAGGGCAACCTGGCACCGGGCGGCGCGATCATCAAGCAGTCGGCGGCCCATCCGAAGCTGATGGAGCATGAGGGGCGCGCCGTGGTGTTCGAAAACGCCGAGGATCTGGCCAACCGCATCGACAGCGACGACCTTGACGTCACGGCGGATGACATCCTGGTGTTGAAGAACATCGGTCCCAAGGGGGCGCCCGGCATGCCCGAGGCCGGCTATATCCCGATTCCGCGCAAACTGGCCCGCGCCGGGGTAAAGGACATCGTCCGGATTTCCGACGGGCGCATGAGCGGCACGGCGTTCGGCACAATCGTGCTGCACGTCACGCCGGAAGCGGCGATTGGCGGCCCGCTGGCCCATGTGCGCAACGGCGACCGCATCAGCCTGTCGGTATCGGGCCGTTCACTGCAACTGCATGTCAGCGACGAAGAACTGGCACGGCGCGCGGCGGAGCGGCCGGTGGTGGAGCCGACCGCCGACCGTGGCTACCGGAAGCTGTTCCTGACCACGGTGAATCAGGCGGACCAGGGCGTGGACTTCGACTTCCTGCGCGCCGTGGAAAACCGGGGCAAGGTGCCCGGCAGCGGCGCGTAAGTGCCGAGGGGCGTCCTGGGCATCAGAAAATGGGTCAAAATGACGGCTTTCATTCCGACTAGTCACCACGCGCCCGACGCTCGTTCCGGCGCGAATTCCCTGATGCCCAGCCCCGACCTGCCTAGCGCGGCCCCTGAAACCGGCGACGACATCGCCTTCGCATCCCAGGACTCCCTGAGCGGCATGGTCGCCGCGCTGGAAGAGGACATCGTCTTCGGCCGGCTTCATCCGCGTGAGCGGCTGGTTGAAGATGACCTGATGGTCCGCTTCAACGTGAAGCGGCACGTCGTCAGAGACGCGCTGGCCGTGCTCGATCGCATGGGGCTTATCGAGCGGCGCAAGAATGTGGGCGCGCTGGTGCGCTCGTTCTCGGTGCAGGAGGTCAAGGAGCTGTACGAGGTGCGCACGATGCTGGAGACGGAAGCGGCGCGGCGCATCGATCTGCAGCTCGTGCCATCCCGTCTGGAGCACCTGATCGCCATTCAACGGCAGCACGACGCCGCCGTGGCGGCGGGCGACGCCCGCACGGTGTTTCGCGTCAACCTGGCATTCCATCGCGAACTGTTTAGCCTCTGCAGCAACCAGACGCTCCAGAAAGCCATTGCGGAGTTTGCGCGGCAGACGCACCCGATCCGCTTTGCTTCGCTGGTCTCGGCCGAATATCGTGAACGCGCGCGGAACGAGCACTGGCAGATGATCGAAGCGCTGCGCAATGGCGATGTCGACGCGCTGGTGAGGCTATGCGCCGATCACTTGCAGCCATCGCGCGATGCCTACCTGAACGCGCAGCAATTCCGGCTGTAGCGCCGCATGGGCGCGGTGCTTACAAGGTCCCCTTGGCCTGGTCCTTGAGCCACTGCCGGAAGACCTGCAGCGCCGGCAGTTGTGCCGATTCATCGGGATACACCAGGTAGTAGCCCTTCGGGTGCCGCCATGTCCGGCGGGAAAGCCGTTTCAATCGTCCGAGCGCAAGCATGTCGTCGGCCATATAGGGCGGCAGCAGCGCAACACCCATCCCAGCGACCGATGCGTTCAGCGCCATCGACATGATCTCGTAGCGCGGACCCTCGCGCGTGGCGTCGCCGTCAATGCCTTCGAGCTTGAACCATTCATCCCATGCGTCTGGCAAGGTTTGATGGTGAATCAGCGCCGCGCGAGGCGTATCGGGGCCGATCGTCTTGCCATGCCTGCGGATCCATTCCGGTGCGGCGTAGGGCGACAGCATCAACGGCAGCACGAATTCATTGTGGAGTCCTTCGCGCTGGCCGTCGCCAAACTCCAGCGATGCGTCCACGGCCGTGGTGCGGAAGTCCACCGGCCCGACGCGCGTGCCGAGATTCAGCGTGATTTCACCGTGGTCTCTCGTGAAACCGGGCAGGCGCGGAATCAGCCAATAGGTGCCGACCGATGCGCCGGCCGATAGCGAAAGCGTTCCGCCTCGGCCCTTCAGCGCCATCACGTTGGCCGTCGCGCGTTCCAGCCGTTGCAGCAGCGGCGCAATCTCGTTCAGGTAATAGCGGCCGGCGTCGGTCAACACCAGCGCGTCGCGCCGGCGCGTGAACAGCTTGACGCCGAGCCTGTCTTCCAGCGTCTGGATCTGCCGGCTGACCGCCCCCTGCGTGAGCCGCAGCTCCCTGGCAGCCGCCGTGAACGAATGCAGCCGGGCGCTGGCTTCCAGGCACAGCAGGGACATCGTGGAGGGGGCGCGTACGTGGAAGTTCATGGGGCAGGGGCGCTGGTCAGCTGGATCTCGGGGGCGGATATCCATGAGGAAACCTCATGCTAGCCCCAGGAAACATGGTTTGTCCAACGGCGCTTGCGAATCTACGATCTTTCGGACACAGGGGTATTTCCCACGACAAAAGAGAGGCAGGAGAAAGGCCAATGACCACGAGACGCATCACACGGCGCGAGATGATGAAGCTGGGGCTCGCCGCCGCATCACTGGGCCTGCCGGGCCTGTCACGGGCCGCCGCCTGGCCCGCGCGGCCGGTCCGGCTCGTCGTGCCGTCCGCCGCCGGCGGCTCGCCGGACGCCGTATGCCGAATTCTGGCCGAAGAGCTTTCGGTGTCCCTGGGGCAGTCGTTCATCGTCGATAACAAGCCGGGCGGGGCTGGCAACGTCGGCATGGTCGATCTGGTCAACGCCGCCGCGGATGGCTACACGATCGGTTACGGCAACGTCGGCACGCTCGCCATCAACAAGTCGCTGTTCCGGAAGCTGCCCTACGATCCGGACAAGCAGCTCGTACCGGTGGCCTTGCTTGGCTATGTCCAAAACGCATTGGTGGTGCGCAAGGACCTGGGCGTGAACAGTGTCCAGGCGCTGATCGCGCTGGCCAAGGCCAAGCCCGGCACGCTGACGATGGGGTCGGCCGGCAATGGCACGACCGGGCACCTGAGCGGGGAACTGTTCAAGAGCATGACCGGCACGTCGATGACCCACGTGCCCTATCGCGGCAGTCCGCAAGCAATTCAGGACCTGATGGGCGGACAGGTCGACCTGATGTTCGACAACCTCAGCTCGATTTCGCCGCACATCAAGGCGGGCCGGCTCAAGGCACTGGCGGTGACCGGTGCGCAGCGCAGCGGCTTGTTCCCCGATATTCCGACGCTGGCCGAATCGGGCGTGCCCGGTTACGACATCGTGGCCTGGGGCGGCATCGTGGCACCCGCCAAAACGCCGCCCGAAATCATCGCGCGGCTGAACAGCGCCATCAATGCCAGTCTGGCCAAGGCGGCGGTGCGCGACCGCTACGCCGCCATCGGCTTCGAGACGCTGACCGGCCCGCCCGCACGGCTGACCGAGCGCGTGGCGCGCGAAACCCCGCTTTGGGCTGGCGTCATCAAGCGCTCCGGCGCGCAAGTGGACTGACCTTTCAAACTTCCCCCTCAGAAACGCATCATGAAGACTTCCATTCGCGCATGCCTGGTGTGGCTCGCACTGACGCCGCTGTTCGCACTGCCCGTATCCGCCCAACAGGCCAAAGGCCAGCCTGAGCCGTCCGGCAATGCCCGCAAGCCTGGCGTTGTCATCCTCGCCACCGGTGGCACGATCGTCAGTGCCACGCGCTCACCTACGGACATGGCCAACTACAGCGGCGCACTGGCGGGCGTCGATTCGCTCCTGAAGGCAGTGCCGCAGATTCATGACTACGCCAACGTGCGGGCCGAGCAGATCGTCAACGTCGGCAGCAACGTCATTACCAGCGAAAACATTCTCAACCTTGCCAAACGGGTGAACGCCGTGCTGGCGGAACCCGATGTGGCGGGCGTCGTCGTCACGCACGGCACCGACACGATGGAGGAAACGGCCTATTTCCTGAGCCTCGCCACGCGGTCGAGCAAGCCGATTGTCATCACCGGATCGATGCGGCCTGCCACTTCGCTCAGCGCGGATGGCCCGGTCAACCTGCTAGACGCCGTCATGGTGGCGGCCGATCCAGGCTCGCGCGACCGTGGCGTGATGGTCGTGATGAACGACCGCATCAGCGCGGCACGGTACGTGACCAAGATGAACACGCTGAACGTCGACACGATGGGCGCGCTGGAGCAAGGCTACCTTGGTGTCATTGCCGGCGAGCGCGTGCTTTATTACTTCGAGCCGGCACGCGCCAAGGGCGAGCTGTACTTCGACGTGTCCTCGGTTACCAAGCTGCCGCAGGTGGAACTGGTCTATCGCTACCAGGGGCAGGAAATGCAGCTCGTGCGCGATGCGGTGAAGGAGGGCGCGCAGGGCGTGGTCATCGGGTTCACCGGCAACGGCAACGCCAGTCCCGATCATGAGGCGCTGATTCGGGAGTTCGGCAGCAAGGGGATTCCAGTCGTCCGAAGCTCGCGCGCGGTGAGCGGCATCGTGACGCCGAAGGTATCGGGCAGCATGGCCACGGGCAGCCTGTCGGCGCAGAAGGCACGCATCCTGTTGATGCTGGCGCTGACCCGGACCAAAGACCTGGGGCAGATATCCGAGTTCTTCGCGCAACAATGAACGCCGGAGCAAGCGTATGACAACGACTACGACGCTGGATCTGATTATCGAAGGCGGCACCGTCATCGACGGCACTGGCGCACCCCGTCGCCGCATGGACGTGGGTATCGCCGGAGACCGCATCGTTCGGCTTGGCGACCTGGCGGATGTTCCCGCCGCCAGACGCTTCGATGCGTCCGGCCACGTCGTCGCCCCCGGCTTTATCGACGTGCATACGCACGATGACCGGCTTCTGCTTGATGCACCGGAGGGGCCGCATCCAAAGCTGTCGCAAGGCGTGACGACGGTCATCACCGGCAATTGCGGGATCAGCCTGGCGCCACTGCAATCGGCCGGGACGCCGCCCGCGCCGCTCGACCTGCTTGGGACAGGCGCCTGGCGATACGAGCGTTTTGGCGACTATCTGGACGATCTGGAGGCGTCCGGCCCGGCGGTCAATGCCGCCTGCCTCGTCGGGCATTCGACGCTGCGGGTAAGGCGCATGGACCGGCTCGACCGGGCCGCCACGGCGAGCGAGCAGCGGCTGATGGCGGCCGATCTTGCCGAGGCGCTGGCGGCGGGCGCCATCGGCATGTCCACCGGGCTTTACTACCCGCCGGCAAGGGCGGCGGACACCGCCGAAGTGATCGCGGTGGGTGCGCCGCTGACCGATGCCCAGGGCATCATCACGATGCATATCCGGGATGAGGGCGACGCCATCGTCGACGCATTGACCGAGGCGCTGCGGATCGGCCACGCGCTCGGCATCGAGACGGTGCTGTCCCATCACAAGCTGGTCGGCAAGGCCAATCACGGGCGATCCGTGGAAACGCTGGCCATGATCGAAGCCGCTGGCAGGAACCAGTCGGTCTGCCTGGACTGCTACCCGTACAACGCATCGTCGACCATGCTGCTGCCGGCGCGTATCGCCCAGTCCGACGACGTTCGCGTGACGTGGTCGAAGGCCGATCCCAGCGCGGCCGGCCAGTCGCTGTTTGCATTGGCCCGGGAGCGGGGCATGTCGCCCGAGGCGCTTGCCGAGGCGCTGCAGCCGGCGGGTGCCATCTACTTCGCCATGAACGAAGACGACGTGAGCCGCATCCTGCAGTATCCGGCGACGATGGTCGGCTCCGATGGCCTGGCGCACGATGTGAGTCCGCATCCACGGCTCTGGGGCACCTTTCCGCGCGTGCTCGGACACTATGCGCGCGATCGCGGGCTGTTCCCGCTCGAAACGGCCGTGCACAAGATGACCGGGTTGAGCGCTGGCCGCTTTGGCCTGGCCGGGCGGGGCGTCGTCGCCGAAAATCATTTCGCCGATATCGTCGTGTTCGACGCACAGACGGTGAGCGATTCCGCCACGTTTGACCACCCGACGGCGGTGAGCACCGGCATCAAGGCGGTGTTCGTCAACGGCCAGCTCGCCTGCCAGGACGGCCAGTCCATGAACGTGCACGCGGGCAGCGTGCTACGCCACCGGCGCGCCACTTAACGCCGCGCGCGGCCAGGGTCCGGGGAGCCTCTCCCGGACCCCATCACAAATCGTGATACCCCCATTCCAGTCAAGGGCTTAGCAGCGTTCCACCCTGCGGATAGAGTGCCGGACAGACTACAGAAGGCATAGAAAGTCGTGTCCATCCCCACTCATCATCCCAGCAGGCAGGGCGCTCGCGCATGATCGACGTCCTGGTAATCGGTGGCGGCAATGCCGCCCTCTGCGCAGCGCTGATGGCCCGCGAAGCCGGGGCCAGCGTGATGCTGCTCGAAGCCGCGCCGCGCGAATGGCGCGGCGGCAATTCTTCCCATACCCGCAACCTGCGCTGCATGCATGACGCGCCGCAGGACGTGCTGGTCGATGCGTATCCCGAAGAGGAATACTGGCAAGACCTGCTCAAGGTCACCGGTGGCCTGACCGACGAAAAGCTCGCGCGCCTGGCCATTCGCGCGTCGTCGACCTGCCGCGACTGGATGCGCAGCCACGGCGTTCATTTCCAGCCGCCGCTGTCCGGCGCGCTGCACGTGGCGCGTACCAATGCGTTCTTCATGGGCGGCGGCAAGGCGCTGGTCAATGCGTACTTCCGCAGCGCCGAGCGCCTGGGCGTGCAGATCCGCTACAACGCACCGGTCGACGCGATCGAACTGGACGGCGGCCGCTTTGTGGCGGCGCGTATCGGCAGCGAACGTATCGAGGCGCGCGCCTGCGTGCTGGCCGCTGGCGGGTTCGAATCGAACCGCGAATGGCTGCGCGATGCCTGGGGCCAGAACGAGCGCGGCGAATGGCCGGCTGACAACTTCCTGATTCGTGGCACGCGCTACAACATGGGCGTGCTGCTCAAGTACATGATCGACGCGGGCGCCGATGCAATCGGTGATCCGTCGCAGTCGCACTGCGTGGCCATCGACGCGCGCGCGCCGCTCTATGACGGCGGCATCTGCACGCGCATCGACTGTGTATCGCTGGGCGTGGTGCTCAATGCCAATGCCGAGCGCTTCTACGACGAAGGCGAAGACTTCTGGCCCAAGCGCTACGCCATCTGGGGCCGGCTGGTGGCGCAGCAGCCGCAGCAGATCGGCTACTCGATCATCGACGCCAAGGCCGTCGGCCGTTTCATGCCGCCGGTGTTTCCGGGCGTCAAGGCCGACACGCTGCCTGAACTGGCGCGCAAGCTTGGGCTGGACGAGGCCACGTTCATGCGCACGATCAACGAATACAACGCCGCATGCCGCGTCGGCAAGTTCGACCATACGGTGCTCGATGACTGCCACACCGAGGGCGTGACGCCGGGCAAGACGCACTGGGCGCGGCCGATCGACACGGCGCCGTTCTACGGCTATGCGCTGCGTCCCGGCATCACCTTCACCTACCTGGGCCTGAAGGTGAACGACGAATCGGCGGTGCATTTTGACGGCGAGCCGAGCCCGAACCTGTACGTGGCCGGCGAAATGATGGCCGGTAACGTGCTGGGCAAGGGCTACACCGCCGGCGTGGGGATGGCCATCGGCACGGCGTTCGGCCGCATCGCGGGCACCCAGGCGGCAAAGGCTGCCGTTCGCATGGCAGCGGCACCAAAGGCATCACGGGAAAAGGAATATGCAACATCTTGAAGCGCTGACGCGCGAGGCGGCGGCGCTGGCCAATGGCGCGCTGCCGTTGACCACCGACGAGGCCGAAGTGGCCCGCACCCTGCAGATCTGCAACGCCTGCCGCTATTGCGAGGGCTTCTGTGCCGTGTTTCCGGCGATGACGCGCCGCCTGGAATTCCCCAAGGCGGACATTCATTACCTGGCCAACCTGTGCCACAACTGCGGCGCCTGTTATCACGCCTGCCAGTACGCGCCGCCGCACGAGTTCGCGGTGAATATCCCGCAGGCGATGGCCAAGGTCCGTGTGCAGACCTACGGCGACTACGCATTCCCGGCGGCATTGGGCGGACTGTACCGGCGCGCGGGCACCACGATGGCACTGGCGCTGGCCGGCGGCCTCGCGCTGTTCCTGCTGATGGTGCTGGCCATGCGCGGCACGCTCTTGCATGAGCCGCTGGCTGGCAACTTCTACGCGATCTTCCCGCACAACCTGCTGGCGGCGATGTTCGGCGTGGTCTTCCTGTTTGCCTGCGGGGCGCTTGGGATTGGCGTGACGCGCTTCTGGCGCCGCGTCACGCCCGGCACGCGCAATGGCGACGAGCGCGGCGCCGCAACCGGCAGCGCGGTACACGATGCGCTGAAGCTGAAGTACCTGGACGGTGGTCATGGCCAGGGCTGCAACAACGATGACGATGCATTCACGCTGCTGCGCCGCCGCTTCCACCATTTCACGTTCTATGGCTTCATGCTGTGCTTTGCGGCAACGGCCGTGGCCACTCTTTACCACTACCTGCTGGACCTGCATGCGCCGTATCCGGTGACCAGCCTGCCGGTGCTGCTGGGTATCGCGGGCGGCATCGGCCTGCTCGTGGGGCCGGCTGGCCTGCTCTGGCTGAACCTCAAGCGCGACGAACGGACGACGGACACCAGCCAGAAGCCGATGGACCGTGGCTTTATCGCGCTGCTGTTCCTGACCAGCGCCAGTGGGCTGTTGCTGCTGGGCTTCCGCGATACCGGCGCGATGGCGGCATTGCTGGCCGTGCACCTGGGTATCGTGATGGCGCTGTTCCTGACGCTGCCCTACGGCAAGTTCGCGCACGGCATCTATCGCAGCGCGGCATTGCTGAAGTACCACATCGAAAAACGCCGGCCCAGCGATCTCGCGCTCGGCTCGGACTGAATTGAATTGAATCGAAACACGGAATCCACCAAGGAGACAGATCATGACGAAACCCGGTGTGCTGAACATCCCGTCGATGCGCAGCCAGTGCAGCGAGGCGGAATGGCAGGCGCGCGTGGACCTGGCTGCGTGCTACCGGCTGGTCGAGCTGTACGGTATGGCGGACATGATGGCCAACCACATCTCCGTGCGCGTGCCCGACGAGGAGGACGCCTTCCTGATCAACCCGTACGGCATGATGTACGAGGAGATCACGGCATCGTGCCTGATCAAGGTGGACCACGACGGCAAGATTTTGTCGAAGCCCGATTTCGGCGCGCTGAACTACGGCATCAACAAGGCCGGCTACGTGATTCACAGCGCCGTGCACCATGCGCGCCCCGAAGTGGCCTGTGTGATTCACACCCATAGCTGGGCATCGATGGCCGTGTCGTCGCTGGAATGCGGACTGCTGCCAATCACGCAGACGGCCATGCGCTTTCTCAAGATCGGCTACCACGACTATCAGGGCGTGGTGCTGGATACGGCCGAGCAAGAGTCGCTGATCGCGGACCTGGGCCGTGGCGAGGCGCTGATCCTGCGTAACCACGGCGCGCTGACCGTCGGCAATTCCGTCGGCGAAGCCTTCAACTGGATGCACCGGCTGGAACTGGCCTGCCGCTCGCAGGTGGCGGCCATGTCGTGCAACACGCCGCTGCAGAAGGTGTCGGCCGATGTGCTCGAAGAAACCTGGAATAACTACCAGCCCGGCACGCGCCGTCCGTATGGCCTGATGGAATGGCCCGCGTTGCTGCGCAAGCTGGACCGGCTGGACCCGAGTTATCGGGACTGAAGCGCCCGACGAGACCGGCGACAAAGACGGCGCTGACCGTTCCGCCGGTTCTCTCCCTTCTCCCGCGTGCGGAAGAAGGGCGGGGGAGAGCGCAGGGCCATTCCATTCGAGATTTGCGGCAAGCAGAACCTCGGGCCCTCTTCCCCAACCCTTTCCCACGAGTGGGCAAGGGGAGCAAAAAAGCAAGAAAGCAAGAAAGCAAAAATCCAATACCGAAGAAAGCCCCCGATTTTGCAGGTTGGAGTAGACAAATGAATCGCAGACGTATGCTGGCGCAGGTCCTTGCGCTTGGCGCCGCCCCCTATGTCATCGGCGCCCGCGCCCAGGGGCTGTCCAACAAGCCCGTGACACTGATCGTGCCGTTCGCCCCCGGCGGCAATCTCGATGTGGTGGCGCGCGCCATCGCCCCCGCGCTGGAACAGAATCTTGGCCGCAACGTGATCGTCGATAACCGCCCCGGCGCCGGTGGTGTGATCGGCGCTTCGGCGGTGGCACGAGCCGAACCCGATGGCAGCACGTTGCTGGTGACCACGCCCAACGCGGTGGTGGTGCTGCCGAAGATGACGCGCACGAACTTCAAGCTGGCGAGCTTCAGCCCGGTGGGGCTGGTGTCGACGACCGCGCTGGTAATCGTCGTCAAAGGCGGCGATACGCGCTTCAAGGATGTCGGGGCGCTGCTGAGCTATGCGCGCGCCAATCCCGGCAAGCTGGCGGCGGGCCACGCCGGACCCGGCACGACCAATCACATGGCGCTGCTGCAACTTGAGGATGCCGCGAAGATCCGGCTCAACCAGGTGCCATACAAGGGCTCGGCCCCGGCGCTGGTGGACCTGATGGGCGGGCAGATCGATATGGTGGTGGACCAGTTGACCAGCTCCGCGCCGCATATCCAGTCCGGCGCGCTGCGCGCACTGGCGGTGATGTCGCGCGAGCGCGATGCGGCACTGCCGAAGGTGCCGACGCTGCGCGAGTCGGGCCTGGCAAATTTCGAAGCCACCACGGCCACGGGCCTGCTGGCGCCGGCCGGCACACCGGCCAAGGTCGTGGATGCGATCAACGCCGCGCTGCGCAAGGCGCTGGCAGAAGGCAGCGTCAAGAGCCGCCTGCAGAACGTTGGCAGCGTGGCACAGGCGTCGTCGCCGCAGGAGCTGTTGTCTTCGCTGCAGAAGGAAGATGAACGCGCGCAGGCGCTGGCTGCGGCAGGCCGGCTCAAGGCCGCGGAATAAGGGGGAAACATGACACGTCCTTGCCTGCCGCCGCTCGCATCCATCACGCCTGTCACGTTCCGTGCGCCAGCGGGCGCCTGTGACAGCCACGCCCACGTGTTCGGCCCGTTTGCGCGGTATCCGCTGGCCGGTGATCGCAGCTACACGCCCGCCGAACATCCGGCCGACGCCTTTATCGCCCATCTCGACGAACTGGGGCTGACGCGCGGCGTGCTCGTCACGGCCAGCGCCAGTGGCACCGACAACAGCGTGGTGACCGACGCGCTGCGCCAGTACCCGACGCGCCTGCGCGGCATCGCGGTGCCGGCACCCGATACGACCGATGCCGAGCTCGATGCATGGCACGAGGCCGGCGTGCGCGGCGTGCGCATCAACCTGTACCAGCTCGACGGCCATGCGGTGTATCGCAATGGCGTAGGCATCGACGTGCTCGAAGCGCTGGCGCCGCGCCTGAAGGCTCGCGGCTGGCATGCGCAGATCTGGATCCATGCGCCGGACCTCGTGACGCTTGGACCGCGTCTGAGGGCGCTCGGCTTGCCGCTGGTCATCGACCATATGGGTCGCATGGCCACGTCGCGCGGCGTGGGCGATGCGGGGTTTCAGGCGCTATGCGCGCTGCTGGCCGATGGCGTGGCCTGGACCAAGATCTCTGGCGCGGATCGTCTGCAGCCGGCCGGTGCGCCATACCGCGACGTCGATCCCTTTGTGGCGGCGCTGCTGAAAGCCAATCCCGAGCAGATCGTCTGGGGATCGGACTGGCCGCACATCAACTACTTCGAGGCGGCGCAGATGCCCGACGACGGCGTGCTGTTCAACCTGCTGGCGCGCTGGCTGCCCGACGAAGCCGATCGTCAGCGTGTGCTGGTGGCGAATCCCGCCAGACTGTACGACTTCGGGTGACGCCCCGACGGCGCACGCCAAAAACGAAAAATACAACAACTGGAACGGAGAGAGACCTTGAACCCCATCGCCCCCAAATTTGCGTTGCGAATCGCCGCCCGTAAAAGTGCCGCGCCCTGGCTGTTGGCGTGCGCGCTGACGGCCGGCCTGATGCTGGCACCCGCCGCGAAAGCGGAAGACTATCCCGCCAAGCCTGTGCGCGTGGTGGTGGCTTTCACCGCCGGGGGCACCACCGACATGCTGGCGCGCAGCGTGAGTCAGCAACTGGCGCAGCGCTTCAAGCAATCGTTCGTGGTGGACAACCGTCCCGGTGCCGGTGGCAACATCGGCACGGAGTTCGTGGTGCGTGCGCCGGCCGACGGATACACGCTGCTGGTGAATTCGGTAGGCCCGATCTCCATCAACCAGACGCTCTACAAGAAGCTCAATTACGATCCGCTGACGGACCTCGTGCCCGTCGTGCAGATCGCCGATGTACCCAACGTGCTGGTGGTGCATCCGTCGCTGCCGGTGAAGAACTTCGAAGAGTTCGTGGCGTACGCCAAGGCGAATCCGGGCAAGCTCAACTACAGCTCCACGGGCGTGGGCACGTCGTCGCATCTGTCGGGCTTCATGCTGACCGAACGTATCGGCACGCAGGCCACGCATATTCCGTACAAGGGTGCCGATGCGCTGAATGACTTGCTGTCCGGACGCATCCAGTTCATGTTCGCGACGATCCCGTCGGTGATGTCTCATATCCAGGCCGGCAAGCTGCGCGCCCTGGCCGTATCGAGTGCCAAGCGCTCACGTTCGCTGCCGGACCTGCCCACCGTGGCGGAGAAGGGGTTTCCGGGCTTCGAGGCCGGCTCGTGGTTCGGTTTCTTCGCGCCCAAGGGCACGCCGCAGGATGTGATCACGAAGGTCAACCAGGCCGTCAACGACGCACTGCCGTCGCTGCAGGCGCAGATGATCCGCGAAGGGGCGGACCCGGTCGGGGGATCGCCGAAACAGTTTGGTGACTTCGCGCGCAAGGAATACGTCAAGTGGAAGGCCGTGGTGAAAGCCTCCGGCGCCACCGTGGATTGAACACCCTCATGGCTCAAGAGACCCTGCGTATCCTGCTGTCCGCCGCCGCATTGCAGGCGCACCGCGCGGCCATCGATGCGGTGATCGATGCCGCAAAGACCGGCCGCGCCTGGCAGCCGGTGGTGGTGCCCGATATCGACGATCCACGTGCCGTGGATGCCGACGTGGCTTTTGTGTCGCGCGATGTGACCGGGCTTTCCACCAAGCACGAGATCCTGCCCGCCACGCAGCGCTTCTACACGGCGATGCTGGAGGCGCCGTCGCTACGCTGGGCGCACGCGCATTCGGCGGGTGCGGATCGGGCGATATATGGGCAACTGCGTCAGCGCGGCGTGACGGTGACCACATCGTCGGGCGCCAACGCGGGCGTGGTGGCACAAACTGCGCTGGCAGGGCTGCTGGCCCTGGCACGCCATCTGCCGCAGTTGATCGACGCGCAGCGCGAATGCCGTTGGGCGCCGCTGATCGGCAGCGGCCTGCCACGCGATCTGCAGGGGCAGCGTGCCACGATTGTCGGATGGGGGCCGATCGGGCAACAGATCGGCGCGGTGCTTCAGGTGCTGGGCCTGACGGTGAGCGTCGTCCGGCAGCGTGCCGCGGCGGCGGAGGCCGGGATCGAAATGTTGACGTTCGACCAGTTCGATGCGGTGTTGCCGCGCACCGACTGGCTGATCCTGGCATGTCCGCTGACCGACCTCACGCGCGGGCTGGTGAGCCGGGCGGCGCTGCAGCGGCTGCCTGCGGGCGCACGGCTGGTGAACGTGGCGCGTGGCGAGGTGGTGGATGAGCCGGCATTGATCGACGCCTTGCAGGCGGGCCACCTGGGCGGTGCCTACCTGGACGTGTTCGCGCATGAGCCACTGGCCGCCACGTCGCCGATCTGGTCGCTGCCCAACGTCATCGCAACGCCCCATAGCGCGGGCTTTTCGGATGGCAACGCCATGCGCGTGGTCGACATCTTTCTGGACAACCTGCGGCGCTGGACCGGTGGTGAAGTGCTGCGGAACAAGTCAGAGTGATCGATAGATAACCCGGTTGCGGAAATTTCCGCATGCAATTGCTGAACTTTCCGTAGCCCGATCGCAGGTCATCGTGGGGACAATAAACACCCCAGAGTCCTGACCGTTCATCGCCGTGCCCGACGTCACCGCCGCCTTGCCGACATTGCCACGCATCGTCGTCGCCGAAGATCATCCCGTGTATCTGATGGTCCTGCGGGAGCAGTTGCAACGCATCGGCGGTTGCCAGGTGGTGACTTGCGAACGCGGTGACGATGCGTGGGCTGCGCTGCAGCAGGGCGGAGCCGCCTTGCTGCTGACCGATATCGAGTTGCCCGGCATGGACGGCCTGGCCCTGGCCCGCGCCGTGCGTGACGCGGAGCAGGGCACGGACCGTCATCTTTGGATCGTGGTCGTCACGGCAACCGACGACCGCAAGGTGCACCGGGCGTGCATGGCTGCCGGCGTCGACGAGGTCCTGGTGAAGCCCGTCGGCATCGGCGTGCTCGGCGACCTGGTGCGCCGATATGCGCCGTTGCCGGCTTGAACGCCGCTAGCGGCTTCAGCCCTTCCAGGCCGAGCAGCGAATCACGCTGCAGAAGTTGCCGCGATGAAAGTGCGGGTCCTTGTCGGCCAGTACATCGGCCTTGACGTTGCCGAACGTGGTGTCCGGCTTGTGGCGAATGCCGTTGTAGAACGCCTCGATGATGTCTTCCTTGAAGTTCCCGCTGCGCGGATGCGCGTGCACCACCGTCTCGCGGTCGGCATCGGCAAACGTCTCGTAGCGGATGCCGAGCACATCCATCTCGACGCCTGCCGTCACCAATGCAATCTCGGGCGCCATGAATTCGGGGACGCCCGGCGTGGTGTGCAGCGCGATGGCGGTCCAGACCTTTTCCACTTCACGTTCACCAATGCCGCGGCTGCGCAGGAAATCGGCCGCGGCGTTGGCGCCATCGACCTCGAACCGCTTGTCCGGGCTGCTGTGTGCGTGAGTCAGCCCCATGTCATGGAACATCGCGCCAGCGTAGAGCAGTTCGCGGTCGTACTCGAGGCCACGGTGCAGACCGGCCAGCGCCGCCCAGTAGTAGACGCGGCTTGAGTGATGGAACAGCAACGGCGACTCGGTGTCGCGCACGAGTTCGGTGATTTCGCGGGCCAGCTTGCTGTCGGGAATGGCGATGTCGCCTACGGTGAAGTGCATCGTTTGACTCCAGTTCGGTGAGGGTTGCCTGGAGTCTAGGAGTGCGGGTAGTATGTCTTCAATCGTCTTGTTGCGACGAATTGGGACATAGCCGGGATTTCCGGACGATCGGCGCACCATCAACCTTTTCTCGCCATGCCTGCTACCCGAACCATCGGCCTGTTGGCCACTGAAGGCGTTCAGCTGCTGGACGTATCAGGCCCGCTCGATGTCTTTGCCGAAGCCAACGCCCAGGCCGGGGCCAGGGTCTATCAGATGCAGGTAGTGGCGGTGCGGCGCGGGCCGGTCACGGCATCGTCGGGTGCCCGGTTGCTGCCCGATATCGTGATCGAGGACGACCCGGCGGGCGCGCGGTTGCCGCGTTTCCATACGCTGCTGGTGGCGGGCGCGCCGCATGCCGGCGATGCGCCTGCCGAACCACTGGTGCTGGACTGGCTGCGCCATGCCGCCCCGGCGGCACGACGCTACGGCTCGGTATGCAGTGGCGCGTTCCTGCTGGCGGAAGCGGGATTGCTCGATGGCCGTCGCGTCACCACGCACTGGGCGGCGGCGGATGCGCTGGCGGCCCGCTTTCCGAAGGTGTCCGTGGATGCTGATGCGATTCACGTGCGCGACGGCAAGCTGCGGACGGCGGCTGGCGTCACGGCGGGCATGGACCTGGCGCTGGCCCTGGTGGAAGAAGATCTGGGCCGCGATATCGCGCTGAAAGTGGCCAGCCAACTGGTGATGTTTTTCAAGCGACCCGGCGGGCAGGGCCAGTTCAGCCGCCGCGAAGCACCGGCCGCCGCCAATCGTTCGGCGCTCCAGGAATTGCAGCGATGGGTCGCCGCGCATCCGGCGGCGGCGCATGACGTGCCCAGCCTGGCCGCGAGGATCGGTGTCAGCGCCAGGCACCTGTCGCGCCTGTTTCAAGAAGAGGTGGGCGTGACACCGGCGAACTGGGTGGAAGCGGCGCGTGTGACGGCGGCGCGCCAGTTGCTGGAGGAGGGCAACATCGTGCCCAAGCAGGTGGCGGCCGAGTGTGGGTTTTCCAGCGTCGACACGCTGCGGCGCGCGTTCCTGCGCGTGGTGGGCGTGACCCCCGCTGAGTATCGCAAGCGGTTTGTGTCGGCGGTGGATTGACCGGCGCCCCACGGATTGCCGTGGAGGGCGCCAGACATCCACCATCCCATCACATATTCAACGCTCGCTTCTGCACCGCCAGCGCGGCTTCGCGCATGACTTCCGACAGCGACGGGTGAGGGTGGCTGATGATGCCGATGTCTTCGGACGCCGCCTTGAATTCCAGCGCCGCCACGCCTTCGGCAATCAGATCCGAGGCATTGGCCGAGATGATATGCACGCCCAGCAGCTCGTCGGTCTTCGCGTCGGCAATCATCTTGATAAAGCCATCGGGGCGGCCCATGCCCATTGCGCGGCCGTTGGCCTGCATCGGGAACTGGCCCGTCCGGTATTCGCGGCCTTCGGCCTTGAGCTGCGCCTCGGTCTTGCCCACCCAGGCAATCTCCGGCTCGGTGTAGATCACCCAGGGAATGCAGTTGTAATCGATGTGTGGCTTCTGGCCGTCGATGACTTCGGCCACCATCACCCCTTCGTCTTCGGCCTTGTGCGCCAGCATCGGCCCGCGTACCACATCGCCGATGGCATAGACACCGGGCACCGAGGTGCGGCACTGGTCATCGACCGGGATAAAGCCACGCGCGTCCGTGGCCAGCCCCACGGCGTCGAGGCCCAGGTCGTCGGTATTCGGCACGCGGCCGATCGACACGATCAGGCGGTCCGCATCGAGCTTCTGGTCGGCGCCGTCCTTGTCCTTGTAGCTGATGGTCACGCCCTTGGCCTTGGCCTTCACCTCGCCGATGTTGACGCCCAGGTGAATCGTCAGCCCCTGCTTCTTGAACAGCTTGGCGGCTTCCCTGGCGATTGCTTCATCGACGGTGCCCAGGAAAGCGGGCAGCGCCTCAAGGATGGTCACTTCGGCACCGAGCCGGCGCCAGACCGAACCGAGTTCCAGGCCGATGACGCCCGCACCGATCACCGCGAGCTTTTTCGGGACGGAATCGAAGGACAGGGCGCCCTCGTTGTCGGACACGATCTTGTTGTCGACCGGCACCCCGGGAAGGTGGCGCGCCTTGGAACCGGTGGCGATGATGACGTTGCGCGCGGTGTAGGGCTTGGTCTCGCCACCTTCACCAGCCTCCACGGTGATCACGCCATCGGCCGCGCGACCCTTGAGCTTGCCGTGCCCCTTGATCCACGTGACCTTGTTCTTGCGGAACAGGAATTCCACGCCGCCCGTGAACTTGTCGACGATGGCCGCCTTGCGGCTGATCATCTGCGCCAGATCGAGCGTCACGCCCTTGATCTGCACGCCGTGCTCGGCCATGCCGTGCTGGGAGTACTCGAAGTGTTCGGATGACGCCAGCAGGGCCTTGCTGGGAATGCAGCCGACATTGAGGCAGGTGCCACCCAGCCGGGGTTTGCCGGCGTCGTCCTTCCATTCCTCGATGCAGGCCACGGTCTTGCCCAGCTGCGCGGCACGGATGGCGGCGATATAACCGCCCGGACCCGAACCGATCACGAGCACGTCGAAGTCCGCCTTGGCGGATGCACTGGCGCCGCCAGTTGTGGGGGCTGAAGCCGTGACAGCGGCCGGGGCTGGCGGAGGCGCGGCTGCGGCAGCCGGGGCGGGCGCCGGAGCAGGTGCGGCGGCCGGGGCCGCGGCAGTGGCCTTGCCCTCGGTATCGACCACCGCAATCACTTCGTCGGCGTGCACGATTGCGCCGTCCGGCTTGACGATCTGCGCCAGGACGCCGTTGTCCGGACTGGGCACTTCCAGCGTGACCTTGTCGGTTTCCAGTTCCACGAGGATTTCGTCGCGCTGGACGGCCTCGCCGGGCTTCTTCTTCCACTGGATCAGCGTGGCTTCCGAAACAGATTCGGAAAGCTGGGGCACCTTCACTTCGATCGTGGCCATGATCTTCCTTGGGGTTTTCCGTGTGGCGAAAGCTTCCAGTCTAGGAGAGCACGCGTGCGGCCATGCGATGCGAGATTAAGGGTTTACCCTTGATTTCAATGCAAACGGCCCGCCGGAAGGGCGGGCCGTTGTCAGGGCGGCCAGGATTGGCCGCCGTCAGCGCAGGTATCAGTGGCCGGCGCTCTGGCCGCCGTCGACGTGCAGGATCTCGCCGGTTACGAACGGTGCCGATTCCAGGAACAGCACGGCTTCGGCGATATCGCTCATCTCGCCCATATGGCCCATCGGATGCAGTGCACCGAGCGCTTCATGGGTTTCCGGCGCATGCATCGGCGACTTGATGATGCCGGGAGATACGGCGTTCACGCGGATGCCACGCTTGGCATATTCCACGGCCAGCGACTTGGTGGCCGAGTTGATGCCGCCCTTGGTCAGCGATGCCAGCACCGAAGGCACGCCCTGGATCGCATGGTCGACCAGGCTCGTGGTGATGCTTACCACGTGGCCGCTGCCTTGCTTTTCCATCTGGGCGATTGCCAGCTGCGTGATGAAGAAGAAGCCGGCCAGGTTCACACCGGTCTTGGTGGCGAAGTCTTCCGCCGTGTAGCTCGTGAACGGCTTGGCGATGAAGATGCCTGCGTTGTTGACCAGTGCGTCGACGCGGCCGAACTTCTCGATGGCCTGCGAAACCACCCGGCGTGCCGTCTCGGGATCGGCGATGTCGCCCGGCACGGCCAGGATATTCGCGTCATCGGACTGCTGGATGCTGCGTGCCGTTGCCACGACGCGATAGCCGCGCTGGCGATAGGCCTTGACCAGCTCTGCGCCGATGCCTTGCGATGCGCCAGTAATAATGGCGACCTTTTGTGCTGCCTGGGTGTTTTGCGTGGTGCTCATGCTTTGCCTCATTTATCTGGGATGACCTTGGCGTCTTGCCAATCGAACCGACGTGGTCGATGTCAGGAAATGTAGGTGAGGCAAGCCGGGGATTGAACGGCACCGGCGCACAAACAGTTATGCGCGTCGGTAACAAGTGCGCTGGCGTGGCATGATGCGGCAGGCTGACGGGCGGAGGACACGATGACTGCGCTGGACGAACATGCGGCGGGCAACCGGCCCATCGAGACGACGGTATTCCGGCAGGACGCGCTGTCCATCGGGCTGGTGTTGCCGCTGCTGCGCAAAGGCGAGATCGCGCCGGATTTTCATGCGCAGCTCGATCTCGCGGCGCGCGCCGACGCGCTCGGATTCCGCGCGCTCTGGGTGCGCGACGTGCCGCTCAACAGCGCGGAATATCCCGATCCGGTCGGTCATCTGGACCCGTGGGTGCTGCTCGGTGCGCTGGCCACGCGGACGCGACGGATTGCGCTGGCCAGTGGCGCCATCGTACTGACGTTGCGTCATCCCCTGCATATCGCCAAGGCGGCGATTTCCGTGAATGCACTGTCGGGGCAGCGCTTTATCCTGGGACTTGGCTCGGGTGATCGCCCGCCCGAATACGCGGCGTTTGGCCGCGACACCGAAGCACGGCGCGACCTGTTCCGCGATCATTGGGAAACGGTGAGTGCATCGGTGGGGTTGCCGTCGCGTGTGATGCCCGATCTGCGCCCGGAAGGTGCGCCGGACTTCTACCTACTGCCTCGCCAGGCGCGTGCCGTGCCGCTACTTGCCGTGGGCTCGGGCGGGCAAAGCGTCGACTGGATCGCGCGCCATGCGATTGGCTGGATGACGTATCACCGCGACCCCGAAACGCAGCGAGACCGGCACCGGCTCTGGCGCATTGCCGTGGAACGGGGTGCGCCCGAGCAGTTTCGTGCATTCGGCGCTGCCATGCGCATCGAACTATCGGATCGGGCGGATGAAGCACCATCGCCGCTGAACCTGGGCTATCGCACTGGTGCGCGTGCGCTGGTGGACCTGCTGGGCGAGATGCGCCAGGCCGGTACCCATCATGTGGCGCTGAACATCACGGACTCTCCAAGGCCGCCGGCGGAAGTGCTGGAGGAACTGGCCATGTCGGTGCTGCCCCACTTCCACGGCATCCCGACGGTGACGTCATAGCGCGCACAGCGTGGCGGCGATCACCAGGGCGGTTGCGGCAACGCCAAGGGGTTCGCTGAAATCGCTGCCACCGTGCATCAGTGCCGATGACACCAGCGGGCCGACGATCTGCCCCACGCCGTAGGCCGCGGTCATCACGGCAAACAGGTTGAAGCTGACCTTGTGCGCCAACCGGCGCGCAGCCGGTGCGGCAATCGTGACCGTACCCATGAAGGTGCCGCCGACCAGCACGGCACTGGCCAGATAAGCCACCGCGGAGTGGCTCAGCGCGGGCAGGATGACGCCCAGCGCCTGTACGCCAAGATTCCACTGCATCGCACGCCGCGTACCCAGACGCTCGTGCACGGCATGCCACAAGAAACACGACGGCGCCGCGCCGAGGCCGAATACGGCCCACACATGGATCGGATCGACGTGGCCCAGTGCATCGCGCACGAACAGCGGCAGATAGGTGGCGGTGATGATGTAGCCAAAGCCGGCCAGGCCGTAGCTCGCGATCAGCGGCGCTGGTCCGAGCAGCCCTTGGGGAGCGACGGCCGTGGTGCGGACATCGCCATCGCGCCCGCGCAGCCGCAGCGCCTGCCAGGCCAGTCCGCTCAGCACCAGTGCGCCAACGGCGAGTGCGAGCCACAGCGCCAGGCTGTGCCAATCCGCGAGGTTGCCCACGGCAATCAGTTCGGCGGACACCACGATGCCGATGCCGACGCCCGAGAACATCAGCGGTGCGCCATCGTGCCGGGCACGCACGTGCAGCAGCCAGGACGCCGCACTGACCAGCGCCAGCGCACTCAGCACACCCGAGGCAAAGCGCACGGCAATCAACAGACTGTCTGGCAGCGGCAAGGCCAGTGCCGCAAGTGACGCCACCGTGCCAGCCAGTGCGATGCGGGACCAAAGCCCCGCGCTGGCATGCGGAATACGTGCCGCGAGCAGCGCGCCGAGCAGATACCCGGCGTAGTTGGCGGAAGCGGCGAGAGAACCCGTGGCTACGCTCATCGTGCCATCGCGCACCATCAGCGGATACATGCCGGTGAATGCAAAGCGGCCGAACCCCATTGCCACGGCCAGGACCAGGGCCGCGGCAATCGCTTCACCCAGCGATGCGCGGGGGCTGGCATCGCGCCGCAGCCGCGCCGCCGATGCTGATGTCGATGCCGTTAGAGAGGGTGCACTGGAATCCGCCATGATCTTCTCGCGCCGTATCTATGATTTCTGTAATTCTCAAAAAGAGATAGATAAATTAATAAATATCTCAATATGGGAATCATAGAAGATGCCGCGTCCCTGGATTGTTCCGCCATGTATCAAGTGATGTTCCGGCTGCGCAATACAGGGATGGGCCGATCAGGCCGAGAACTTCTCGACAAGAAAGTCGACGAGAGTCCGCACCCGGCGCGATATGTGGCGCGCGTGCGGATAGAGCAGGACGAAGGGGCGCGTGCTGCCGCCGAATTCCTGCAGGACCTGCACCAGCGTGCCATCGCGCAGATCCTGCTCGACAACGAAGCGGTAGGTCTGGAACAGCCCGGCACCGGCACGCGCAAGCGTGGCGCCGCCGAGTGCATCTTCGGACGTGGCATAGGAGCCGGTTGTCACCACATCGAGGTCTTCGCCATCGACGCGGAAGGTCCACGGAATGCGCCGTCCGCTGCTTGGCCGCTCGAACTGGATGCATTCATGCGCCAGCAGGTCGTCAAGGGTCTTGGGCGTGCCGTGCCGCTTCAGATACGCGGGCGTGGCGACCACGACCATTTCCGCGTCTTCGAGCTTGCGGGCGATCAGCGTGGAATCGTCGGGCGCGCGGCCACGCACGGACAGGTCGTAGGTGTCATCGGCAAAATCCACGTTGCGGTTGCTGATATGGACGTCGATGTCCACCTCGGGGAATCGCTCGCGGAATTCCGGCAGCACGGGCAGCACGCGATAGTGCGCGTAGGGCGTGGGCAGGCTGATGCGCAGGAGACCCGCCGGCGTGGCGTGCTGGCCGCTGATCTGGCGCTCGGCGTCCACCAGTTGGGCCAGCGCCTGGCGGGTTTCCTCGAAATAGGTCTTGCCTTCGTCGGTCAGCCGGATCTGGCGCGTGGTGCGCACGAACAGCCGGACGCCGAGCCGCTCTTCCAGCCGCGACACACTGCGGCTGACGGCGGCCGGTGTGACGCCAGCCGCCACCGCGGCGGCCGTGAAGCTGCTGAGTTCGGCTGCCAGGCAGAAGAGTTCGATGCTGCCCAGTTGTAGGTCGTCGAATTGGCGCTTCATGATCGGTGAGTGTGGAGGCGGTACGCAACGGGAGTGTATGCGATGCCACACCGTTGCGCCGGTCTTCCACTCACGGCCAATGTCGGGTCCGGCTGAAGCTGATGTGCCGCCGGTCAGCCTCCGACCAGACTGTTTCCCGCCGTGGTCGCACGGTCTGGTGACGCTTGACGGCAGTGCGCGCAGTGGCCCACCAGGGCCAGGTCGACGTTGGCCGGCTGCAGGGCTTGCCTGTGAAAGCGTCTGAGCATTGCACGCTCCAGTTCGGCGTCGAAGATCTCGGTCAGGCTGCCGCAGCGAGTGCAGTAAAAGTGCCGGTGAATCGCCTGGTCGGCCAGTTCGTAGAACGTCGTCGTCCTGTTTTTGCCGTCCGGCACCACGACGCGCGAGAGCAGGCCGTCCGCCGCAAGATCGTAGATAGCGCGCCGGAAACTGGAAATGGCAAGGCCGTCCTGCTGCTTCAGCATGGCGGCGCAAAGCTGCTCGGCACTGAGATGCCGCTGCGGGCTTTGGCGCAGGATATCCAGAACCGCAACGCGCGAGGCACTGGCTGGAAGCTGACGCTGCGCCAGCAGCTGGGTGGATGTTTGTTGCGTGTCGCTAGGCATTGCCGGGATTCAGGACCTCGGGATTGGACTGGCGGCCGGCACTGCCACCAGGCGCCCGCAAGACTAGCCAATCTTCCTTAGCCGGAGATTAATTCCTGCCCAAGGCGCCGGTTGCCTGCCGTGGCGCATGGTCGACTTGTTCCGCCGTGTATCAATTCATGTTCTCCCCGGCACGTTTATTGGCCGTTGGGTGGCTCCTATATTCGGTTCCAAGCGAACGGCGGACTGTGCCGCCCGCAGCAGGAACCCAATGACCCGAGGAGTCACTATGTCCGTCGAATCGAAACTCGCCGCCCGCGGCCTGACCTTGCCGCTGCCGCCCAAGCCGCTCGGCAGCTACACCGCTGTCAGCCAGGCGGGCGACCTGCTGTTTATCTCCGGGCAACTGCCGCTGCAGGACGGCAAGGTGGTTTGGCAGGGGCAGGTCGGCCGCGAGCTGACCGTGGAGCAGGGCAAGCAGGCCGCGCAGCTTGCGGCGCTGAACGTGCTGGCGCAAATCCACGCGCACCTGGGCGGATTCGAAAGGCTCGATCACATCGTGCGGGTAGAGGGATACGTCACCAGTGCCCCAGGCGTGCTCGACCAGCCCGCCGTGGTGGACGGTGCATCGGACCTGTTCGCCGATGTGCTGGGAGAGAAGGCCGGTCACGCACGGGCCGTCTATGCGCAAAGCCAGCAGCCCGGCAATGCAGCCGTGATCCTGGTGGTCATCGCCCAGGTCAAGCCTGAGTGAGGGCGGTCACGCATCGCGGGCAATTTGCAAAACGGATCGGCTGGCTTGCCATCGCGGCGGCCATGCTTGGCGCCGGTCCGGTTCACGCCGAAGACGATCCGCGCCAGAAGTAGGAAATCCCCATTTCATCACGCACCGTCGGGCGACACATGGCCGGCGGTGCGCCTTTACGCGAGAAAGAACATGGAACTGATTTATATCGCCGACCCGATGTGCTCCTGGTGCTACGGATTCGGCAAGGAAATGACGGCGCTGCAGCAGCGCTTTCCGGATGTACCGCTGCGCATCGTCGTGGGCGGCATTCGTGCGGGTGCCACCGATGTGCTGGACGAAGCCGGCAAGCGCTTCCGTCTGCAGCACTGGACCCGCGTGGAGGCGGCCAGCGGTCTGCCGTTCAACCGCGAGGCATTTCGCGCGCGGGAGGGTTTTGTCTACGACACCGAGCCGATCTGCCGCGCCGTGGTGACGGCCCGGCGCCTGGCGCCCGCTGCCGATCTGCTGGCCGTGTTTCGCGCGCTCCAGCATGCGTTCTATGTCGACGGACTGGATACCACCGACGGCAACGTGCTTGCCTCGGTGGCCACCGAGGCATTGGCGCGGCAGCAGCATGACGTGGCATCGGCGGATTTTCTGGCCGCCTGGAACAGCCAGCCGGTCATCGAGGAAACGGCGCAGGACTTCCGCACGGCGCGGCAGTGGGGCGTGAGCAGCTTCCCGACGCTGGCGCTTCGTGTTGGCGAGAAGCTCTATCAGGTGTCGGGTGGCTACGCCTCGGCGGACACCGTGGCCGCGCAGATCGAGCAGACGCTCGAAGCGGTGCGCGCGGCGGCATAAGCGGGGCGGGCCGCCATTGCGTGCGGCCCGCCATTCGCAAAAACGGCGCGCCTGCGTTTGGCGCGCCGTTTCGCATCGGGCAGACAGGTTCAGCCTTGGGTCAGCGCCGGAAAGCGCGGCACCACGTGCATGGCCAGTTCCTCCAGTACCGCTTCCGCCGGGCGGCTGCCGTACTTGAGATTGAACAGCACATGGTTGGCGCCTGCGCGTTCCAGTGTTTCGAGATGACGCATCAGCCAGCTACGTCCCAGCCGATGCCCGCCGTGGATCGGCGTCGGCGATACGTTGGGATCGGCAACGAGGTCGATGTGATAGGGCTGCGCAAACGGTTTGAAGACACCGGGTGCGACCGATTCGACAGTGTCGTGCCACTGGCGGATCAGCTCGACCTGGAAGTCCATGCGGCGCGGATACGTGATCCAGCCATCGGCCTTGCGTGCGATCCAGTCCACCGATTGCTGGCTGTTGCCGGTCACGATCAACGGAACGCGCCGCGCCACGGGCTTGGGCACGAGGTCTGCGCCTTCGAGCGTGCCGTACGTGCTTTGCACCGTCGGCCAGGATTGACCCCATACGGTATCCAGATACGCCACCTGCTCGCGGAACAGCGTGCCTCGCTCGGCGTGGTCCACGCCAAAGGCGGGAAACTCGATGGCGCGGTCGCCGGAGGCAATGCCCAGTACCAGACGGCCATTGGTGAGGTTGTCGATGCTGGCGGCAGCCTTGGCCGTATGCAGCGGATGCCGCAGCGGCAACACGATGGCCGCGGTGAACAGCGCGACCGACGATGTCTGGCCGGCAACATAGCCGAGCCATGTCCAGGGATCGTAAATCTGGCCGAGATCGCCGAAGTTCGGATCGCGCAGCGGAACGTCGCGCACGCCGAGCGCGGCAAAGCCGGCCGATTCCGCGAGCCGCGCGATGCGGATCTGGTCGGTCATGGACGGCGCATCTCCGGCGTACGACTCGATGGCGAACAGCACGCCGAGCGTCAGCTTGCCGGGCGCGAACATCCGCGCGAAGCCAGGGTTCGATTGCGGCAGGGCGTGGGAGGCGGGGGCCAGCATCATTGCCCCCGCTTGGTCACGTCGTGCGGGGCGCTTAGTGGCAGGCCAAGGAACGTGTACGGCAAGTCGTCGAGCTCTGCGGCTTCGAGCCACATGCCTTGCGGCAATTCGTCAGCCCAATGGCTTTGCAATGGGCGCGTGGTGCTCGCGGTGTCTGATGGGTCGGACTTCATGGCAACTCCTGATGTGTGAAGCAGGTGATCCCATTCTGGTCAAACCTTCGCGCGAGATCATCGGGGTCGGCCGCAAATCATTTGTTCCCCCGCATTGACAGTGCCGTGGTGCGTCGTCCGTGCCCGGCGCGCTTGTTACACGGTGTATGCACTCATGTTCCACAGGCGCTGTTTATCGGCCGTACGCGCGCGCCTACATTGCATTCGGACGATGCGAATGACGGCGCGGCCCACCCCAATACTCCATTCCCTATTGCCTATTGCACGGAGATCATCATGACTGTGACCCAGAGGCAGGCGCCGGTCGATTGCGCGCATCAGCATGTCTTGCAGCAGCTGCAGACTTACCTCGATGGCATCTACGACGGTGATGTCGACGCGCTGCGATCCACCTTTCATCCGGACGCGCTGCTGTTTGCCGAAGTGCGCGGCGAGATCGTGCAGAAGACGGTCGACGCCTATCTGCGGGGCGTGGCAAGCCGTGAAAGCCCGGCGTCACTCTGCGAGCCGTACGGGATGTCGATCCTGTCGGTGGACGTGCTGGGCAAGACCGCGTCGGCCAAGGTTCGTGTGAAGGTGGCGGCCAACAACTACTACAACTTCCTGTCGCTGCTGAGGATCGGCAAGGAATGGCTGATCGTCAACAAGCTCTATACCCATATCGAAGAGTGAGCCGCTGCCCGGTTATGGGCGATAGCGCGGGAAGGCAGCCTGGCACGGCTGCCTCCCGCGTAGGCATCACCGCGCCAGCACCTCGATGATCCGCCGGCCGATGTACTCACCGTGTGTTTCCAGCGCGAAGTGTCCCGTGTCCAGCAACTCCACCACGGCATTCGGGTTATCGCGCTTGTACGCCTCCGCACCGGGCGGGATGAAGAACGGATCGTTCTTTCCCCAGATGGCCAGCGTAGGCACCTGGGCCTGGCGGAAGAACGCCTGGAAGGCGGGATACAGCTTCAGGTTGTTGGCGTAGTCCAGGAACAGGTCGAGTTGGATGTCCTTGTTGCCGGGCCGCTCCAGCAGCGCGGCATCGAGCATGTACGACTCGGGCGCCACGCTTTCGGGGTTTGCCACGCCGTGCACGTACTGCCACTTGGTGCCTTCCAGATGCAACATCGCGTCGTGGATGACCTGCCGGTTGGCCGCGCTCGGGTCTGCCCAGTAGGCGCGGATCGGCGCCCAGGAGTCACCCAGCCCTTCCAGATAGGCATTGCCGTTCTGCGACACCAATCCCGTCACCCGCTCAGGATGTGCCAGCGCCAGGCGTAGGCCGGTGGGTGCGCCGTAGTCGAATACATACATCGCGTACCGCTCCAGGCCGATCGCATCGACGAACGCGCCGATGGTCTGTGCGAGGTTATCGAACGTATAACGATAGTTACGCGCGGCGGGTACTTCGGTAAAGCCGAAGCCGGGCAGATCGGGGGCGATCACGCGGAAGCGCTTGGCGAGCTGGGGAATCAGATTGCGGAACTGGTGCGACGAGGTCGGAAAGCCGTGTAGCAAAAGCATCACGGGAGCCTGGGCATCGCCAGCCTCGCGGTAAAACACGTGCACGCCGTCGGCGTCGGCAAATCGGTACTGCACGGTGGAATCCGGGGTGGGGGTCGCGCTCATCGCTGGCTCCTGACAGGTTCGGTTGCGGATCGGGGTGCTGCCGTGAAGCGAATTCTAGTCGCAATTAGTAACCTGTCAAGTGTATTTATAACGGTTACGTCGACGGGGCGAAAAAAAATGGACCGATCCGGCTGGAGGTCCAGGCTTTTTGGATGTGCCAACCATTAGTGGCTGACCGACCCTATCCGAACGGATGAGTTGGATAAGCACCCGGCTGAGCTGGCCAAGCCTCTTGTACAGCAGTCAGACGTCGGCGCAACCGATACGATCGACGCTATTGGTGACGGCCCGTTCGGGTACGCCATCGTTCCCCAATATTTCGAGGTATTGGCATGACGCTCCCCTTGGTTGCCCCTTTGCAGTTCATGGAAATCAGCCGCCGCTATCTGCTGCCGGCGGCCGGCCTTGCTGGTTCAGTGGGTCAAGTGCCAGACGTCGAGCGCCATTTTCGAGGCGAGCACGGTCAGAATGACGCCCACCACCAGGCGCTGGGCAAGCAGCCATTGAGGCCGTCCGGCCAGTAGCGCCGCGGCGCGGCCCGATGACAACGCGACGAGTGCGTTGACGCCGGCGAACGCCACGGTCAGCGCCAGTCCAAGCATCAGGGTTTGCCCAAGCACCCCGCCCGCCGGGTAATCGATGAACTGCGGCAGGATCGACAGGAAAATCAGCGCGAGCTTGGGATTGAGCAGGCTCGTCATGGCACCCATCGCAAACAGCCGGCGCGGCGGCGCGGCCGGTACGGCCTGGACCTGCAAGGGCGACCGGCCACCGGGACGCAGCATTTGCCAGGCCATGTAGAGCAGATAGAGCGCACCCGCCAGCCCGAGCATTCGCGCGGCACCGGGGATGGCCAGGAACAGCGCACTGATGCCGAACGCCGCGCTGAGCATATAGGTCAGGTATCCCAGCATCACGCCGGCCAGCGAGATCAGGCCGGCCCGGGTGCCCTGCGAAACCGAGCGTGCCATCACGTAGACCATGTTCGGCCCGGGCGTCACGGCCAGCAGTCCGCCTACGGCCATGAACTCGACCATTGCTCTCATCGCATCCACCCATCCCGTTTGATCGCCAATGCGGGCAGTATCGGATTGCCCAATAGATAAGTAAAACGGGATATATTGATCGCATTGTTCAGATTTTCTGATGCGATGAAAAAGCTCGATCTCGACGTACTGGAAATGGTCGTGGCCGTGGCGGAGGCCGGGTCCTTCGCGCGCGCGGCTGAAGCGCTGCATCGTTCGCCATCGGCGGTCAGCATGCAGATCAAGACGATTGAAGACGTGCTCGGCAAGCCGCTGTTCGTGCGGACCACGCGCAATGTCGCGCTGACCGAGGACGGCAGGACACTGGTTGATTACGGACGGCGCATGTTGTCGATGCGTGAGGAAGCCTGGGCGGCGGTGGTGCGTCCGGAAATCCGTGGCCGCGTCACGATCGGCGTGCCCGATGACTACGCGCCGTCGTTGCTGCCTCCCGTGCTGCGCAAGTTCGCGGCCGCGCATCCGCGCGTGGAGATCCGCGTCATCGGCATGCCCAGCAACGCATTGGTCCCGCTGCTCAAGGACAACACACTCGATCTGGCCTGCCTGACAAAGACCCGGGGCGTTTCCGGAGAACGGCTCCGGAAGGAACCGATCGAGTGGGTTGCGGCACGCGGCGGCAAGCCGGTCTGGCACGAGCGCCCGCTGCCGATTGCGCTGTTCGCACCGGGCAGCGCGGCGCGCGCGCATGCCATTGCCGCGCTCCAGCGCGCCAATATCCGCTATCGGACTTCCTATGAAAGCCCAAGCCTGCTGGGGCTGATCAGTATGGTCGAGGCGGGCTTGGCTGTCGCGCCGCTGGCGCGATGCAGTATCCCGGCGCATCTGGCGATTCTGGGCGAGTCCGAAGGGCTGCCACCGCTCGATGCGCTCGACGTGATACTGGCGCGCAGCGCCGGATCGGACCGCCCCCCGTGCGATTTCCTTGCCGAGCAGATGCTGGCCGACCTGCGCGCCTGATTCTGCCGGTGCGTGACGCCTCGGCCGCATGGGCGTGCACGCGAATAATAGATTTCACTCATCATTAAAACTGGTGTAGAGTCAAAGCTATCTTTATGCAAGTAACTGCATGCGAGGTAGCGATGAGTGCAAGGGACGTAGTGCTGTGTCACCCGGTTCGGACCGCGATCGGGGCTTTCAATGGATCGCTCAAGGGCACCCCCGCCAGCGAGCTTGGCGCGACGGTGATTCGGGAATCCGTGCGCCGTGCCGGTATCGATCCGGCGGAAGTCGGCAGTGTGGTGTTTGGCAACGTGGTACAGGCCGGCAACCGGATGAACCCGGCGCGGCAGGCTGCCGTCGGTGGAGGGGTGCCGGTGGCGGTCCCCGCAATGACGGTCAACCGGGTATGCGGGTCCGGCGCACAGGCCATCGCCACGGCGGCTGACGAGGTGCGGCTGGGCTATACCGATGTGGCAATCGCGGGCGGCATGGAGAACATGGACCGTGCCCCGTACCTGCTGCCGAGTGGCCGCTGGGGTAGTCGCATGGGTGATGCCACGATGCATGACAGCATGCTGTACGACGGCCTGCAGGACGCATTCTCGGGCCAGCATTCCGGCTGGCATACCGAAGACCTGGTAGCCCGATATGAGCTGAGCCGCGAGGTGCAGGACCGCTGGGCCGAGCGCTCGCAGGCGCGCTTTGCGCGGGCGCAGAAGGGCGGCCGCTTTGCCACGCAGATTGTCGACGTACCGCTGAAGACGAAGCAGGGCACCGTCGCGTTCAATGTGGACGAAGCCGCCCGCCATGACACCACGCTTGAGACGCTGGCGCGGCTGAAGCCCGCCTTCCGTCCTGACGGCACCATCACCGCCGGCAACGCACCGGGCATCAATAGCGGAGCCGCCGCGGTGCTGGTCGCGGAGCGCGCTTTCGCCGAGCGGCGCGGCCTGGCGCCAATGGCACGACTGGTGGCGTATGGCGTGGGCGCGGTCGAGCCGGGCATGTTCGGCCTTGGGCCGGTGCCGGCCGTGCGGCAGGCGCTGCAGCGCGCGGGCTGGTCGCTCGGCGACGTCGAGCGCTTTGAAATCAACGAAGCATTCGCGGCGGTGCCGCTTGCCGTGGCGGCCGAGCTTGGCCTGCCGCATGACATCATCAACGTCGATGGCGGCGCCATCGCGCATGGCCATCCGATTGGGGCAACCGGCGCGGTGCTGACCACGCGGCTGCTGTACGCGATGCAGGCCGACGGCATTCGGCGCGGCATCGTCACCTTGTGCATCGGCGGCGGGCAAGGCATCGCGCTGGCGCTGGAAGCGCTTTCCTGAGGGCCGCGACGATGAAGATCCTGGTATTGGGTGCCGGTGGCATGGGCGGGTACTACGGGGCGCGGCTGATCGAGGCTGGGGCCGATGTCACATTCCTTGTGCGGCCACAGCGCGCCGATGCGCTGGCGCGGCACGGCCTGCGCATGCGCAGCGAACTGGGCGATTTCGAAGGGCCGGTGCGGACGGTGATGGCCGGGGATACGGGCCACGGCTACGACCTCGTGCTGCTGGCGTGCAAGACTTACGACCTCGATGCGGCGATGGATGCGATTGCGCCGGCGGTTACCGGTCATGCGGCGGTGTTGCCGTTGCTCAATGGGCTGTCCGCCTACGATGCGCTGGACCGGCGCTTTGGCCGGGCGCGCGTGCTCGGTGGCGTGTCGTACATCGCCACGACGCTCGCATCGGATGGCGCGATCTCGCACGCGGGGCGCATGGATAAATTGATCGTAGGCGCGCGCTCGGCGGATACCGAGGCGTTGGCCCGCGATTTCCACGCGCTGATGTCCCGCACGCCCGGTGTGCGGGCGCTGTCGGCGGACATCGATCAGGCGCTCTGGAACAAGTGGGCGATGATTGCCGCCGGTGCGTTGATGACCTGCCTGATGCGTGGCACGGTGGGCGACATCGTGAAAACCCGCGACGGCCGCGCGCTGATGGAGCAGGCCATCGAAGAATGCCGTAGCGTGGCGGAACTTGCCGGCCATGCCTTGCCGGAGGACGTGCTGGCCGATGTGCGCGGCCGTCTGCTCGACGATTCGTCGACCTGGGCGGCATCGATGATGCGCGATATCGCACAGGGCGCGCCTCGCATCGAAGCCGATGCCATCGTTGGCGACCTGATCGCGCGGGCCGCAGAGGCCGGCATCGATCTGCCGCTGAGTCGCATTGCGTACTGCCACCTTCAGGTCTACGAAGGCAGGCAGCGCGCGTAACGATCGGCGCCTCACTCCTCTCCGGATATCGATCCGGGCGAGGAGTGAGGCGTGGGGTGCATCACCAGCGTTCCATATACGGCCGCAGGTCGAGTTCGAACGTCCAGGCATCGCGCGGCTGCGCATGCAGATACCAGTAGTTGTCCGCGATGTGCTCCGGATTCAGGATGCCATCCTGTTCCTTCAGCGCGTAGCGCTCGGGAAAGGTGTCGCGGATAAACGCGGTGTCGATCGCGCCATCGACCACCACATGGGCGACGTGAATGTTCCGCGGCCCCAGCTCTCGTGCCATGCTCTGGGCCAGCGCGCGCAAGGCGTGCTTGGCACCGGAGAACGCCGCGAAGTTCGCGCTGCCACGCAATGCCGCCGTGGCGCCGGTGAACAGGATCGTGCCCCGGCCACGCGCCACCATCCTGCGCGCCGCGGCCTGCGCATTGAGAAATCCGCTGAAACAGGCCATTTCCCAGATCTTGAAGTACTTGCGCGGCGTTTCCTCCAGGATGCTGCACGGCACATTGGCACCGATGTTGAAGACGAGCACCTCGACCGGGCCGTGATCCGCTTCGATCTGTTCGAATAGCTGCGTCACGTCTTCTTCCTTGCGCGCATCGCTGCTGTATCCAAACGCCTGGCCGCCTGCGGCGCGGATGCTGTCGACCAGCGGCTGCAATTTATCCGCGCTGCGCCGCGTGACGCAGGCGATATACCCTTCGCGGGCGAAGCGTCGGGCGATGGCTCCGCCGGTGGCGTCACCCGCGCCGATGACCAGGGCAACCTTCTGCCGGGATTGAGTGGTTGTCATGTTGTCTCCGTTGATCGTCGATAGTGTAGTGGCACTGCGTTGTCTTCGCCGGACCTTGCTGGATCGGGCGTCCTGCAATACTGGTTGTCGGCGCGCCCGCAGGCCACGGACGTGTCGCGCGGTGGCCGGCCGGCGGCGTATGCGGCCGGCACGACGTTAGCGGTGGCCAGCATGGCCAGCACGAGCAGACGGAGTGTGGAGCGAATCATGGCGGTCTTCCTGTTCGTCAGTGCGCATCGGCGGACGGCGCCTTTGGCGGTGCGATCTTGCGCATCAACGGCACCAGCGGTATGGCGACGACGAAGCACACCAGGATCACCAGGAACGCATCGGCGTAGGTGAGCGTGTGGGCTTCGCGCATCACCAGTGCCCACAGTTGGCGGATGGCGGCGGTCTGGCCGTCGTTGACCTCGTTGCTCAAGGCGGACAGGTGTGCCGTGCTGTTGCCAAGAAACTCGGTCATGGCTTCGTTGCGGATGTTCAGATGCTCGGCCAGCCGCAGGAAGTGGAGGTTGGTGCGGTCGTTCAGGATCGTCGCGCAGGCAGCAATGCCGATGGCGCCGCCGAGATTGCGCATCAGATTGAACAGGCCGGACGCGAGCTTGAGCCGCGCGGGCGGCAAGGCCCCGAGTGTCAGTGTCACCGTGGGTGCCACGGCAAACTGCTGTCCCATGCCGCGCAGGGCCTGGGGCAGCATCAGCTCGGCGCTGCCCCAGTCATGCGTGATCGGCGCGAAGGACCACATCGACAGCGCGAACAGCGCCAGACCAAACATCAGCAGCCAGCGCAGATCCACCCGGTTCGCCAGGAACGAATAGATCGGGATCGACATGACCTGGAACAGGCCGGTGGAGAAGATGGCCAGGCCCGTTTGCAGCGCGCTGTAGCCGCGCACCTGCCCAAGGAACAGCGGAGTCAGATAGATGGTGGCGAAAATGCCGATGCCGGTGACGAACGAAAAGAAGCATCCAAGCGCGAAATTGCGGTCCTTGAGCGCGCGCAGATCGACCACCGGGTTGGCGAACGTCAGCGAACGCCACAGAAAGGCGATGCCCGAGATGCCCGAGATCCATGCCGTCGTCAGGATGGTCTGGTCGCCAAACCAGTCCCAGCGCGGGCCTTCTTCCAGCGTGTATTCCAGGCACCCGAGGAACAGCGCCAGCAACACCATGCCGGTATAGTCGGCGCCCTTGAGCAGTGACCAGTCGGGATGGTCGATCTTTACCAGCATCGGTACCACGACCATCACGAAGATGCCGGGCACGAGGTTGATGAAGAACAGCCAGTGCCACGAGTAGTTGTCGGTGATCCAGCCACCGACCGTGGGGCCCAGCGTCGGCGCGAGCGAGGCCAGGCCGCCGATGATGGCGGCGGCGGCCACGCGCTGGCGTCCGGCGAAGAACGCGAACGCGGTGGTGAACACCATCGGGATCATCGACCCGCCCAGAAAGCCCTGCGCGGCGCGGAAGGCGATCATGCTGTCGATGTTCCAGGCAATGCCGCAGAGCAGGCTGGTCAGCGTGAAGCCGGCGGCCGACGCGGCGAACAGCCAGCGCGTGGACATCACCCTGGCCAGCCATCCAGACAGCGGAATGACGATGATTTCGGCAATCAGGTAGGCCGTCTGCACCCATACGGTTTCGTCGGTACCCGCGGACAGGCCGCCGCCGATATCGCGCAGCGAGGCGGAAACGATCTGGATGTCGAGCAGGGCGATGAACATCCCCACGCACATCGTGCCAAATGCCAGCACCTTCGTCGCGATAGGCAGGTCCGCCGGAGACGGCAGCGCCGGTTGTGCGGGCTTGCCGGGCGTGGTCGCGTTGGGCGTGGCCGGGCTTGCGGAGACTGCGGTGCTCATGACTTGCTCTGTGCCTTGTCCACGGCGGGCGTAGCGTCGCTACGATCCGCTTGGGTGTCGATCTCCGCCACGACGGACAGGCCCGGGCGCAACACGCCGAGCTTTGCGTCGGCATCGTCGAGCACGATGCGCACTGGCACACGCTGGACGATCTTGGTGAAGTTGCCCGTGGCGTTTTCGGGCGGCAGCACGCTGAACTGCGCGCCGGTGGCCGGCGCCACGCTCTGCACGCGCCCGTGAAATACCTTGCCGGGCATGATGTCCGCCACGATGCTGGCGCGCATGCCGGGCTTCACATGCGCCAGCTGCCCTTCCTTGAAATTCGCATCGACCCACAGGCCACGCGCCGGCACGATCGACAGCAACTGGCCGCCGCTTGGCGCATAGGCGCCCACACGAGCGCGGCGATTGCCCACCGTGCCGTCAACCGGCGCGCGGAGTTCGGTGTATCCGACGTTCAATCGTGCGATGTCCCGCTCCGCGACGGCCTGGGCCAGCGATGCTTCGGCCTGTTGCTTCTGCGTGGCGATCACGTCGAGCTGCCGGCGCGAGGCTTCGACGCTGGCCTTCGCCTTCTGGCCGTTCGCCAGCGACTGCTTGAAGTCGGCATCGGCCTTCTGTGAGCTTTGGATCGATACCGCCGATTTGGCAACCAGGTTCGCGTAGCGTACCTGGTCGTCGCGCGCACGCACGGTTTCCGCATCGGTGGCGGCGACGCTGGCGCGGGCCTCGGCGATCACCGCTTCCTGCAGCCTGGCGCGGGCATCGAGATTGCCGATCAGTGCCTGCTGCGAGGCCACGGCGCCTTCGGCCTTGGCCAGTGCGGCGCGGTAGTCGCGGTCGTCGATACGGGCCAGCAGGTCGCCCGCATGCACGGCCTGGTTATCGGTCACGAGCACTTCGGTCAGGTATCCGGGGACCTTCGCGGCAATCAGCGTGACATCGCCGCCGACATAGGCGTCGTCGGTCTCCTGCACAAACCGGGCATCGGTCCACCAGTGGTAGCCATACCCCACGGCCACCAGGGCAATCAATGCACCGCCGGTGCGGATTAGCAGGGCCTTCCTGCCTGGTCTTGCTTTGGTCGGGACGGCCTCTGCAGACGCGCGATCGGCGGTTGTGGTGCTGCTAGTCATGGAATGGCTCCGTATTTAGACAACGCCTGTGGCAGGCGTGAAAGGGGTCGATTCGGTGGGTTGCGCCTGGGCTTCCGCCCGGGCCTGGGCCGAGCGCTCCAGGCGTGCGCGCAACGCGGGGCTGGCCGCGGGGCCGGGCGCGATGCAGTGATCGGTTTCGGTGATGCGCTGGCCGGTATCGGCATCGACCAGCGCGATGCGCACGGGGCGGCCCGAGTGGCGCTCCACCAGTTGCACGGTGCCTTTCTGGTCGGAGAAGTGGCGGTCGCCCCAGTCCATCAGCGTCAGCAGGACTGGGCGGAAATCGCGGCCGCGCTCGGTAAGCACGTAGTCGTCGCGCGGCGGATGTGCGCTGTAAGGCCGGCGCGCCAGCAGTCCTTCGTCGACCAGGCTGGTCAGGCGCCGCGTCAGCATGTTGGGCGCGATGCCAAGCCGCTTCTGAAAATCGTCGAACCGGGTGGCGCCGTAGAACGCTTCACGCAGGATCAGTACCGACCACGTGTCGCCAACCCGCTCTATCGCGCGTGCCGTCGGGCACGACGCATCCTTGTGTGACTTCCTTTGCATCGCAGTTGCCTCTCTCAAAAAGAGGTTGCTATCAACATGAAAGTTAGTCTAGGCTATTAACTATCATCGTGCAAGTAAGTTTTGCATGAAGGCAACCGAAAGGAATGGAAATGACGAAGCAGGCACAACAGGGATTGGGAAAGCGGACGGTGACGCTGGCGGCATCCATCGCGGCGATGTTTGGTCTGGCTGCCTGCGCAGTCGGGCCGGACTATCGCGCGCCGGATGTGGCGATGCCGCAGGCGTACCAGCACGCGGCGGAACTGGCGCCGGTCAACGATGCGCGGGCGCCGGTGTCGCTGGATGCCTGGTGGAATGGCTTTGACGATCCGCTGCTGACCAGCATCGTCCAGCGCGTGCTGGACCAGAACCTGGACATGGCCGCATCCGTGGCGCGCGTCGAGCAGGCGCGTGCGGCAGCCAGCTTCGCGGGTGCTGAACTGTTGCCGCAAGGCAGCGCGTACGGCGACGTCAGCAAGCAGCGCCAGTCACTGGAAAGCCCGCTGGGCAAGATCGGTAGCACGCTGCCCGGCTACAAGCGCGGGCAGACGCTCTATTCGGTGGGGGCGGCCGCGACATGGGAGATCGACATTGCCGGTGGATTGCGGCGCGGTGCCGAGGCCGCGGATGCGGAGTTGCAGGCCGCCGAGGCCAGCCACCTTGGTGTGCGGATACTGGTTGCCGCCGAAGCCGCCGACGCCTACTTCCGCGTGCGCGCCGCCCAGAGCCGGATCGCCATTGCCCAGCAGCAGGTCACGACCAACCAGCGCCTGCTCGATCTGGTTCGGCTGCGCCTGGCGGACGGCATCGGCGCGGAGCGGGAGCAGGCACAGGCCGAAGCCCAGCTCGCGCAAACTCGGGTCACGATTCCCCCGCTGCGCATCGAGCTGGAAACGCAGCTCAATCGCCTGGATGTGCTGATGGGCGCGCAACCGGGCACCTACGCCGCGGAACTGCGCGACCCCCGCGGTGCACTGACCGTGCCGCAGGTGGCGCTGGCCCAGGGGCCCGCCAATCTGCTGCAGCGGCGCCCGGATGTCATCGCGGCCGAGCGTCGACTCGCCGCGTCGAACGCGCGCATCGGCGTGGCCACTGCCGAGTATTACCCGAAGGTTTCGCTGTCCGCGCTACTCGGATTCGAAAGCCTGTCGGCAAGCAAGCTCTTTACCGCTCAGGCATTCCAGCCCGCCGCTGCTGGCGGCCTGCGCTGGCGCCTGTTCGATTTCGGGCGTGTCGATGCCGAGGTTGCGGGGGCCAAGGGCGCGCATGCCGAGGCGCTGGCGAACTATCGCAAGGCGATGCTGCAAGCCACCGCCGACGTCGAGGATGCGCTGGTCACGCTGACCCAGCTCGACGAACAGAGCCACGAACTCGACAAGGAGGTTGGCGCGCACGAACGCGCACGCAATGCTTCCGAAGAAGCGTACAAGGGCGGCGCGGTCAGCCTCTTCGAAGTCCTGGACGAAGACCGGCAACTGCTGGCCGCACGCGATCAGCAGGCCAAGGTGCGTGCCGATAACGCGCGCGCGGCGGTGTCGGCATTCCGGGCGCTGGGCGGCGGATGGTCGTGAAGCGGCGCCGTCGTCGTTGACGGACGTCAGGTAGCTTCCGCCGGCGAGGATTCGTGCGGAGGCACCGAAGTCTCAAGCGAATTCCACAGATCCTGCAGCGTGGGGTTGCTGTTCGCAATGGCCCGGTACGATCGGATTTCGAGCTTGGCGCACCAGTCGTCATCGCCGGCCTGTACGAGCCGGCCAGCGTCGATGTCATCCTTGACGGCGCTGTATGGCAGCCAGGCGATGCCATAGCCTTCCACCGCCATCTTCATGATGAGCATGGCCATGTCGGCCTCGTAACAGCCTCGCAGGTGATGCTGCTGGACAGCGTTGTTGAGGATGACCTCGACAATTCTGCTCATGAAGGTGGTGGCCGTGTAGGCCAGGTAGGGGAGTGGGGCCGACTGCGTGCCCGGCAGCGCAAACAGTGGATTGCCTTTTGCGTCGGGCGCGGACACCGGAACGAAATCTTCCTGGCCGAGCGTCAGGCTGACGAACTTGTCCCTGTCGAGCACGATTGGCGCCAGCGGATGATGGTAGCCAATCATCAGGTCGCACCTGCCTTCCGCAAGCGCGACCACGGCATCGTGCACGTTCGCGGCCACCACGCGCGTATTGACGTTGCCCGCCTGCTGCTGAAACTGCTTCAGCCATTTTGGAAGGAACGTGAACGAGAGCGTGTGCCCGGCGGTGATCTGAATGGATCGGCCTGGCATCTTTGCATCCTGTCGCAGCTCCGAGCGCAGCACCGCCAGCACGCCCACGGTCTCCCGGCTTTGCTCGCAGAAGCGCTTGCCCGCGATCGTCAGCTCGACCGGATAGGTGCCCCGGTCAACCAGTTCGACGCCGATCCAGTCCTCAAGCGCCTTGATCCGGCGCGACAGTGCCGACTGCGTGACAAAGCGAAGCTCCGAGGCCCGTGAAAAGCTCCGCGTCTGCTCGATGGCGAGAAGGTCCTCAATCCATTTCAACTGCATCGTTCGATCCTTTGGCTCTCTGACGGCGCGCAAAGCGCCTCGGCGTGGACGCAAAGATATCGCATAGTTCGGTGCAACTGAGCGTCTGATGGGTCATTTATCGATAACTATGCCAAGACGGAATAGTTGTGGTTGACTTACTCATCAACTCCACTTGCCGGTGCTCCTAGAATCCGTTGCCAACAGGAACGCACTGACGAGGAAACGTGATGGGGACGCAGAAAACGACGAACGGAACGCGGCAGGAGCACGACCTGCTGGGCTATCGGGATGTGCCGGAAGCGGCGTATTACGGCATCCACACGCTGCGCGCGCTGGAGAATTTTCCGATTTCCGGAGACCCGATCTCCAAGTACCCGGAACTGATCACCGCCTTGGTGGACATCAAGCAGGCCGCGGCCTTGGCCAATTGCGAGCTTGGCCTGCTCGACCAGACGCGTTGCGATGCCATCGTCGACGCCTGCCGTGCCATTCGCAACGGCGAACTGGCCGAGCATTTCGCCGTCGACCTGATTCAGGGCGGCGCCGGCACGTCCACCAACATGAATGCCAACGAGGTGGTGTGCAACAAGGCGCTGGAGCTGCTTGGGCGACGCCGTGGCGACTATGAATTCCTGCATCCGAACGAGCACGTGAACATGAGTCAATCGACCAATGACGTCTACCCGACGGCATTGAAGGTTGCCACGTACCGTAGTGCCACGAGGCTGCTGGAGAAGATGTCGACGCTGGAGTCATCCTTCGAGAAGAAGTCCGCGGAGTTTCGGGAGATGCTGAAGGTGGGGCGCACCCAGTTGCAGGACGCGGTGCCCATGACGCTCGGGCAGGAGTTTGCCACCTATGCGGTCATGCTCAATGAAGACCGCCAGCGTCTTACCGAGACGCTGCCGCTGATCTGCGAGATCAACCTGGGCGCCACGGCGATTGGCACCGGCATCAACGCGCATCCTGACTACGCCGTCCTGGTGCGTCAGCACCTTTGCGATGTCAGTGGACTGCCGCTGCATACCGCTCCGTATCTGGTCGAGGCAACCCAGGATTGCGGCGCGTTCGTTCAGTTCTCGGGTGTTCTCAAGCGTATCGGGGTAAAGCTGTCCAAGGTCTGCAACGATCTTCGGCTGCTTTCCAGCGGGCCGCGATCGGGCCTGGGCGAGATCAATCTCCCCGCGGTCCAGGCTGGCTCCAGCATCATGCCGGGCAAGGTCAATCCGGTGATCCCGGAAGTGCTGAACCAGGTGGCGTTCGAAGTGATCGGGAACGATGTGACCATCGCTCTGGCGGCCGAAGCGGGGCAACTGCAGCTCAACGCATTCGAACCCATCATCGCCTACTCGCTGTTCCGCAGTATCGGACACCTGACGCAGGCATGCGCCACGCTGGATGAGCGCTGCGTCCGAGGCATCACGGCAAACGCCGATCACATGCGCGACATGCTCGACAGATCGATTGTCCTGGTGACCGCGCTCAATCCATACATCGGATACGAAAACTCGACGGCGGTGGCCAGGGAAGCGCTGGAGACCGGGCGCAAGGTCGCGGACATCGTGCTCGAACGCGGCCTGCTGTCCGCCGAAATGCTGAGCGAGATCCTGCGGCCGGAGGTATTGACGGCGCCTCGTGCGCGCGTCGCGTTGCGTTGAAGAACACGGGGCGAAAAGCCCACGGAAATTGCTAACGATAAGGCTGGAGGAGACGATGAATACAAAAAGACTGACGACGCAGATCGTGGTGGCGATGCTGGCTGGTATTGCAGTGGGCTGGCTGTGCAACCACCTGGCCAAGGACGCACAGGCCGCAAAGGAGATTGCGGGGTACTTCGGTATCGTGACGGACATCTTCCTGCGCATGATCAAGATGATCATTGCGCCGCTGGTGTTCGCCACGCTTGTAGGCGGATTGGCGAGCATGGCGGGCGGTGGCGCGGTGGGACGCATCGGGCTGCGAGCCATGATCTGGTTTGTGTCGGCGTCCGCCATCTCGCTGGCATTGGGCATGCTGCTGGTCAACCTCTTCCAGCCGGGCCTGCATATGAACCTCGCGGTTCCGGAGGTTGCATCGGCCACGGGCCTGAAGACGGGCGACTTCAGTCTCAAGGGCTTTTTTACCCATGTCTTCCCGAAGAGCATCTTCGAAGCCATGTCGAATAACGAGATTCTGCAGATCCTGGTTTTCTCGTTGTTCTTTGGCGCAGCGCTGGCTTTCGTAAAGGGCGACGGCAAGTCGACCATCGTCGATGCGATTGAAGAACTGACGAAGGTCATGTTTCGCATCACCGACTATGTGATGCGGTTCGCGCCGATCGGCGTATTCGCCGCAATGGCCGCGTCCATCACCGTGGAAGGTATCGGCGTTCTCGTGAACTATGGCAAGTTGATCGGGCAGTTCTACCTTGGCCTCGCGCTGCTGTGGGTAATCCTGTTCGGCGTTGGTTATCTTTTCCTGGGCCGCCGCACCGCGCAGCTTGCAAAGCTGATTCGTGAGCCGATTCTTCTGGCGTTCTCCACGGCGAGCAGCGAATCGGCGTATCCCAAGACGATTTCCGCCCTGGAACGATTCGGCGTGCCCAAGCGCGTGTCGAGCTTTGTATTGCCGCTGGGCTACTCGTTCAATCTCGATGGCTCCATGATGTATCAGGCGTTCGCGGTCATGTTCATTGCGCAGGCCTACAACATCGAGCTGAGCTTCACGCAGCAACTCACGATCCTGCTGGTGCTGATGGTGACGAGCAAGGGGATGGCGGGCGTGGCGCGGGCGTCGCTGGTTGTCGTCGCCGCAACGCTGCCGATGTTCCATCTTCCGGAAGCGGGGCTGCTGCTGATCATCGGTATCGATCAGTTCTTCGACATGGGCCGCACCGCGACGAACGTCGTCGGAAACAGTGTGGCGACGGCCGTAGTGGCTAAGCTGGAAGGGGACGACCTTCCTGCGCCGGTGGAATCCTCATCGGGCTACGAAGCGCCGGTGACGACACAGACCACGGCTGGCTAGCAGGCATTGGTGGCGGCACGGCGCCCCTAACTCACTGACTATCATGCGCGAACTGACCTTCGGAATCATTGGTGGCCTCGGGGCTTTGGCAGGGGCGGACGTCTTTCTCAAACTGGTAAAAAGCCGTGCCGTCATGGCGGACCAGGGCAGCTACCATTTTCTGTTCGAGCAGCATCCGTTCCGGGATGCTTCCCACCCGCTGACGGGCAGCGCGAACATGACGTCTCGCAAGCTGTACGTCTTCAAGACTTGCCAGGGGTTTGAGAGCCGTAAGGTCGATGCGGTGCTGATGCCGTGCTTTGCCTCGCATACGTTTCTCGGCGAACTCCAGGCGGAGCTGTCCGTGCCAATCGTCGACATGATGGAGGCATTGCGGCGGGCGGTGCGCGACATGCTGCCGGAGGGGGGATGCATCGGCGTGCTGACCTCGGATTTCGTACGCAACGCGCGCCTTTTCGATGCGTATTTTGGCGACGACTTCAGAGTCCTGTATCCGGCTGATGACGGGCAATCCCTCTTGATGGACGCCGTCTATGGCCCGGCGGGCATCAAGGCCGGGAATACGGACGGTCTCTGCGTGGAGCAGCTTCATCAGGTGTGCCTGGAGCTTTCAGCGAGCGGCGCCGACGTTGTCGTGCCGGGGTTTACCGAGCTTTCGCTTGTCGCCGCAGCATTGCAGCGGCGCGATATTCCGATTCTGGACGTCAATCAGATCTACGCGGACTTTGCCGCCACGCTGGCGGACGGCCGGAGGGCCGCGGCGTTCAAGCTGGGGATCGTTGGCGGCGTTGGTCCAGCGGCGACAGTCGATTTCATGGGCAAGGTCGTGAAAAACACGCCGGCTTCGCGGGACCAGGAACACATCAAGATGGTGGTCGAGCAGAATCCGCAGATCCCGGACCGGACCGCAAACCTGCTTCGTGATGGCGCCGATCCGACGGTCGCCCTGTACGCGACATGCCGGCGACTGGAACTGGATGGCGCCGATGCCATCGCCATCCCGTGCAACACCGCGCACGCCTACGTCGAACGCATTCAGCCTCATCTTGGTGTGCCCATCGTCAACATGCTGACCGAAACGGTGCGTCACATCGTCGAGCGCTATGGGCGGGGCACGAAGGTCGGCTTGCTGGCTACGTCAGGGACTGTTGAAAGTCATGTCTACCACGAGGTTGCGTCCGATCAGCTTGAGCTTGTCGTCCCGGATGCCGCGTTTCAGCAGATGGTGATGGACGCCATCTATGGCCCCCAGGGCGTCAAGGCTGGTTACACCGAAGGTCAGTGCCAGGAGCTACTAAGGGCCGCAATCAGGCATCTGTCCACGCAGGGTGCGGCCGTGCAGATTCTCGGATGCACCGAGTTGCCCCTGATCTTTGCCCAGACCGACCACTTCGAAGTCGATGCGGACAGTCACGTAAGTCTTATCGACCCAACGGACGTCCTGGCCAAGCGGTGCGTTCGCCTGGCGCAATCCTGATCAACGAACTCTGAGGCGACGTCGCAGCGCGGCGCGCCTCGTTGTAGCAAACGGGGATCGACGACGGGTCCTTCGGCGTTCTGCGCCCATTTTCAAGGCGGCGGAGAAAGCCAGTCCTGTCCGGGACCCCTGGATCGGTAACCACAGAGCGGCGCCAATGCCGTCGAAACAGACTCACCGGAGGAAACAAAATGAATCGCAAGCTGAATCACATACTTCTTGCCACCAGCATGGCGGCCGTATTTTTGTCCGCGGGGCTGGCACATGCCCAGCCAGTCGCGGCGCCATCGAAGCTGCCGGCCGAAGCCGCTGTCGAAGCCCGCAAGGCCAATATCGTCATCATCGGCACGGGGGGAACCATCGCGGGCGCCGGTGAGGCCGCCACCAACACGGCCGCTTACCAGTCGGCCGTGGTGCCGGTGGACAAGATCATCGCTTCGGTTCCGCAAATCTCGAAGATCGCCAACGTCAAGGGCGAGCAGATTTTTCAGATCGGTTCGGAAAGCTTCAACAACGAACGCCTGGTGAAACTGGCCAAGCGCGTGTCCGAAGTGCTGAAGATGCCCGATGTGGACGGCGTGGTGATTACCCACGGCACCGACACGATCGAGGAAACCGCCTACTTTCTGAATCTGACGATCAAGAGCGACAAGCCGGTGGTCGCGGTCGGGTCCATGCGGCCGGGCACGGCGCTGGGCGCCGACGGTGCGCTCAACCTGTACGACGCGGTGCTGGTCGCGTCGAACCCGGCATCGAAAGGGAAGGGCACGCTGGTCGTGCTCAATGATGAAATCCATACCGGCCGCGACGTGACCAAAACCAATACGTTCAAGACGGAGACGTTCCGGTCGCCGTTTGGTCCGCTGGGCTATGTCGTGGAAGGCCGCACGCTGTTCTATCGCCTGCCGGCCCGTCCCCACACGCTGCAGACGGAGTTCGACATCGACAAGATCGACAAGCTTCCGGAAGTGGCGGTGATCTATGCGTACGGAAACGTGAATCCGGCCAGCGTCGATGCGGCGGTGAAGAACGGCGCCAAGGCCATCGTCTACGCGGGCACCGGCAATGGCAGTGTCGGCGACTACATGGTGGATTCGCTCAAGGCCGCGCGCGCGAAAGGGGTGCAGGTCATTCGGGCCTCGCGCACCGGCAGCGGTGTTGTCGTGCGTAACGGCGAACAGCCCGACGACAAGTACGACTGGATCGTGACGGACGACCAGAACCCTCAGAAGGCGAGGATCCTGACCGCTTTGGCTCTGACCAGGACGCAGGACCCCAAGGCACTGCAACAGATCCTCTGGAAGTACTGATCTGCGCACGATGCGGCATGGGTCTTGGGCTTACTGTCGGTAAAAGTGCTCAAAATGCCTCGTTTTTGGTCCGCCGTGGCATTTGGGCCACGGTTTGGGTTGATTGCCCGGCACTTATCGAGGCCGTTCGATAGGTACTATTACCTAATGCTGCAATGCGACAAAGCGTCTGCTACAATTCGGGAAAACCCCATAAGGGTAATCCCTGAAAGGAAGGACGCCATGAACACCCAATCCGACATCAAGCTGACCGATCAACTGGAACGTGAACTGATCGACCGCGAACTGGGCACGCAAAGCCTGGGCTTCGCCAACGACGTAAAGCGCGCAATCGCCACCGTCCAGAACATTTTCACCCGCCTGCAGGCGGAAGCGCGCAAGGCCAAGGTGGTCTACGCGAACGGCTGATCGGCATACGCTGATAGAAGTACCGACGGCGCGCCTCGCGCCGTCAGCATTGAAAACCGGCCCGCCGTACACCTGAACAAGGTGTGCGGCGGGCCGGTTTTTGTTTGCGCGGAAGGTCAGGGCCCGATGTCGATGCTGTCGACGCGATCAGGATAGAACGCGACATATCCCGCAATTCCCGCAACGGCGGCGTGGGGATGCTCGTAGGTCCAGACGGCGTTGTCGCCACGTGGCCCCGCGGCCGGGATGCTGAAGTAGGTGGCGTCGCCCTTGTATGGACAATGACTGGTATGCGATGTCGGCGTCAGTAGCGCCATGTCAACGTCATCGCGCGGAATGTACTGCACGGCGGGATAGGACGCCTCCTGCAGGTTCAGCGCTCGCCGGGTATCGGCCACCACGCGGCCGCCGGCCTTGACGACAACGCGTGCGCGCTGGGGTGTGACGGTGATGGGATGGTCCGGGCCGGGGATCCTGACGGGCCTGTCTGCCATGACGACTCCTTGGGCTGCAACGGCCAAAAAAGATGAGGCGCGGCAAGGATGCCGCGCCCGCACGGGCCAGCGCACGCCTGAGAGCCGTGCGAACCCGCGCCAATCATGAAAAAACCGCCACGGAGGTGACGTAAGGCTGTTAGGGAGAGAAAGCCTGCAGCCTCAGGCAACACAATAGCGCCTCACGTCATTGCGAAAAAGCGCAACAGCGGAACACACTTTTCTTGCACGCAAAATAATGGCCCCGCCGAAGCGGGGCCGATCGTGTGCAGCAATGCCCGATAGTGCCGGATCAAGTGCCCGATTGTTCCTCGATCCAGAGCGATAACCGCACCTTGTATGCCTGCTGGATGTGGCGGCGCGTAATCTGCTCGGCCTGCTCGGGATTGCGGGCTTCAAGGGCTTCGACCAGCGCCATGTGCTCCTCGTAGGAGCCACGCGCCCGGCCCGGCACGGCCAGCGTGGAGCGGCCCAGCAGCGCCATCGATTCGTGAAGCGAGCGCAGCGTCTTGAGCAGATAGCGGTTGTGCGCGCAGCGGTGCAGCGTCTCGTGGAACAGGCGGTTGTTCATCGCCAGCTTGTCCGGGTCCTCGGCAAACGACAGGTCGCGCTCGACGATGTCGCGCAGCAGCGAGATTTCCACGTCCGTCGCATGGCGTGCCGCGAGCGCGGCGGCCGTGGACTCCAGTACCTCGCGCATGACATACAGCTCGCTGACCATGCTGGCGTCCAGCCGCGTCACCATCATGCCGCGGTTAGGCTCGTTGACTACCAGCCCTTCGGATTCCAGCCGCGACAGCGCTTCGCGCACGGGCGTGCGCGACAACCCAAGTGACTCGGCCAGTTCCACTTCACGCAGACGGGTGCCCGGTGGCAGCTGGCCTGCCTGGATGGCGGCACGCAATTGTTGATAAGCCCGCTCGGAACGCGGCAACGAAGCACTCTGGTCGCCATCGGCGCCAGCCAGGTCCGTAGGAAGCATGAAGACGTGAAAATGGGTGACTGCAAGTAGCCTGTTTTTCGAAATCACTGTGCTCGGCCGCCGCGCCCAAACCGGCCCGCCGGCAACTCTGTCAGTACGGCCATGTGGATCAGGCTAGGAACACAAAGCTGCTGAGAGAGGCACGATTTTACATCGTGCACTAGGCGTGACGTCGTTTTCATCATTTCGCCTGCGGCGCCCACGACGGCGGACGCACTCGCCACCCACTAGGGTTAAACCGCATACGACCGCAGCGCCCTTGATTTTCTGGCGATTTTTTCGCCAAAGCGGGGTTCGCGCCACTTTATCGTCATAGCCCGGACCTTGCCATTCGAAGCAAACCGTCCATAATGCAAACGTTTGCAAAAGGAGAAACGGCATGGAGACATCAACTACCGGGCCGACGCGCAAGCCCATCAGCGCGCTGGCCTTGATCGACGATGAAGGGTCGGTGACCGATGTTGTCACGCAGGCGATGGCGCAGACCGAAGACGCGCGCCTGCGCACGGTCATGGCTGCGCTGGTGACCCACCTGCACAACTTCCTGCGGGAGGTTCGGCCTACCGACGAGGAGTTCGAGCTGGGCCTGGAGTTCATCGCGGCGCTTGGGCATGCCACGCATGCCACCAACAATGAAGTGGTGCTCGCCGCTGACGTGCTCGGGCTGTCCACGCTGGTCACCACGATGAACAACAGTACGAAGGATGGCCGTACGCCGGGCGCGTTGCTCGGACCGTTCTATCGTGCCAACGCGCCGCGCTATCAGTGCGGCGACTGCGTGGTGCAGGGCGACACGCCCGGTTTGCCGCTGTTCGTCAGCGGCATGGTGCGTGCGACCGACGGCGCGCCGATCGCCGGTGCGCTGGTCGAGGTCTGGCAGGCATCGCCGGTTGGCCTTTACGACAACCAGGACCCGAAGCAACCCGACCGCAATCTGCGCGGCGCCTTCCATACCGATGCCGACGGCGGCTATCACTTCCGCACGGTGCGGCCCGCCGGATATCCGGTGCCGACGAATGGCCCGATCGGCAAGCTGCTGGCTGCGCAGAACCGGCATCCGTATCGCCCGGCCCATATCCATTTCATTGTGGCGGCACCCGGCTATCGCACGCTCGTGACGCAGGTCTTTGCGGACGACTCGGACATCCTGGAGACCGATGTCACGTTCGGCGTGCACCGGCAGCTCGTGGGTGCATTCCAGCGCGTCGAGAACGGCCGCAGTCCGTGGGGCGACATTCCCGCCCCGTTCTATGCGCTGGAGTTCGACTTCACGCTCGAACCGGGAGAGCAAACGTTCCCGAAGCCGCCAATAGACTGATTTCCCGTTGTTCTTCTCACCTCATCAAACCATGAGCATTTCTTCTCTCTCCGGCAAGGTTGCAGTGATTATCGGCGGCACGGGAGGCATCGGCCTGGCTGCCGCCCGTGCGTTGGCCGACCAAGGCGCCAGCGTGGTACTGACCGGCCGCGATATGGACCGGGCGTCCGGCGCGGTGGCCACACGGCCGGCCGGCAATCACCTGGCCGCGTATGCGGAAGTTGGCGACAGCGCCTCGCTTCGGCAACTCGCCGACGATGTGCAGCATCACTACGGACGCGTGGACATTCTCGTCAATGCCTCGGGCTTTACGCGGGCAATCCCGCACGCCGATCTCGATGCGCTCGACGATGCGCTGATCGATGAAATGTTCGCCATCAACTGGCGCGGACAGTTCGCGGCGATCCGCGCATTTGCGCCGCTGCTGCGCGCGAATGGCGACGGGCTCATCGTCAACGTCGGATCCATTGCAGGGCGCACGGGGCAGGGCAGCAATGTTGCCTACTGCGCCGTGAAAGCCGGCCTCGATGTCATGGCGATGTCCCTGGGCCGCGCGTTGGCGCCCGCCATCCGCGTGCTCAACGTGTCGCCCGGCGTCGTCGACACCGGCTTCGTGCCAGGGCGCGACAGCAAGTTCAACGAGCGCGCGGCAAGCACCACGCCGCTGCGCCGCATCGGGCAGCCCGAGGATATGGCCGAGGCCATTGTCGCCTGTGCCACGTCGCTGCGGTTTGCCACCGGCACGACCATCGTTGTCGATGGCGGCCGCCAGCTTGGCTGATGTTCTGCTCTCAATCTTTCCACTGACTCATGCATTCACGTAAAACGATCATCACCTGCGCGGTGACCGGCAATATCGTCACGCCCGAGCAACATCCGGGGCTTCCCATCACGCCCGAACAGATCGCAACGGCCGCGCTGGAAGCAGCCGAGGCGGGTGCCGCCGTGGCACATATTCACGTGCGGGACCCGGAGACCGGGCGCCCGTCGATGTCGCTCGACTACTACGCGGACGTAGTCGACCGCATTCGGGCGCGCAACCGCAGCCTGATCATCAACCTGACAACGGGGCCCGGCGGGCGCTTCGTTCCTGACGAAAACGATCCGCGCGTGGCCGCGCCCGGCACCACGCTGCTGCATCCGCTCAAGCGCATCGAGCACATCGTGGCGCTGCGCCCCGACGTCTGCTCGCTCGACCTGAATACGATGAACTCGGGTGCGGACGTCGTCATCAACACGCCAGGCAATGTACGCAAGATGGCGGCCGAGATTCGCAAGGCGGGCGTCATGCCCGAACTGGAAATCTTCGACTCGGGCGACCTGAACATGGCGCTCGATTTCATTCGGGAGGGCGTGCTCGACGGTCCGGGCCTGTGGACCTTCGTGTTGGGCGTGAAATACGGTTTCGCCCCCACACCCGAGACGATCTTCTACGCACGGAACATGCTGCCGCAAGGCGCGAACTGGTCCGCGTTCGGCATCGGTCGCGCCGAGTTTCCGATCGTTGCGCAGGCGTGGCTGGCGGGCGGGCATGTGCGGGTAGGGCTGGAGGACAACATCTACCTGGAAAAAGGAGTGCTTGCGCCCAGCAATGCCGCGCTGGTGGCCAAGGCGCGCGACATCGTCAGATCGCTTGGCGGCGACATTGCATCGGCATCCGAAGCACGCACGACGCTGGGTTTGCGCAACGCCTGATCCCACTCATTTTCATTTCCACGCAGACATCATCACCATGAATACCATTCAGGTTCATCAGAAGGCTTCCGATATCGACTCGCTCGAACTCGAACTGGCGGGACTGCCGCGTCCCGAAGCGGGGCAAGACCAGTGCGTGATCGAAGTAGCGAGCGCGGGCGTCAACCCGAGCGACGTCAAGGCAACGCTTGGCATGATGCCGCACGCCATTTGGCCGCGCACGCCAGGCCGTGATTACGCGGGCGTTGTCATCGACGGTCCCAGCCAGTGGATCGGACGACAGGTCTGGGGCAGTGGCGGCGAGCTGGGCATCCGTCGTGACGGTACGCACGGCAAGTACCTGCGCATTGGCGTCGAGGCCGTGCGTGAAAAACCGGCCACGCTGTCCCTGCTGGAAGCCGGTGCGGTAGGCGTGCCATTCATTACCGCGTATGAAGGGCTGCGTCGCGCGGGCATGCCGACGGCGGACAGCGTCGTTCTTGTGTGCGGCGGCAACGGAAAGGTTGGCCAGGCTACGATTCAGATCGCCACTGCACTTGGCGCGCGCGTGTTTGCGGTGGAGCGCGGCGATGAACCGTATCGCGGCCATGCCAGCGGCGCCGTGCGCATGATCGATGCCAGCCGGGAAAACATTTCCGCCGTGGTCCGTGATGAAACCGGCGGTCACGGTGCCGACATCGTCTACAACACCGTGGGCAGCCCATATTTCGAGCGGGCAAACATGGCCATGTCCATCGGCGCCACGCAGATCTTTATCTCGACAATCGAAAAACTGGTGCCGTTCGACATCTTTGCGTTTTATCGCGGCCAACATACGTATGTGGGTGTCGATACGCTCGCGCTGGACAGCGTGGCATGCGCGAAGATTCTCGATGCCCTGGCGCCGATGTTCGCCTCCGGCGCGCTGAAGCCATTCCCCGTGCTACCTGAGTACACGTATGCGCTGGCAGATGCCGGGGACGCCTATCGCACCGTACTGCTCGGGGCGCTGGAACGTGTGGTGCTGAAGCCATGAATACCACCCGATTTGCCCAGGCGCCGGCGTACTTCCCCGCCAATCACGAAGGCATGCACTGCTTGCGGCTGCAAGGACACGAGGCCGGAGCGTCCGAGGCGCTGTGGATGGGCGTGTCGATCATCCTGCCGGGCGGGCATACGTCGCTCGATGCCTCGCCGGTCGAAAAGCACTACGTCGTACTGGAAGGGGAGGTCAGCGTGCGTACCCCCACCGAGGAAGCCGTGCTCCAGCGGTTCGATTCCGTGCGGCTGGCGCCAGGAGAAGCTCGCCAGGTAAGGAATCTTTCGAATCTTCCGGCCATGCTCCTGCTAGCCATGCCTTACCTGCCAGCCGCCGCGCCGTGATTTTTTCCCCGGATTTGCAAACGTTTGCAGTTCCGGGATCACCTGCATCCATAACTACATAGAGGAGACCCCCAGATGCAAAGAAAAAGGACGCTCAGACGACGCCACGTTATCCCGATTGCGCTGATGTCGGCGGGTATCGCGACGGACGCCATCGCGGAAAACGGTGTGACGATCTACGGCCGGCTCAACACTGCAATCGAGTATTCGCGCGCCAGCACCGCCACGGACGGCACGAAACTCGGCGGCACGGCACGGGTGACCAACAACCGTTCCGTGTTCGGCTTTCGTGGAGAAGAAGACCTGGGCGGCTCGCTCAAGGCCGTCTGGCAGATCGAAAGCAATGTTTCGCTCGATACCGGCCAGGGCCAGATCGCGGGCCGCAACTCGCGCATCGGCCTGCAGGGCGAGTACGGACTGCTGTTCATGGGCCACTGGCAAACGCCCTACACCGAATCGACGGCCGGCTTCGATCCGTACTACCCGACCACCGCCGGTTATATGGCGTTGATCGGCAACGGGTCGACATCCAGCTCCGACAACGTGCAGGACACCAGCTCTTTCGACCGGCGCCAGAAGAACATCATCCAGTACCGCTCCCCGCAACTGGCAGGCGCCAGCATTTGGCTGGGCTGGGGGCTGCCCGAGGAAAAAACGACTGTGCCGCGCAATCCCGCGCTGTACTCGGCGGCGGTGGTTTATGAGCGCGGTCCGCTCAACGCAACCGTGGCGTACGAAATCCATCAGCACTACCAGGCGGCGGGCCGCAACGACGATGCGCTGAAGGTGGGGTTGGCGTACCAGTTGTTTCCAGGAACGAGGATTGCCGCGCTCTACGAGCACCTGCACTACCGCACCGATACGGGAGACCTGCAGCGCAATGGTTACTACGCATCGCTGGTGCAGAAGCTGGGGCCGGGCAGCGTGCGCGTGGGCTTTGCGTTTGCGCCTAACGGCACCGGGTCATCCACCGACACGATCGGCTTCTTCCGCAGCGGCACGGAGACAGGCGCGACGCAGTTCACGGTCGGCTACGACTATCCGCTGTCGAAGCGCACGGCGCTGTATGCCTACTACAGCCGCATCAACAACAAGAAGAACGCGATTTACGACTTCGCCATCAATGAACTCGGCGTTAGCGCCGGTGCCGATCCGCAGACGTTTGCGCTCGGCATGCGGCACTTCTTCTGACGCCTGGACCTGACATCGCATTGCGAGGAGACAATCATGACCCGAATGATTTTTCGCCCCCTTGTCGCGCTCACTTTCGTTGCGGCCGCGGCCCTGGCAACGCAGGCCGCGGCGCAGCCGCAATATCCGGCCAAGCCGATCCGCCTGGTCGTGCCGTTCTCGGCCGGCAGCGCCACTGACATCCTGGCGCGCATCGTCGGCACCAAGATGGGTGAATCCGGCCACTGGCAGGTGGTGGTCGACAACCGCCCCGGCGCGGGCGGCACGCTTGGCGCCACCACGGTGGCAAAGTCGGCGCCGGACGGCTACACGCTGATTCTGGTGTCGGTGGGCCACGCCATCAACGCCACGCTGTATCCCAAACTCGGCTATGACACGCTCAAGGACTTCGCACCGGTATCGCTGGTGGCCTCCGTGCCAAACGTGCTGGTGGTCAATGCCGCCAGCCCCTATAAATCGGTCCGTGACGTCGTTGCCGCAGCCAAGGCAAAGCCCGGCTCCATGAACTTCAATTCCGCTGGCTCGGGCAGTTCCACGCATCTGAGCGGCGAGATGTTCAAGATGCAGGCGGGTATCGACATCATGCACATTCCGTACAAGGGCACAGGCGAGGCACTGACCGATGTGATGGCCGGACGTGGAGACATGATGTTTGCCCCAACCGTGTCGGCGATGCCGTTCGTCAAGCAGGGCAAGCTGCGTGCGCTGGCCGTGACCACGCCCAAGCGCGCCGGTGCGCTGCCCGACATCCCGACCATTGCGGAATCGGGCCTGCCTGGCTATGCGTTCGATTCGTGGTTTGGTGTGCTGGCGCCAGCGGGTACGCCCAAGGAGGTCGTCAACGCGCTCAACGCCGAGATCGGCAAGGCGCTGGCATCGCCCGACGTGCGCGAACGCCTGGCCGCGCAGGGTGCCGAGCCGCGCACCAGCACACCGCAGGAATTCGCCAGCTATATCCAGGCGGAAATCGGCAAACTGGCACCCGTGGTCAAGCAATCGGGTGTGCGGGCCGGCGAGTAACCGGCAAGCAGGCGGCTGACGCTAGAATGGCGCATTACCAACTGCCAACCTGGCGTCCGCCGCCCATGCCCGAACGCAAGCGTGTGACCATCAAAGACCTGGCCGCCGAGGTCGATGTCCACTATTCCACGGTGTCGCGCGTCATGAACCCCGCCACCCGCCATCTCGTGGCGGAAGAAGTGGCCACGCGGATCCTGAAACTGGCGGAGCTGCGCGGCTTCCGGCCCAACCGGATTGCGGCGGGGTTGCGCACCCAGCGCTCGGGACTGATTGGCGTGATCCTGCCCGACATCGCGAACCCGGTATTTCCGCCAATCCTGGCTGGAATCGAGGCGGTGCTTGCCAAACAGGGTTACGTGCCGATCGTCGTCAACGCAGGGGGAGATCGCACGCGACAGCGCTTCGTGATCGACCAGATGCTGGCCAGGCAGGTGGAAGGGCTGATCCTGGCCACTGCCGAGCGTGACGATCCATTGCTCGACTATTGCCTGAAAGTTGGCATCCCGGTGGTGATGGTGAATCGTGGCGAGCACACCGGGCGAGCGTCGTGCGTGGTCAGTGACAGTCTGCTGGCAATGCAGCTCACCGTCGATCACCTGGTGTCGCTGGGACACCGCTGCATTGGCCACATCGCTGGACCGGCCAGCACGTCCACCGGTTATCTGCGCAAGGAGGGATTCCTCCAGGCGGTAAAGCAACATCGGCTAAAGCGCAACGAATTCATGGTCGTGGAGGCCGATGGCTACGGGCGCGACGCCGGCCGCAAGGCGTGCGCCGAATTGTTTGAGGCGCTGCCATGCCTGACCGCCATCGCGGCAGGCAACGACCTTGTAGCGATGGGCTGCTACGACTATCTGCGTGAGCAGGGCGTTCGTTGTCCCGAAGACGTCTCCGTGGTCGGCCACAACGACATGCCTTTCGTCGATGCACTGACGCCGCCGCTGACCACAGTCCGCATTCCCGTCCACGACATGGGCGAACAGGCAGCGGAGCTGCTGCTGCGCCAGATCGACAAACCTCACACCGCCACGGTCGTGGTCGAGTTGCGCCCGGAGCTGATCGTGCGCGGGTCCACGGCAGCGCCCAGACCCGCAGCCTAGGCGCGCGGGTTCAGCGAGCGACGCGCGGCGGCCTGCCTTCCAATGCGTCTTCCAGCAAATCGCGGATACCGTCGTACGCCAGCGGACGAGGATTGGGATACTGGTCGCGCAGCGCGAGTGTGCAGATGATCTCGATGTCGTCGTGCGACATGCCCAGTTCCCGCAGGGACCTGGGCGCTCCGAGCGAACTGGCCAGTTCAAACACCGCACGTGGGCCATCGCCGTGGGTCGCGCCCAGCGATTCGGCGATGGCCGTCATGGCCTGCGCCGTGGCCGGAGCGTTATAGGCCAACGCATGCGGCAGGACGATCGTATGAACTTCCGCGTGTGGCAGGTTCAGCGTGCCGCCCAGGGTGTGGCACAGCTTGTGATGCAGCCCCACGGTCACGCTGCCCAGCACGGCACCGCACAGCCAGGTTCCATACAGCGCATCGGTGCGGGCATCGCGCAGCGCGTCGGCAGGGGACGCGGGATTGGCGATCACCGGTAGCGCTCGCCCGAGCGCGGCAATGCCATCGCGCGACATCCATTGCGTGACCGGATTGCGGTCCGAGGCGTACAGCCCTTCGGCGGCATGGGCGATGGCATTCATGCCGCTCGTCACGCTGATGGCGGGCGGTAGCGCCAGCGAAAGCTCGGGGTCATAGATGACGGTCTTTGGCAGCACGCGCGGGTCACGGCCGGTGCGTTTGCGGCCAGCTTCGGTCAGGCCATAGATCGGCGTCATCTCGGAGCCCGCGTAGGTGGTGGGGATGGCGATCACCGGCAGGCTCGATTCCAATGCAATGGCCTTGCCCAGGCCGATGGTCGATCCTCCGCCAATGGCGACGGAGCAGTCGGCGCCGCACTCGGCGGCAATCTCGCGTGCCCGTCGCGCCTGCTCGACGGGCACGTGCATGACCGCGCCATCGAAAATGCCCGCGCAGCGCGCGCCAAGCAGCGCTGCCACGCGTTCGGCAAGATGGCGTTGGCCGGGCGTGCAAAGCACCAGAGCGCGGCGGGCGCCCAGCGCGTCGACTTCATCGGCAAGCCGTGCAAGGCTGCCAGGGCCGAACACGACGCGTTGAGGATACGTCTGATAGACGAACGGTTGCATGGCGGAAGTTGTCATGACGGCGGGGAGGGCGTCTTGCTGAGAGCGGATCATTGTCGGGCCATTTTGCATTGGCTGCAAAGACCGGATGGCAGTGATGGCCGCATCGATTGGTGCGTGGTCGTCAAATCGGAAACTGCGTCGTCGACAACACCTGCTTGAGAACCATGAACGAGCGGATTTGCCGCACACCGGGCAGATAGAGCAACTGCTCCGCGTGCAGACGATTGAAGCTGTCACTGTCCTTTGTGCGCACGAGCATGAAGTAGTCGAATTCGCCGGTGACGACGTGGCATTCCATGCAGCCGGACACCTTTTGCGCGGCGGTCTCGAACTGCGCAAACGATTCCGGCGTGGAGCGGTCAAGCACCACGCCGATCATCACCAGCATCCCGGCATCGAGCGCCTTCGGATCCAGCAACGCCACGATGCCGCGAATCAGGCCCATTTCCTTCAGCCGCTCCACGCGCCGCAGGCACGCTGGCGGACTGAGGTTGACCTTGGCGGCCAATGCGACGTTGGAGATCGATGCGTCGCGCTGCAGGGCGCGCAGGATCGCCTTGTCGGCGCGATCCAGTGCGTCGATATGCGGCGCGGCGGACGAGGCGTCCGGCGAGGCAGGCTGGCTGGATTTGCTGCGAAATTTTGTTTCTTTAATAGGCACGGCAGCGGAATATTTAAAGGAAAGGATGCGTAGTCGTCTATTAATAGTGTTTAGAAAGATTGGATTTTGCAAGCACGTTTCGTGGCTTTTTTTCTAGCATTGAGTCCACCGGGGATCACCCCCTCAACCTGGAGTTGCCACCATGAATCTGAAGCGCTTTGCTCGCCATCCGCTGACGTTTGGCCCTACACCGATCCAGCCACTGAAGCGGCTGTCCGATCACCTCGGCGGCAAGGTGGAGTTGTATGCCAAGCGGGAGGACTGCAATAGCGGCCTGGCCTTTGGGGGCAACAAGACCCGCAAGCTCGAATATCTGATTCCCGACGCGCTGGCGCAGGGTTGCGACACGCTGGTGTCCATCGGTGGCATCCAGTCCAACCAGACACGTCAGGTGGCTGCCGTTGCCGCGCATCTGGGGCTGAAATGCGTGCTGGTGCAGGAAAACTGGGTCAACTATTCCGACGCCGTGTATGACCGCGTCGGCAACATCCAGATGTCGCGCATGATGGGCGCGGATGTGCGGCTGGTAGCCGACGGCTTCGACATCGGCATCCGCCGCAGCTGGGAAGAGGCGATGGAAAGCGTGCGGCAGGCGGGTGGCAAGCCGTATCCGATTCCCGCCGGCTGCTCCGAGCATCCGCTAGGCGGCCTCGGCTTCGTCGGCTTTGCGGAGGAAGTACGCGCGCAGGAAGCCGAACTCGGGTTCAAGTTCGACTACATCGTCGTGTGCTCCGTGACGGGCAGCACGCAGGCCGGCATGGTGGTGGGCTTTGCCGCTGACGGCCGCGCTGACAGCGTGATTGGCATCGACGCTTCGGCCAAGCCCGAGCAGACCCGCGCGCAAATCCTGCGCATCGCAAAGCATACGGCGGGGCTGGTGGAACTGAACCGCGACATCGTTGATGCGGATGTCGTGCTCGACACGCGCTATGCCGGTCCTGAATACGGCCTGCCGTCGGAGGGCACGCTGGAAGCGATCCGCACCTGCGCAAGGTACGAAGGGGTGATGACCGATCCGGTCTACGAAGGCAAATCGATGCACGGGATGATCGATATGGTCCGGCGAGGCGAGTTCCCGGCCGGATCGCGCGTGCTCTACGCCCATCTGGGCGGCGCGCCGGCATTGAGCGCCTACAGCTTCCTGTTCCGCAACGGCTGAGGCTGGCGCGCCCGCATCGCGCGCCGCGATGGTGCGCGATGCCCCGCTTCGGGGACTGCGGCGGCCCGTTCGGCCCCATTCGGCCGCCGCTGACGCCTCTTTTTGGCGACAAATCTTGCATACAAGCATGGCATACCACTTGCTCAAGTGGTTGCCGTGAACGCAACGAACGATAACTCTCCCGCCGACATTGCCAACCGCATTACCGAGGCAATGCTTGGCCAGAAGCTGCTCCCAGGCTCCCGCCTGGGGGAGCAGGAACTTGCCACGCTGTTTGGCGTGAGCCGGACGCTGGTGCGTGAAGCGCTGTCGCGGCTGGCGGCCCGTGGCATGGTGACAGTCAGCGCGCGGCGGGGCTGGTTCCTGGTGGAACCGGGCGCCGAAGATATCCGGTCGGCATTCGATGCGCGCCGCATCATCGAAACCGGGCTGCTGCGCGAGATCAGTCCGGAGCGGCCGCCGAGCACGCAGGCCATCCATTCACTCAAAGTCCATATCGCACGCGAAAAGGCTGCGCTCGGTGGCGAAGACGCCAGCGTGCGCAGCTTTCTGCTTGGCGATTTTCACGTTTGCCTGTGCGCGTCGCTGGGCTATGGCCTGCTGGTCGACACGCTGCGCGACCTGACCGCGCGCACGACGCTGGTGGCCAGCCGCAACCAGTCTGCCGACGATGCCGGCCGCTCGTGCCGTCAGCACGAAGACATCGTCAACGCATTGGTCGAAGGCGACGGTGCGCTGGCCGCACGCCTGATGACCGAGCACCTGTCCGAGGTGCATACGAGCCTGGACGCCGTGGGTCCCGCCGATCCGCTTGCCCACTTGCGCCAGGCGCTGGCACCGGTCGCTCCGGCCAGCCGGCCAGATCCTGCTTTTCCCGCCGCGGATGATTCCGCGGACAACGCTTCGTCCCCTTCGTCTCCTTCATCTCCCTTTCGAAACTGAGGAAATCACGCGATGTTTCATGTCAAAGCAATCACGAAGTTCTCTCGTCGCGGCCTGATGATCGCCGCACTGGCCGGATGCTGCGTCGCCGCCTTGCCGATGCAGGCGCATGCCGACACGCTGGCGGACGTCACCAAGGCAGGCGTGCTGCGCGTGGCAGTGCCGCAGGATTTCCCGCCGTTCGGCTCGGTCGGTGCCGACATGGCACCGCAGGGTCTTGATATCGATGTGGCCGCGCTGATGGCCAAGAAAATGGGTGTGAAGCTGCAACTGGTGCCCGTGACCAGTACCAACCGCGTGCCGTACCTGCAGACGCGCAAGGTGGATCTGGTGATCTCCAGCATGGGCAAGAATCCCGAGCGCGAGAAAGTGCTCGACTTCTCCGAAGCCTATGCACCGTTCTTCAATGGCGTGTTCGGGCCGGCGGATCTTGCGGTCAAGAGTGCGGCCGATCTGGCGGGCAAGACCGTCGGCGTCACGCGCGGCGCCGTGGAAGACCTGGAACTGAGCAAGATCGCCCCGTCCAGCGCGATCATCAAGCGCTATGAAGACAACAACGCCACGATTTCGGCGTTCCTGTCGGGCCAGGCACAACTGATCGCCACCGGCAACGTCGTGGCATCGACGCTGATCGCCAAGCATCCGCCCAAGGCACCCGAGACCAAGTTCCTGATCAAGAATTCGCCGTGCTTCATCGGCATGAACAAGGGCGAGCGCGCGCTGCAGGACAAGGTCAACGCCATTCTGGCGGAAGCCAAGAAGGATGGGTCGCTGAACACGCTGTCGATCAAGTGGCTGCTGCGCCCGCTGCCGGCACAGCTCTGATACGCGCACGCCTGATACAAGCATGGCTTACGCGTTCGATTTCGTGTCGGTGCTGGACTATACCGACGTGCTGCTCAAGGGCATCGCCGTCACGGCGCAACTCACGCTCACGGGAGGCGTGCTCGGCGTGGCCGTCGCCGTGGCCGGTGCCTGGGCCAAGACCCAGGGACCAGCGTGGTTGCGCGCCGTCGTCAGCACCTATGTGGAGCTGATCCGGAACACGCCGTTCCTGATCCAGCTGTTCTTCATCTTCTTCGGCCTGCCCAGCCTTGGCGTGCATCTGCCCGAAATGGTGGCGGCATCGCTGGCGATGGTCATCAACCTGGGTGCGTACGGGACCGAAATCGTTCGCGCGGGCCTGGCCGCCACGCCGCGCGGCCAGTTCGAGGCGGGGGCGAGCCTGGCCATGTCACCGTTTCAGGTGTTCAGGCATGTGGTGTTGCGGCCGGCGCTGCAGAAGATCTGGCCGGCGCTGTCCAGCCAGGTGGTGATCGTCATGCTGGGTTCGGCGGTCTGTTCGCAGATCGCCGCGCAAGACCTGACGTATGCGGCCAACTTTATCCAGGGGCGTAACTTCCGCGCCTTCGAGGTATATCTGGTCAGCACGGCGATCTACCTGCTGCTGGCGATCGCACTGCGGCAGTTGCTGCGCGGCATCGGCAGGCAGCTTTTTGCGCGGAGGGCGGGATGATCGAGTTTTCGTCGTGGGACATCGTTCGCAACCTGCTGCTGGCGGCGCGTTGGACGGTACTGCTTTCCCTGGTGGCATTTGCGGGTGGCGGCATCGTCGGCCTGTTGGTGTTGCTGATGCGCACCGGCAAGCGGCCGTGGGCGAGGCGACTGGCGCAGGCCTATATCGAGCTGTTCCAGGGTACGCCGCTGCTGATGCAGCTATTTCTCGCATTCTTCGGCCTTGCGCTGTTCGGCATCGAGGTGCCGGCATGGCTGGCCGCGGGGCTGGCGCTGACGTTCTGGACGTCCGCCTTCCTGGCCGAAATCTGGCGCGGTTGCGTGGAAGCGATTCCGCGTGGCCAGTGGGAGGCATCGGGCAGCCTGGCCATGAACTATGTGCAGCAGATGCGCTACGTGGTACTGCCGCAGGCCCTGCGGATTGCCGTGGCGCCGACGGTCGGCTTTGGCGTCCAGGTCATCAAGGGTACCGCGCTGGCGTCGATCATCGGTTTCACCGAGCTGTCCAAGGCGGGCACGATGATCGTGAACGCCACGTTCCAACCGTTCACCGTATATGCCGCCGTGGCGCTGATGTACTTCGCGCTGTGCTGGCCGCTTTCGCAATACAGCAAGATGCTGGAGAGGAAATTTCATGCCGCTCATCGCCATTGATCAGGTTCGCAAGTCCTTTGGCAGCAACGAGGTCCTGAAGGGCGTATCGCTTTCCGTGGAACCGGGCGAGGTCATCGCCATCATCGGCAAGAGCGGTTCGGGCAAGAGCACGTTGCTACGGTGCATCAATGGGCTGGAGAGCATCGATTCAGGCGCCATCACCGTGGCGGGCGCCCATCTGGCCGACAGCGAGCTGCAATTGCGTGCGCTGCGGCTGAAGGTGGGCATGATCTTCCAGCAGTTCAATCTCTTTCCGCACCTGAGCGCGGGGCGCAACGTGATGTTGTCGCCGATGATCGTCAAGGGCGTGCCGGAGGCCAAGGCCCGTGAACTGGCCGAGCTGAATTTGGCGAGGGTCGGGCTTTCCGCCAAGTTCGACGCGTATCCGGATCAGCTGTCGGGTGGTCAACAGCAGCGGGTTGCCATTGCGCGCGCGCTGGCGATGCAACCGACCGCATTGCTATGCGACGAAATCACGTCGGCGCTTGACCCCGAACTCGTCAACGAGGTGCTGCAGGTCGTGCGCGGACTGGCCGCCGACGGCATGACCTTGCTGATGGTGACGCACGAAATGCGCTTTGCACGCGAGGTGTGCGACCGCGTGGTCTTCATGCATCAGGGCAAGGTCCACGAAATCGGCGCACCGGACGAAGTGTTCAGCCGGCCGCAGACGCCCGAGCTGCAGCAATTCCTGGGAATGGTCGAAGCCTGATCGCGTCGCGGCCGATCAGGCCGCGCTCTTGCCCCGCGCCTTCTCGCGCCGCCGCCGCGCCACCATGTTCAGCCCTTCCACGGCCGTCGAGAACGCCATCGCCGTATAGATATAGCCCTTGGGCACGTGATGCCCGAGACCGTCGGCAATCAGCGTCATGCCGATCATGATCAGGAAGGCCAGCGCCAGCATGACGATGGTGGGGTTGCGGTTGATGAAGTTGGCCAGCGGCGTGGCGGCCACCAGCATCACGGTCACGGCGGCGATCACGGCCACGAACATGATTGGCACGTGATCGGTCATGCCGACCGCGGTGATGATGCTGTCGATCGAGAACACGAGGTCCAGCACCAGGATCTGCCCGATGGCGGCGGCAAAACCCGGTACCGCGCGGGCCTTGGCCGCTTCGTCCTCATGCTCCGGCTCCGGCGCCACGTGCTGGTGGATCTCCCGCGTGGCTTTCCAGACCAGGAAGGCGCCACCGGCGATCAGAATGATGTCCCGCCAGGAAATTCCCTTGCCCAGGATCGTGAAAACCGGTTCGGTCAGGGCGACGATGACTGCAATGGTCGCCAGCAGGGCCAGCCGCAGGATCAGCGCCAGGCCGATACCGATACGCCGCGCCTTTTCCCGGGTTTCTTCGGGCAGCTTGTTGGTCAGGATGGAAATGAAGATCAGGTTGTCGATGCCGAGCACGATCTCCATAGCGACCAGCGTGGCCAGGGCGGCCCAGGCGGAAGGATCGCGTACCAGTGCGAGCAGTGTTTCCATGCGGACTCCAGATCTCCGGGGACGGTGAGCGACAGGCCGGGAGGCGGCCCGCAAGGGGACAACAGCCCACATGGTAGCGCACACCTTGGCGCCCGCGAAGGCGGTACAGCGTGCACTGCAGGCCAGATCATGCAGATCGAGGTTGTCGAACAGCGATTGTGAAATATAGTATGTGATATACCAAAGCATCCCAACGCATCACTATCACCACAATCGAGGAGACAACCCATGAAAATCTGTATCTACGGGGCGGGGGCCATTGGTGGCTACATGGGCGCCCAGCTGGCGCTGGCGGGTGCCGACGTCAGCTTTATCGCGCGCGGGCCGCACCTGGCGGCCATGCAGGCTAACGGGGTACGGCTGCTGATCGAGGGGCAGGAACGTGTGGCCAAGGTCCGCTGCACCAGCGATCCGCGGGAACTGGGTCCGCAGGATTACGTGTTCATCACGCTCAAGGCACACCAGGTGCCGGGGGTAGTGGACCTGATGCAGCCGCTGCTGGGGCCGGAAACCGCCGTGGTGACAGGCGTGAACGGCATTCCTTACTGGTATTTCCACAAGCACGGCGGCGAATTTGCCGGCAGGACGCTGGAAAGCGTGGACCCTGGCGGCAAGCAATGGCAGGGCCTGGGCCCGGAGCGCGCCATTGGCTGCGTGCTGTATCCGGCGGCCGAGATCGTCGCGCCGGGCGTGATCAAGCACGTCTATGGCAAAAAATTTCCGATTGGTGAGCCGGATGGCAGCCGTTCGGAGCGCATCACGCGGTTGTCCGAGGCGATGATCCAGGCGGATCTGGATGCGCCGGTGCGCGACAACATCCGGGACGAAATCTGGCTCAAGCTGTGGGGCAACCTCTGTTTCAACCCGATCAGCGCACTGACGCATGGCACGCTGGACGTCATCACGTCAGACCCCGCCACGCGGGCGCTGTCCAAACAGATGATGCTCGAGGCGAAGGACATCGCCGAAAGCTTCGGCGTGCATTTCCGCGTCGATGTCGAGCGCCGGATCGATGGCGCCGGCGCGGTGGGTGCGCACAAGACGTCGATGCTGCAGGACCTTGAGGCGGGCAGGGCGATGGAGATCGATCCGCTGCTGACCGTGGTCCAGGAAATGGGCAGGATGATCGGCCAGCCTACGCCGATGATCGATGCGGTGCTGGGGCTGATCAAGCAGCGCGATCGCATGGCCCAGGCGGTGCCGGCAGGCAATGCCGAACCGGTGAAGGTCGCCCGGGCCGCCTGACGCGCGAAGGGCAATGACCTTCGGCAGTGCCGTCATTGTGATATACCATATACGAAAGGCCGGACTCGTCCCTTCGAGATCGTCGCCGTAGTCCAATGTCCTAGATTGATGAGCAGAGCGCATGGCGCCATGCCACACTGGACTTCATGACGTTCACGAAGGGACGGCCGCCACCGGACGCCAGACCGGCTTCCGGGGCACCGGCCACTGACGAGTGCATTCATGTCTGCCCAAAGCCAACCCGAAGTCCAGCCGCAAGGGCTGTCCCTGTCGCTGCAACCTATCAACGCCGGTGCCAGCCTGCGCGACCAGGCCTACGCGATGCTGCGCCAGGCCATCGCCGACGCCGACATCTACCAGTCACGGGAAGAGGTGCGACTCGACGAGCGCGTGCTGTCCGAAGCGCTGGGTGTGAGCCGCACGCCGATCCGCGAGGCCATGACGCTGCTGGAGCAGGAAGGATTCCTGCGTACGGTGCCGCGCCGGGGTATCTACATCACGCGCAAGACCAAGCGTGAAATCGTCGAGATGATCCAGGTCTGGGCCGCGCTGGAAAGCATGGCCGCGCGTCTGGCCACACAGAATGCCACCGACGAGGAAATCGGCAAGCTGCGCCATATGTTCGACAGCTTCCGCGACACCACGCCGGCCGAGCATATCGAGGAATATTCCGACGCCAATATCGTGTTTCACCAGGCGATCGTGCAGCTGTCGAAGTCGCAGATCATCATGGACCAGATTAAGAACATCTTTGTCCATGTGCGCGCGATTCGAAAGATGACGATTTCGCAGAGCGATCGCGCGGCGCGTTCCATTGTCGACCACCTGCGGATTATCGAAGCGCTGGAAAAGCGCGACACGGAACTGGCCGAACGACTGGTCCGCCAGCATTCGCTGGACCTGGCCGAGTACGTGGAAAAGAACTGCGACTTCCTGGACTGACGGCTAGCTCCGGCCATACGCTCCCCGTCGCCCAGTCCATGACGGGCGTGGGGGAGGGCAAGGCGATTCGCGTCGCGGTGCAATGCTGGATGCGCGCCGTCTTGCCTTTTCGGTCAGCACTGCACCAGTGCGGCGCTGTCTCAGAACGACTGCTAATTCAACGGGCCGAACGGTAGAGCGCTAATGGCGCTTGCGGCCACTCATCTCTTCATGTGATCCGCTGTCCGCGACTTGCACAGTTCTAGTCGCAGTGGTTCCAGCTCAGGTCGAGTCGTAATGGCTTCGGCGTAGCGCGCCGCGCTGAATGCCGTTCTCCCAAACCTCCAATTCCCTCCCGAAGTCCGAGCAATCGAACGGTTCCTGATCTCCCTGCGAGCCATCACTCCCGATACGCCAACCACACGGGAAAGTGATGCCTTTGGTCCAAAAAGACTGCGCAATTTCATAGCCGCGTAACCGCGCGGAGCACTCCTGGTCGGGCCTTCTACGCATTTGCTGCGACGCAATGTCGAAACTCCTTGGTTCCGGGGTTAAACCCTCTTGCATCTTCGTGATATACCACATACTGTATGTCAACAGAGCGATATTCATATCAGGAGACGCAGCATGGCCAAGACCTACGACCAAAGTCAGACCGGCAGCTCGGAGCAACGCAAAGCCCTGGACGGCATTCGCATCCTTGACATGACACACGTGCAGGCCGGCCCCTCGGCTACGCAGTTGATGGCCTGGATGGGTGCCGACGTGATCAAGGTCGAAATGCCGGGACGCGGTGACATCACACGCAGCCAGCTGCGTGACGTGCCGAACGCTGACAGCCTGTACTTCACCATGCTGAACAGCAACAAGCGCAGCCTGACGCTCAATATGAAGACGCCGGAAGGCAAGGCGCTGCTGGAAGACCTGATCCAGCAGAGCGATGTACTGATCGAGAACTTCGGGCCGGGCGTGCTGGCCCGCGCCGGATTCGATTGGGACCATATCCAGGACCTGAATCCGCGCATGATCTACGCGTCGATCAAGGGCTTCGGTCCCGGCCCGTACCAGGACTGCAAGGCTTATGAAAACGTGGCCCAGTGCATGGGCGGTTCCGCATCGACGACCGGTGAAGCCGCCGGCATGCCGCTGGTGACGGGCGCGCAGATTGGCGATTCGGGCACGGGCGTGCACTGCGTGGTCGGCATCCTGGCCGCGCTGCTGCAGCGCGAGCATTCGGGCCGCGGCCAGCGCGTGGAAGTGGCGATGCAGGACGCCGTGCTGAACCTGTGCCGCGTGAAGCTGCGCGATCAGCAGCGCCTGGATGCCGGCCCGCTGCGCGAGTACCCCAACGACCAGTTCGACGACCACGTGCCGCGCGCCGGCAATGCATCGGGCGGCGGCCAGCCTGGCGCCGCGCTGCGCTGCGCGCCGGGAGGTCCGAACGACTACGTCTACGTCATCATCCAGCCGCAGGGCTGGGAGCCGCTGATGCGCTTGTGCCGCCGCGAAGACCTCATCACCGATCCGGACTTCGCCACCCCTGAAATGCGTCTGAAAAAGCTCGCCGCCTGCTTCGGCATCATCGAGCAATGGACGCTGGGCCGCACCAAGTTCGAAGTGATGAATGCGCTCAACGAGGTCGATGTGCCGTGTGGCCCGATCCTGTCGATGAAGGACCTGATCGAGGACAAGTCGATGTACGAGCGCGGCTATCTGGTGGAGCTGGACCACCCGGCGCGCGGCAAATACGTGCAGCTCGGCTCGCCGATCACGCTGTCCGCCTCGCCAGTGGAGGTCGAGCGCTCGCCGTTGCTGGGGGAACACACCGACGAGATCCTCGAATGGCTGGGACGCTCGCCGGCACAGATTGCAGCGCTGCGTGTAGCAGGCGCGATCTGACCCGAGGCGCCGGCCACGACCGGCGCCTGTCTTCATGGCCCTGACACGGGGCCTCCAACTTTTGCTGAACGCGCAGGTGCGGCACGCTCGCACCTGCCGGAGGAGCTCTGTCGTGCAAACCTGGATTCGCTTCCGCCGTCCTGGCGGCGACACCGCTTATGGCCGCCTTGATAATGGCGATGCCGACCGAGTCATCGAATTCGATGGCCCTGGCTATAACGATCCCCGTCCCACGGGCAACACCTACAGCTACGCCTCGCTGGATCTGCTTGCCCCGTGCGAGCCGGGCAAGATCGTGGCGCTGTGGAACAACTTTCACGCCCTGGCGGCGCGGCTGGAGAAGGCGGTGCCTGTGCACCCGCTGTTCTTGCTGAAGCCGGCCAGTTCGCTGGCGGGCCCCGGCGACGCCATCCTGCGTCCGAGCGGGTACACCGGCAAGATCGCCTATGAAGGCGAACTCGGTATCGTCATTGGCCGTACATGCCGGAATGTGCCGCTGAGCGAGGCCGCCTCGCACATCTTCGGCTACACCATCGTCAATGACGTCACGGCGGGCGAGCTGCTCAACGCCGATCCAAACTTTCCGCAGTGGACGCGCGCCAAGGGTTCCGACACCTTCGGCTGCATCGGTCCGGCCATCGTCTCGGGCTTCGACTGGCGCAGCGCCAGCGTGGTGACGCGCCTGGACGGCGTCGAGCGCCAGAACTACCCGCTGTCTGACATCGTTTTTTCGCCCGAGGAGCAGGTCAGCCGCCTCTCGCAGGACATGACGTTGATGCCGGGCGACGTGATCGCCGTCGGCACCTCGATAGGGGTCGGGTCGATGAAGGAGGGTTCGGTGGTGGAGGTGTCGATCAACGGGATCGGCTCGCTGGTCAACCACATGCGCGGCTGACGCGCGGTACGTCAAATTACCGCTAAATGTCTGGTATGTAATATATCTATTGCCAGACTCGACAAGCGTGTTATCCGGGAAAACCCTTTAATTTAGTTCATTAAACGCGTAATTCCGAGAAATTGCTGCGCTGCATCGACGAAAGTTTATCGAATTTCTTGCTTGGCTTTGATATATCACATACCGTATTCACAAAAGATCGCTGCCCACGGCGAATCGTCAAGGAGGAGAGACATCGTGAAGTTCGAAGTAGCCAGGCGGCACGCGAGCAACCGCTGAAGACACCTTGAAGCAGAAGTTTTCCAATCCCCGTCAATTTGTATAGAAGGAAGCGACCATCATGGCAGAAGTCGGAAACGAGGTGCAGCGTCACGCCGCCGAAGAACAACAGGCGCAAACCGATGGTTTTCATCTGGTCATCGACGCGCTCAAGCTCAACGGCATCGAGAACATCTACGGCCTGCCCGGTATTCCGGTCACGGATCTGGCCCGCCTGGCGCAAGCCAACGGCATGCGCGTCATCAGCTTCCGCCATGAGCAGAATGCGGGCAACGCGGCAGCGATTGCCGGCTTTCTCACGCAGAAGCCGGGCGTTTGCCTGACCGTATCCGCGCCTGGCTTCCTGAACGGCCTGACGGCGCTGGCAAATGCCACCACCAACTGCTTTCCGATGATTCTGATCAGCGGCTCCAGCGAGCGCGAGATCGTCGATCTGCAGCAGGGTGACTACGAAGAGATGGACCAGCTGGCCATCGCCCGTCCGCACGCCAAGGCTGCCTTCCGCGTGCTGCACGCCGAAGACATCGGTGTCGGTATCGCGCGTGCCATCCGCGCCGCCGTGTCGGGGCGTCCGGGCGGTGTGTACCTGGACCTGCCGGCCAAGCTGCTGGGCCAGTCGCTGGAAGCCGAGAAGGGCCGCAAGTCGTTGATCAAGGTAGTGGACCCGGCCCCGCGCCAACTCCCCGCACCGGATTCGATCGATCGCGCCGTTGCGTTGCTGAAGAGCGCCAAGCGCCCGCTGATCCTGCTGGGCAAGGGTGCCGCGTACGCACGCGCCGATGCGGATATCCGCGCGCTGGTCGAAAAGACCGGCATTCCGTACCTGCCGATGTCGATGGCCAAGGGTCTGCTGCCCGATACGCACCCGCAATCGGCGTCGGCCGCGCGTTCGTACGTATTGGCGGAAGCCGATGTGGTGATGCTGGTCGGCGCGCGTCTGAACTGGCTGCTGTCGCACGGCAAGGGCAAGACGTGGGGCAAACCGAAGCAGTTCATCCAGATCGACATCTCGCCGACCGAGATGGACAGCAACGTGGCCATCGCCGCGCCGGTAGTGGGTGACATCGGTTCGTGTGTGTCGGCATTGCTCGGCAAGATCGGCAACGACTTTACGAAGCCGGGCGCCGATTGGCTGGGCGCGGTGGAAGAGCGCAAGGAAAAGAACCTGGCGAAGATGGCCGAGACCTTGTCCAAGGATGTGTCGCCGATGAACTTCCACAGCGCGCTGCGTGCGCTGAAGGACGTCGTCAAAGCCAATCCGGATATCTCGTTTGTCAACGAAGGCGCCAACACGCTGGACTACGCCCGTGCCGTGATCGACATGTACGAGCCGCGCAAGCGCCTGGACGTAGGCACCTGGGGCGTGATGGGTGTGGGCATGGGTTACGCGGTCGCCGCGGCGGTCGAAACCAACAAGCCGGTGCTGGCGCTGTGCGGTGACAGTGCGTTCGGTTTCTCCGGCATGGAGGTCGAAACGATCTGCCGCTACAACCTGCCGATCTGCGTTGTCATCTTCAACAACAACGGCGTCTACAAGGGTATTGATGTGAATCCGACCGGCGGCACGGACCCGGCGGTCACGATGTTCGTCCCAGGGGCGCGCTACGACAAGATGATGGAAGCGTTCGGCGGCGTTGGCCACAACGTCACCACACCGGCGGAACTCGAGGCCGCGGTGAGCGAAGCGTTGCGGTCGGGCAGGCCCACGCTGGTCAACGCCGTCATCGATCCGGCAGCCGGCACCGAAAGCGGTCGGCTGACCAATCTGAATCCGCAAAGCTCGGCCAAGAAGTAATCCACCCGAATTTCACCCCTCTATTCCATCAGGAGAGCGACAGTGAACCTCCCACTCAACGGCATCAAGATCATCGACTTTACGCACGTACAGGCCGGCCCCGCCTGCACGCAGCTCCTCGCATGGTTCGGCGCCGACGTCATCAAGGTGGAGCGCCCCGGCTCCGGCGACGTCACCCGCACGCAGCTGCGTGACCAGCCCGATGCCGACGCGCTGTACTTCACGATGCTGAACAGCAACAAGCGCTCGCTGACGCTGGACACCAAGAAGCCGGAAGGCAAGAAGATCCTGGAACAGCTGATCCGCGAATCGGATGTGCTGGTCGAGAACTTCGGCCCGGGCGCGTTGGATCGCATGGGTTTCTCGTGGGCCCGCATCAATGAACTGAACCCGATGATGATCGTGGCATCGGTCAAGGGCTTCAGCGACGGCCACCACTACGAAGACCTGAAGGTCTACGAAAACGTGGCGCAGTGCGCCGGCGGTGCCGCGTCGACCACCGGTTTCTGGGATGGTCCCCCGACCGTGTCGGCCGCCGCCCTGGGCGATTCGAACACCGGCATGCACCTGGCCATCGGCATCCTGACCGCGATCATCGGCCGCCAGCAGACCGGCAAGGGCCAGAAGGTGGCCGTGTCGATGCAGGACGCCGTGCTGAACCTGTGCCGCGTGAAGCTGCGCGACCAGCAGCGCCTGGACGCCCTGGGCTATCTGGAAGAGTATCCCCAGTACCCGCACGGCGAGTTCTCCGATGTGGTGCCGCGCGGTGGCAATGCCGGCGGTGGCGGCCAGCCGGGCTGGGTGCTGAAGTGCAAGGGCTGGGAGACCGATCCGAACGCGTATATCTACTTCACCATCCAGGGCCACGCCTGGGAGCCGATCTGCAAGGCGCTGGGCAAGGAAGAATGGATCACCGATCCGAACTACAACACGCCCAAGGCCCGTCAGCCGCACATCTTCGATATCTTCAATACCATCGAAGCCTGGCTGTCCGACAAGACCAAGTACGAAGCGGTGGATATCCTGCGCAAGTTCGATATTCCCTGCTCGCCGGTACTGTCGATGAAGGAAATCGCGGCCGATGAATCGCTGCGCAAGAGCGGCTCGATCGTGGAAGTCCCGCACAAGGTACGCGGCACCTACCTGACCGTGGGCAGCCCGATCAAGTTCTCGGACATGAAGCCCGAAATCACCGGTTCGCCGCTGCTGGGCGAGCACAGTGAGCAAGTGCTGGCCGGCCTCGGCTACGACGCCGCGGAGATCGCGCGTCTGCGTGAGTCGCAGGTGATTTGAGCAGGACGCCAGCACTCCCAGTGTCCCCAAGGTGACAGTGGGCCAAACCTGGAGCGCCGCGGAATGCGTGGAGTGAGCCGTACCACGCGCCCCGGCGCTTCATCATTTGGACGCCAACCCGAGGGACCGGCATGGCCGACAGAGCCAAGACGACAGCCCGGACTTCGGGCGGAAAGTTGAGTCAACCCATTCCCCAGGAAAGACCATGCAGGCTGCGATCGACTATGAACAGCTGGTGTCGGCCATCGGCGACGCCGTCATCATCTCCGGCGCCGATGGCGCTATCACGTTGTGGAACCCGGCCGCGGAGTACATGTTCGGCTACACCCAGGAAGAGGCCCTGGGCAAGTCGCTGGATCTGATTATTCCGGAGCGACTGCGTGCGCGGCACTGGGAGGGCTACGACAAGACCATGACAACGGGCAAGACCCGCTACGGTCATGACTTGCTCAAGGTGCCGGCGGTCAACAAGAACGGCGATGCGATGTCGATCGCTTTCACCGTGGCGCTGATGCACGGTAGCGGCGGTGAAATCACCGGCATCGTGGCGGTGATCCGCGACGAGACCGTGCGCTTTCAGGAAGAACGGGCGCTGCGCAAGCGCATCGTGGAGCTGGAAGCCAAGGCGGGCGCTACCGTCAACGCCGGCTGACGCTCCGATCCGGCAAGCGCTGCGCGCCATCGCATTGCCACCCGTTCCTGGCCCATGCCTTACTGCGGTGGGTCCAGGAAGGCTCTCGCGCCAGCGCTTTGGTTTCGTGCGCGCGGCGCGCGCCGATGCCTACTTCATTGCCGCTGACATGGTCGCACCAAGCTCCGCTGGCGAAGCGGCCACATGGATACCGGCTTCGCGCATGGCGTCGATCTTTGCTTCCGCCGTGCCCGTATCGCCCAGGATGATCGCGCCGGCATGACCCATGCGGCGTCCCGGCGGCGCCGTGGTACCCGCGATAAAGCCCACCACGGGTTTGCGCGTGCGCGTATCGCGCAGAAACTGGGCTGCTTCTTCCTCCGCCGATCCGCCGATCTCGCCGATCATGATGATGCCTTCGGTCTTGTCGTCGGCCAGGAACATCTCCAGACAGTCGATGAAGCTGGTGCCGTTCACCGGATCGCCACCAATGCCGATGCAGGTCGATTGCCCCAGTCCGGCCGCCGTGGTCTGCGCCACGGCCTCATAAGTCAACGTACCCGAGCGCGATACCACGCCGATCTTGCCTGGTGTATGGATGTGGTCCGGCATGATGCCGATCTTGCATTGCCCCGGCGTGATTACGCCAGGGCAATTCGGGCCAACCAGGCGGCTGCCGGAGCCTGACAGCGCACGCTTGACGCGCACCATGTCCATTACGGGAATGCCTTCGGTGATGCAGACAATCAGCGCAATGCCGGCATCAACCGCTTCCAGGATGGCGTCTGCGGCAAACGGCGGCGGCACGTAGATGACCGATGCATCGGCACCGGTTGCATCGGCCGCGGCAGCCACGGTATCGAACACCGGCAGGCCCAGGTGCGATGCACCGCCCTTGCCGGGCGTGACGCCGCCCACCATCTTCGTGCCATAGGCCAGTGCCTGTTCCGAATGGAACGTGCCCTGTGCGCCGGTAAAGCCCTGGCAGATCACGCGTGTGTTCCGGTCGATCAGGACAGCCATGTCACTTGCCTCCTTTTTTACGCGTGGCGCGCACGGCGGCCACCACTTTTTCGGCTGCATCGGCAAGATCGTTGGCGGATGCGATCGGCATGCCTGAATCGCGCAGGATCTGCCTGCCCAGGTCGACGTTCGTACCTTCCAGTCGCACTACCAGCGGCAAGGTCAGGTCGACTTCGCGCGCGGCTGCCACCACGCCTTCGGCGATCATGTCGCAGCGTACGATGCCGCCGAAGATATTCACCAGGATGCCTTCGACCTTGGGGTCGGCCAGGATCAGCCTGAAGGCGGCCGCGACACGCTCGCTGGTGGCGCCGCCTCCCACGTCGAGGAAGTTGGCCGGCTCGCCGCCATAAAGCTTGATGATGTCCGTGGTGGCCATCGCCAGGCCCGCACCATTCACCAGGCAGCCGATGTTGCCGTCCAGGCGCACATAGTTCATGGCGTGCCGCGCGGCCTCGGTCTCTGCGGGATCTTCCTCGCTCTCGTCGCGCATGGCTTCGATTTCAGGGTGGCGGAAGAGGGCGTTGTCGTCGAAATTGAACTTGGCGTCGAGCGCCATCACGTCGCCGCTGCCGGTGACCACCAGCGGATTGATCTCGACAATCGATGCGTCGAGTTCGGTGAATGCCCGATAGGCCGAGAGGATGAAGCGCGTGGCCGCGCCCATCTGCTTGCCCGATAACCCCATGCCATATGCCAGCCGCCGGGCATGAAACGGCTGGATGCCGCTGGCCGGATCGATCGCCACCTTCAGGATCTTCTCGGGCGCACGTGCCGCGATCTCCTCGATCTCCATGCCGCCTTCGGTGGACGCCATGATCGTGATGCGCGACGTGCTGCGGTCGATCACGATGCCCAGGTAGAGCTCGCGCGCGATGTCGCAGCCTTTCTCGATATATAGGCGCCGCACCGCCCGGCCAGCCGGCCCGGTCTGCCTGGTGACCAGGGTCTTGCCCAGCATCTGCGCGGCGCTGGCGTGGACATCCTCGATCGACTTCACCACGCGCACGCCGCCGTTGCCCGAGTCGTCGCCAGCGAATCGGCCCGCGCCACGACCACCCGCATGGATCTGCGACTTCACCACCCAGACCGGGCCGCCCAGCTTGCGGGCGGCGTGGGCAGCCTCGTCCGGAGTGAAGGCCACGCAGCCGTGCGGTACGGGCATGTCATAGCGCCTCAGCAATTCCTTGGCCTGATATTCGTGAATGTTCACGTGTCTCCTCGCGTGCAATGCACCGGGTGGCGCAGGTCGTGGCCTGCCTGTTTAATTTTCGAATCGTAAAATACGGTATGTAATATATCAATAGGATAAGCGGAAAGGCACGAATATCACCTCGCACGGAAGGAGGGGGTACCGCGCTGATAAGCCCATCGCATCAATAGAGCAGAATTGATGGCAAAGCCGTCTATATAGCGGGCTAATTCCGGTATCACCTTGGGATTTGTTGCTGTGCGGAATGGAAAGTCGAAGCTGCGGCTGAATTATTTCTTGTCGTGTTGTGATATATCACATACCGTGTTCTGGAGGATCGATGCCTCACCATGCAAGGCCGGTCGCACTCGACATTGCCTTCACGAGAATACTCAAGGAGACAACGGCATGAACAACAAGGCTCTGGAAGGGGTCCGCATTCTGGACATGACCCACGTGCAGGCCGGCCCGTCGGCCACTCAGCTGATGGCCTGGCTGGGTGCGGATGTGATCAAGGTGGAGTTGCCCGGGCGTGGCGACATCACGCGCAGCCAACTGCGCGATGTGCCGAACGCGGACAGCCTCTATTTCACGATGCTGAACTCGAACAAGCGCAGCCTGACCCTCAATATGAAAACGCCCGAGGGCAAGGCCGTGCTGGAAGATCTGGTGCGGCAGTGCGACGTGCTGGTCGAGAACTTCGGCCCCGGCGTGCTGGACCGCGCCGGCTTTGACTGGGACCGCCTGCAGACGCTGAACCCACGCCTGATCTATGCATCGATCAAGGGCTTTGGCCCCGGCCCGTACGTTGACTGCAAGGCGTATGAGAACGTGGCCCAGTGCATGGGCGGATCGGCCAGCACCACGGGCACCGACGATGGCGTGCCGACCGTGACCGGCGCGCAGATCGGCGACTCGGGTACCGGCGTGCACTGCGTGGTCGGCATCCTCGCCGCGCTGCTCCATCGTGCCAAGACCGATCGTGGCCAGCGCGTGGAAGTTGCCATGCAGGATTCGGTGCTGAACCTGTGCCGAGTCAAGCTGCGCGACCAGCAGCGATTGGCGGCGGGGCCGCTCAAGGAATATCCGAACGAGGAATTCGGCGACTACGTGCCGCGTGCCGGCAACGCGTCGGGCGGCGGTCAGCCGGGTGCCGCGCTGCGTTGCTCGCCGGGCGGCGCGAATGACTACGTGTACGTGATCATCCAGCCGCAGGGCTGGGAGCCACTGATGCGCCTGTGCGGCCGGGAGGACCTGATCACGCATCCGAACTTCGCCACGCCGGAAGCGCGCCTGAAGATCCTGGGCGAGTGCTTCGGCGTCGTCGAGAAGTGGACCAAGACGAAGACCAAGTTCGAAGTGATGGCCGCCCTGAACGAGGTGGATGTGCCGTGCGGCCCGATTCTGTCGATGAAGGACCTGATCGAGGATGGCTCGCTGTACGAGCGCGGCTACCTGGTCGAACTCGACCATCCGCAGCGCGGCAAATACGTGCAGCTGGGTTGCCCGATCACGCTGTCCGAATCGCCCGTGGAAGTTGAGCGCTCGCCGCTGCTCGGTGAGCACACCGACGAAGTGCTCGCGTGGCTGGGCCGCACGCCGGCACAGATTGCCGCGCTGAAGGCGGCCGGAGCGGTCTAGCGCCTGCCCCGCATTTCCTGAATTCCGTAGCAGTCCGCATGCCGCCTGCGTCGCACAGACGCGGGGCGGCTGCCCCTTTGCACGCCTCAGATTGGCGAAATCTAGCCTGAACAGTTGGAGACATGACATGGCACACGACAAGGATGCGGTACGAAAGATCCTGGCGACCGTCAGGGAAGAAGGGCGCGATGCACTGACCGCCCCCGAGGGCAAACTGGTTTGCGACGCCTATGGCATCGCGGTGCCCGGAGAGGGTGTGGCCAAGTCGCCCACCGGCGCCGTCGAGCTGGCCACCAGCATGGGATTTCCGGTGGTGCTCAAGATCGTCTCGCCCGATATCCTGCACAAGACCGAAGCCGGCGGCGTGCTGGTCGGCCTGAAGTCTGCGGCCGACGTGGAGCAGGGCTACGTGACGATCATCGAAAACGCCAGGAAGTACAAGGCCGACGCCAATATCGTCGGCGTGCAGGTGCAGCAGATGATTGCGGGCGGCCAGGAAGTGATCATCGGCGCCGTGACCGATCCGTCGTTCGGCAAGCTCGTGGCATTTGGCCTGGGCGGCGTGTTGGTCGAGGTGCTCAAGGACGTGACCTTCCGCATGGCGCCGGCCAGCTATGACGATGCCGTGTCGATGCTCGACGGCATTGCCGCCGCCGAGGTGCTCAAGGGCGTGCGCGGTGCCGCGCCGGCCAACCGCGAGGCGCTGGCGACCATGATCCAGCGCGTGTCGGAACTGGTCGACGACTTCCCCGAAATCTCCGAACTGGATCTGAACCCGGTGTTCGCCAGTGCGAATGGGGCGATTGCCGCCGACGTACGTATCGTGGTTGATCACTCGCCGCAACCGGAGAAGTATCGTCCGAGCCAGGAAGAGATCGTCCGCCAGATGAACCGGATCATGGAGCCCGATACGGTGGCGGTGATCGGTGCATCGGCCGAGGACGGAAAGATCGGCAACTCGGTGATGAAGAACCTGATCAACGGCGGCTACCAGGGCAAGATCTGCCCGATCCATCCCAAGGCAGAGGAAATCATGGGCATGCCGGCGTACAAGAGCGTGCTCGATGTGCCGGGCAACGTCGACGTGGCCGTGTTCGCCATCCCCGCCAAGTTCGTTGCGCAGGCGCTGGAAGAGGTCGGCAAGAAGGGCATTCCGGGTGCCGTGCTGATTCCGTCGGGGTTTGCCGAAACCGGCAACGTCGAAGGTCAGGAAGAGATCGTGGCCATCGCGCGCAAGCACAACATCCGCCTGATGGGCCCCAACATCTACGGGTTCTATTACACGCCGAAGAACCTTTGCGCCACGTTCTGCACGCCGTACGACGTGAAGGGCAAGGCGGCGCTGTCTTCGCAGTCGGGCGGCATTGGCATGGCCATCATCGGCTTCTCGCGTTCGGCCAAGATGGGTGTGTCGGCCATCGTGGGCCTGGGCAACAAATCGGATATCGATGAAGACGATCTGCTGACGTTCTTCGAGCAGGACGACAACACCGAGATCATCGCCCAACACTGCGAAGATCTGAAGGATGGCCGTTCGTTCGCCGAAGTCGCGCGCCGCGTTTCAAGGAAGAAGCCGGTGGTGGTGCTCAAGGCGGGCCGCACCAGCCTGGGCGCGCGTGCCGCCAGCTCCCACACGGGCGCGCTGGCCGGCAACGACAAGATCTACGAGGACGTGTTCAAGCAGGCTGGCGTGATTCGCGCCCGTTCGCTGCGCGACCTGCTCGAATTCGCGCGCGGCATTCCCAAGCTGCCGACGCCGACGGGTGAGAACGTGGTGATTATCACCGGCGCTGGCGGTTCGGGCGTGCTGCTGTCGGATGCGTGCGTGGACAATGGCCTGTCCCTGATGACGATGCCGGAAGACCTGGACGCTGCGTTCCGCAAGTTCATTCCGCCGTTCGGGGCCGCGGGCAACCCGGTGGACATCACCGGTGGCGAGCCGCCGTCGACCTACAAGAACACGATCAAGCTGGGCCTGGAAGATCCGCGCATCCACGCGATCATTCTTGGGTACTGGCACACGATCATCACGCCGCCGATGACATTCGCCAAGCTGGTGATCGAGGTCAAGGAGGAAATGAAGGCGCGGGGCATCGAGAAACCGATCGTGGCGTCGCTGGCGGGTGATGTGCAGGTGGAGGAAGCGGCCGAATACCTGTACGAGCACGGCGTGCCCGCCTATGCCTACTCGACCGAAATTCCGGTGGCGGTGCTGGGGGCGAAGTACAAGTGGGCGCGTGGGGCTGGCAAGATCTGACGCTGGCAGACCAAAACGGCGATGGCCCCGCGTGGAGCGGGGCCATCGATGCTGCAATTCGCTGCCGCAGACATTGCCGCGGCCCGGAAACCGGCGTCAGTTGGCGCCTGCGCCAGTCATCGCACGCAGGTATTCGTTCTTCTTGTCGAAGATCAGCTGGCTAAGGAACGGCGCTTCGTACGCGTTGAGCAGGTGGGCGTGGTACTGCTCGATATAGCGCGTGACGCGCGTCTTCTCGCATTCGATGCCGCACAGCCATTCGAACATCGGCGTGTCCCAGCGGAAGCGCAGGCCGAGTTCGGTGAACGCGGCATTGTAGGCGGCCAGCTGGACCTCACGATCAAGGTGGCGCATCTCGCTGACGGCCGTCGACATTGCAACGGTGGCGGGCGCGTCGGATTGGAGGTGGTTCATGATCGTCTCCTGTGGTTGCACACGTCGACAGCGTGTGATGTGTGCAGCTTAGGTTCGACGAACGATTTACGATAATTAAAGTTTTATCGCAAAACCATAAGTTATTGCTTATGTATGAGATGACTTCGAGCGATGGGGGCGAATCAGGCCTTCCACACCGGTGATCTGCTGGATCAGCGTGTGGCCTTCTTCCATCAGGAACTGCTTGAATGCGAGCGCCACAGGAGGCAGCCGCTTGTTCTTCCGATGGACCACGTACCAGTTCAGCATCACCGGAAAGCCTTCGATATCGAGTACGGCGAGCTTGCCCGTCTGCAGTTCAAGCCCGACCGTATGCGCGGACAGGAAGGCGATGCCCATGTTGGCGATGACGGCCTGCTTGATCGTTTCCGTACTCTTGATCTCCATCGCGATGCGCAGGTTCGAGAGACGGCCTGCAAAGCCTTCCTGCATCGAGTTCCAGGTATCGGAACCTTTTTCGCGCGACACGAACGCTTCCTCGGCCAGGCCCGCCAGCGGAATATGGCGCTGGCCCACGAGCGGATGATTCGGCGCGGCGACGATGACGTACGGGTGGGGCGCGAAGGGTTCGGCGATGGTGTCCATCCCTTCGGGCGGGCGTACCATCACGGCCAGGTCGGTCAGGTTGCCTGCAAGCTGATGCAGCAGTTCCTCGCGGTTGTGCACTGCAAGATTGAGGGTGACCGAATTATGCCGGTTCATGAATTCAGCAAGCAGGCGTGGAAAGAAATAGTCACCTGCACTGATGACCGCCACGTTCAGACGCCCCCCGGAAATACCCTTAAGCTGCGCCATTGCGTCTTCCGCTTCACGGAATTGCTGAATGATGCTGCGACTGTAATGGAGCATTTCCGTACCGGCCGGCGTCAGGTAGATGCGCTTGCCGAGTTGCTCGAAAAGGGGCAGCCCCACATGCTGCTCCAGCTGCCGAACCTGTGTGGAAACAGCGGGTTGCGTGAGATGCAGCTCCTCCGCCGCGCGTGAAAAGCTGAGGTGGCGGGCCACCGTTTCGAACACTTTCAACTGGCGCAGCGTGGCGTTCTTCATTGCACGATATCCTGCAATCTATAAATGATTGTTAATGATCATAATAAAAAACTTTATGTTGTGGTGATCTAAGTTTGAAGTAGCATCAATCCACGAATACACGTGCCGCAATGTCAGGCGCGCTCATTCAGTAGTGAAAGTCGGGCGTCCCCCCAGGCCAGCCCACAACTCGCGCCGTAGAGCGCGAAAGACACTAATGCAAGGAGACACGACATGGCGCACATCGATGCGAAGGGCCCCGCCGTGGGCAATTCCAATGGCGGACTGCTCCGCAACCGCTGGTTCCAGCTATTCATCGGTGTACTTTGTATGGGCCTCGTGGCGAACCTCCAGTATGGCTGGACGCTGTTCGTTACGCCCATGAACGCAAAGCATCATTGGGGCGACTCTGCAATCCAGGTCGCCTTTTCCATTTTTATCGTCACTGAAACCTGGCTCGTGCCGCTGGAAGGCTGGTTCGTCGACAAGTTTGGCCCACGCCCCGTGGTGGCCGTTGGTGCGATCTGTGCCGGATTGGCATGGGTCATGAATTCCTATGCCACGTCGTTGCCGATGCTCTATGCGGCGGCGGTGATCGCCGGCATTGGTGCGGGCGGCGTCTATGGCACGTGCGTGGGTAATGCGCTGAAGTGGTTCCCGGACAAGCGCGGCCTGGCCGCCGGCCTGACGGCCGCTGGTTTCGGCGCGGGATCGGCACTGACCGTGATTCCAATTGCCAACATGATCCAGAAGTCGGGCTATGAGCATGCGTTCTTCACCTTCGGCATCTTGCAGGGCGTGTTGATCTTTGCGATGGCCTTGCTGCTCGTGAAACCGCAGCCGCCCAAGAACGTGACGGCCAACAAGGCCATCCTGACCAATCCGGTGGAATTCACGCCGGGCCAGATGGTGCGCACGCCGGTGTTCTGGGTGATCTATATCTCGTTCGTGGCGGTGGCTGCGGGCGGCATCATGGCCACCGCGCAGCTCGGCCCCATCGCCAAGGATTTCGGCTTCGCCTCGATGCCGATGACGATGCTTGGCGTGACCCTGCCGCTGCTGACGATGACGCTGTCGATCGACAACCTTTGCAACGGCTTGACGCGTCCGCTGTGCGGCTTTATCTCGGATCGTATCGGCCGTGAGAACACGATGTTCGTGATCTTCATCGGCGAAGGACTGTCGCTGATCGGGCTGCTGGAGCTTGGCCACGATCCGTACTGGTTCATGCTCTTCGCGGCGCTGACGTTCCTGTTCTGGGGCGAGATCTTCTCGATCTTCCCGGCGCTGTGTGCCGATACCTTCGGCAGCAAATTCGCGGCCGCCAACGCAGGCACGCTGTACACCGCAAAGGGCACGGCCGCGCTGCTGGTGCCGCTGGCTTCGGTGCTTTCCCATACGGGCGGCTGGAACCTGGTGTTCGCGGTGGCGGCGGTGATGACCGTGGCCGCGGGGCTGTCAGCCAAGTTCGTATTGCAGCCGATGCGCCGGCGGTTCATCACGGGCCATGCGGAGGCCAGGCCGGTCAGCGACAGCGGTACCTATATGGCAGGTTTCTCAACTGGCAAAGGTGAATAGCCCGCGCCGATAACAACAGCAGTCTCAGCAAGGAAGGAGCGGCACCATGAATGTTTCGCTTCCTCAGTTGAAGGCCTTTGCCGCGGTGGCGCGCCAGAAGAGTTTTACGCGCGCCGCGGCGGAGCTGGGTCTTACGCAATCGGCGATCAGCCGTAGCGTGCGCGAGCTGGAAGAAGAAATCGATCAACGGCTGTTCGACCGCACCACGCGCCAGGTGGAACTGACCGATGCCGGTGAAATGCTGTCGCAGCGTATCTGCCATCTGATCGAAGAAGTCGAGCAGACGCTGCGCGACAGCCACGGCACCAGCAAGCCCAGCCAGGGCACGGTGCAGATCGCAACGGACCCGGTGCTGTCGTCGATGTCGGTGCCGATGTGGCTGGCCGGCTGCCGCAAGGCATGGCCAGGCATCGGCATCACCTTGCGCGATCGCTCGCACGACTGCGTCTTGCAGAGCGTGCGCAGCGGCGAGGTGGATTTCGGTATTGCAAGCAACCCCGCGCCGTGCGACGACCTCTACTGCGAACCGCTCTGTGTGGACCCGCTGCAAGCGGTGCTGCCTGCAGATCATCCACTGGCAGCGCGTGAATCACTGGGCTGGGGCGAACTTGCCGATGCATCGGTTCTGGCGCTCGATCAGAATTCGGGCGTTCAGCCCGCGGTGGAGCGCGCGTTGTCCACGTATCACGTCAGGCCCGGCTCGCTGCAATTGCTCGGGCATTTCGCAGCCATCTTCGGCATGGTGGCGATGGGGCTGGGCATTGGCGTGGTGCCGTCACGTGCGCAGGCCAGCGGCATGGCTCCCGCTGCTGTCCTGCGACCGTTGCGGCCCCAGGTCACGTCCAACGTGATGCTGGTCCGGCGCAAGGCGCGGTCGCTGAAGCCCAACGCCGCGGCTGTGTGGGACAACCTTCGCGCCCAGGAATACGACCAGGGCTTGCTGAAGAAGGTGGGGTAGGGCGATGAATTGGATTCACGTGCCGCGCTGCGACACCTTTTTTTTGGGCCGCATCCTGCACGTAGAGCACCTGAATCCCACCTGACATCGGTCTATTCACCGCATTCTGAGACTAACAACGCACCCCACGGGGTGCGTTGTTGTTTTTAGAGCGATTCGTCTTTAGATATATCACATACCAAATATTTACAGACCTCGCAGTGCAGCATATAATGAATCCACCTTGATCCTTACGACTTAGGAGTTTTCATGAACGCCACGCTGCTTACCATTCTTGCCCTCGGTGTCCTTTCGCTGGGTGTTACCGTTACCTACGTCCTGGCCACCATCCTGCCGATGGGCCTGTTGACCACCGCTCAGGAGCACGGTCGCTTTGCTGGCCTCGGTTCTTCCGACGAATCCACCGGCATTGGTAGCTCGGCATCGGATATGGTTCTCCAACCGCGCTTCATGCACGCCTGATTTTGTAGTTGGTTAGTCAGTAGTCCTGGGACGTTGTAGCGGCCGGCAACTCCCGAAGTAGTGCAGTACTCCGCAGTTCTCAGCGGCCGTCTTCTCAGCAAGTTCAGCAGTTCAGCAGTCCTATCATGCCCCTGCGCCCGAGGATCTCAGGTCCCGACGCAGACCGGCATATCCCTTTCGGACCCATCCCCCATTTATTCGAAGCGCTACTGAATAGTCCGTGATTCAGTTAATGCGCTGCTGATTCGAGCGTCATATAAGGCTCGGTATTTTCCCTAGGCCGGGTTATCAGTGACATGCGCCGCAGCATTTTTTATTGATGCCGAATCAATGCCTAAGCCATTGATTGGAAAAGGGATCGATTCACTTCATTACAAGTTTTTAATGCACCGGGAGCACCAGTCCGGAGGTGTATGGCATCACATGCTTTCAAATGTCTTCCTGATAGGTCAGGCATGCGTCCAAATCGCCTTGACTTGGTTGATATACCACATACTGTATAGCACTAGAGCGGCTAAGCCGTTCGATATGACAACAACAAAGCACAGCGGTACACACCATCGGCATCCAATGCAGGTGCCTATTCCATAACGACGGGGCACACCCGCCTAGAAGGAGACACCATGGAAAGTCAGCAAAGCGCAAACGCGCCAGCATCCTGGTATGCATCGCCGTGGATGCAGCTGGTATTTGGCGTGATCTGTATGGCGATGATCGCCAACATGCAGTATGGCTGGACGCTGTTCGTCAATCCGATTGACGAGAAATACCATTGGGGTCGCACCGCGATCCAGGTGGCATTCACGATCTTTGTGGTGACCGAAACCTGGCTGGTGCCGATTGAAGGTTATCTGGTGGACAAGTACGGCCCGCGCCCGGTTGTGGTGGGTGGCGGCCTGCTGTGCGCGTTGGCCTGGGCGTTGAACTCGGTAGCGTCCACGTTGCCGATGCTCTACGTGGCTGCGGCGATCGGCGGTGTTGGCGCTGGCGCCGTCTACGGTACGTGCGTCGGCAATGCCCTGAAGTGGTTCCCGAATCGCCGGGGTCTCGCCGCGGGGCTGACGGCCGCCGGGTTTGGCGCCGGATCGGCGGCGACCGTGGTGCCAATCGCCAACATGATCAAGACCAGCGGTTACGAGTCCACCTTCCTGTCCTTCGGGCTGGGGCAGGGCCTTATCGTGATGGTCCTGGGTTTGCTGCTGCTGCCGCCGTCGAGCAAGATCCTGTCGGAGGTGAAGTCCACGCTCAAGGCAGCGACCACCTACAACGCATCGCCGCGCCAGGTGGTGTCGTCGCCGATCTTCTGGGTCATGTACGCGATGTTCGTGATGATGGCGGCGGGTGGCCTGATGGCTACGGCGCAGCTGGGTCCGATCGCCAAGGATTTTGGCCTGCACGACTCGCCGGTGTCGATCATGGGTCTGACGCTGCCCGCGCTGACCTTCGCGCTGACCATCGACCGCGTGCTGAACGGGCTGACTCGGCCATTCTTCGGCTGGGTGTCTGACAATATCGGCCGCGAAAACACGATGTTCGTGGCATTTGCGGTGGAGGCGGTCGGTATCCTGATGCTGGCGAAGTACGGGCACAATCCCGTGGCTTTCGTGATCCTGACCGGTATCGTGTTCTTTGCCTGGGGTGAAATCTACAGCCTGTTCCCGGCAACTTGCGGCGATACCTTCGGGCCAAAGTTTGCGGCGACCAATGCTGGCATGCTCTATACGGCCAAGGGTACGGCTGCTTTGCTGGTGCCGTTTTCGAGCGTGATCACGGCAGCCACCGGTGACTGGCATGCGGTGTTCATGCTGGCCTCGGGCATGGCGGCAATCTCCGCGCTGATGGCGATTTTCGTCCTCAAGCCGATGCGCGAGGCCCATGCAAAGAAGTTTGTCCAGGACAGCACGACCTCCCCGATGGGCTATCGCCCGGTGCCGGATGACCTGACCTAAGACGATTTCAACCCACAAAAAAATGCCCGCTCCGTGCGGGCATTTTCTTTTGATGCAAAGACTGGTGATCGGGCGATATTCAGCAATTAACCGCCAGCAATGTCGCTCGTCATCGTACGCTTCCGCCAGTCGACGGAAGCGGGACAAGCCGGCAGGGCAGGTGGCTCAATCCGGGCCGATTGTGGCTATCCGATCCGCCAGCATTTCACTGCGACGCTGGCACCTTGCGCGGCATCGATGACATGGGCGGCAGTGCCGGCGCGGCAGCCAGTCCACACACAAATCGTGTGACATGCGCGATCACGTCGGCGTCACGCAGAATCCTGCGGTGGCCCAGACCCTCGGTGGTGACCAGGCGTGCATCGGGCCATGCCCCCGCTATGGCCGCGCCATCCTCCCAACGAACTTCCTTGTCGTCGCGGTCATGAACGACCAGCACGGGTGGCACTGGTCGCGTGCGGCCGATATCCGGCACATTGAAGGTCGACCAGTTCGCGCCCAGCCATTGCTCGCTGCGCCGGCGCATGCGGTCCAGCACAGGGGGTGCGATACCAAGTTGCCATGCCAGCGCGGAGCACGCGTCGTACATATCGGCAGGTGCCCCAATCATGGCGACGCCACGCGCGGGCAGTCCTTCGCGAATGGCCTGGGCAGCCGCCGCGCCGCCTAGCGAGTGGGCGACGATCGCTTGCACTGGCCCGACATGCCAGGCCACGGCCAGCAGTGACCGTGCCATCTCCATGATCGATGTCTGTTGTTGCCCGCGAGCACCGGCATCGGAGGCGCCGTGCGAGAGCGCGTCGAATGCCACCACGCGCATGCCCGCCGCCAGCAGCCCGGTGGCCACCGCGTGCCATTGACCGGCATTGCCACCCCAGCCATGCGCGAGCAGCACTACAGGTCCCTTGCTACCCCAGCGATAGACGCGCACGCGCCGGCTGGCACCCTGGCCGGTTACGAGCGCCCATTCGGTGCGGGCCGAGTCGAGCAGCCGACGGCCTTCCGGACTGGTTTTTCCGCGCGGCGGGCTGAACCATAGACGCTCCAGCGCACTGGCAGTCGCCGTCGGAAACAGCAGACTGCCGGTCTGCCAGCGGAATCGGCGCCAGGCCATGATGCCGGCTTCCAGCGTTTTGCCGATTGACCCGCGCGGATGGGTGAGGGTGCCACCATCCTTGGAGACGGCGGCGGGTTGGGATGTGGATGACAGCACTTGCGGCACGACGAACACCTCCAGCTGATCATTTACCGATCTGGGCGGCGACGAGACTCTGCAAGGTCTCATCTTTTTTCTGTTTACGACCGACCAGTCGTGCTATTTTTTGGGCAAGAAAACACGGCAAGAATGCCGTCTGAACCACCACGACGCTGCCCGGCGTGCCGTGGTTACTGCGTGTTCGCAAGCGCCTTGCTGCCGGTCTAATATGTGCCGGCGGCCTGCTTGGCGCGATTCTCTCTCACGTCATTGACCAGTCTGGCGAACGCGTGCCGGGCCATGACTTCCGCATCGGCGCGCGCCATCAATCGTGACGATGACTGGAACGACATGCCAATGCCAACCATCTCGAACGCAAACTGGCGCGGGTCGGTATCCGTGCGCAGGTCACCTTCGTCAACGGCATCGGTGATCACGCGTACGATGGTGCTGTGCCAATCCTTGAATGCCTGCACCAGCTTGTCGCGTATCACGCCTGGCCGATTGCGATATTCCTGCGATAACGCCATGAACACACAGCCGCCTTCAATCACCGCGCCCGCGATCCACGTCAGATAGCCGTCGAACAGTTTCTCAAGCCGGGCAACGCCCCGGTTCTCGCGCATGGCGGGCTGCACGACGATCTCCGCGAAGCGCTCCATCGCGCGCTCCAGTACCGCCTCCTGCAATGCCTCTTTCGACTTGAAGTGAGCGTACAGGCCGCTCTTCGACATGTTGGTGTCCGCCGCCAGCGTGGCAAGCGACAACTGCTCGAAGCCGACCTGGGTAGCCGACTGCAAAGCCTGTTCGATGATCGCGGTGCGCGTGAGCTGTCCCTTTTGCATGCGTTTGAGAATAGCACGACCGGTCGGTTTGTCAACTTGCCTTGTGCCACACATGGACGATACTGATGTGACGTCAACGCAAAGCGCGCATTGTCGTTATGTGGGGGCGGGAGGAGGATGCTGTGCTTTATCAGTCTTTTGGACGAGGGTCCGGAAGGCAAGATCAAGCCATCATAAGAAATCTGTAAAAGTGTTCCACAACAGACCTTACGGAACGCTTTACGTGCTCTATACTCGAATGCACGTCCGCGCACTTTTTTTTCACTGGTGACTGGAGACCGACATGAACAGTACAGCCGTGCCAAGAGGCGCTAGCGAACCGTTCCGGCAACTGCGGGCGTTGCGTCGAGCGCGCAAGCTCAAGCAGGAGGACGTCGCCCGTAAGGCCGGGATTTCCCGCGAGGCTTATCTGCGTGCCGAATCGGGTCAGGCCGACCCGCGTATGTCCACTTTCCTGGCGGCTTGCGAGGCGCTGGGTCTTGAAGTGGTACTCGCGCCGCAACATCTTGCCGCCGACGTGAACGCTTTCATCGCCAGCCGTAACGGCGGGGTGACGGCCGCATCGATGGCTGGCCAGCCTGCCCCGGCAGCGCCGGCTGCATCGACCCCTTCGTCTGGTGGATTCGGTTCGGGTCCCGCGTCGGGGGAGGGCCACAAGCCCGTCTGATTCTTCAGGATTCGTGACAGGACAGGACCACATCCTGTCCTGTCGCGCTATCCGCTTCAGCGCCTTCAGGTCCCGAGCCTGAGCGTTGGTCTATTGCCGGCCGCCATTTCCGATGGCGCCGCGTTTCCGCTGCCTCCTCGCAGTGCGTGCTTCAGCGCGCGCTGTGCCCGTTGTTTCCCTTTTCATCGTACGTTGCCATCGATCGATCCACATGGGATCGCCCGGCACGCCGCCGCTCGCCTATCGTAATTGTGGTTTGACATCGCTCGCCGTCGTGATTACGATTTGGTTAATCAATTTTACTATACGTAATTTGATGGATATGGCGGATACGCCATGCCGATGAGAACACGCTGGCCGTTCCGTGCCGGCGGAGGTGTGAGAGGAAGACTCCATGACGCAAACACAACTGCATGCGGCAGACACGCAGGTGGCGGCCGAGTACATGTCCGGTTTTGCCAATGAATTTGCCACCGAGGCGCTGCCCGGCGCGCTGCCGGTTGGCCGTAATTCGCCCCAGCGCGCGCCCTATGGTCTGTATGCCGAGCAGCTTTCCGGCACGGCCTTTACGGCGCCGCGCGCCCATAATCGTCGCGCCTGGCTGTACCGGATTCGGCCTGCGGCCATGCACAAGCCTTTTACGCGCATCGAGAACGAGCGTTGGCTGAGCCGCTTCGACGACGTGCCGCCGTCGCCCAACCAGCTGCGCTGGAGCCCGCCGCCGATGCCCGCGACGCCGACCGATTTCGTCGACGGCATCGTCACGATGGCAGGGAATGGCGGCCCGGAAGCTCAAACTGGCTGCGGCATTCACCTGTACCTGGCCAACCAGTCGATGCAGGACCGCTTCTTCTACAACGCCGACGGTGAAATGCTGATCGTGCCGCAGCAGGGCCGCCTGCTGATTGCGACGGAAATGGGCCGCCTGACCGTGGAGCCGCAGGAAATCGTGGTGATCCCGCGAGGCGTGCGCTTCCGCGTGGAATTGCCCGATGGTGAGGCGCGCGGCTACATCTGCGAAAACTATGGCGCCTTGTTCAAGCTGCCCGATCTGGGTGTGATTGGCTCGAACGGCCTGGCCAACCCGCGCGACTTTCTGACGCCCGTGGCCAACTATGAAGACCGGGAAGGCAAGTTCGAACTGGTGGCGAGATTCCAGGGCAACCTCTGGCGCGCCGAGATCGGCCATTCGCCGCTGGACGTGGTTGCCTGGCACGGCAACTACGCGCCCTATAAGTACGATCTGCGCCACTTCAACACGATTGGCTCGATCAGCTTCGACCACCCGGACCCGTCGATCTTCCTGGTGCTGCAGTCGCCGTCCGACACGCCGGGCGTGGACACCATCGACTTCGTGATCTTCGGCCCGCGCTGGCTGGCGGCGCAGGATACGTTCCGCCCACCCTGGTTCCATCGCAACATCGCCAGCGAGTTCATGGGCCTGGTTGCCGGTGTCTACGATGCCAAGGCCGAAGGCTTTGCACCGGGCGGCGCGAGCCTGCACAACTGCATGAGCGGCCACGGTCCAGATGCCGAGACATTCGAACGGGCCTCGGCGTCGAATACGGACACACCACACCACATCACCGACACGATGGCGTTCATGTTCGAAACGCCGGGCGTGATCCGTCCCACCCGCTACGCCGCTGAATCGGCGCTGCTGCAGCACGATTACTACACGTGCTGGCAGGGCCTGAAGAAGCATTTCAACCCGAACGTGCGCTGAAAATCGGAGTGCCAGAACAATGACAGCCCCCAAGACCAGCTGGGTCACCTCGGCCAACGACGGCCAGACCCACTTTTCGCTCCAGAACCTGCCGTATGGCATCTTTTCCGCCGGAAACGGTGCGCCCCGCGTAGGCGTGGCCATCGGCGACCAGGTGCTGGATCTGTCCGTGCTGGACGATGCCGGCCTGCTGCCGGCCGCGGCCAAGGGCACATTTGCCGCAGGCAGCCTGAACCGCTTCATCGCGCTCGGCAAGCCCGTGTGGACAGACACCCGCGCGAAGCTGACGTCGCTGCTGCAGGCCGATGACCAGACGTTGTCCGGCAACGCTGCCCTGCGTGACCAGGCACTGGTGCCGATGTCATCGGTCACGCTGCATCTGCCGGTGGAAATCCCGGGCTACACCGACTTCTACTCGTCGCGCGAGCACGCCACCAACGTCGGCCGCATGTTCCGCGATCCGGCCAACGCGCTGCTGCCGAACTGGCTTGAGATTCCGATCGGCTACAACGGCCGTGCCAGCTCGGTGGTGGTCAGCGGCACGGCGCTGCATCGGCCCAACGGGCAGATCAAGTTGCCGGACCAGGCACGTCCCGTGTTCAGCGCCTGTCGCAAGCTCGACTACGAGCTGGAGATGGCGTTCATCGTCGGCAAGCCGTCGAACCTGGGCGAACCCATCAGCACGGCCGATGCGCTGTCGCACATGTTTGGCATGGTGATCCTGAACGACTGGAGCGCACGCGACATCCAGCAATGGGAATACGTGCCACTCGGGCCGTTCAACAGCAAGGGCTTCGGTACGTCGATCTCGCCCTGGGTGGTCACGATGGACGCGCTTGAACCGTTCCGCAGCGAGAACCCCGAGCAATCGCCGGAACCGCTGGCGTACCTGCGGCAGCCGGCGCGCAATGCGTACGACATCGCACTGGAGGTGGCGCTGCAGCCGCAGGACGCCGCCAAGGCCTCCACGGTCTGCCGCACCAACTTCAAGGCGATGTACTGGACCATGACGCAGCAGCTTGCGCACCATACGGTGTCGGGCTGCAACGTGCGCGTGGGCGACCTGATGGGGTCGGGCACGATCAGTGGCACGACGCCCGATTCATTCGGCAGCCTGCTGGAAACCACCCGCAACGGTGCCGAGCCGGTCACGCTGGCCGGCGGCGCGACGCGCGGCTTTCTGGAGGATGGCGATACCGTGGTCATGACCGGCTGGTGCCAGGGCGATGGCTACCGCGTGGGCTTTGGTGAAGTGACGGGGAAAGTGCTTCCGGCGCCACGATAATCGGGCCTTGCGCAGCGATCCTGCCTGACGATGCAAAACGACAGGGCAGATGGGCCAGACGGTTCATCTGCCCTGTTACAATTTTGCATTCCAGTTACGTTCTGGCACAGCCCGCCCCGGTGCCCGCATGGGAGAATGCGTCGCCGACCAGATATTCCTTGCTGGCGGCAGACCGGATCACTTTCCTCCCCAAGCGCACGGCATGGCAATTCAATTCGATATTCGCGCATGGGCGGCCTGTGCGCCGGCATTGCAGACCCGCGCCGAATGGCAGGCCTGGAGCCAGGCTCCGTGGCTCCCCGATGGGGCGGATCTGCCGGCGCTTGCGGCGATGGCTCCAATGTTGCGTCGTCGCGTCAACGTGACCGGGCGTGCCGCGCTGCATCCCGCCTATGACATGGTGGCTGGCGATGGCGACACCGACGTCCAGGTTGCCATGCCCGCCGTCTTTGCGTCGCGCCACGGCGACTCTCACCGCGCCCACGACATGCTGCGCGAACTCGCTGCCGGCGAGCCGGTTTCGCCCACGGCATTCGGTCTTTCCGTCCACAACGCCATCGGCGCGATGTTCTCGATCGATCGGCGCGATTCGTCGAACATGCAGGCGATCGCAGGCGGCCGCGACACCGTCGAGAATGCGCTGATCGAAGCCTGCGGCCTGATTGCCGAGGGCGCACCCGAAGTGCTGCTCGTCTGCTACGACACGCCACTCCCCAATCCCTACCTGAGCTTTGCCGACGAGCCGCAGTGCCTGTTCGGCTGGGCGTGGCGCATCGGTAAGCCGGACGGCCACCATCCGGCCTTCAGTCTTGAAATCGTCGAGCCGGATAGCGCGCCGGCTGCTGACGCGCGGCAATTGCTGCCGCACGGTCTCGACGTGCTGCGTTTCGTGCTGACAAACGATGCCGCACTGCTGCATCGGGGCGAGCAGGCCGCATGGAGGTGGCAGCGTCATGGCTGACCGCATCGAACGCGGCTGGCGGGTTTTGGCCACGGCCCTGTGCTTTGCCGTCTTCGGTATCGGTGGGCTGTTGCTGCGCCTTGTGGTGTTTCCCGTGCTGTCGCTGATGCCGTGGCCGCAGGCCACATACCAGCGGGTTTGCCGCGATGTGATTCATCGCGCGCTGCGTCTTTTCCTTGGGCTGATGTCCGGGCTGGGCGTGATCCAGTACGAGGTGCGCAATGCCGAGCGGCTGCGCCGGGATGGGCTTCTGATCGTCGCCAACCATCCGTCGCTGATCGATATCGTGTTTCTGATGGCGCTGACGCGCGGCGCCGATTGCGTGGTCAAGGCCGACCTGGCGCACAACCCGTTCACACGGGGCACCGTGGCCGCGACTGGATGGATTCGCAACGATGCGGGCGGTGCGGCGATGGTGGAAGACTGCATTGCGTCACTGCGGGCGGGCAGCAACCTGATTATCTTTCCCGAGGGCACGCGCACGATTCCGGGCCAGCCGCTATTGCTGCAGCGCGGCGCGGCCAACGTGGCGGTGCGAGGCGGATTCGACCTCACGCCGGTGGTGATTCGCTGCGAACCGCCTACGCTGACAAAGGGAGACAAGTGGTATCAGGTGCCGGCCAGGAGGCCGCGCTATGAAATCGAAGTTCATCCGGATCTCAGCGTGGCGCCCTGGATGCCAGCCGATACGGAAGCCGTGCTTGCGGTGCGGCGGCTGACGCGCTCGCTATCCGAATTTTTTACGAGGGAGATTCGCCGTGAAGGCGCTTGAACAGGAAATCAAGGAACTCATCATCACGTCGCTGTCGCTCGAGGACATCAAGCCCGAGGACATCGATAGTGAAGCGCCGCTGTTCGTGGAAGGGTTGGGGCTTGACTCGATCGATGCGCTCGAACTCGGGCTGGCCTTGAGCAAGAAGTACGGCATCACCATGAAGGGCGACAAGGAAGAAATGCGCGCCCGCTTTGCGAGCGTGGCCTCGCTGGCCGTTTATGTGGCCGCGCAGCGCGACAAGTCGGCCACGTAAGCTGGCGAATCAATCGGCACTTTTTGACGGGGGGACGGGAGTACAACATGACGCACGACGAAATCCTTGCACGCGTGGCCGCGGTGCTTGAGCAGATGTTCGAAATCGCGCCCGGGCGGGTCACGCTCGATGCCCGCCTCCACGACGATCTCGATATCGACAGCATCGACGCGGTGGACCTGCTTGTCAGACTGAAACCGATGTTGGACCGCCCCGTAAAGCCCGAACATTTCAAGTCGGTGAAGACCGTGGGAGACGTGGTGAACACGCTCGCACATTTGATCGATTCCCCGGCGGCCACCGCCTGACACCGGACAAGCATGACATGGCGCAAGTGGGGGCTGGGACTGCTGACGATGGCATACCCGCTCGTAATTTATTTTGGTCTGCAACACTACTCGCCGCGCGTGATGGCGCTGGCGCTGGTGGCGCTCGCGCTGTTGCGCGCCACTACCAGCCGGCAGGCCGGATGGCGATGGCTGGCCTTGCTGGCCGGCGTGCTGGCTATCGTGGTGCTGGTTTCCGACCAGTCGTTACCGTTGAAAATCTACCCGGTGCTTGTGAACGTGGCGCTGCTGGGTGTGTTTGGCTGGAGCCTTGCGCATCCGCCAACGCTGGTGGAGCGGCTGGCCCGTCTGCGCGAGCCGGAGCTGCCCGCGCACGCGGTGGCCTACACGCGGCGCGTGACGCAGGCCTGGTGCGTATTCTTCTGCTGCAACGGCGCGATCGCCGCCGTTACGGCCTTTGTCGCCAGCGACCGGATCTGGGCGCTTTATAACGGCGCCATCTCGTACGGATTGATCGGTGCGATGTTTGCCGGCGAATGGCTGGTGCGTCAGCGCGTGAAGTCTCGCCATGCGGAGGGCCATCATGGCTGAACGCATGACCAATGTCAGCGGCGCGATGCGCCGGCTAGCGGCCAGGGCCGACGCCGCGGCGTTCGTGGCGCGCACGGCGGCATGGCGGCATGCGTTTGCATCGCAGGCTGGTCTGCGCTGGGCCTTGTACCTGGATCGGCCCGATGCGTTTGCTGCCGCGCTGTTGGGTGCATGGCATGCCGGCAAGCACGTGGTGCTGCCGGGCGACGCACGTCCCGAAACGGTTGCGGCATTGCGCGATACCGTCGATGGCATGGCTGGCGATTTGCCGCAGGGTTTGCAGCCCGCGTGCGATGCCCCGGCATTCGACTGGCCGCAGCTTGCCACGCACGATACGTGGGTCACGTTGTTCACGTCGGGCTCGACCGGCGCGCCGGCCGCACTGGAAAAACGCCTGGCTCAGCTCGACGGCGAGATCCACGCGCTCGAGCAAGCGTTCGGCGCGCTGATACCGGCCGATGCCAGCGTATTGAGTACGGTTTCGCACCAGCATATCTATGGCCTGCTGTTCACGGTCCTGTGGCCGCTCGCGTCCGGGCGGGCCATCCCGTCCGCGCGGCTGGCATTTCTGGAAGAGCTGGTGAGCCACTGCGCGGCGGATCGCCGGCCGGCGGTCCTGGTCAGCAGCCCGGCGCATCTGAAGCGGATGCCCGGCATGGTGGACTGGCGGGCCACGCACGGCGTTCTGCAGGCGGTGTTCTCGTCTGGCGGGCCGCTGCCCGCGGATGCTTCGGCCGACGTGGAGCGCCTGATGGGGCTGTCGCCGATCGAGGTATTCGGCAGTTCGGAGACCGGCGGTATCGCGTGGCGCCAGCGCAAACTTCACGCGGATGCCTGGACGCCGCTGCCTGGCGTGGGCTGGCGGCTGCAGGACGGGCAGCTCGCGGTGCGCTCGGTGCATCTGCCCGATAGCGACTGGCATGTCTGCGCGGACCGCGCGCTGCCGACGCAAGCGGGCGGTTTCGTGCTCGCTGGCCGTACTGACCGCATCGTCAAGATCGAGGAGAAGCGTGTCTCTCTGACCGCGCTCGAACAACGGCTGGCCACGTCGCCGCTGGTACGCGAAGCGCGCGTGGCGATGATTGCCACCGCGGTGGGCGAACGGGCAGGAGCCGTTGTCGTATTGAACGATGCCGGACGGACCGAGCTGGACTCGCGCGGCAAGCCCGCCGTCGTTCGCGCGTTGCGCCAGTTGCTGAGCGGCGCCATCGATCCGTTGGCGCTGCCGCGCCGGTGGGCGTTCCCGCGTGACATGCCATGCAACGCGCAAGGCAAGACCACGGAGGCGATGTTGCGCGAGCTGTTCCGGCACACGATGCCCGTGGTGCGATGGATCGATGCCGATACGACGTCCGCGCATGCCGAACTCGACATTGCCGAGGACCTGGCGGTGTTCGACGGCCATTTTCCGGGCATGCCGATCGTGCCCGGTGTGGCCCAGGTGGACTGGGTGATGTCGCTGGCGCCCGAACGGCTCGACATTCCCCCGCGCGAGCGCTTTGCCCGGATCGATACGCTCAAGTTCCACGCCGTCATCCGGCCTGGCACGAAGGTCAGTCTCGCGCTTGCCTGGCAGCCGGCCGAATGTGTGCTCGGATTCCGATTCACTTCCAATGCCGGCCCGCATGCGAGCGGCAAGATTGTTTTCCATCCCGTAGCTTCATGAGCGCAGTGTTTCGACCCATCGTCCTGGTACCGGTTTTCGACCATGAGCATGCCATTGGCGCTATGGTCGAGGCGATCCTGCGCCATCCGTGGCCGTGCCTGCTGGTCGACGATGGCAGCGGCCCGGCGTGCGAGCAGACGCTGCGCGAGATTGCCGCCGCGCATCCGGAGCGTGTGCTGCTGGAGCGCCGGCCGCAAAACCAGGGCAAGGGTGCCGCGATGATGGCCGGATTCAAGACGGCTGCGCGGCTCGGCTATACGCACGTGCTGCAGATCGATGCCGACGGACAGCACGACGCGGCCGATATCCCGCGTTTCTTCGATCTGGCACAGGCGCACCCGGACTCGGTCATCGCCGGGTATCCGGTCTACGATGACACGGTACCGATGCACCGGTTCTACTTCCGGTACCTGACCCATGTCCTGGTCTGGCTCATCACACTGTCCGTCGACATCCGCGACTCCATGTGCGGGCTGCGGGTATATCCGCTGCAGGCCGTCATGGGCTTGATGTCCGACACCAGGCTGGGTCACCACATGGAGTTCGACACCGAGGTCATCGTCCGCCTTTACTGGCGTGGATCGCCGGTGGTGAACGTGCCCACGCATGTCACGTATCCGTCCGACGGGGTATCGCATTTCCGCATGCTGCAGGACAACGTGCTGATGGCCGGGATGCTCACCAGGCTGCTCGTGGGCATGATCTGGCGCGTGCCGTCGCTGCTGTGGCGCAAGGTGAAGCCGGCATGAGCGTCGTCCATCCCGACACTTCCTCTTCCGGGTCGCAGTCCGCACGCGCGCAGCACTGGAGCGCGATCGGCGAGGCGACGTGCGTCTGGGGCATCTGGCTGCTGTATGCGCTGTACCGCGTATTCGGGCGCGTGCTGTTCCGCATGGTGATGGTGCCCGTGGTGGCCTACTTCTGGCTGGCCTATCCGCTGGCCCGCCGGTCGTCGGCGGACTACCTGCGGCGCATGGAGGCCGCCACCGGTGCCATCGGCACGCGACCCAACTGGCGGCATTCGCTGCTTCACCTGTTCTCGTTCGGGGACACGATCCTGGACAAGCTGCTGGCCATCGGTGGCCGCTATCGCTTCGAGCACGTGAGCAAGGAAGGTGCCGACGTGCTGCTCAGACAGATTGCCAGCCGGCAGGGCGGCATCATCATGACCGCGCACGTGGGATGCCTGGAGCTTTGCCGCGCGATGGCGAACCGCATCGACGGGCTGCGATTGACCGTGCTGGTGCATTCGGCACACGCCGAGCGTTTCAACCGCATCCTGGCGCGGCTGGACCCCGATTCGACACTGCAGCTTTACCAGATCGACGATATTTCGCCGGCCACGGCGGTGGAACTGTCGGCGCGGGTTCAGGCGGGCGAGTTTGTGGCGATCGCCGGCGACCGCGCGCCCGCGCATGGCGGACGTGCGGTGCGTGTGCCATTTCTTGGCGCGCCCGCGCGCTTTCCGGTTGGCCCGTACGTGCTGGCCGCGCTGCTCAAGTGCCCGCTGTTTGCGATGGGCTGCGTGCGCGCCGGCAATGGCCACGTGATTCGCTTCACGGAACTGGCACGCAGCGTCACGTTGCCGCGTGCCGCGCGCGAGGCGCGGCTCGCGGAACTGGCGCAGCGTTATGTGGACTGGCTGGAGCTGCTGGTCGTGCGCTCGCCATTCGACTGGTTCAACTTCTACGACTTCTGGGCCGAAGACCCGATCAGCGTCGGGCGGCTCGATCCTGCACAGGCTGCGCGCGAACAACATGCCGAATCTCACGAGTCATGAAATCCTGCTGACACCCGCCTTCCACGACCTCGATCCGATGGACGTGGTGTGGCATGGCAACTACCTGCGTTACTTCGAGCAGGCGCGCTGCGCATTGCTGCAGCAGATCGATTACGACTATCCGCAGATGCGGGCATCCGGCTTTGCGTGGCCTATCGTCGATATTCGCGTCAAGTACGTGCGTCCGCTGCGCTATGGTCAATCGGTCATCGTGCGCGCGACGTTTGCCGAATGGGAGCATCGGCTCAAGATCGTCTATGAAGCACGCGATGCGGCCAGCGGGCAGCGCCTGACGCGCGGCTACTCGATCCAGGTGGCGGTGGACATCGCAACGCAGGAAATGCTCTACGTCAGCCCGCCCGTCCTGTTGGAACGCCTTGGAGTGCCCACATGAATCGCCGGGACATCCTGCGCGTGCTCGCCACCATCGGCTGCCTGGCCGCGCTGCCGGCGCAGGCCGCCGAAGACCTGCCGACGGCCGTGGCCGCGAGGCTCACCGAGGCGCCGGTCATCCGTGGTCAGTTCGAACAGACGCGGCGGTTGTCCGGCTTCAGCAATCCGCTGGTTTCGCACGGGGACTTTCTCGTCGTGCGCGGCCGCGGCGTGGTGTGGACCACGCTTGACCCGGTGCCGTCGAGTCTGCTGGTCACGCCGGACAAGCTCGTCATGCGTGGCGCCGATGGCAAGGTCCAGCAGCAGATGCGCGCCGATGCCCAGCCGGCCATGCGCGTGGTGGGCGAGTCGATGATCGCCATGCTGCGCGGCGATTTCCGGAGCCTGTCTTCGCGTTTCGATGTGACGGGCAAGCTGGTCGGCAGCAAGGGATGGACGCTGACACTCACGCCGACCGATGCCGGCATGCGCCGCGCGTTCTCCCGTATCGACCTGTCGGGCGACCAATACGTCCGTAACGTAAAGCTGGAAGAGGCCAACGGTGACAGCACGGTGGTGAAGATGATCAACCCCGTCGCCGCGAACCGGCTCGATGCAGCGGAGGAGCAACGCCTTGAGTAATGCGGCAGGCAGCCTGGCGATGCAGGGTACGCTCACGCGGCGGGACCGTGTGCTGGCACTGGCCTGGCTGTTGCTCGTAATCGTGGTGGCCGTGCATCAGGTGCAGTTCTGGCGTGCGTCGCGCCTGGATACCGATGTCATGGCGCTGCTGCCGACCAGCGCACGAACGGCCACGGCCGATCGCGTGCTACGCCAGCTCAGCGAGGGCGTGTCGCGCGAAGTGGTGGTCCTGGTGGGCGGCCGCGACTGGGCGCAGACGCGCGCGGCGGCCGACCGCTTTCGGCAGGTGATCGGACACGACAACGCGCTGCTCCGTTCACAGGACAAACTTGGGGCTTTCGATCTCGAAGCCGCGCTGGCGTTCTACCGGCCGTGGCGAGACCGTCTTCTGACGGACGCCCAGCGGCAGCAACTGGCCAGTGCGAGTGCGGATACGCTGGCGCAGCAGGCGTTGACGCGGCTCTATCAGTTTTCGATGGGTCCCAGGCTGACGGAATGGGCGGCGGACCCGCTCGGGCTTTGGCAGGACTGGTGGCTGGCGCGTGCGGACGCGACGCGCGTGCGCGAGCGCGACGGCATGGCGACCGTCACTGGCGATGGCAAGGACTGGGTCCTGCTGACCTTCCGCAGCGGCAAGTCGGGATTTTCGGCCAACGGCAATACCGACTATGGCGATCTGCTCGGCCGGGCGGAGGCGGCAGCGCGCGGCGGCGACGATGGCGTCCGTGTGATTGCGGCTGGCATTCCGCTGCATGCGGAGGCCGCGGCGTCGCAGGCCAATTGGGAAATGAACGTTATCGGTCTGGGCTCGCTGGGTGCGGTGCTGCTGTTGGTGTGGCTGGCGTTTCGCTCGCTGCGGCCCATCCTGCTGGTCGGTTTGTCGCTGCTGATCGGTACGGGCATGGCCATCTCGGCGACGGCGGTCGTGTTCGACCGCGTGCACCTGATCGCGCTGGTATTCGGTGCGAGCCTGATGGGCGTGGCGGAGGATTTCGGCATCCACTATTTCGTGACGCGGCAGGCGATGCCGCGTGCCACGCCGCCGTCGGTCATGCGCTTTCTGCTGCCGGGCCTGTCGCTTGCCTTGCTGACCAGCGTGATGGCGTATCTGGCGCTGGGCATCGCGCCATTCCCAGGCTTGCGCCAGATGGCGCTTTTCTCGGCCGTGGGGCTGACGACGGCATTTCTGACGGTGGTGTTCTGGTTTCCGTTGCTCGATCGCGGCACACCACGACAGACGCGCTTGTCGACCTGGCTGGCAAATAGCCTGGCCCGATGGCCGCTGGTCCGCAACGATCGCCGAACCTGGATGGCGCTGGGCCTGCTGATGCTGTTCATCGTGGCAGGGGTGTGGCAGGTGCGCGTGGTTGACGATGTGCGGCAGTTGCAGAGTTCGCCTCCGGCGCTGATGGAGGCGCAGCGCAAGGTCGGCCAGTTGCTTGGCACGCCCAGCCCGGCCCAGTTTGTGCTGGTGCGCGGCGCCACGCCAGACGAGGTGCTGGCGCGTGAGGAGGCCGTCAAGGCGAGCCTGACGGGCGCGCTCGACCGGCATGCGTTCGACGGCTTCGTGGCGATTTCGGACTGGGTGCCATCGGCCACGCGGCAACGTGCCGACGCGGCACTTGCCGATCGCCAGGAAGTCGCCGTGCGCGAACGGGTGGCAAAGTCGCTCGGCGGCACCGTGCCCGCGCCGTCGGCTGCGCCTGCCACCAATGTGCTGACGTTGCAGGCATGGCTCGCCAATCCGGTTTCCGAGACCGTGCGCCAGCTCTGGCTGGACAAGGAGGGCAGCGGCTACGCGAGCGTGATGCTGTTGCGCGGGTTGAACGACGTGGCGGCCATCCCCGCCATCGCCGCGGCGGTGCGCCAGGTGCCGGGCGCCGAATGGGTGGACCGTGTGGCCGACTTTTCGTCGCTGCTGCATCACTACCGCGTCCTGATGAGCTGGCTGCTGCTGGCGGGTGCGGCCTTCGTGGGCCTGCTGCTGGCCTGGCGCTACGGACGCAGCGGCTGGCGGGCGCTGGCACCGACGCTGCTGGCGGCCGCGTTCAGCGTGGCAATGCTTGGGTGGCTGCATGTGCCGTTGCAGCTGTTTTCGATTCTGGCGCTGGCATTGCTGCTCGGCGTTGGCGTCGACTACGGCATCTTTCTACTTGAGCATCCCGGCGACGGCGTGTCCTGGACGGCCATCGTGCTCGGCGCCGCCAGCACGCTGCTGGCTTTTGGATTGCTCGCACTGTCTTCCACACCGGCGCTGCATGCATTCGGCATGACGATGTTGTCCGGCGTGGGTGCGGTATGGATATTGTCGCCGTGGTTCAGGCCCATTGTGGCAAGCACGGCGCAACAGGAGGTACATCGATGAGGACGGAACAGGCGGAAGTCGTGATTGTGGGAGCCGGCCCGGCCGGCTCGGTGGCCGCCGGGTTGCTACGTAAGCGTGGTATCGGCGTGCTGGTGCTGGAAAAAGAGACCTTTCCGCGTTTTTCGATCGGTGAAAGCCTGCTGCCGCAAAGCATGGCCTATATCGAAGAGGCCGGCATGCTGCGTGCCGTGGTGGAGGCCGGCTTCCAGTACAAGAACGGCGCCGCGTTCGCGCGCGGCGACCGATATACCGACTTCGATTTCCGCGAGAAATTCTCGCCGGGTTGGGGCACGACGTATCAGGTGCAACGCGCGCATTTTGACGACGTGCTGATCCGCGAGGCACAGAAGCAGGGCGCCGAAGTGCGCTTCCGGCATGTGGTGGAAGCAGTGGACGTCAGTGGTGCGCGGCCGGTGGTGACGGTGCGCGGTGAAGACGGCATCAGCTATGCGGTGCAGGCGAAGTTCCTGCTCGATGCTTCCGGCTTCGGGCGGATTCTGCCGCGACTGCTGGACCTGGAATCGCCGTCGAACTTCCCCGTGCGCGCCGCCATCTTCACGCATGTGGCCGATGGCATTCCGCTGGGCACGTTCGACCGCAACAAGATTCGCGTTGGCGTGCATCCCGTGCATGCCGATGTCTGGTACTGGACGATTCCGTTTTCCAACGGCCGCTGTTCGCTTGGCGTGGTAGCGGAGAAGTCGTTTCTCGACCGGTATGACGGCGACGAAATGGCAAAGCTGCGCGCGCTGGTCGATGAAGATCCCGGCCTGGCCACGCTGCTCCGCAACGCGCAGTGGGACACGCCGGCGCGGCAGATCGCGGGCTATGCGGCCAATGTGCGTTCGCTGTGGGGCAACGGCTATGCGTTGCTCGGCAATGCCGGTGAATTTCTGGACCCGGTGTTCTCGTCGGGCGTGACCATTGCCTTCAAGTCGGCAAGTCTGGCCACGGCCTGCCTGGCCCGACAGCTGGAGGGCGAGCGGGTGGACTGGGAAGCGGATTTCGCAAAGCCGCTGAAGGCCGGTGTGGACTGCTTCCGCGTGTTCGTGGAGGCCTGGTACGAAGGCCGATTCCAGAAGCTGATCTTTCATCCGGATTCACCGCCGGACATTCGCGCCATGATCTCGTCGATTCTGGCCGGCTATGCGTGGGACACGTCGAATCCGTTCGTCGCCGAACCGAAACGGCGCCTCAGTGTGCTGGAGCAGCTTTGCAACGTCTGAGTCTGATCCTCCTGGTGGCGATGTGCGCGCTCATAGCGGGCGTGCAGGGATGTGCCAGCGTGGCCCCGAAACCGGCGGAGCTGCCGGTGCTGCGGCTGGCGCCTGCGTCCCTGGGCCGCACGTTGAACCTGGAGCAGCAGATCACCGTGCAATATCCCTCGCCACAAGGCGAGCAGACGCGCGAGATGCTGGCGCTGCTTGAAGCCGATGCCACCCATACGCGGCTGGCGGCGCTGGCGGGCAACCAGGTGTTGGCGCGCATCGACTGGGATGGCCGTGAACTGCATGTCACGCGCTCGCCGTGGGCGCCGCCCGAGCTGAAGCCGGAACGCATACTCAGCGACATGCAACTGTCGCTCTGGCCCGTTTCCGCGATACAGGCGGCCTTGCCGGCAGGCTGGCGCGTGGAAACCACGGACGGCGTGCGCCAGTTGCGGGCGGGCACGGAAGTGGTGGCGGAAGTCCGATATCCCGATGCCATGACGACGCTGTTCACGCAGCGGCGCGACGGCTATCGGCTGACCATCCGCACGTTGCGTGACAACGGGAGTGCGAGATGACGGTCTATCTTCACGACATGAACGTGCTGTGCGCGCTGGGTAGCGGCAACGACGCGGTGCGCACGGCGCTGTGGCGTACCGATGGCCCTTCGGGCGGCGCGATGACGGACCTGTACACGCCGGGCACGCCATTGCATCTGGGCATCGTCGGCGAGGCCATCGACGTAGCCGATCTGCCGCCCGATACGCCGCCGTCCCAGGCCAGCCGAAACAACGCGATGCTGGAGCGCGCGCTGATGCCGCTGCATGCCGCAGCCGCGGCGGCCATCGCGCGCGTGGGACCGACAAGGGTGGCCATCGTGCTGGGCACCAGCACTTCGGGCATCCACGAAGGCGAGCTTGCCGTGCGTGCGCGAGCGGCAACGGGCGAGTGGCCGGCCGGCTTTCACTACAGCCAGCAGGAACTCGATTCGCCCGCGCGTTACCTGGCGCGCCGGCTTGGGGCGGCAGGCCCCGCCTACACCATTTCCACGGCATGCTCGTCGAGTGCGAAGGCGCTGGCCGCCGCCGCGCGGCTGCTCGAATGCGGGATAGCCGATGTCGCGATCGCGGGTGGCGTCGATACGCTTTGTTCGTTCACGATTGAAGGGTTCCGTGCGCTGGAGGCGGTGAGTGCCACGCGGTGTAATCCGCTTTCCGTCCATCGGCAGGGTATCAACCTTGGCGAAGGTGCGGCCCTGTTTCTGATGTCGCGTGATGCCGGCCCGGTGCGGCTGACCGGCTGGGGCGAAACCTCGGATGCGCATCACATCTCCGCGCCGGACCCTGCTGGCACGGGGGCACGCGCAGCGATGCTGCAGGCGCTGACGCGGGCACGGCTCCGTCCCGCCGACATCGACTACCTGAACCTGCACGGTACGGCCACCGAGCAGAATGACGTGATGGAAGCACGCGCCGCGACCGACCTGTTCGGCGCCGATCTCGCGGTCAGTTCGACCAAGCCGCAGACCGGGCACACGCTGGGCGCCGCGGGCGCTGTCGAGGCGGCGCTGCTTTACCTGACGCTGGTCGACAACCCGCGCGGCCGGTTGCCCGCGCACTGGTGGGATGGCGTGCTCGACCCCGGCATTGCGCCACTGCATGTGGTGGGGCCCGACGAATCGCTTGGACGGCCGGTAAGGCACGCCATGAGCAATTCGTTCGCCTTTGGCGGCAGCAATTGCGTACTGGTGATGAGCGAGGGCTAAAGATGGCTGGCGCCGATCCGTTATCGAATCCACGGAACCCTCTGCCGCCCGTCGCCGAGCTGGTACCCCATGCGGGTGCCATGCGCCTGATCGACGAACTTCTGGAGGCCGATGCCACTCACGCGGTGGCACGTGCAACCGTGCGGCCCACCCAGCTGTTTGTTGACGATGCCGGCATGCCCGCGTGGATCGGCATCGAGTACATGGCGCAGACCATTGCCGCCTGGGCAGGCATGCAGGCCCGCTCTGCGGGCGGTGCGCCGCGGCCGGGATTTCTGCTTGGCGCGCGGCGCTATGCCTGTGATGTCGCGGCATTTCCCGCGGGCAGCGTGCTTACCATCCACGTGCGGCTGGAAATGGCGGGCGATGACGGCCTGTCGCTATTCGCCTGCACGGTAGCGCAGGATGGCAATGAGGTGGCCCGCGCCACGGTTTCCGTATACGCGCCTGACGATGCGCAGGCATTCCTCGAAGGACAGCAGACATGACCAACCAGACTGTGCTCGTGACGGGCGCATCGCGCGGCATCGGCAGGGCGATTGCCCTGCGCCTCGCGCGCGATGGCCATGACGTGGTGGTCCATTGCCGCGCCAGCGTCGAAGAAGCCAATTCCGTGGCCGATGCGGTACGCGCATTCGGCCGCAATGCGCGCGTGCTGGTATTCGACGTGAGCCAGCGCCAGGCCGCTGCCGACGCGCTGCTGGCCGATATCGAGGAGCATGGCTGCTACTACGGCGTGGTGTGCAACGCCGGACTCGCGCGCGATGCTGCATTTCCCGCGATGACTGGCGAGGAATGGGACGAGGTCGTGCATACCAATCTGGACGCGTTCTACAACGTGCTCAATCCGGTGGTGATGCCAATGGTGCAGCGCCGCCGTCCGGGGCGCATCGTGACGTTGTCGTCGGTATCGGGGCTGGTCGGCAATCGTGGCCAGACCAACTACAGCGCCGCCAAGGCGGGCATCATCGGCGCCACGAAGGCGCTGGCGGTGGAGCTTGCCAAACGGCAGATCACGGTCAACTGCGTGGCGCCGGGCCTGATCGACACCGAAATGGTCGACGCACATGTGCGCGAGGAAGCGCTGAAGATCATTCCGGCACGCCGGCTGGGTAACCCCGATGAGGTAGCCGCGGCCGTCGCCTTCCTGCTGTCCGCCGATGCCGGTTACATTACGCGGCAGGTGATTTCGGTGAACGGGGGCATGTTCGGATGAAACGGGTGGTGGTGACGGGTGCCGGTGCCGTCAGCGCGCTGGGCAACGACTGGGGCACGGTGCGCGAGCGCCTGGCCAGCGGCCGCAATGCCGTCGTGCACATGGATGCCTGGGCCGGCATTCGTGGCCTCAACGCGCACCTTGCCGCGCCGGTGCCGCCGTTCACGCTGCCGTCGCACTACACGCGCAAGCGCACGCGCACGATGGGCAGGGTCTCGCAGATGGCCGTGCTGGCCAGCGAGGCAGCGCTGGCCGATGCGGGGCTGGCGGACCATCCGCTGGTCACGGGCGGCCTGATGGGCGTGGCGTATGGCTCATCGACCGGCACCCCGTCGGCCGCGCAGGATTTTGCGCGCATGATGAGCGAGCGCACCACGGACGGCATCAACGCCACGACGTATATCCGGATGATGTCCCACACCACGGCCGTCAATATCGGACTCTTCTTCGGCATGACCGGACGTATCCTGACCACGTCCAGTGCGTGCACGTCGGGCAGCCACGGTATCGGGTATGCGTACGAAACCATCGCTATGGCCCGCCAGGTGGCCATGCTGGCGGGCGGCGCGGAAGAACTCGATGCGACCGAAGCGGCCGTCTTCGACACGCTGTTTGCCGCCAGCACGCGCAATGACACGCCTGGTGCCACGCCGCGCCCGTTCGATGCCGGGCGCGACGGCCTGGTGCTGGGGGAGGGTGCCGGCACGCTGGTGCTGGAAGAACTCGGGCACGCGCAGGAGCGTGGTGCGAGCATCCTGGCGGAGATCGTCGGGTACGGCACCAACAGCGATGGCAACCACGTCACGCAGGCCCAGCCGGAAACGATGGCCCAGGCCATGCGCATGGCGCTGCACGATGCCGGCCTGCAGCCGGACCGCATCGGCTACGTGAATGCGCACGGGACGGCCACGGAGCAGGGCGACCTGGCCGAGGCGGAGGCCACGCATTCGGTGTTCGGCGCGCATGTGCCAATCAGTTCGCTGAAGAGTTATATCGGCCATACGCTCGGGGCCTGCGGGGCGCTCGAAGCGTGGATGACGATCCAGATGATGCGCGAGGGATGGTTTGCGCCAACGATCAACCTGGACCAGCCCGACCCGCGCTGCGCGCCACTCGATCATATCGTCGGGGAAGGGCGCCGCCTGGACACCGACTATGTGATGAGCAACAACTTTGCGTTTGGCGGCATCAATACTTCGCTGATCTTCCGCCGCTGGACCGATCGATCCTGAACCATGCCACTTGCCCTGCGAACCGGATCGGTCATGGCGTTTGCCGCGATGGCGCCACCTGTCAGCCGCTGGATGTCGGCCGAAGAACTGGCGCGCCTGGCGGACATGCGAGCGCAGCAGCGTGCCGAGCAGTTTGCGGCAGGCCGCTGGCTGGCGCGCCGGCTGCTGGCGGTGACGTTTGGCGGCGATGCGTCGGAATGGGCGCTGTCGGCCGCCGAGGATGCGCCGCCGCTGGCCACGCACACGGCTGGCGCGGTAGGCACGCCGGTGTTCGTGTCGATTGCGCACTCGGGGGATCACATCGCCTGCGCGGTATCCGACATGCCGGTGGGCGTCGATATCGAGGAATTGCAGCCGCGCAGGCATCTGGATACGTTGATCGAGGCCACCACCACCGAGGCCGAACGCGCCGCGCTGCCCGAACTGCTGGCGGACGACGATGACGAAGCGCGCATGCTGGCGTTCTTCCAGCTATGGACGCTCAAGGAAGCATGGATCAAGTGCCACGGCGGCAACCTGTTCCAGACGATGATGGGGCATGTCGTGGAGGCCGTGCCGGCGCCGCTGGCGCAGGCCAACGGGCTGACATGGCGCCGCAAGAACGCCGTGCTGGCACTGGCGGCCACTACGCTGGTGGAAGAACTCGAACTGCCGCACGCCACCGGCTGGCGGTTGCAAGCGCGCGAAATCGTCGACTAGGCCGTCCGGCCCAGGTCCGCTCAGGTTTTTTCCAGCGAGGCGCAGGCCGCGCGAAGGATGGCGGCGTAGCGCTCCAGGTGCGGCTCGATCCGGTACACGGGACCCGCAATCGAAATGGCATAGCACTCGCCGGAGAGTCGTACCGGCCAGGCCAGCGCGCCCACATCGGGCATCGATTCACTGATATTGACGTACGCGCCGCGCTCTCGCGCCTGGCGCAGGTTCGCTTCGAGCGTGCCCGGCGTGGTCAGCGTGCGTGGCGTGAATTGCTGAAAGTCCAGCCGGGGCAGCAACGCCGCGCGCTCATCATCTTCCATCGCCGCCAGCAGTGCCTTGCCGATCGAGTTGGCATGCAGCTCGCGCCGTTCACCGGCGGTGGCGATATAGCGGATCGCGTGGGGCGACTCCAGTACGTCCAGGTAGACGACGGCGGTGCCTTCATGGAGCTTGCCGATGACAATGGTCTCGCCGGTGGCATCGCGCAACTCGCTCATCGTGCCGTGCACGCGGTCGAGAACGGGATCGTGCCTGGCAATCTGCTGAGCCATCGCCAGCAGCCGTCCGGTGGGGTAGTAGCCCTGGCGGCGGGCCGTTTCGTAGAGATAGCCGAGCGACGTCAGCGTGCGAATCAACGCCAGGCAACTGGAGGCCGGCACCGCCAGCAGGCGGGCCAGCTCGGACAGCGACAGCGCGCGCCGTTCGCGCGCGAAGGTCTCGATGATCTCGATCACGCGCAAGGCGGTCTTGACGTTCATCGCTGGGGACTTGGTTGGCTCTGGGCGCTCTGGCATGGGCGGCGGTCGGGTTCGGATCGGGCTGACGCTATCGGGCCGGACTGTAGCACGGCACCGCGCTGGCCAAGCGCCCCGTAGTGCACGGCGCTACAACCAATATGTTGTAAATCAGTTTTACAACCTATGCGTTGTAACTTGAAAATACACCCTATACGTAGTAAAACGCCTTTACAACCGATTCGATGTGCGGGCGTGGCGCATTCTTGCGCGGGCCTGCGCGCTGCCCGCTATGGCCACCACCTATCCCATTCGCATCCTGAGTCAGCTCGGGCCCGTGCTGCAGGGCTTTCGCAAGTCGCGCGGTCTGACGCAGGCTGACATCGCCGCACGGCTTGGCGTCAGCCAGCAGAGCTATGCGCGGCTGGAGGCGAATCCGGGCCGCGCCAGCATGGCGCGAGTCCTGGCGGCGCTGCAGGCGCTGGAAGTGGACCTGACGCTGACGCCCCGCGTGGCGGCCGAGGCCGCTGGGGCGGCGGGCGCCCGGCGGGGCAAGCCGCCGGTCAAGCCAGTCAAAGCCGCCAAGACCGTAAAGCCGGCCAAGACAGCCAGGCCGGCACCGGCGCGCAAGCGCGGGGCGGACCAGGGCGAGGACTGGTAATGGGTCGGCGTCCGCTACGGCGCAGGCTTGGCGTCTGGATGAACGGATGGCTGACGGGTACCTGGGAACAGGGTACCGACGGCGAGTCCTTTACCTACGATGCCGACTGGATGGAAAGCGACCAAGGGCGGCCCCTGTCGCTCTCGCTGCCGTTCCGCTCCGACGCCGCGCCGTATCGCGGCAGCGTGGTGACCGACTATTTCGACAACCTGCTGCCCGATAGCGATGCGATCCGCCGCCGTCTGGCGCAGCGCCATCGCACCCAGGGTACCGGTCCGTTCGATTTGCTGGCGGCATTGGGCCGCGATTGCGTGGGCGCGCTGCAATTGCTGCCGGCGGGCGCGGAGCCGGAAGACCTGCGCACCATCCAGGGCACGCCGATGGATGAAGCGGCCATCGCACGGCTGCTGCGCGACGCGACGCGGAATGCGCCGCTGGGCCAGCACGACGACGAGGGCGACCTGCGGCTGTCGATAGCGGGCGCGCAGGAAAAGACGGCACTGCTGCTGCACGGCGGCAAATGGCTGTTGCCGCATGGCAGTACGCCGACCACCCATATCCTGAAGCTGCCGCTGGGGCTGGTTGGCAACATGCGGGCGGACATGCGCACCTCCGTGGAGAACGAATGGCTGTGCGCGCAGATGGTGCGGCATTTCGGGCTACCAATCGCGGACTGCGCAATCGCCACGTTCGAGGACCAGAAAGTGCTGGTGGTCGATCGCTTCGATCGCCGGCTGGCCCCCGATGGCAGCTGGATCATCCGCCTGCCGCAGGAAGACTTCTGCCAGGCACTGGGCATCTCGCCGCTGGCGAAATATCAGGCCGACGGCGGGCCGGGCATTGCCGACATCATGACCGTGCTGGCAGGCTCCGAGGCGCCTGCGTCCGACCGGCGTAACTTCTTCAAGGTGCAGATCCTGTTCTGGCTGCTGGCCGCCACCGACGGCCATGCCAAGAACTTCAGCCTGTCGATCGGCCCGGGCGGGCGCTACTGGTCGACGCCGCTGTACGACGTGCTGTCGGCCTTTCCGATCATGGGCGGCGGCGCCAACCAACTGGCCCCGCAGAAGGCGCGCATGGCAATGGCGGTGCGCGGCACCCAGAATCACTACCGCATTGGGCAGATCATGCGCCGGCACTGGCTGGAGCAGGGGCGCAGGGTAGGGATGCCCCCGCCCGAAGTGGAAGCCATTCTTGCCGAGCTGAAAGACGCGGTCGAGCCAGCGATTGCCGCGACGTCCGCGCAATTGCCGGTGACGTTTCCGGGCGACGTGGCCGAGCGCGTCTTTGCCGGACTCCGGGCGCAGGCCAGACGCATCTGAGGCACGCGAGGCATCCGTCGCCTCCGCCTTCCGCCTTACCCGCAGGCATGCACGCCGATTTGTACCGCTCTGTATCCGGGCGGACGATCGATACGTCGCCACACGCAATAGCCGTTTCCGCCACACGGATGCGATACGTCCGGCCCTTCCAATAGACCCTATGGCGACAGCGCACGGTGCGCCGCCAAAAACCGGTCTGGTAGGAGCCACCCATGTCGAAATTCAACATTGCGCTGCAGCTGACGAGGACAGTGTTCTCGTCGTTGCCGCCCGGTGCGCTCCAGGGGTTGACGCTGGCCACGGTGGCAGCAGCCACGGCCTGCGTGGCCCTGGCGGTGGCATCGCAAGCGCGCTCCGTACCGGCCTTCAACCACTAAAAATGTCTGGAGAGATCCCATGTTGAATCGAACGATTGTATCGCTGGCCGTGGCGGCCCTTGGCCTGACCGCGGGCGCCGCGGCCTACGCCGCTCCGGCTGCCGGCAATGCGCAGCCTTCCGTGGTCATCGTGCATGGCGCCTTTGCCGACGGCTCGGACTGGGCCAAGGTCATCCCGTTGCTACTGGCCAAGGGGGTGAAGGTGCAAGCCGTGCAGAACGGGCTGGAATCGCTGGCCGGGGACGTGGCGGCCACGCGGCGCGCCATCGAGAACCAGTCCGGCAAGGTGGTGCTGGTGGGGCATTCGTGGGGCGGCACCGTGATCACCGAGGCCGGCGCCAACGACAAGGTTTCCGCGCTGGTCTATGTGGCGGCGTTCGCGCCGGAAGCAGGGCAGTCCACCGAGGAAGCCGGCAAGGCATTCCCGCCCGCGCCGGGTATCGGCAAGCTGGTGGCGGACAAGGACGGCTACTTGTCGCTGCCGCCGGACGCGGTGGCCAGTGATTTTGCCCAGGACGTGCCAGCCGCCCAGGCGCGCGTCATGGCGGCCACCCAGGGGCCGATCCAGGCCAAGGCGTTTGGAGAGAAGACGAGTGTTGCGGCATGGGCCAGCCGTCCGTCGTGGTACATCGTCAGCGCCAACGACCGCATGATTCCGCCGGACCTGGAGCGCGCGATGGCCCGGCGCATCAACGCGAAGGTGACCACGCTGCCGACCAGCCACGTGCCGCAGCAATCGAGGCCGGCCGATGTGGCAAAGGTGATTCTGGATGCCGTGCAGTCCGTAAAGACGCAGCAATAACGCATCGCAATTGTTGACCGGCGCAGCCCTCTCCCGGAACCGATGGGAGAGGGCGCGCCGCTATCGCAGGCCGGGACTTACTTGTTCGGCTTTGCGGCCGGACCGGCTGGCAGTGGTTCGATACCATCGCCCTTCACATACGTAACGGACGTCACGTAGCTGGCCGCGGTGTACTTCTCCACGCCATTCACGCCCTGGCGTTCGCCGCCGCTCGGATCGCTGTGCGACAGCTCGGCCACATACATGCCCTTCCAGGGCATATCGAACGTGACCAGGCCCTGTTCGTCGGTGCGGGCTTCCTTGGCCCAGCCGGATTGCGTCACCAGTTCGACCTTGGCCTTGGGCAGCGGCTTACCCTGGTAGTAAGCCTTGAACGCGCCAGGCTGGCCGGCGGGCACGAGGTCCAGCGTCAGTTTTGGCTGCTGGGCGGTAAAGTCCGACACCCAGCGCGCGGCCGGGTAGTAGCGGTTCGTGAATTCCTTGTCGCCGCGCTTGCCCGTGTGGAGCGGATACTTCGCGTCTTCCGCCACCAGCGTGTCTCGCTCGCCAAGCGTGAACGGTACCTGGAAGCCGTTACCGGTCTTCGTGACATTGGCGGTCTTCTCGCCGCTGGCGGAGATCAGCGTGGCGGTGGGTGCCACGAACTTGTCCAGTAGGCCCGGAGACACCTCGCGCAGGTTCTCACCGAATTCGCCAAAGCGGATCGATGCCGGCTGGCCGGCGGGTTGCTCGATCCAGATCTGGTGTGCGTGGGCCGCGCCGGACAGCGCAATCAATGCAGCGGCAAGGGAAATGGTCTTGTTCATATGGCTCATGCCTCGTCGTGTTGACTTCAGAAATCGAATTGCGCGGAAAGGAACACCGTGCGCGGTGCCGCAACAGTAGCGTAAGTGCCGCTCACGAGCCAGTAGTTCGAATTGAACAGGTTTTCGACGTTGGCTCGGAAGACGACCGACTTGCCCATGACTTTGGTCCGGTAGCGCGCGCCAATGTCGTAGCGGGTCCAGCTTGGCATGCTCAGCGTGTTCGTCGCGTTGAAGTACAGCGACGAGGTATGGATGATCCGTCCGTTCAGGCTCAGGCCGGGCACCCAGGGCACATCCCAGTCCGCGCCAAGGTTGAACGCATTGTTCGGCACGCCGTTGGCCTTGTTGCCGTCGTTCACGCCGCCGGCCGTCTTGGTCAGCTTGGCGTCGTAGAACGTGGCGCTGGCCATCAGGCGCAGGCCGCGCAGTACTTCGCCATAGGCCGACAACTCGATACCGCGGTTACGCTGTTCGCCGTCAAAGCTGTAGAGGTTGGTGGCCGGATCGGTGATGGCGCTCGGGCGCTCGATCTGGAAGGCCGACACGGTAGTCGATATCGTGCCCCAGTCGACCTTGACGCCGCCTTCATACTGGTTCGACTTGTATGGCGGGAACACCTGACCCGCATTCGCGGCCGTGGCGGGTGCCACGCCGCCGCGCGACAGGCCCGACGTGAAATTGCCGTACACCGACACGTTCTTGACGGGCTTGATCACGATGCCGGCCAGCGGCGAGACAGCGCTCTGGTCGTAGTTCGACGTCATCGCGCCGGTGGTGGTGCTGAAGTTGTCCAGCGCCACGCGCTGGTGGCGGAAGCCGCCGGTCAGCAGCAGGCGGTCGTTGAACATGGCCAGCGTGTCGGTCAGCGTGAAGCTGGTAAGCGCGGTGTCCGATGCCTTGCTTGCGTCGATGCGATTGCCCACGACCGGTGTCAGCGGCACCGGATTGTAGATGTTCGATGCCTGGGCCGGCGCCGACGACGGCACATAGGCGTTGCCCAGTTCCTGCTCCAGGCGCGTGAAGCTGGCCGTGACCGTATGGCCGACGCCGAACGTGTTGAACGACGCGCGCGCGCCCACATCGGCCGTCCACGTCTTGCTGTACGAATCGTAGAATGAATTCGTGGCGGTGAAGTTGCCCTGCGCGTTGGCCGGGCCGCCCGGGAACGTCTGGTAGGCCGTGCCGTCGCGATAGCCGCCGGCCGCGTACACCGTCAGGTTCGGCAGGATGTCGTATTCCAGTCGTGACATCACGGCCGTGTCGTGCAACGCGAGTTCGGTGCCGGGGTAGAAGTTTCGATGGCCCGACGGCGCGTCGGGGATCTTCGTCACGCCGGCCTGAAAGCCGATCTGCGGACGAAAATTGTCGGTACCTTCGTGCTGGGTGTAGGTGTCCAGCGACCAGCGCAGCTTCTTGCCCCGGTAGTCCAGTGCCAGCGCGCCCACGCCCTGTTTCTGGCGGCCGTCGTCGATGGTGGTATCGCCGCCACGGACCACGCCGTTGACGCGCACGCCCCATTCCTTGTTTTCGCCGAAGCGGCGTCCCACGTCGGCCTGCACGCCGAACAGCGATTTGCTTTCGTATGTGGTGGTCAGGCGCGTCAGCGGCTCGTCGCCGGCGCACTTGGTCACCACGTTGATCGCGCCGCCGATGCTGCCGCTGGGGCCGATCCCGTACATCAGCGTGCCTGGCCCTTTGAGAACTTCCACACGTTCCATGATCGCCGTGGGCATGCGGCTGGACGAGGCCATGCCGTACAACCCGTTCAGCCCAACGTCGCCGCTGGATACCGTGTAGCCGCGAATCTGGAAGTCCTCGCCAAAGCCCCCGCGCGAGGTCAGTGTGCGTACCGATGCGTCATTGATGACCACGTCGGCCAGCGTTCTGGCCTGCGTGTTGTCGATCATCTCGCTGGTGTAGTTGGTGGTGCTGAACGGCTGGTCCATCACGTCGGACGTGCCAAGCACACCGAGCCCACCGCCACGCGCCACCTGGCCGCCGGCGTAGGCGCCTGGCAGGTCGTGGGCGCCCGCGGCGGACACGGTGACCACGAGCAGCGTGGTGGTGCCAATATCCGGGCCGCTGCTGAGCGGGCCGTTGATCAGATAGCTGCCATTCGACTGTTGCGCGACTTCCAGGCCGGTGTTGGCCAGCAGGGTATCCAGGCCGGCGCGCGGCGTGTAGGTGCCGCTCAGTCCCTTGCTCTGCTTGCCGGTCGTGATCTCGGGCTTGAACGACAACATGATGCCGGCATCGCGGCCAAAGCGGCTCAGCGCGTCTTCGAGCGAGCCGGCCGGGATGCTGTAGGCGCGTGCGGCCGCGGGCTGGGCTTGCGCCATTGCTGGCACGGCCAGGCTCGGCGCGACGATGACGGTGCCGAATGCGATGCGGCCGACCAGCGATGTCAGCAGCTTGCGGCGGAAAACAGGATTTGACTGACGCTGGCGCGCCTGGACCGGACCCATGTACAGACCTTTCGAATGGAGGAGAGATGAAGTTCTTGCCCTCCTTGACCCGCGAAAATCGGAAACGGATCAGGTCCAGCAAACTTTTTCATGCGATGGGATGGATGCGGCGCTGCATCAGTTGCGGCGCGCGGGCACGAGGCGTATCTCGTCCTGGCCCCAGAGCCGCGTGACGGTCTCCTTCTGCAGGTTCAATGTGCTGCTCAGCGTCTGCAGGACCTTGCCTGGGTCGTCGAGCGGGAATGAGCCGGACACCTTGACGCCCGCGATGGCCGGATCGCACGACAGCGAGGCGCGGCTGTAGCGCCGCAGCTCGCCAATGAATGCGTCCAGCCGCATACTGCGCGCCACGATGAATCCATCGGCCCAGGCAATGCGGGCGGCCTCGGCAGGGAAGGGCGTGCCAGTTTCCCGCGCCGTATAGCGCGCGCAGGTTCCGGCCTGCAACACCCGTGGCTGGCTATGGCTATCGGCCTGGCGCGGACGGATTTCGACGGCGCCCTGGAAGACGCAGACCTCGGTATCGCCGTCCGCCTGCCGTACCGCATAGCGGGTGCCCAGCGCGTGGGCGGTGCCGTGCAAGGTTTCGACCAGGAATGGCCGGCGCGAAGGGTGCGGGTCCTTTGCCGTGGTGATCAGGATTTCGCCGGCCAGCAGTCTCACGCGCCGTTCCGTGGCGTTGAACAGGATGTCCGCGGCGCTGTCGGTGTTCAGCGCCAGCTGGGTGCCATCGGGCAACGCCACGATGCGCCGCTCACCGACGGCCGTACGGTAATCCGCCGCCCACTGGCGCCACGGCGTGTGCTCGCGGGCCATCCACGTCAGCCCACTGGCAAAGGCCAGCGTGGCCAGCGTCTTGATGGCATGGCGACGGGGCTTCTGCTTGGGAGAACTGAGCGCGGCGCGTGCCACGCCGGCCGTCTCCGGCGCGGACAGCGGCTGCAGCCAGCTTTGCACGGACTCGATACGTTGCCACGCCCGCTCGTGGTCCGGATGCTCCGCGCGCCAATGCGCCCACGCCTGCCGCACTTGCGGCGGCGCATCGCCAGCCTGCAACTCCACCAGCCATTCGAGCGCGCGTTCGGCGACGTGGGCGGGAATCGTCGCGGCATCGGCCGTCGCCCGGTACCAGGAAGACGTCGGCACGTGTCAGCCCACGAACGAGAGGTCGGCAAAGTAGCACTGCTGCAGACCCTTGACGACGTACCGCTTGACGGTGGGAATGGAAACGCCGAGTGCCTCGGCCACCTGGGCATGCGTCTGACCGTCCAGTTGTGACAGCAGGAAAGCCTGCCGCACGATCGGCGGCAGGCCATCGAGCAGGAGGTCGAGTTCCAGCAGGGTTTCCAGCAGGATCGCGCGCGCTTCCGGCGAGAGTTCCACTTCGCGCGGCGCATGGGCCAGCGCGTCCAGATAGGCACGCTCCAGCTGCTCGCGCCGCCAGTGGTTGGACACAAGGTTCCGGGCGACCGTGGTCAGATACGCGCGAGGCTCGTCCAGCGTGGCCGGTATGCGCTCGCTGTTCAGCAGCCGCACGAACGTGTCGTGGGCCAGGTCAGCGGCCTGCTCGGCGCTGCCAAGCCGCCTGTGCAGCCAGCTCTTGAGCCACGAATGGTGGTCGCAATAGAGCGACTCGATGGTCGAGGGAAAAAGGGAGCCAGGCGTACTCATGATCTAGCCGTCATCGGTGACTACACGCAGCCCCGTGAGCGGTACCGGCTAGCCATGCAGTTTAACAATCCGTACAAATGAGAATCATTACTATTAACAGAAAGGACAGGTGGCTGTCAAATAACAGCGCCTGCGCATGCGTGCCGATACGTTGTGGATGCAACACAGACATTGGCGACATGAGAGATGTGACGACCTATCCATGCCGATTGACACGCCTTCCGTAATGAAGCGGTTATTGGGGATATTAAAAGTCGCACTCCATTTCTGACAGAAATGTAATGTTCAAAATAAGAGAAAACCCTTGAATTACATTTAGCGCGCAAAACTTCACCTATAAATATGGCTACGTGTTGCGAACTGGTGTCACGCATCACGCCTCCGCCCGCCTGTGCTAGCCTGCGGGCTTTTTTTTGCCCTTTTATAATCGATGCATTCCATTTTATTGTGAATGCGTCGCTGTTGATTTTTCCCGGTAATGAATTGAGTTTTCCGGCATGGTGAAAACCCTGCCCGTTCTTTATCTTGACTAACCTGGTATATCACATACCTTGTAACCATCGCGTCTCTCGATTACGCAAACATTACGCCGAACATTACAAATCTGTAATTCATTCGGCGATTTTTAAAATGGAGGGGATTTAAGATGAAGAACGAATAGCCAGTTGAGAAACTGCCTGGAAACCAAGGCTGCAAAAGGGTTTCGGCGCGCATTCGGTACCTACTCGTGGTTTGAGCAATGGCGGTCCTGCGCATGGGTTTCACAAGCTCAAGAAGACCAGAACAACTAGAACGACGACACAGGAGACACGCAAATGCATGCGACCACATTAGGGTTCGAGCGCACGGTGCCCGTGTATCGAACCGCATCTCCACGAAATACAGACCATTCGATAAACGGGAGCGCGCAATGACTCATGCACCGACAGGGGCTATGCGCCCCAATTCAGATTTTTCCGAAAGAAAACGCTGGTTCCAGCTAATGGTTGGCGTCGTCTGTATGGTGGCGACGGCCAATATCCAATACGCCTGGACCCTGTTTGTGCCGGAAATCCAGGACACCTTTGGCTGGTCGCGCGCAAATATCCAGATAGCCTTTACGATCTTCGTGCTGGTCCAGACTTGGCTGGCACCTATCGAAGGCTATTTCATCGATAAATTCGGGCCACGGCTGATGGTGGCGTTTGGTGCGCTTTTCATCGGCTTTGCGTGGGTGATCAATTCGCAGGCCACCACGCTGATGGGCTTCTACGTGGGCGCGGCCGTTGGCGGGCTGGGTGTCGGATCGATCTACGCCACCTGTATCAACAACGCGATCAAGTGGTTCCCCGATCGCCGCGGCCTGGCAGTGGGCCTGACGGCAGGGGGCTACGGCGCCGGCTCGGCAGCGACCATCCTGCCGATCGCCGCGATGATCGAGTCGCAGGGCTTCCAGCACACGTTCATGTTCTTCGGCATCCTGCAAGGGTCGCTGGCGTTCCTGGCTGCCTGGTTCCTGTGTGCGCCGAAGGCCAACGAAGTGAAGGCGTCGAGCAAGATCTACCAATCCACGCGCGACTACACGCTGCGCGAGGCCCTGGCGACCAAGCTGTTCTGGCTGATGCTGGTGATGTTCGTGCTGGTGGTCACGGGCGGCATGATGGCCGTGGCGCAACTGGGTGTCATCGCCAAGGACCTCGGCGTGAAGGAGTTCAAGGTCGACCTGTACTTCTTCACGATGGCCGCGCTGCCGCTGGCCCTGATGCTGGACCGCGTCATGAACGGTATCTCGCGTCCGCTGTTCGGCTGGATCTCCGACAATATCGGGCGAGAGAAAACGATGGTGATTGCCTTCTCGCTCGAAGGCATCGGGATCATCGCGCTGGGCTACTTCGGAAGCAACCCATATGCGTTCCTGATCCTGTCGGGCGTGGTTTTCCTGGCATGGGGCGAGGTCTACTCACTGTTCTCGGCCCTGGCCGGCGATGCATTCGGCACCAAGCACATCGGCAAGATCTACGGCGTGCTGTACACGGCCAAGGGCATCGGCGCGCTGTTCGTGCCAATCGGCAACCTGATGATGGAAGCCACTGGCACGTGGTCCACCGTGCTCTATACCGTGGCCACGATGGACCTGATGGCCGCGTTCCTGGCGCTCACGGTACTAAGGCCCGTGTTCACCAATCACGTGGCGGCGGCCAAACGAAGGATTGCCGACGAGCAGGGCAGCGGCACGACTCAGGTGCCAGCCTGATGCAGGCATAGGAGACGCCCGGAGCAAGGGCCGATTCCTGATGGCACGGCACGGGGCGCTCAAACGCCCCGTTTTCATTGCACTCAGCTCAGGCCAGTTCGCGCTCCGCGACGGCGGCCTGGCGGGTTTCGGCGGCACGGCGTGTCTGCGTCAGCCGCCGGTATCGCCCCAGTGCCCACAGCGGAAAGTACGCGGTGTACCCGTGGTACTTCAGGTGGAAGATGCGCGGAAAGCCGGGCGCGTTGTGGAAAGGATGGCTCCAGAATCCATCGTCGCCCTGCGCGTCAACCAGATAGGCCACGCCGCGCTTCACCGATTCGGATTCGTGTTCGCCCAATGCCAGCTGTCCCAACAGCGCCCAGGCCGTATGCTCAGACGTGCTGCCGGCGGCATGGGTGCCGGCCAGCTCGGGATGCAGATAGCTGTCGTTCGTTTCGCCCCAGCCGCCGTCGGCATTCTGCTTGCCGCGCAGCCAGCCCACGGCATTGCGCACCATCGGCACGCCGCGGTCGACGCCCGCCAGCGCCAGGCCGGCCAGCACGCTCCATGTGCCGTAGATGTAGTTGGTGCCCCAGCGGCCCCACCAACTGCCATCGGCTTGCTGGGTCTCGCGCAGATAGCTGATGCAGCGCTCGCGCGACGAGGCGTCCTGCGGACGGTTCGTGACACCCATCGCCAGCAGCACGCGGCCCGACACATCCTCGGTAGGCGGGTCGAGCAGGGCGCCGTGATCCGCGAACGGAATGGCGTTCAGGTACTGGCGGTCGCAATTGGCGTCGAAAGCGCCAAAGCCGCCGTTCTTCGATTGCAGGCCGATCGACCAGTCGAGCGCGCGGTCGACGTGAGGCTTGAACCGAGCAGCCTGTCCCGTGCGCTTGCCGTGCGCATGCAGCATGGCAAGCACCACGGCCGTATCGTCGACATCCGGGTAGTACGGATTGGCGTACTGGAACGCCCAGCCGCCCGGCTTGGTTGCCGGCGCCGCGTTGTGCTCCCAGTCGCCGGTCAGGTCGAGCACCTGGCGCTCGGTGAGCCAGTCATAGGCGCGCGCGATGGCGGCCGACGACCGCTCGCTGGCCGGTGCCTGTTCCAGCGCCATCAGGCTCCATGCCGTGTCCCAGACCGGCGACAGGCAAGGCTGGCAATACGAAATGCCATCGTCCCGATGCACGATCAGCTTCTTCAGCGCATCCATGCAATCGCGGCGCATCGGATGGTCCTTGGCGTAGCCCATTAGCACCATCATCTCGTAGGCATAGACCATCGGCGGGAAGATGCCGCCAAAGCCGTCCTCGCCGTTCATCCGTTCCTCGCTCCACTGCACGGCGCGCTGGATTGCCTTGCGGCGCAGCGCGCGCGGAATCAGCGGTTCGGCGTGGCGCACGACACGGTCGAGTTTCAGGAACAGCCCCTGCAAGCCACGCTTGCGCGGGAAGTACTCGGTTTCCAGCTCAGGTGCCGTCACGAACAGTTCCTGCACATGGATGCCGAGCGGGTTCTTCGCCCGGGCACGCATCGAGCACAGCACCAGCAGCGGCACCATTGTCGTGCGGGCCCAATAGGCTACCTTGTCCATGTGGATCGGCGCCCAGCGCGGAAACAGCATGAACTCCACCGGCATGAACGGCGTGGCGCGCCAGGGCACCTCGCCGAATGTTGCCAGCAGGATGCGCGTGAAGACGTTCGATTTCGCGGCGCCGCCGTGCTGCAGAATCGCGTCCCGCGCCTGCACCATGTGGGGCGCGTCGGGCGAATCGCCAGCGGCCTTCAACGCAAAGTACGCCTTGACGCTGCACGAGATATCGAGCGCGCCGCCGTAGTAGAGGTCCCATCCGCCATGCCGGTCACGCCGTTGCAGCGCGCGCAGGTACTTCGCCATGCGGGCCTGGAGTCCGGTGTCGATCTCATCGACGAAATGCATCATGAGGATGTATTCGGCGGTGATCGTGGCGTCGGATTCGAGTTCGAAGCACCAGTGTCCGTCGGCGTGTTGCAGGTCCAGCAGTGCGTCGCGCGCACGTACCAGCGCGGCATCGATATCCGATGCCGAAATGTCTTGTGAGGTCATGCTTGTTCTGTTTCCGGGCGCGGCTGGGTCAGTTGTTCGAGCTGGCGGACCAGCGCCGCGCGTTGGGCGGGATCTATCGTGCGATGGCCGAGCAGGTCGGCCAGCCAGAGGCCATCGGCGGCCAGGCGGCACAGCAGGAGCCGCGCCGTATCGTCGCACTGCGCGGCGTCATGCTGTAGCGACGCCGCTTCCCATTCCTGATAAGGCATGCGGAATTCCGGGCGGGCCATGACCAGCATCATCGCTGCCTTCCAGAGTTCGCGTTGGCCTGCTTCGACAAAGCCGTCGGCCGAGGCCCGCAGATAGGCGCGCGTATTGCGGCCGTGCGGTTCGGTATCGGACGCGGCCACCGTGTCCACCTGGCGCTTGAAATGGCCAAGCACCTCGCTTGACAGCGCCTCCAGCAATTCCTGCTTGCTTGAAAAGTGGTGCTGCAGTCCGCCTTTCGATACACCGGCGCGGGCTGCCACGGCATTGAGTGTCACCGCGCCAATGCCTTCCTCGACCAGCAGGTCGATGGTTGCGGCAATCAGGCGGTCGCGTATCAGCTGCGGCTGTTTGGGGCGGCGATGGGCTTCACTCATGGCGCCGGAAGATACCATCCGGACGGATTGTTTGCAATGTCGTCTCCGCGCCGCTTTTGCGCGGCCGCCAATGTCTACATATGTCTACATGCAGTGCAAACACTTCAGTCAGCCGTTTTGGTAACCGTTAGTGCGCTGCAGCATCGACTACCGGTTCCTCCAGCCATGCCAAGCAAACTCTCGATTCGATTCCGCCTCAACGCGGCCCTGGCCGTCCTGGCCGCTCTGCTGACCCTGATCGGTGTGATCGGTGTGTTCGGGATGCGTGCATCCATTGCCGACATCCAGGAGATCTATACGAACCAACTGGCGTCGACCAGGTTTGTCGCGGCCTCGCAGCTCAATGCAGCGGTGGTGCGTACCACGCTGGATCGTGCCGTGTTCCATCCCGATGCCGCCGATGTGCCGGCGACGATCGATAAGGCCGCCGCGTATCGGGAAAAGTCGGAGAAGGCGTGGGGTGCCTACCAGGCGCTGGCCAAGTCCGCGGAGGAGAAGGCGCTGTCGGACAAAGTGGAAGCGCTGCGCGCCAGGTTCTTCAAGGAAGGCGTGGAACCGCTGGTGGCGGCGTTGCGCGCGCAGGATGCCGCGGCCGTCGACCAGCAGGTGATGGCCAGGATTCCGCCGATATTCGTGGAGCTGACCGCCGCCGTGAACGCGCTGGAGCGTAATCAGAGCGATCAGGCCCAGGCCATGTACGAAAACGCCACGGCGCGTTCGCAGCGCTTTCTCTGGATGGTGATTGGCGCCGTCGGCGTTGGCATCGTCGGCGCGGTGGCCTGCGCTATCGGTTTGCGCCGCGCCATCTCCGAGCCGCTGGTCCGCATGCTGGAAAGCTTCGGGCGGATTTCGCACGGTGACCTGACGGAACGCATCCGCGTGACCAGCCATGACGAGATGGGCGACCTGACGCAAGGGCTGCAGCAGATGCAATCGGGCCTGGTCGACGCGATTCACACGATGCGCGGCGGCAGCGATGCCATCGCTACGGCCACGCGCCAGATCGCGGCCGGCAACCTGGACCTGTCGCAACGTACCGAGCAGCAGGCCAACGCGCTGGAAGAAACCGCCGCCAGCATGGAGCAACTGACAGCCATCGTGCGCCAGAACGCCGAGAACGCCCACCAGGCCAATCTGCTTGCCGCGGCCGCGTCGGACACCGCGTCACGCGGTGGCGAGGACATGCGCAATGTGGTGTCCACGATGAGCGGCATCCAGCAGGCTTCGCGCAAGATCGGCGAAATCACGGCGGTGATCGAAGGCATCGCTTTCCAGACCAACATCCTGGCCCTGAACGCCGCCGTCGAGGCGGCTCGCGCGGGCGAGCAGGGCCGTGGCTTTGCCGTGGTGGCTGGCGAAGTGCGCGAACTGGCGCAGCGCTCGGCATCGGCCGCCAAGGAAATCGTGCAATTGATCAACGACACCGTGAATCAGGTGGAGGCCGGCACCGAGCAGGTGGACAAGGCCGGTACCACGATGCACGACCTCGTTCAGGCCGTGGGCCGCGTCACGTCGATCATGGGCGAGATCAGCACGGCGTCGCGCGAGCAGAGCGCCGGCATCGACCAGGTTGGCAAGGCCGTCACGCAGATGGACCAGATGACCCAGCAGAACGCCGCGCTGGTGGAAGAAGCCGCGGCGGCGGCCAAGGCGCTGGAGGAACAGGCCGATGTGCTGCGCGCGTCGGTATCGTCCTTCCAGGTGCCCGCAATGGCCTGATTCGGCAGGAAGCCTCAGGCCGGGTCGAGCGGCGCAAAGCGCAGCCGCTCGTCTTCCAGGCGTCCGTGGAACATCTCGGCCGGGCGTGCCCACGGCGACGTGTTGTGCGGCCAGATATGGACGTAGACCGTCAGCACTTCGCCATTCTCGGTGTGCGTGGCCTCAAAGACGCGCCGATACAGACCGCCCTTGTAGTGGCGATGCGTGGCCAGCTTCAGCGCTTCGGCCTCGCTGGCTACCTGGTAGCGCGGGTTCTTGCCTTCGCCAAATTCGCTGACCAGCGCAAAGGCCTGGGTGATGGCGTCGATGTCCGAGTTCTGCATGGGTATTCCGGTTCGGTCTGCGTCTCGCAGACGGGCCCGCATTCTACCGTCGACCGCAGTCCTCGGTCCCTGGCGCGGCCACTCAGATCGCCTGCTGGCGCGTCAGCCGCGCGCGGCAATGGATGCAGGCATCGCGCACCATGAAGTTCACCAGCGTCGGTGATACGCCGAGTTGCGATGCGATGTCTTTCTGCGCCATCCCTTGCACGCGGCACATCTCGAATGCGCGTTGCGTGCGCTCGGGCAGCTCCGCGAGCGCGCCAGCCAGCGCACAGAGTGCCTGGCGGCCGATGATGATCATGTCGGGCGATGTGGTGGGCGAGGGCGCGTTCATGCCTTCGTCCTCGGCAGCCATCCATTTCTGCTCCAGCGCCTGGCGCCGGTAGGTGTCGATGGCCAGGTTCCGGACCACCTGGAACAGATAGCTCAGACGGCAGCGGATGGCGCCGTCGTCAGTCATGTCGCGCAGCCGCAGGAACGCGTCCTGCACCACGTCTTCGGCCATATCGCGGGACCCCACGATCCTAGCTGCGGCGCCTACCAGCGCGCGCCGGTTTTCCATGAACAACCCCAATAGCGTATCGGCGCCCACGGGCGCGGCGGGGCGTTTTCGAACTTCGGTTGCGGGAATCACGGGGGCGGCTCCTTGGGGCTGATGCAGTGCGGAGCAGGTAAGTTAATAATAATGAGAATGATAGTCAATTAACTAAAATGTAACCCTGATGTTACTTCAAGAGAAATAGTTGTCACGATTCCAGCATATGGAAGCAATTAAATTTCACGATTTCTGCTTCGTCTAGGCGGCGGATGCGGAGCCTTCGGCAGGATTAATTTCCTGGAACGCTCATTCGTCACGTATTGGATGGACGCGCGAATCCTTGCGGCCGAGTGGCCGCTGACACGATTGCCCAGCCCCCTGCCGACCGTGGCGCTTTGGCAACTCGATCTGAAAGACCTCGCTGAAATCGGGGAGATGGCGGCTGCCTGCCTGAGTCCGGAGGAGCGGGCGCGCCACGCCGCGCTGCGCCACCCGCGGGACCAGCGGCGGTACGCCGCTACGCGCACGGCTTTGCGTTGCCTTTTGGCGCGACGGCTGCAATGCGAGCCGGCGTCGCTATGCCTGGTGTCCGGCGCTCATGGCAAACCGGCGTTGGCGATGGCTGGCGCGCCGGCGTTCAACGTGTCGCATGCGGGAGACTATGCGTGGATCGCCATCGCGGATCGTGACGCGAAGGTGGGCGTGGAAGGAAGCGCGGAAGTGGGCGTGGATATCGAGAGGATCGATGCAACGCTGACGCAGGCCGCGCTGCGCGACATGGCCGCGCACTGCCTGACGGCGCGCGAGTGCGCGTGGCTGGAAGCGCAGCCGGCCGACGCATGGCCGCGCGCGTTCTTCACGCTATGGACGGCCAAGGAGGCGTTGCTGAAGGCGCTCGGCATCGGGATCGCCGATCACCTGCAGCATGTCTCCGTGATCATCCGGGCGGCCGGCGACGCGCGCCACGCCGCGGTGCCCGAGTCCGGCCTGCCCGCCGCGCACGCGGCGGCGCTGGCGCGGACCCGGCTATATGCGCTTGCCGCGCCCGACGGTTATGCCGCCGCGATGGCCTGGCTACCGCCGGCCTGAAGCGGCTGCGCCGTCCAGCCTTGCGCGGCGTTCAGCGCATCGTGGATATCGCCCGCGATTTCCTCGGCGCGAACCGGCAATACCGACAACAGCGTATCGCTGAGCCCGTGGCTGCTCTGGCAGAACCCCTGCAGGTACACCGGCACGGCCAGCTCCGATGCGGTCTGCACACGATAGTTGCGATCCACCGAAAGATCGCCCAGGTAGCGGCTCAACGGTTCCAGCAGGCGCCGATGGCTTTCGCGCTCGTAGCCCGTGGCCAGCACCACGGCATCGTAACGGCGCGTCTCGGTATCGGCGGTGGTGGCCGTGCTTGGCGCGGTGGTGGCGACGGTCAGCTCCACGCCATGCGTGCCGGCGTGCGCGGCTTTGACCGCCTTGCATGTCAGCAGGTTGACGCGGAACTGGCCGCTGACCTTCTGGCGATACAACATGCCGTAGATGCGTTCGATCAGGTCCGCATCGATGACCGAGTAGTTCGTGTTCAGGTATTCGTCGATCAGGCGGTTACGGCCGGCCTGGGTCTGCTCGAACACCACGTCCGTATAGGCCGGCGCAAAGATTTCGTTGACGAACGGACTGTCGTCGGCGGGTTTCAGCGCCGCGCCGCGCACCAGCCAGTCCACCTTGGCCGACGGGTGGTTGTCGTGCAGGTCGATGAATGCTTCGGCGGCGCTCTGGCCCGCGCCAACCACGGCGATGCGCATCGGCTTGCCGCTCGCGCACGGCTGTTGAAGGACCCAGTTCAGATAGCCGCTGTGATGCGTGACCCGGGCATCGCCACGCAGGCTGGCAAATGCTTCGGGAATGCGTGGCGTGCCGCCCGTCGACAGCACCACCGCGCGAGCCGTGCGCACGCGCTCGCGGCCCTGGCTGTCCACCGAAACCACGCGCACGCGGTTGATCCGGCCATCGTGGCCGCGCGGCGGCTCCGGCTCGATGCGCTGCACATCCTCGCCCGCGCTGCACTGTCCGGCAAAGTGGCTGGCGGCCCAGCGCAGGTAGTCGTTGTACTCCATGCGGCTGGGATAGAACGTGCGCAGGTTGATGAAATCGACCAGACGACCGTGGCGGTGCAGATAGTTGACAAAGCTGTACGGACTGGTCGGGTTGCGCATCGACACAAGGTCCTTCAGAAACGAGATCTGCATCTCGCTTTGGGATACCAGCGTATTGCCGTGCCACTGGTAGTGCAGCTGCTTTTCCAGAAAGTGGGCGTCCAGCGGCCTGCCGGCTGCGTTCTGCTCCTGCAATGCAATGGCCAGGGCCAGGTTGGACGGCCCAAAGCCGATGCCAATCAGGTCGTGGACGGCGGGAGGAATGTCGCGAAGCGTCATGGGTTCGGTCCTTGGCTCAAATCGGGAGGAAAGGGTGGGGCGCTCGGGCGTCCCACCGGGGCAGATGAATCAGGGGCGCGTAGCTTCCGGCGCGGTCGGCGCCGGCATCAGCAGGTGTTCTCCAAAGAACCGCTCGCGCAGCAGCATCACCAGCATGGCGCGCTTGTGCGGGAAGTCGAATTCCTTGATTTTCGAGAACCCTGCCTTATCCAGGTTGGCGATCTGGCGCAGGTGGTCCGCGCGCGGTTCGCCCACGATGCGCTGCGTGCGCGGATCGTCCAGGAGCTGGTAATGCTGGATGGACGGGAACCACGCGGTCAGGAACGCCTTGCCGCGAAACGCCGGTTCGCCGATCAACACGTGCCAGCCCCGGTCGTGGTCCAGTGCGTCGTAGAACGGGGCGATCCGGTTCTCCTTGGCCCAGTAGACCTCGAAGTAGCCGAACGGCGTATCGTCGAACGCGGCAATCAGCGGCAGCATGTGACGGTCGTCGATCAGCCCTTGCAGGTAGGCGCGGTGCTTTGCCTCGTCGCCTTCCTCGTTCCAGAAGTAGGCCACGTCGGGATCGTTCATCCATCGGTCCAACAGCGGCAGGTCTCGCTCCAGTTCGGCCGCGCGCAGCGTCAGCGTCTTGTCGAGCCACGGGATGTACCGGGCGTAGACCACGCCGGCGGGCTTGGGCGGACGCTGCGGATGACGCTTGCCGTCGGTCATCGCATAGTGCAGCGGATAGGGGCCGGCGGATGGCGCCATGTAAAGCTCGGGGCGCTGCCACAGCAGGCTTGCGTGTGCCACGCTGGCGCCAGTCTTGTCTTCGACGCATACGCCCAGGCCGGCCAGCTGGTGCGCGGCGTCACGTGATTCGATCTTGACCTGCAGGCTGAATGGCGCGCCGTTCGCAAAGGCGGCATCCAGGGCAGCCACCGTTGCGTGTGCCAGCGCGTTGGCGTCGGTGTCGCAGTCCAGCAGGTGCAGCGCGTTGTCGTCGAGCGCGAACCGTGCAAGCTGCCGGCCGTGCTGCGTGACTGTCAGACGTTTGCCATCGAAGCGGCTTTCGCAGCGCAAGAGCGGCTGCGCGGCGTAGGCGATGTGTGAGAAAGAGGTCGGGATCGGCATCGGTTCGGTTCAGGCGGAATGGTTGTCAGGCGGCATGCAGTCGAGACGACGCAGGGCGGCCGGGATTTACAAAGGCATGCGCCAGCGCGCCGGCAAGGTCTTCATGTGCCTGCGCGGCGTCGGCCACGATATTTCCCATGCGCAGGAATTCGTGGACCATGCCCGCGTATTCGCGCACGGTCACGGGCACGCCGGCATCGGCGAGCTTGCGTGCGTAGGCATGGCCTTCGTCGCGGAGCGGGTCGCATTCGGCCAGCACGATCCACGCCGGTGCCACGTCCCGGTGACTGGCCGCGCGCAGTGGCGCAAAGCGCCAGTCCTCGCGGTCACGCGCATCGCGCAGGTACTGGCTGTAGAACCACTCGATCGTTTCGGTATCGAGCAGGTGGCCATTTCCATAACGCCGATGCGATTCGGAGTCGGTGCTGCCACCCAGGCCCGCGTAGCACAGCACCTGGAGGCACGGCTGCGGCAGCGCGGGATCGTCGCGTGCGGCCAGCGCCAGCATTGCGCTGAGCGTGCCGCCCGCGCTGTCGCCGCCGACGGCGATTCGCTCTGCATCGAGCCCCAGCGCGGCGGCGTTCGCGCCAAGCCAGGCCAATGCGTCGACGGCGTCATTGGCAGCGGTCGGAAACTTGTGCTCGGGCGCGAGCCGGTACGCGACCGATACCACGGCGCAAGGTGTGCGCGCCGCAATCGCGCTGCAAAGCGATGCATGGGAATCGAGGCTGCCAACCGTGAAGCCGCCGCTATGAAAATGCAGCAATACCGGTAGCGGTGGACCATCGCCACGCTGGCGCGGTGCATAGAGCCGCGCGTCGATCCGCTGGCTGTCGCGGGTCGGGATGGTCAGGGTTTCGACGCGGGCCAGCGGTTCGGACGGAAGGTCCAGCGCAACGGACGCCTCGTCGAATTCGCGCCGCGCCTGTGCCGGCGTCAACTGGTGGATCACCGGGCGCTTGCCCGTGGCGGTGGCGATTTCCACCATGTCGAGCAGTGCTTCGAGGTCTGGGTGCAGGGGCATGGGCAATATCGTGGATGACGTCAGGCGGCCGAGGCCACGGCCAGCGGCTCCGCGGCGGCCTGGGATGCGGTTGCGGTATCGGTTGCGGTATCGGCAACGATCTGGCCGTTCTCGATCTTGACCATGCGGTCTGCCAGATCGAAATAGCGGTCGTCATGCGAGATCACGAGAACGGCCTTACCCTGCGCACGCAGTTCGGGCAGTACTTCCCGATAGAAGATGTCCTTGAACAGCGGGTCCTGATCGGCGGCCCACTCGTCGAGAATCAGCACCGGCCGCCGCTCCAGGCAGGCAACGATCAGTGCCAGGCGTTTGCGCTGGCCTTGCGACAACGCCTGCGTGGTGAACCGCCCGTCGCGCACGCTGACTTTGTGGCCAAGCTGAAAGCGCTGTATCAGGCGATTGGCTAGTGCTTCGTCCTGCGGGTCATGGGCCAGCAGCGTGTCGAACAGGTGGAAGTCCGAGAACACGGCCGAGAACAGCCCACGGTAGTCGGCCAGTTGCGTCGCATCGGCTGCCTGCCCGTTGTGGCGCAGATGACCGGACAGCGGCGGATACAGGCCCGCGATCAGCTTGGCCAGCGTGGTCTTGCCGCTGCCGTTGCCACCCACCAGGAATACGATTTCGCCGGCGCGTAGCGTCAGATCGACCGGACCGAGCGCAAAGAAGCTGTTCTCGGCCTCGTGGAAATAGCGGTGGCTGGCGCCGTCGAGCGCGACCGATGCGAATGGCGCGGCCGCCTGGCCACGTGGCGGCGCCTCCGGTTCGGCATCGGCGCCGAGCGCTTCGATGCGCGCATAGGCGACGCGCCCCATGCTCAGCGCGGGCAATGCATTGAGCAGCGACTCCAGCGGAGACATGATGTACAGGAACATGATCGTGAAGCCGGTCATGACTGCCGGATCGAGCGGCGTTGCTCGCGGGGTGAACAGCACACCGCCGATCACTGCAAAGAACAGAAAGCTGCCGAAGCCGAGCGCGACGAAGAAGATCGACAATCCGCGCGTCCGCGCCGTGCGTACGGCTTCGAGTGTCACGCCGAGGCTGTCGTGCAGGAAGCTGCGCTGCTTGTCATGATTGAGCTTCAGCTCGCGCGCACCGGAGACCAGCGCCTTGAACTGGCCATGCAGGGCGTCCTGCGCCGCGCCGGCCTGCTTCAGGTGCACGAGCGCGCGACGATGATTGAGGTGATACACCCACGAACCGATCGCAAGGATCGCGCAGGCTATGCCGAACGTCGGCAGCGACAGCCAGGCCAGATAGCCCAGGCAGCCAAGCACCACCACGCTGTTGGTCAGCACCACGGGAATCACAGACAGGCCATTCGCCACATGCTGGCTGTCGTCGGCAAGCGCGGCCTGCACGCGTGCATTGCCAGTCTGTTCGATATGCGGGTAGGGCGCACCGATAAAGCGCTCGCAGATCTGTGCGCGAATGCGCGCCAGTGCGCTCTGGCTCACGCGCACGAACAGTGTGGAAGCCAGCGTGCGGCAAGCGAGCACCGCAATGGCCAGCGCCGCGAACGGCAGTGCGAGTTGTGGCGCGTCCGCGCCTTGCGTGGCGAGCACGCGATTGATCAGCGCAACCATGCTGACGGCGCACAGGCCTGCTGCAAGACTGGCCGCCGCGGCCAGGACGATGGTCAGCCGCAGCTTGCGCGGCAGGGAAGCGATAAGCGACATGCGGAAGGAATTTGGGATCGACACTGTCTGGAAGACGTGCGGCGGCCACGGAAAGTTAGGGCGGTGCCGGGCGGCCTAATTCCTTGCGATGGCCATTCGTCTTTGGCAGTGGGCGTGCTTCACGCCCTGTTTCCGCCTGAATCCGATGATCGTCCGATGATCCCCCGATGATTGATTTCCTCGCCCCGTTTTTCACCGGCGCCTTGCGTCCATACGCCGAACGGCTGCATGTCGCGGCGCCGGCACAGACACCGCGTGCGGACTGGGCCGTCGAGTGTCTGGCGCGCCTGTCGCAAGCCACGCGCTGCGCGGACCTGCGCGCGCTGGCGGCAGCCTGGTTCCGTGACTACACGATGGCGGTGGTGCCAGGGGCGCTGGTTGCGGCGGCCGTGCATCGGCGCCGCCTGCCATTCGATTGGGCGGTCCCGCGCATCGCGCAAGAGGGGTGGCTTGAAAGCCTGGTGTTGCCGGATGGTGGTGAGCCGGCCGTCACGACGTTGCCAGCCTTGCTGTCACCGCTGATGAACCGACACTTGCCGGATGTCGTGGCGGCGTTGGCAACCGCAGGCAGGGTTTCCCAGCGCCTGCTCTGGTGCACCGGAGGTGTCGCGGCATCGGGCATCGCCCGGCAGCTTGCCGCGCATCCGGCTTTGGACGCGGCAGGGCGCGCGGAGGTGCTGGCATGGATCGATCACGCCGTATCGGCCGACGGGTATTCCAATGCGCTCCACGGTGCTTTCCGGACGGGCGCGGAACCGGGCTCGCCGGGAATCGCGCCCGTGCGCCGCATCTGCTGCCTGAACTACCGGCTGCCCGCCGGAGAGCACTGCGGCACGTGTCCGCGCGTGGCGGTCAACCCAGTGCCGAACGATCCTTCGCGCGCCACTGCCGCCACAGCCACCACGCGGTAACAGCCACTGGCACGCCGAGCCCGACCCAGCACAGCGCATCCCACGCGCCGTCGCCAAAGATGCCGGCCGCCAGGCCGCCCAGCGATAACACGCCAAGCAGAACCGGCATCGGCCATGTATCGTCGATCAGTTTCATGCCTGGTCTCCCGACAGTTGCGGCGGCAGCGGGGAGCGCGCATCTTCACGGCTGCGGCGCGGACGCTTGAGCCAGAAGATGAATCCGGTGATGGTGGCCCCGGCGGTCAGCACGGTCAGCAGCGCCCACAGGATCTGCAGCGGCCGTCCCGCGTAGTCGCCAAAATGGAACGGCGCCGATAGCAGCAGCACCTGCAGATACCAGGGCATGCCCCGCACGGCGGCCACGCTGCCGTCGCCAGCATCGACCAGCACGATGGCATAGACGCGCTTCTGCAGTTCCGTATGGCCGCGCAGGACCACACCGTAGTGGCGGCCCGTGGAGAATTCCGTATTCGGATAGAACACGAAAGCGGGGTCCTTGCCGGGCACGGAATGGCTGGCCGCCGCGAGCGCACGGTCGACCGGAACCAGCGACGCGGGCGTCGGTCCCGGCAGCGTGGCGATCAGATGCTGCAGCTCGGTCTTCTGCCACACGCCGATGATCAGCGGCGAGAACGACAGGAAGGTGCCCGTCAGCCCCACCACGAGCGCCCAGGCCATCACGACGATGCCGAACAGGTTATGCAGATCGGCCTGCACGATGCGCACGGGCTTGCCAAAGCGCACCAGCCCGAACGCCAGCTTGCGCATGAACGGCCCGTAGACCACCAGCCCGCTGATCAGGCTCAGCGCGAACAGCACGCCGATAAAGCCGATGAAGAATTGCCCCGGCAGGCCGAGAAACAGGTTCAGGTGCAGCTTGAGGATGAAGCCGCTGAACGTCTCGCCCGGCGGTCCGGGCTTGCGTGTGGCGCCGGTGGCGGCGTCGAACTGCGTGGTCGTGCCGTTGCGCAGCTTTGGTTCGCCCGGTGGACCCACCCGCACGCCGATCGCGTCGGCATCCTCATCGGAAAACGAGATGGACTTCGTCACCTGCCCGGGATAAGCGGCCTGCGCCGTATCGACCAGCGATTGCAGCGACGGACGTTGTGCCGGCACCGCCACGGTGCGTTCGGCGGCCACCATGCCGTGATGCTCCTGGCCAAGCAGGGCGTCGATGTCTTCGTGAAAAATCAGCAGCAGCCCGGTCACGCACAGCACCAACAGGTTCAGCGTGCATAGCAGGCTGGTCCATCGGTGAATCGCGTACCAGAAACGCAGCGTGGGGGCTTTCATGTTCTTGTGCTCCTGCGGAACAACGCGGCCCGCCCAGGTTGCAGGGCGGGCCGCATATGCCGCTTACCAGCGGTAGCTGGCCGTACCGATGATGGTGCGTCGGCGGCCGTAGTAGCAGTTGGTCGCGCTATCGCACGCCGCCACATACGTCTTGTCGAACAGGTTGTTGATGTTCAGACGCAGCGTGTAGTGCTTGGCAAACGAGTAGCTGGCGGCCAGGTCGAACAGCGTGAACGCCGGCACGGTCGTCACGTTGGTCTGGTCGTAGGTCTTGCTGACGTAGCGCACGCCGCCGCCCAGCCAGACGCCCTGCAGGAAGCCGAAGTCGCTCGACAGGCGATAGTCCGCCCACAGCGACGCCATATGCTTCGGAATGTACTGCGGGGTCTTGCCGGCATTCGGCGCGCTCGGACCTGCCTTGGTGACTTCCGCGTCGGTGTACGTGTACGACGCCAGCACGTTGAAGTTCGGCGTCACCGCCCACGTGCCTTCCAGTTCCACGCCGCGCGAGCGCACTTCGCCAAGCTGCGAGAACTGGCCCGTCACCGGCGACGTCGTGAGCACGTTCTCCTGGGTCAGGTTGAACAGCGACATCTGTGCAAAGCTGCGGCTGCCGACGGGCTGGAACTTCAGGCCGGCCTCGTACTGCTTGCCCGTGGTGGGCTTGGGCGAGCCGCCGCCATAGAGCGTGGTGGCGCCAGTCGGTTCGAACGACGTCGAATAGGCGAAGTAGGGCGACAGGCCGTACGGGCCTTCCCACAGCACGCCGGCGCGGCCGGTGAACTTGCCATCGTTGGTGCCGGTGTTGGCAACGGCATTGGTGGCAATCGTGCGCGTATCGGTATCGACGCGGGCCTTGTCGTAGCGGCCGGCTGCCTGGAACACCAGGCGATCCGCCACGCGCAGCATGTCCTGCAGGTAGAAGCCGATCTGGCTGCGGCGCGTGTCGGTATCGGTCTGGTAGGCCGTCCTGACGAAGTTGCCGTAGACCGGGTTGAAGGCGTTCAGCGGCGGTTCCGTGGTTGCGGTGGGAATGCCGTTGGCGGGCGTCACCGCCGTCTGGCCCAGCAGACGGTCAAAGTGCGAATACGAGTAGTCGATGCCGGCCAGGATCGTATGGTCGAACATGCCATGCTTGACCTTGACCTGTGCCTGGTTGTCGACCGAGAACACGTCGAACGATTCCGTCGAACGCAGGCCAAGACGGCGCAGCAGGTACGGGCCGTTCGGCGGATTGGCGACCAGACCGCTGTTGCTGCCGATGTTTTCGTAGCTCACGTACTGGTGGGCATAGCGCAGGTTCTGGCGCAGCGTCAGCGTGTCGTTGACGCGATGCGAGAACTCGTAGCCCGCCATGTACTGCTCGCGCTTGAACCGGTCAAAGCCCGGTTCGCCCGTGAACAGGTCGGTCGGGATCTTCGAGCCATTCGCCAGCGGCGTGATCGTGCCAAGCGCCGGCAGGAAGTTGGCGCTGTTGCCGGCGTTGTCGTGATAGATCTGCGTGTAGAACGTGAAGTTGGTGTCCGCGCTCGGACGCCACGTGATCTGCGGCGAGATGAACAGGCGGTCGTCGCCAGCCTTGTTGGTCTGCGTGCCGCTATCGCGTGCCAGCGCGGTCAGGCGGTACAGCACCTTGCCGTCCTGATCGAGCGCGCCGGTGAAGTCGCCCGAGATCTCCTTGCGATCGAAATTGCCGAAGCTCAGATTGATTTCATTGAACGACTCGGCCTGCGGACGCTTGCTGACCTGGTTGACCAGGCCGCCGGGCGATGTCTGGCCATACAGCACCGACGACGGACCACGGACGATGTCCACGCGCTCCAGGCTATACGGTTCCACGTCCCAGTAGCCGTAACCGCCGGACCAGGGCAGCTTCAGGCCGTCCCAGTACTGGCCGTTCTGCGCCGCGTTGAAGCCACGGATGTAGTACGTGCCGCGCCGCGTATCCACGATGGGCTGCGTGCGCACGCCAGCGCTGTAGCGCAGCGATTCCTCGATGGTGCTCGATCCCTGGTTGCGGATCTGGTCCGCGGTGATCACGCTGATCGACTGCGGCGTGTCTTCGATCGGCACATCGGACTTGGTACCCGACGTCGACTTCTTGCCAACCGGCCCGTAGTTCTCGGCCACGGTATCGGCCCGCACGCTGACGGTCGGCAGCGTTGCTTCGCCGCCCGCCGGTGCGCTGGATTGCGCATACGCTGCCTGCATCGATACAGCCAATGCCAGCGCGGTCAGCGCGAATGGTTGACGGCTCCCCTGGGCCTGGGCAGGCCCACCGTTTTTACCCCTTTTCATATTTCTCCTGTTTTCTGCAGTTTTTCGATTGCGCCGGATATTCTAAATAGAAATCATTCGTATTTCTATTACATGGATGTTGCGGAATACCTACGTCGGAAGGGTTGCGGCCGGGATGTCCGCACCGCCGGCGGGGGATTGGCTCGTCATGGCCACCGGCGCAGCGGCATCGATGCTTTTGCCAAGATCGGCCAGCAGCCGGGCATCGCGGACGATCGCGTGGTGGTCCACGCCATCGATCACGGTCTCCCGCGCGGGCGTGCCCTGCCAGCCGGCAAGGCGTTCGGCGGCCTCTTCGCGGCCCGTGCGCCACCAGACAGACCGTGGCGCCTGTACGACAGGTACCGCTGCATCCGCCGCCGCCAACGCACCAAGCCGGTACGCCGCCACGAACATCTGCGCCAGTTCGTCGGCGCCAAGTACGGCTTGGTGCGACGACGTAGCCGCAAGCGGCGCGAGCAATGCGCGGACCGATTCGATATCAGGCATCGCGGCGACCGATATCGGCACGGCGAGCGCTGGGGCGCCGGGTAGCAACCGCGCGGCAAATTCGGCCAGGGCCGCCGGCCAGGCAGGCGCGTCACCGTCGCGTTGCGCGGTCGCTTCCGGCACGAACGGGTCCACCAGGCCGAGCCATTGCACGCTCTGTCCCTGGCTCTCCAGCTCGCGCGCCATCCATGTGGCCAGCGTCGCACCGATCGACCAGCCGAGCAGCAGGTACGGACCCTGCGGCTGCACCGAGCGCCATTCGCGCACGTAGTCGGCGGCGATAGCGGCCAGCGAGACGTCGCTCCAGGCCGGATCGCCAAGCGCGCGCGACTGGAAGCCGTAGACGGTGCGCTCGCTGCCGAGCTGCGCGACGATGGCGTCGTAATCGAACAGCGTGCCCAGCGCCGCATGGACGCATGCCACGGGCGGTAGCGTGCCGCCCGTCGGCCCCTGCGCCAGCACGCGCAGCGCGGTGGGAGCGGACTTGCTGTCCACGGACTGGTCGGGCAAGAGCTGGCCGATTGTCGGCGTGCGCATCAGGTCGCGCAGCTTCAGGTCGATGCCGAGCGTCTTGTTGGCGCGCACGCGCGAAATCACCTTCAGGCTCAGCAGCGAATCGCCACCGAGGGTGAAGAAGTTGTCGTCCAGACCGATGCGGTCCACCCCGAGCACGTCCTGCCAGACCTCGGCAAGCCAGCGCTGCGCGTCGGTACGTGGCGCAACGTATTGGTCTGCCGCTTCTGCCTGCGGCGCGGGCAAGGCACGGCGATCGAGCTTGCCATTGGGCGTTAGCGGCAGGGCATCGATCACGACGAAAGCGGCCGGGACCATGTAGTCGGGCAGTTCAGCCGCCAGCGCGTTGCGGATGTGAGCCACATCGAAGGCGCCGCTGGCGGGCACCACATAGGCGGCCAGCCGCGCGCCGGATGGGCCTTCGACGGCGATCACGGCGGCGTTGCCGACGCCTTCCTGCGCGAGAATCCGCGCTTCGATTTCGCCCGGCTCGATGCGGAAGCCGCGAATCTTGAGCTGCTGGTCGATGCGGCCCAGGTATTCGAGCTGGCCGTCGGGCAGCCAGCGCGCGAGGTCGCCAGTGCGGTAGAGCCGCGCGCCGTCGTCGGCAAACGGATCGGGAATGAAGCGCTCGGCGGTCATCGCGGCGCGGCCCAGGTAGCCACGCGCAAGGCCCAGGCCGCCGATATGGAGTTCCCCGGCAACGCCGGGCGGCACGAGGTTCAGCTCGGCATCGAGCAGATAGCAGCGACGATCCCCGACCGGTCTGCCGATGGGCGCGTAGGTGCCGGAGAAATCGGCGGCATCGGCGCGTACCTTCCAGACCATCGGGGTGACGACGGTTTCGGTGGGGCCATAGCCATTGATATAGGTCTGCGCGCCGAGCGCGCGGCGTGCCTGGGCAAAGGCGCCACGCGGCATGGCCTCGCCGCCGAACGAGTACAGGGAGACGGGCGGATGCTGGCCGCGCTGTTCGCAATGCTCGGCAAGCTGGCGCAGATAGGCGGGCGGAAAGCCGGCATTGGTGACGCCGTGGCGAGTCATGGTGGCGGCGGTCTGCTCGGGCGTCCAGAGCGCATCGTCGCGCAGCACGAGGGAGCCGCCGCAGGCCAGGGCGCAGAGCCAGCGCTCGTGTGCGCCATCGAAGGCGAAGGAGAGGAAGTGCAGCTCGCGGGAGTGGGGTCCCATCTCGTAGGCGTCGATGGTTGCGGCCACATGCATGGCCAGCGGGCCGTGCGGGACGCAAACGCCCTTGGGCCGGCCGGTGGAGCCGGAGGTGTAGATCACATAGGCGAGCTGGTCGGGATGGACGGGCACCTCGGGCAAAGGAGCGACATCTGCGCCCACCATATCGAGGGTGAGCACGGGCAGCGAGGCGTGAGCAGGCAGCGCATCGAGCAGTGCCGGTTCGGTGACGAGCAGGCGGATGGCGCTGTCTTCGAAGAGATAGGCCAGGCGGTCGCTGGGGTAGGCCGGATCGAAGGGGACGTAAGCGGCGCCGCTGCGCATGACGGCGAGCAGGGCGACGATGATGTCGGGGGAGCGGGACAGGGCGATGCCGACGCGGTGCTCGGCGCCGATGCCCCTGGCGTGGAGGACGGCGGCGAGGCGGTCGGCGCGTGCGAGCAGTTCGCCGTAGCGCAGCGTCTGGTCGCCGCAGATCACGGCGACGGCATCGGGCTGTGCAGTGGCCTGCTGGGCGATGCGCGCATGCACGGGCAGGCAGTCGTCGGCGGGGGCTTCGCCCTGGCCGAGTGCGAGTAGCGCAGCCTGCTCCCGTGGCGCCAGCAGGTTCCAGTCGCCTACGGATTGCGCCGTGCCGACCGACGTCAGGAGTCCGGTCATCTGCGCGCAGATGCGCTCCACCTGCGCGGCATCGAATGCGCGGCGCATATAGGTGAAGCTCAACCGCAGGGTCTGCCGCAGGCTGACCTCGACGTCCATTTCATACTCGGTCAGTCCGGTGCTGCCTTGCGTGGCAAAGCGCAGACCGCTGCGCGTGGCCGACTCCAGCGCGTCTTCGAGCGGAAAGTTTTCGAAGACGAGAATGCTGTCGAACAGCCGCTGCCCGGCTTGTCCGCCCCAGCGCTGGATATCGGACAGCGGCGTATGACCATGCTCGCGCGCCGACAGATTGAACGCCTGCAGTTCACGCAGCCAGTCGCCCAATTCCTGCTCGGGACGCGGCGTGGCCACGACCGGCAAGGTATTGATGAACAACCCGAGCATCTGCTGGGCGCCGGGCACTTCAGCGGGGCGTCCCGCAACCGTGGCGCCGAAGGCTACGCGCCGCTGGCCGGTGTAGCGCTGCAACAGCAGCAGCCAGGCAGCCTGCACGACCGTGTTGATCGTGACCTTCTGCGCGCGGGCAAAGGCGGCAAGGCGGTCGGTGATCTCGGCGCTGCATGTGTGCTGCAGCAGGCCGTAGCCCTCGCCGGAAGCCGGTGCCGGCATCGCCTCGGCCAGTCGCGTGGACGTGTCGAAGCCTTCGACCACCCTGCTCCAGAAGGACTGCGCGGCCGCGGCGTCACGGCCCTGAAGCCAGCCGATGTAGTCCGCAAAGCGGCCTTCGGGGGCGGCGACTGGTTCTCCTGCATAGCGTTGCAGCACTTCACCCAGCAACTGCGACGTGCTCCAGCCATCGACCAGCAGATGGTGCACGGTCCAGACCAGATGGTGACGCGCAACGCCAGTGCGGACCAGCGTCAGGCGCATCAGCGGCGGCTGTTCCAGGTCGAAGCCGCGCGCCAGCTCGGCGGCGGCCAGTGCATCGAGCGCCGCCGCCTGCGACGCGGCATCGCGCCCCGACCAGTCTTCCTCAGTGAATGGCAGTGCTACATCGTGCGCCACCCATTGCAGGGGCTGCTCGCCGCGCGGAATGAAGCCCGTCCGCAGCGTGTCATGGCTGGCCAGTGTGTCGCGCCAGGCCTGCGCAAAGCGGGCCGGATCGAGTCCGTCGATATCGACGCGAAGCTGGTTGATATAGGCATTCCCGGCATCGGCACGCGCCACGCTGTGGTAGAGCATGCCCGCCTGCATCGGTGACAGCGGATACACGTCCTGCACGCGCGCGGGGTCCAGGCCAAGGCTGTCCAACTGAGGCTGCGACAGGCGCGCAAGCGGAAAGTCGGCGCTGCGCAGCGTGTCACGGCGTTGGCTGGACGGCCCTTGGGCCGGGCGATCCTGCGCCGCGAGCGGCGTCATGGCGGCGGCCACGTCGGCCAGTGTCTGCTGTTCGAACAGCGCCTTGGGCGTCAGATGCTGGCCCAGCGCGCGCAGGCGGGCGACGATCTGCAGGCTGAGGATGGAATCGCCACCGAGCTCGAAGAAGTTGTCGTGGCGGCCCACGCGGGACACCTTCAGCACGCTGGACCAGGCCTCGGCCAGCACCGTTTCAGCGCCGGCCTGCGGCGCTTCATAGGCCGCGCTACCCGTGAAATCGGGCGCGGGCAGTGCACGACGGTCGAGCTTGCCGTTCGGCGTGACCGGCATGCTGTCCAGCGCGATCATCGCGCCGGGCACCATGTAGTCGGGCAGCGCCTGCGCCAGCCACTGGCGCAGCGTGTCGGCATCGGCAGTGACGCCAGGGGCGTGCACCACGTACGCCACCAGCCGGGGCGGGCCATCCTGAGTGTGCGCAAGCACGACGGCTTCCCGCACGCTTTCGTGTGCCAGCAGGCGCGCTTCGATTTCGCCGAGTTCGATTCGCAGCCCGCGAATTTTGACCTGATGATCGAGGCGGCCAAGGTACTCGATCTGCCCGTCGGCGCGCCGGCGCGCCAGGTCGCCGGTGCGGTAGAGCCGTTCACCGTGGGCGCTGTGCGGGTCCGCTACAAAACGCTCTGCGGTCAGCGCGGGCCGCGCCAGATAGCCGCGTGCGAGTCCGGCGCCGCCCAGATACAGCTCGCCAGCCACGCCTTCCGGTACCGGCTGCAGCGCGGCGTCCAGCACATGGGCGCTGACATTGGCAATCGGGCGGCCAATCGGCACGGAGTGGCCGTCGTCGTCGCGGCAGGTCCAGTGCGTGACGTCGATGGCCGCTTCGGTCGGACCATAGAGGTTGTGCAGCCCGGCGTGCGGCAGCAGACCGGTCGTGCGGCGCGCCAGATCGGCGGGCAGGGCTTCGCCGCTGCAGACGATGTGGCGCAGGCTCGCGCACGACGCGGCAACGCTGTCATCGGCCACGAACGCTTGCAGCATCGACGGCACGAAATGCAGAGTGGTTACATGGTGGCGTGCAATCAGCGCCGCAATGCGCTGCGGATCTCGATGGTCGCCAGGCGCGGCCAGCGCGAGCCGCGCGCCGGTCATCAGCGGCCAGAAGAATTCCCAGACCGATACGTCGAAGCTGAACGGCGTCTTCTGCAGCACGGTGTCGGTACCGCCCAGGCGATATTGCTGCTGCATCCACCAGAGCCGGTTGAACAGCGCAGCGTGCCGGTTGGCCGCGCCCTTCGGGCGGCCCGTGGAGCCGGAGGTGTAGATCACATAGGCGAGGTTTTCCGGCGACAGTGCCGGCGCCGGGTTGTCGTCCATCCCGGCGGCCTCGCACGATGCCGTGTTCAGGTCGATCTGCGACACGGCGCGCGACAGCGCGGGCATGGCATCGGGCCGCTGCACCAGGACCAGCGCCACGCCGCTGTCCTCGATCATGTAGCGCAGCCGGTCGGCCGGGTAGTCGGGGTCGAACGGCACATAGGCGCCGCCAGCCTTCAGGATCGCCAGCAGCGCCACGACCATCTCCACCGATCGCTCGGCCAGCACGCCCACCGGCACGTCCGGGGCCACGCCGCTGGCGATCAGCCGGTGCGCCAGCGCATTGGCGCGGCGATTCAGCGTCGAATAGGTCAGTGCCACATCGCCCAGGCACAACGCAATGGCATCGGGCTGTTCGGCGGCGCGCGCCTCGAACAGACGATGCACGGGTTCGCTGGCGGGGTAGGGTTGCGGCGCGGTGCCAAGCGCGAGCGCGGCGCGTGCTTCCACTGGCTCCAGCAGACCGATCCCAGCAAGCGGACGGCCGGCATCGGCCGCCATCTGGCGCAACACGGCAAACAGGCTGCCCGCCAGCTGGTGCGCCTGTGCTTCGGCCAGCATGGCACGGTCGAAGCGGCAGGTCAGGTGCAACGTATCGGTCTGCGCGAACAGCAGCGTCAACGGATAGTTCGTTTCCGCAAGATTGCGCACATCGGAGAATCGGAGGCCACCGGGCGTGCGACGCAGCGCAGCGTCGACCGGATAGTTCTCGAATACGACGATGGAATCGAACAGCGCCTGGCCTCCCTGGCCAGCCCAGCGCTGGATGTCATACAGGGGCGTGTGCTCATGTTCGCGCAGCGCCAGGTTCCGGGCCTGCACTTCGCGCATCCAGTCACCCACGGTCTGCCGCGGCCCCGGCGCGGCAACCACCGGCAGCGTGTTGATGAACAGGCCGAGCATCTGCTGTGCGGCGGGCAGGTCCACGGGGCGGCCGGCCACGGTGGTGCCGAACGCCACGCAGTCCTGATTGGTGCACCGTTGCAGCACAAGCAGCCAGGCGGCCTGCACCAGCGTGTTCAGCGTCACCTTCTGTGCACGGGCGAAGTTCGCCAACGCGCTGGTTTCGTCGGCATCGAGCCAGTGGTGATGCTCGCCTTGTCCTTCTCCGCTTTCCTCGCTTTCCCCGCTTTCCGGGGTCGGCAGCGCGGCGAGCAGGCGGCTGGGCGCGTCCAGCGGCTTGAGCTGTGCCTGCCAGAACGTCTGGCTGGCGGATGCGTCGCGCGACTGCAGCCATCCGATGTAGTCGGCAAAGCGGCCAGCGATGGGCGGCAGCGCTTCGCCGGCATAGTGGCGCAGCACCTCGCCAAGCAATTGGGCGGTGCTCCAGCCGTCGAGCAGCAGGTGATGCACGGTCCAGATCAAGTGATGGCGGTCCGCGCCGGTGCGCAGCAGCGCCACGCGCATCAGCGGCGGCTGTTCGAGGTTGAAGCCCTGCGCGCGCTGGCTGGCGGCAAAGGCGTCCACTTCGCCTGCATCGCGCTCAGTCCAGTCTTCGATCACGACTGGCAGTGCCACGTCCCTGGCCACCCACTGTAGCGGCTGGCCGGCGCGATGGAGAAAGCCGCAGCGCAGGCCGTCGTGGCGCGCCAGCACGGCCCGCCATGCGGCGGTGAAGCGCGCCGGATCGACGCCTTCGACGTCGACGCGCAACTGGTTCGTATAGGCGCTGCCGTGGTCGGAGAACACGCTGTGGAACAGCATGCCCGTCTGCATCGGCGAAAGCGGGTACAGGTCCTGCGTCGCGGCCGGATCGAGCCTGAGTGCGTCGAGTTCGGCCTGCGACACGCGCGCAAGCGGAAAATCCGATGGCGTGAGACCGCAGGCGCCCGATGTGCAATGGGCGACAACGTCTTCCAGGGCGGCGCGGAACGCGGCGGCAAGCGCCTCGATTGCCGCAGCGCGATAGCGGCCCCGTGCATACGCCAGCGATAACCTTAGCTGGCCGTCCTGGACCTGGCCGCTAATCGAAAGCGGATGCGACAGCGGGGTGGCCGGGTCCTGGTTGGCGCCCGTGGCATCGGTCGAGAGTTGCCACGGCGCGTCTCCCGCCAGACTCGCGTCGATCTGGCCCAGGTAGTTGAAGACGACCTCGGGCTTTGGCACGGCTGCCAGGCTTTGTTGCTGCTCCGCGGTGCCAAAGCGGCGCAGCAGTCCAAAGCCAATCCCGTCGGCGGGTATGGCCCGCAGTTGTTCCTTGACGGCGCGGATTGCCGTGCCAATCTCGCCCGTGGCGTCGAGTGCGACGGGGAACATCGTCGTAAACCAGCCGACGGTACGGCTCAGATCGATCGTGTCGTCGACGCCGGGCGTGCGGCCGTGGCTTTCGAGGTCGATCAGCACTTGCGCGCGGCCGGTCCAGGCCGACACGGCACGGCCTAGCGCGGTCAGCAACAGATCGTTGATCCGTGTGCGATAAGCCGCCGGTGCGCGCTGCAGCAGCGCCTGCGTCAGTTCGCCCGGCAGCGTGAGCGAAATACTGGCGCGGTCGGCAATGGTCAGAGAAGCGGCCGGGTCATCCGCCGGAAGCGTGGCATCGATGCCGCACAGCGCCTGCCAGTGCGGCAGTTCCGCCGCACGCGCCACGGCGTTGTCGCGCAGTGCGAGAGACCAGCGCTGGTACGACGCGGTACGTGCCGGCAAGATCGCTGGCGTGCCTTGCAGCCGTTGCTGATAGGCCGAGAACAGGTCTTCAACCAGCACACGCCAGGACACACCATCGACCACAAGATGGTGAACCACCAGCAGCAGTTTCGAGCCATCGTCCGATTGCAGTGCCACGGCGCGCAGCAGCGGACCCTGGGCGAGGTCCAGGCTGCGTTGCGCGGATTCGCAGTGCTCAAGGTGGCTCGCTTCGGACGAGACACGGCGGACCCACAGCAGATCGGCGTGGGTCTCGGCGTCGGCATGGTACTGCTGCCACGTGCCGTGCGTTTCGGTAAAGCGCAGACGTAGCGCATCGTGATGCGCCACCACGTCGGCAACGGCCAGTCGCAGGGCATCGACATCGAGGCCGTCGCGGCAATCGAGCAGCAGCGACTGATTCCAGTGATGACGCCGCGCCATTGGCGTGGCGAAGAAGTCCGCCTGGATCGGCAGCAGCGGGACTTCGCCGGAAGCCACGGCGGCCTCGTCAGACTTGCTCTGATCAGCGGCTACCGCCACGGCTGCGAGTTCGCACAGGGTCTGACGCTCGAAAAGCTGGCGCGGTGTCAGGACCCAGCCGGCCGCCCGGGCGCGAGCGACGATTTGCAGGCTAAGGATCGAATCGCCGCCGAGTTCAAAGAAGTTGTCAGCACGACCTACGCGAGGCAGGCCGAGTATCTCGGCCCAGATGGCTGCCAGGGCGATTTCGGCATCGCCTTCTGGCTGGACGAATGCCTGCGCGCTATCGAAAACTGGCGCGGGCAAAGCGCGGCGATCGAGCTTGCCATTAGGCGTCAGCGGCAGCGCATCGATCACGACGAAGGCGGCCGGGACCATGTAGTCGGGCAGTTCAGCCGCCAGCGCGTTGCGGATGTGAGCCACATCGACGGCGCCGCTGGCGGGCACCACATAGGCGGCCAGCCGCGCGCCAGACGGACCTTCGACAGCGATCACGGCGGCGTTGCCGACGCCTTCCTGCGCGAGAATCCGCGCCTCGATCTCGCCCGGCTCGATGCGGAAGCCGCGAATCTTGAGCTGCTGGTCGATGCGGCCCAGGTATTCGAGCTGCCCGTCGGGCAGCCAGCGCGCCAGGTCGCCGGTGCGGTAGAGCCGCGCGCCGTCGTCGGCAAACGGATCGGGAATGAAGCGCTCGGCGGTCATCGCGGCGCGGCCCAGGTAGCCACGCGCAAGGCCCAGGCCCCCGATATGGAGTTCCCCGGCAACGCCAGGCGGCACGAGGTTAAGCTCGGCATCGAGCAGATAGCAGCGGCGATCCCCAACGGGTCGGCCGATGGGCGCGTAGGTGCCGGAGAAATCGGCGGCATCGGCGCGTACCTTCCAGACCATCGGGGTGACGACGGTTTCGGTGGGGCCGTAGCCATTGATATAGGTCTGCGCGCCGAGCGCGCGGCGGGCCTGGGCAAAGGCGCCACGCGGCATGGCCTCGCCGCCGAAAGAGTACAGCGAGACGGGCGGATGTTGTCCGCGCTGTTCGCAATGCTCGGCAAGCTGGCGCAGATAGGCGGGCGGAAAGCCGGCGTTGGTGACGCCGTGGCGGGTCATGGCGGCGGCGGTCTGCTCGGGCGTCCAGAGCGCATCGTCGCGCAGCACGAGGGAGCCGCCGCAGGCCAGGGCACAGAGCCAGCGCTCGTGTGCGCCATCGAAGGCGAAGGAGAGGAAGTGCAGTTCGCGGGAGTGGGGTCCCATCTCGTAGGCGTCGATGGTCGCGGCCACGTGCATGGCCAGCGGGCCGTGCGGGACGCAAACGCCCTTGGGGCGGCCGGTGGAGCCGGAGGTGTAGATCACATAGGCGAGCTGGTCGGGATGGACGGGCACCTCGGGCAGGGGAGCGACGTCTGCGCCCACCATATCGAGGGTGAGCACGGGCAGCGAGGCGTGAGCAGGCAGCGCATCGAGCAGCGCCGGTTCGGTGACGAGCAGGCGGATGGCGCTGTCTTCGAAGAGATAGGCCAGGCGGTCGCTGGGGTAGGCCGGATCGAAGGGGACGTAGGCGGCGCCACTGCGCATGACGGCGAGCAGGGCGACGATGATGTCGGGGGAGCGGGACAGGGCGATGCCGACGCGGTGTTCGGCACCGATACCCCTGGCGTGCAGGACGGCAGCGAGGCGGTCGGCGCGGTCGAGCAGTTCGCCGTAGCGCAGGGTCTGATCGCCGCAGATCACGGCGACGGCATCGGGCTGTGCGGCGGCCTGCTGGGCGATGCGCGCGTGCACGGGCAGGCAATCGTCGGCGGGGGCTTCACCCTGGCCGAGTGCCAGAAGGCCGTCGCGCTCGGCGCTGTCGAGCAAATCGACGGCATCGAGGGCCACGGCTGGATTGCTCGCCAATTGCTGAAGCAGTTGCAGATAGTGGCGCGCCAGCCTTTGCGCGGTACTCACGTCGAAGAGTTCACGCGCATAGTGGAAGCAGGCGTGAATGCGCCCGGTCGAGTCTTCGCGGGTATCGAGCGTCAGTTCAAGCGCGGTGGAGCGTTCGCCAACCGAAGCGGTTTCCAGTTCCAGGTCCGGCAGCGTCACCTGTGTCGCGCGGTCGCCGCGTCGATGGTTGTGCACGACCTGGAACAGCGGGTGATAGCTCATGCTGCGCTCGGGCTGCAGCGCTTCCACCAGTTGTTCGAACGGCAGGTCCTGATGCGCCTGCGCACCCAGCACGGCATCGCGGATACCGTCGAGCAGCGCGGACAGCGGCTGCCGTCCGTCCATGCGGCCACGCACGATTTGCGTGTTGACGAACAGGCCCACCACGCGCTCGGTTTCCATGCGGTTGCGGCCCGCCACCGGCACGCCCACGCAGATGTCGCGGCTACCCGTGTAGCGGTAGAGCAGCGCGTGAAAGCCCGCCAGCAATGCCATGAACAGCGTGCCGCCCTGGGCCTGCGCGCGTTCGCGCAATGCGCTCGCCAGCGCGTCCGGCAGGTCGATTTCACAGCGGGACGCCATGTAGGCCGCCGCGGCGGGGCGCGGGCGATCCGTGGGCAACGCCAGCACGTCGGGCGCGGCGGCCAGCGTATCGCACCACCACGCAAGCTGGCGTTCCCGTTCCCCGGCTTCGAGCCAGTTGCGCTGCCACGCAGCGTAGTCCGTATAGCCGACCGGCAGGGCCGGCAACGCCAGCGCCTGATCGGCCAGCCGTGCGCGGTACGCGGCGGCAAGCTCGTCGATCAGCAATTGCATCGACCAGCCGTCGGACACGATGTGATGCATCACCAGCACCAGCCGATGCGTCTGCGGACCGAGCTTCAGCAGATGCACGCGCAGCAGCGGTGCGTTGCCGAGGTCGAACGGCGCTTCGGCGATGGCGGCGGCGCGTTCCTCGGCGGCGGATGGGTCCGCCGACAGATCGGTCAACGGCACTGTGATCGTGACGTCGGCACGCACCTGCTGGCTGACGTTGCCATCGGCATCGGCGACGAACGACGTGCGCAGCGCTTCATGGCGCCGGGTCAGCGCGGCAAACGCGGCTTCCAGCGCGGCAACGTCGAGCGCGCCCCGCAGCGCCACGCTGCTGGTGATGTGATAAGCGGCGCTATCGGGTTCGAAGCGATGCAGGAACCATTGGCGCTGCTGGGCGTATGACAGCGGCGCATCGTAGGCGGTGTCGGGGCGGGGCAGCGCCGGAATCGGCAATTGCGAGAATGCGATGCCTTGCTCGGCCATCTTGTCGAGGAAGGCGCGGCGCTGGGCCGGCGCCAGCGTGGCAAAGCGCGCGGCCAGACGCGCCGCGGTGTTGGCTTCGATCATTCAGACTGACTCCAGGGAATTGGCGAATGCTTCGAGTTCCAGCAGGGCGGCTTCATCGGCATGGATTTGCTGCGCCGGGAGCGCGGCTGCCAGCTCGGCAAGCGTGCCGGCGCCAAACAGCAGCGCCAGCGGCGCGTCGATGCCAAGTTCGCCCTGGATACGGGACAGAAGCTGGACGGCCAGCAACGAATGGCCGCCCAATGCAAAGAAGTTGTCGTGGCGGTTCACCACGGGCACGCGCAACAGCTCTTGCCAGAGGGCGGCAAGGCGCGTTTCGAGTTCGCCTTGCGGCGGCTCGTCAGCGGCTGACACGGGGACGTCGGCCTTTGGCAATGCGCGGCGGTCCAGCTTGCCGTTCGCCGTCAGCGGCAGCGCGTCGAGCACGACGATGGCGGCGGGCACCATATGGCTCGGCAGCAGGGCACCGAGCGTGGCGCGCCATGCGGCCACGTCGGGTTGCACGCCAGCCTCGGGCACCGCATAGCCGACCAGCTGCATGCCGTTGCCATTCGATTCGGCCATCACCGCCGCCTGGCGGACGCCGGGCAGTGCCGCCAGTTGCGCGGCGACTTCGCCGGGTTCGACGCGGAAGCCACGGATCTTGACCTGGTCGTCGATACGCCCGAGATATTCGAACGCTCCCGCGGCGAACTCGCCACCAGCGCGGCGGCGCACCCGGTCGCCCGTGCGATACAGGCGCGCGCCGTCGCGCGAGAACGGGTCGGGCACGAAGCGCGCGGCGGTCAGCGCCGCGCGTCCAAGGTAGCCATGCGCAAGGCCCGGCCCGCCCAGATACAGCTCACCCGCCACGCCGTCGGGCAGCGGCGCCAGATCGGCATCGAGCACATATGCCACCGTGCCGGCCAATGGCTGGCCCAGCGGCAGGCCGGTGCCAGGGCAGGGCGTAGTCCCCGCCACGTGCACCATCACGCCAACGGTGGTTTCGGTCGGACCATAGTGATTGACCAGGCGGCAGGCCGGGCGCGTGGCATGGATTCGCGCGCGCAGATCGGCGTCCGTGGCTTCGCCGCCGAGTACGAGCGTATGCGCGGGCAATACGTCGGCCACGTTGGCGCCTGCCGCCGCTGCCCCGTCGAGCAGCGCGCGCAGATGGCTCGGCACGATCTTGAGTACGTCGATGCGATGCGTGGCCATATAGCGCGCAAACGCTGCCGCATCGAACACGCAACGGCGTTCGGGCAGATGCAGTGCCGCGCCGCTGACCAGCGCGCCAAACAGGATGGTGTGACCGAGGTCCGCCGCCGGTGTGGACACCATCGCCATGCGCACCCCATGCGGCAGCGCCAGCGGTGCCAGCACACCATGCAGGTAGTGCGCCAGCGCGCCGTGCGAGATGCCCACGCCTTTCGGGCGTCCCGTGGAGCCGGACGTGTAGATCACGTAGGCGAGGTTGCCGGCGCCGATGCGGCCGGGCGGATTGGCTGCCTCTGCTTCATAGCGTGCCGCGTGCGTCAGGTCGACGACAGGTACGCCAGCCGGCATTGCCGGCAAGCCGCCTGCATGTTGCGTCAGCAGTAGCACGATGCCGCTGTCTTCGACCATATAGGCCAGGCGGTCAGCGGGATAGTCGGGATCCAGCGGCACATAGACCCCGCCGGCCTTGAGGATGGCGAGCAGGGCAACGACCAGCTCCACCGAACGCTCCGCCAGCACGCCGACAGGAACATCGGGACGCACGCCGCGCGCCATCAGTTGCATGGCGAGAGCATTGGCACGGCGGTTGAGTTCCCGATAGCTGAGGGTGTGGCCATCCGCCACCAGCGCCACGGCATCTGGCGTGGTGGCCGCATGGGCCTCGAATCGATAGTGCGCGAGCGGCTGCACAGGCACGCTCGCAGGATCTGGCGATACGGGCGATAGAGACGAGTTGCCGGTCAGGCCGATCTGTCCGAGCGCGCGCGTGCCATCGGCGGCCATCTCGCGCATGACATCGAGCAGGCATTGCGCCAGCTGGCGCGCCTGCGTCTCGGCCAGCCGTGCGCGGTCGAAGCGGCAGGTCAGTCGCAGCACGTCGGTGTGCGCCAGCACCAGCGTCAACGGATAGTTCGTTTCAGCACGGTTGGTGACGTTCCCGAAGGACAGGCCGCCAGGCGCGGTGCGCAGCGCGGCGTCCACCGGATAGTTTTCGAAGACGACGATCGAGTCGAACAGCGGTTGGCCGCCGTGACCTGCCCAGCGCTGGATGTCGTAGAGCGGCGTGTGTTCGTGCTCGCGCAGGGCCAGGTTCAGCGCCTGCACCTCGCGCAGCCAGTCTCCGACGGGCTGGCGCGGGTGCGGCGCGGCGATCACGGGCAGCGTATTGATGAACAGGCCCAGCATCTGTTGGGAGGCAGGCAACTCAGCGGGGCGGCCGGCAACCGTCGCGCCAAAGGCGACACAGTCCTGCTGGGTGCAGCGTTGCAGCACCAGCAGCCACGCGGCTTGCACCAGCGTGTTCAGCGTCACCTTCTGTGTGCGCGCGAAATTGGCCAACGCGGCCGTTTCGTCGGGCTTGAGCAGCAGGTGCTGTTCGGTGTGGCCGTCAGCGGCATCGGCGGGTGGCAGTGCGGACATCAGGCGCGTGGGCGCGTCCAGTGGCCGCAGTTGCGCTTGCCAGAACGCCTGGCCGGCATCGGCATCGCGCGACTGGAGCCAGCCGATGTAGTCGGCAAACCGGCTGCCGGACGTGGTGAGCCGGTCGCCCGCATAGTGGCGCAGCACTTCGCCAAGCAACTGGGCTGTGCTCCATCCATCGAGCAGCAGGTGATGTACGGTCCAGACCAGATGGTGGCGGTTGGCGCCCGTGCGCAGTATCGCCAGGCGCATCAGCGGCGGCCGTTCCAGATCGAAACGAAGCGCCAGCTGTTCCGCCGCGAAACGGTCGAGACTGGCTGCGTCGCGCCCGGTCCAGTCCTCCGCGATGACAGGTAGCGTGACATCCTTTGCCACCCACTGCAGCGGACGGTCGCCGCGATGTAGGAAGCCGCAACGCAGGCTGTCATGGCGCATCATTGCGGCCTGCCATGCCGCGAGAAAACGTGCGGGGTCGAGTCCATCCACGTCCACGCGCAACTGGTTCGTGTAGGCACTGCCGGACGGGGCATAGAGGCAGTGGAACAGCATGCCCGACTGCATCGGCGAGAGCGGATACAGGTCCTGCACCAGCGCCGGTTCGAGGCCAAGCGCGTCAAGGCCGGCCTGCGTGAGTCCGGTCAACGGGAAGTCGGACGGCGTGAAGCCGTGCACGCCCGACGTGCAATGGCGCACCACCGCTTCCAGTTCCACGCGGATCGATTCAGCCAGGCGCTCGATGGTGGCGACGCCGTGCCGGGATCGGCTGAATGCCAGCGTCAGTTGCAGCCGTCCGTCGAATACCTGCCCGTTGACCGACAACGGATGGGACATTGGCGCGGTCGGGTCCTGCGTGGCGCCTGTCGCGCCATTCGAGCGCTGCCACGGGGTGTCGGCAGGGAGACTGGCGTCGAACTGTCCCAGGTAATTGAAGACCACCTCCGCATTGGGCACGGCGGACAGTGCCGCCTGCTGCTCTGGCGTGCCGAACCGGCGCAGCAGGCCGAATCCGATGCCTTCGCCCGGCACCGCGCGAAGCTGTTCCTTGATGGCGCGGACGGCGGCGCCGATGTCGCCGCTGGCATCGAGGGCTACGGGAAACACCGAGGTATGCCAGCCAACGGTACGGCTCAGATCGAGGGCATCGTCCACGCCCGCGGCGCGGCCGTGGCTCTCAAGGTCGATCAGTACCTGTGACCGCCCCGTCCATCCCGACAGCGCGCGGGCCAGCGCGGTCAGCAGCAGGTCGTTGACACGTGTGCGGTAGGCAGCCGGCGCGTGTTGCAACAGCGCCTGTGTGAGGTCATCGGGCAGCGTCAGCGAAACCTCTGCGCGATGGGCGATCGTGAGCGCGCCTGAGCGATCGTCGGCCGGCAGCGTGGCGTCGATCTCGCGCATGGCTTGCCAGTGCGGCAGTTCCCCGGCGCGCTTTTCCGTGTTGCGGCGCAGTGCCAGCGACCAGCTCTGGTACGACGCGGTGCGCGCGGGCAGCACGGCCGGTGTGCCCTGCAATGCCTGCTGATAGGCGGAGAGCAGGTCCTGCACCAGTACGCGCCAGGACACACCGTCGACCACCAGGTGATGGATGACCAGCAGCAGTTGCCAACGGCCGTTGGTTTGCAGCGCCACGGCCCGCAGCATCGGACCCTGGCCGATGTCGAGGCTGCGCTGGGCGGCCTCGCAATGCACGAGCCGTTCGGCCTCGGTGGCGGCGGCGCGGACCCACAGCAGGTCCGCACAGGTCTCGGCTTCGGCATAGGTCTGCTGCCAGATTCCCGCTTGCTCAACCAGCCGCATGCGCAGCGCATCGTGATGAGCGACGATGTGGCGCAATGCGGCGGCCAGCGCGTCCACATCGGGCGCTACGCGGCAATCGAGCAGTACCGACTGGTTCCAGTGATTTCGCTGAGCCATCGGCATGGCAAGGAAGTCGGCCTGGATCGGCAGCAGCGGTACCGCGCCGACGGGCACGGCGCCGTCGCGGGACAGGTCCTGTACCACTGGCACCGCCACACCGGCCAGTTCGCCCAGCGTTTGCCGCTCGAAAAGCTGGCGCGGCGTCAGCAGCCAGCCAGCCGCGCGTGCGCGCGCGACGATCTGCAGGCTCAGGATGGAGTCGCCGCCGAGTTCGAAGAAGTTGTCGGCGCGGCCCACGCGGGGCAGACCCAGCACCTCGGCCCAGATCGCGGCCAACGCGGTTTCGGCATCGCCTTCGGGGGCGATGAATGCCTGGGCGCTATCGAAGGCAGGTGCCGGAAGGGCGCGGCGGTCGAGCTTGCCGTTGGGCGTCAGCGGCAGGGCATCGACGGGCACGAATGCCGCCGGAACCATATAGTCCGGCAGCACGTCGGTCAACGTGGAGCGCAGTGCGGCCAGGTCCGGCGTGCGGCCGGCCACCGGTACCACGTAGGCGACGAGCCTTGGCCCCGATGGCCCGTCGACGGCCAGCACGGCGGCGTTGCCGATCTCGTCGCGCGCCATGATCCTCGCCTCGATCTCACCGGGCTCGATCCGAAAGCCGCGAATTTTCAGCTGCTGGTCGATGCGGCCAAGGTATTCGAGTTGCCCATCGGGCAGCCAGCGCGCAAGGTCGCCGGTACGGTAGAGCCGCGCGCCATCGTCGGAAAACGGATCGGGGATAAAGCGGTCGGCCGTCAGGTCCGGACGATTCAGGTAGCCACGCGCCAGCCCATCGCCGGCGATATACAGCTCGCCGGTCACGCCTGTCGGCACCGGATGGAACCCTGGATCGAGCACGCGGATGCCCAGGTCGGGAATGCGATCGCCGATCGGACTGCGGGCGCGGCTGGACGGATCGAGGTCGGCGCCAGTGATCGGACGGTACGTGACATGCACCGTGGTTTCGGTGATGCCATACATATTGGTCAACTGCGGCGTGGCGTTGCCAAAGTGGTCGACCCACGGGCGCAGCGCCTGCGGATCGAGCGCTTCGCCGCCGAAGATCACGTGACGTAGCGCGAGCGGCGCACCGTAGAGTTCGGGCTGCGCCAGCAAGGCGCGGAATGCGGAAGGCGTTTGGTTCAGCACCGTTACCTGCGCCTGGCGCAGCAGCGCGATGAATTCACGCGGTGACCGGCTGACGTCGAAAGGCACGATGACGAGCTGGCCGCCGTGGCAGAGCGCGCCGAAAATCTCCCACACCGAAAAGTCGAACGCGTACGAATGGAACAGCGTCCAGACGTCACGGGCACCGAAATCGAACCAGTGCTGCGTGGCGGCCAGCAGCCGCGACAGGTTGCCGTGCTGCAACTGCGCGCCCTTGGGGCGGCCCGTGGAGCCGGAGGTGTAGATCACGTAGGCCAGGTGCTCGGGGCAAACAGTGACCTGCGGCGCGGTTTCCGGCCAGTCGCCGTCGTTTTCGTCCCCGGTATCGAGCATCAGCACCGGCAGCCCGGTGCGCTGCGGCAACAGATCGCGCAGGGCCGGTGTCGTCAGCAACGCGGCAATGCCGCTGTCCTCGAACAGGTAGGCCAGGCGCTCGGCCGGATAGGCGGGATCGAATGGCACATAGGCGCCACCAGCTTTCAGGATGGCCAGCAGGCCGACGATCATCTCCGGTGAGCGTTCCACGGCGATGCCGACGCGCACTTCGGGACCTACGCCCAAGGCGATCAGCCGGTGTGCCAGCCGGTTGGCGCGGCGCACCAGTTCGCCATAGGTCATGGCGGTGTCCGCGTAGCGCAGGGCAATGGCATCGGGCCGCAGTTCGGCATGACGCTGGATCTGCTGATGCGCCGGCTCCGGCGCAGCCACGCGCAGAAGGGGACGTCCCGCCGCGTGCTGCTGCGCGAGCGATCCTGCATCTTCGGCATCGAGCAGCGGCGTTGCGCAGAGTGGCAAGTCTGGCTGGCTCAGGATGCCCGATAGTTGCGTCACATAGTGGCGCAGCATGCGCTGTGCGGTTGCCGCGTCGAACAGCGTGCTGTCGTATTCGAGGTCAATGCGGATGGCGTTCGCGTTGATTTCGGTGTCGAGAATCAGATCGAACTTGGCGCCGGTCTGAGCCGCCTCGATGGTCTCCGTGTGCAGGCCGGGCAGCGCAAGCGCGGATGGCGTGGTTGTTGTGCGCAGGTTGAACATCACCTGGAACAGCGGACTCCGGCCCGCATCGCGCGGAATCTGCATATTGTCGAGCAGCACTTCGAACGGCAGTTCGGCATGGTCGAGGGTACCGAGCGAGTCGGCCCGCAGTGCTTCGCAGAGTTTGCGGCCGGTAATGCCCGGTGCCGTGCGCGAGCGGTAGACGTGGGTGTTGGCAAAGAAGCCGACCACGTCATCGAGTCCGTCGCCATCGCGCCCCGCGTGGGGCACGCCGACGGCAAAGTCGTCCTGTCCCGCGTACCGGCTCAGGAGTGCCTGCCACGTGGCCAGCAGCGCCACGAATGGCGTGCAGCGCTGGGCCGCGCAGAACGCGCGCAGCGCGTCCGCAAGCGCGGCGGGCAGCGTTGTGCTGACACGCTGGGCAAGCCGCGTGGCCTTCGCGTGGTGCGGATGATCGGTCGGCAGTTGCAGCGCGGGTACGTGACTGCCAAGCAGGTGCCGCCACCAGTCGCGCTGGGCATCCAGCGCTCCGCTGGCCAGACGTTCGCGCTGAGAGCGTGCGTGGGCGGCGAAGCTCGCGGCCGGCGCGGAAAGCTGGACTTCGCCGCCCGCCAGCGCCTGCGCGTAGGCCGATGCCAGATCGCGCGCGATGACGGTGTTCGACACCGCGTCGGAAACGATATGGTGAAGCGACAGCAGCAGGACATGATCCTCGGCCGCGCGGGTCAGCAGCGTGGCGCGCAGCATGGGCGCCTGGCCAAGATCGAACGGGCGCGCGGCCTCCGCATCGATGCACGCTTGCAATGGCTCGGCGCCGCTGGCGAGCGGACCTTCGGCGAGCGTGAATGCCGGCGACGGTTCCACGATCTGGCGCGGCAAGGCGCCCGGCGTTGCGTCATCGGCGACAAAACGGGTGCGCAGTGCCGGATGTCGAGAAATCACGGCACGCAGCGCGGTGTCGAGCGCCGCCCGATCCAGGGGGCCGCGCAGCGCAAAGGCGCGAGTCTGGTTGTACGCGGTGCTGCCCGGCTCGTACTGCAACAGGAACCACAACCGTTGCTGGGAAAACGAAAGCGGCGCGTCCCGATCGTCGGCGGATTCGGGGTGGGCGGGGGCGGCGTCGGCGTCCTGTTCGAGCAGCAGCGCCAGCAGTGCTGCCTGCTCCGAGGTCGAAGATGGCGTCATGAAGAGTCTCTGGATATTTGGCGCGTTATGCCGTGGCGCCGGCGGTGGCGCGCAGGGCGGCGATGGCCTCGGGGGACATGGCGGCGAGCTGCCGCTGCAGGCCGGCCAGCGTTTCCAGCCCGTCGGGGTCGGCGCTGGCGGCACGCAGGGCGCTGGCCAGCGCGGCGGCGTTGGGCGCGTCGAAGACCACGGCAGGGGCGATGTCCAGCTTGAGCAGCTTGCGCACCCGGGCCACCAGCTTGATGACCAGCAGCGAATGGCCGCCGGCTTCGAACAGGTCGCCGGTCACACCGAGGCTCGATGCGCCAAGCAGGTCGCGCATCTGGTCAAGCAATAGCGCTTCCAGTGCGCTGGCGGGTTCGCGGTCGGGGTCGCTCGTCGTTGGCTCGATGGCCGTGGCGCTTTGCACAAGGGTCCGGCGGTCGATCTTGCCGTTGGCCAGGCGGGGCAACTCCGCGATGGCGAACCACCGGGCTGGAATCATCGGCTCGGGCAGGCGCTCGGCCATCGCTTGCTGCAATGCATGGCGTTGGGCGGCCGAGAGCTGCGCGGTGCCGGCGTCGCTGGGCACCAGCCATGCGGCCAGTTGCGTGGTGGCACCGTCTGCCGTGAGTGGCAGCACGACGGCGTGCCGCACGCCGGGCAGCGTGGCCAGGACCTGTTCCACCTCGCCGCATTCGATGCGGAATCCGCGTACCTTGACCTGGCTGTCGGCGCGTCCAACGAGCTCGATGCCGCCCTGCGGGAGGTAGCGCGCGAGATCGCCGCTGCGGTACATCCGCTGCCCTGGGCGGTCGGGATGCGGTACGAATGCGTCCGCGTGGGCGCCGCCGTTCAGATAGCCGGTGCAGAGCTGTGCGCCGCCCAGGTACAGCTCGCCAGTTTCTCCGGCGGTTGCCAGATGGCCGGCCGGTGTGCGGATTTCGGCTTCGCAATTGGCCAGCACGCGGCTTAGCGGCAGGGGCGTGCCGGGCAGGTCGGCAGCGTGTCCCGCGTCATGAACCAGAATGCCGACCGTGGTTTCGGTCGGTCCGTAGTGATTGCACAGGCGAACGCCGGGTGCGCGCTCGCGCAGGCGCGTCAGAAACGCCGGCGTGGCGGCTTCCCCGCCCACGACGATCACCGCGTGCGGCGGCAGCGGCAACGGTGCGACATCGCCGTCGATCAGCGCGTCAAGGTGCGACGGAACGATCTTGATGCAGTCCACCTGCTCGCGTGCCAGGAAGGCGGCAAAGCTGGCGGCGTGCTGCATGTCGCTGTCGTCGGCCACGCACAGGCAGGCACCCTGCCAAAGCGTGCCGAACAGCGTGGTATTGCCGAGATCGGCAGCAACGGTGGAAGTCAGCGCGAAGCGCTGGCACGGGTCGAACCGCAATGCCTGCGCCGAAGCCACCGCGTAATTCAGCAGTTGCCCGTGCGTGATCGGCACGCCCTTGGGTGTGCCGGTCGAGCCGGACGTATACAACACATAGGCTGGCGTTGATGCATCGAGCATCGGCAATTCGCCGGCTGCGTGCGCGTCGGCATCCATCAGTGCCGCGAGCGATGCTTCCGTAAGGACGAGCGTGGCGCCCGCATCCGCCAGGATTTGCTCGCGGCGCTGCGCCGGCCACGCGGGATCGAGGGGCAGGTAGGCGGCGCCTGCGCGCATCACGGCCAGCAGGGCGATGACCAGCCCGGCGGAGCGGGGCAGAAGCAGGCCCACGGGTTGGCCGGGCCGCAGACCGAGCGCGGGGAGCCGCAGTGCGATGGCGTCGACACGTCGCGCCAGTTCGGCGTAGGTCCATTGCTGGCCGGCTGCCGACAGGGCGACGGCTTGCGGCCGTTCGATGGCCCAGTGCGCCAGCCGCTGCGGCAGCAGTTGGGTGCCGATCGCCAACGCTGGCGTATGCATGGCGCTGGCGCGCGCGATATCGGCCGTGGTGGCCAACGGCAGCGCGCCAACGGCGGTGCCGGGCTGCGCACGCAGCGTCTGCAGCAATGCGCGGAACTGGTCGAGCAGGCAGGCGGCGGCATCGGCACCGTAGTGCGCGTCATGGTGCAGCGCCAACGTGCGCGGCTTGCCCGCATCATCGATATGGACGTGCAGGGCCAGCTCAGTGTCGGGCAGCGATACATCAGGTGTGCCGATGTGCCAGTGCAGACCTCCGGCCGCCACGTTCGTCGTCGCGGGCCCGCTGATGCCGAACACGATGCGCGCTGGCGCGCCTGCGGCAATGTCGGCCGGCGCGTGCTCCCGCCAGTCCAGGTGCTGTTGGAGCTGCGCGCCAAGGCTCGTGAGCCAGTCCGCAAACGGCGCGGCTGGATCGCATTGCACGGTGACGGGCAGGATCGATATGTAGCGGCCCACGGCACCGGTTAGTGCGTCGAAGTCGTCGCGGCAATCGTTGTGCCAGCCGGCGCTGAACGTCGCGGCGGTATCGAGCCGGGCCAGCAGCAGCCACCACGCGGCCTGCAGCGCGTGTGCAAGCGGATAGCCAAGCTGTTCGGCCCAGTCCGCGATGGCGGCGGCTTCGGTATCGTGCAGATCGGCGGCAAGTGCCTGCGGCGAAGTCGAGGGCGTGGCGTGCTGGCGCCACGGCAGACGTGCCGCATCGATGCCGGATTGCTGGTCGCGCACCGCCTGCCAGTAGTCGCGGCCTGCGTCCGCATTGTCCTGCGCCAGGTCGGCGGTCCAGTCGAGGTAATCGGAATAGGACAGCGGCGCTTCGCCCGCCGGTGCGGCATCGCTGGCATAGGCCTGCGCCAGTTCGCGCATCAGCGTGACCAGGCTCGGGCCATCGATGGCGAGCGGACTGCCGGCCAGCGTCAGCCGTGCGCGGTTGGGGTCCAGCATCTGCACGCGGGCGTGCAGCGCAGGCCCGTCGGCGGCGGTCATTTTCGTCGCGTCGAGCCAGACGGGGGCGATGCCGGCAAACTGTTGGCGCAACCCGCGCAGGCCGTCCACGCGGCCGAATGCCAGGCCGGTGGCGGGATGGCGCCCGGCGACGCGGGACAGCGCGCGTTGCAGGCGCGGCGTGTCGAGCGGGCCTTCGAGCATGGCGGATAGCGTGACCGATGCCTCGGCATGCGCTTCCAGCGCGCGTTGCTCGCGGCCGAGTGCCTGGGCGTGGGCGGACAGGGCGTCGATGGTATTGGTGATCGCGTTCATCGATCAGCCCTCTACCGTGGCCGTGTCCGGCTGGACGGCGGGCGCATCGAGCGGCGGCAGGTCCTTGCGCTCGAACATGTCGCCCATTGCCACGACAATCTTGCGCGGACCCTCGAACGGGTCACGCGCGTGCGCGGCCAGCATGTTGTCGAGCATCACGATATCGCCCTGGCGCCAGCTGAAACGCACGGCGCAGGCCTCGTAGAGTGCGCCGATCAGCGCCATCACATCGTCGCTGATCGGGCTGCCATCGCCAAACGTTACGTGGCGTGGCATCCGTTGCGGGCCGACGATGTCCAGCAGGTCGCGCCGCACCTCGGGGTCCAGGCAGGCCGTGTGGTGGAGCTGCACCTGATTGAAGAAACTGCGCTCGCCGGTCACGGGATGGGCGATTACCGCAGGGCACAGCTCGCGCGTCTGCAGCGTGTCTTCGTCCAGCCACGTGAAGTCGGTGCCGGAAGCCCGCAAGCGGGCTTCTACCTCGTCACGCGAGTCGGTCTTGAAGAAGTCGCGCCAGCTCACGTCGAGCTTGTCGTTGAACGTGCGCACGTAGCGCAGGCCCTTGGTTTCGAACTGCGCGGCCAGGTCCGCCGGCAGGCGACGGTACATCTCCCGGCAGTCGACGATCGGCGTGGCGCCGCCAACCGGCGACGGCAGCTCGCAGAAGAACCACTGCTTGCGCGGCCAGCGCGACAGGTGCGCACTTTCGTTGTGATAGAGGATCATTTCGCGCTCCGGGTAGGGTGTGGAGCGATACGTGTTGCGGCCGCCTTCCTTCTTGGGCAAATCGCCGTACGCGCCATAGAGTCCCGGTTCGATCGATTCGGCGAAGGCTTCGAATTCCTGTGGCGTGCGCAGCCCGAAGCCGCGCAGCAGAAGGCCGCCGTGGCGGCAGAGCGTGGCTTCGATGTCCTGGCGATGGGCCAGCGCCCATGCCACGGGGTCGAGGTCCGCGACGGCAGGCTCGATCACGATGGGGAAGGTCTGGCCTGGCGACAGGAACGAGCTGCGTACCAGCGATGCGGCTGGCGCGGCAGGCTCCGCCGGCCGTTGTGGTTGTCGGGCGAGCTTGCCGAGCCTGGCAAGTTTGTCGAGTTTGCTGGGGCTGGACACTTGGCTGGAGGTCATGGCGGGCTTGTCGGTAGCGGGTTCGCAAAGGCCGGCCGGCACATCGAAGCCGGACAGCAGTCGGGCGGGATTGGTCACGGCCTGCGTCAGTACCGCGCCAAAGGCGTCGGCAATGCGCTGCACCGTGGCGCGCGGAAACAGCGCCGTGGCATAGACCCATTCGGCACGCAGGCCGTTGGGGCACGGATCAAGAAACACGGCCAGATCGAACTTGGCCGCATGCACGGGCGTGGGCAGGCGCTGGGCCTGCAAGCCATCGAAGCGGCGAGCGTCGGCCGGTGTGTTCTGGAGCACGAACAGCACCTGCACCAGCGGATGCCATGCGCGTTCGCGTGGCACGCCGGCGGCCTCGACGATGCGCTCGAACGGTAGTGACTGATGGTCGAAGGCGGCCAGCGTCTGCGCACGCACCTGGTCGAGCAGATCGGTAAAGCGCAGATCGGCGTGCGGGCGGGCGCGCAGCGGCAGGACGTTGACGAAGAAGCCGATCAGCGCTTCGAGTTCGCGGCGCGTGCGACCGGCCACGTCGATGCCGACGAGCTGGTCTTCCGCGTGGCTCAGGCGATGCAGCAGCAAGTGGAACGCCGCCAGCAGCACCATGTAGCGTGTGGCGCCATGCGCATGGGCCAGCGCGTCGACCTGGGCCAGCAGCGCGGTGGGCAGCTCGCTATGACAGGCGGCCCCTTCCGACGACGCCACGGGCGGGCGCCGGTTGGGCGTGGGCAATGTGGGCAGACGCGGTGCGCCTTGCAATGCCCTGCGCCAGAACTCGACGTCCGCCTGGTCTTGCGGCCCGTGAGATTCGGTCTGTTGATGGGTCGCGTAATCGGCGTACTGGATCGGCAAAGGTTCCAGCGCGGCCGCCGCACCGGAGCGTGCCGCGTTGTACGCCGCGGCGAGCGAATCGAGCAGAACGCCGATCGACCAGCCATCGCCCACGATATGGTGCAGCGTGATCAGCAGCGCGTGGTCGTCCTCGGCCAGTCGCACCAGTCGCGCGCGCAGCAGCGGAGGATGCACCAGATCGAATGGTTCGCGCGCCTGATTCTCGGCCAGCTCTTGCAACGCCGGATCGCGCCGGGCGTGGCTTAGCGCGGACAGGTCGCTGACGGGCAGATCGATGGAGAGGGCGGGGATGATGCGCGCGTAAGGCGCGCCGTTGGCATCGCCGGGATAGCCGGTGCGCAGGATTTCGTGGCGGGCCACTAGCGCATCGAGGCTGGATTGCAGGGCCTGGGCATCGAGTGAACCCGCCAGGCGCAGGCCACCGGCCATGTTGTAGGTCCATCGGTCCGCCGGGTCGGCAATGCGGTCCGTCAGCCAAAGCCGTTGCTGTGCGGGCGCCAGCGGCATCTGCGCGGCGCGCGGCACCGGCTGCATCGGCAGGGTGGTTGCCTTGCCCTGGTGCCGATCGAGCGCGGTGGCACAGGCGGCCAGCGTCGGATGCTCGAACAGCAGCCGCAGCGGGATGTCGGCGCCATATTGCTCGCGCAAGCGCGCCACCAGGCGTGCCGCCGTCAGTGAACTGCCGCCGCTGGCGAAGAAGTGGGCGTGTCGGTCGGACGGCGCCGTGCCGAGCAGTTCCTGCCAGAGCGTGGCCAGTGCGATCTCGGTGGCGCCGCGCGGGGCTTCCGCCGCGTCCGGGATGGCGCCATTGGCCGACGTGCCGCCGCGTGTGAACGCGCCATGCGCCCAGATGGCGCAGGCGTCCAGCGTATCTTCGAGCCAGCCCTGGCGGCAGGCGCTGCGTTGCAGCTTGCCGCTGGTCGTCTTCGGCAGGCCGCCGGGATTCAGCAACAGCGCCACGGCGAGCGATTCGCCGCAGGCGTTGCCGACCGCTTCCGCCATTGCCTGCATCAGCGCGACATGGCCAATACGTTTCTGGTCCGGGCGCGAGATTTCCGCTGCAACGCCGATCGCTTCGCCATCGGGAGTCTGCACGGGGAATGCCGCCACACGGCCGCGGCGGGCGGCGGGAATGTGGTCCTCCACGGCGCGCTCGATGTCCTGCGGATACAGGTTCTGCCCGCGCACGATGATCAGATCCTTGCGCCGGCCCGCGATATAGAGTTGCCCGTCGCGCAGCAGACCGAGGTCGCCAGTGCGCAGCCAGCCTTCGGCGCTCGCGCCAAATGTCGCGGCCGTGGCCTCCGTATTGCGCCAGTAGCCATGCGTGACGCTGGGACCCGCGACTTCGATCTCGCCGACGCTGCCGTCCCGCAGCGCACGGCCGTCGGCACCGGCGATGCGGATCGAGTGCCCGGTGCGTGGGAATCCGCAGGCGACGAGTTCCATGCCCGCTTGAACGGGTTCGCCACGGCCCTGAGCCAGCGCGCTCGCGTCGAACGTCGTGCTGACCATGCCGTCGCCGCGCTTGCCGCCGGTGACGAACAGCGTTGCTTCGGCCAGGCCGTAGCATGGATACAGGGCCTGCGGGCGGAAACCCGCTACTGCAAAGCGGTCGACAAAGGCGCGCAGCGTATCGGCCCGAACCGGTTCGGCACCGGAGTAGGCGACCGCCCAGCTCGACAGGTCCAGCCCATCCAGGTTGCTGTCGCGCACACGCTCGACGCAAAGGCGGAACGCGAAGTCGGGGCCGCCCGACACCGTGGCCCGGTGCCGGCTGATTGCCTGCAGCCATCGAACGGGACGCTCCAGAAAGAACTGGGGCGACATCATCACCACCGGCACGCCCGTGTAGACGGGCTGCAGCAGTCCGCCGATCAGGCCCATGTCGTGATAGAGCGGCAGCCACGTGGCAATCACGTCGCCTGCCTTGATGTCCATGCCGGCGGCGATGGCCAGCTCATTCGCCATGACGTTGCCGTGGCTCACCATCACGCCCTTGGGTGTGGCTGTGGAACCCGACGTGTATTGCAGGAAGGCCAGCGTGCTGGCATCGGCGGGATAGGGCTGCCAGTCTTGCGGTATCGGCGCGGGCGCTGCATCGGCCAGCACGATTGCGGCCTGCGGGGCGATGGCGGCGAGCGCTTCCGCCTGAGTGGATGCCTGCGCGGCAGTGGTGATCATCAGCGCCGGTTCCGCGTCGCCTGCGATGGCGCGCAGGCGTGCCACCTGGGCGGAACGCACGGCACCGGGCTCGAAGGCCGGCACGGCGGTCAGGCCGGCGTACAGGCAGGCGAAGAACGCCGTCACGTAGTCGATGCCGCTATCCATCAGCAGCAATGCGCGCTCGCCGGGTGCGGCGCGCGTGGTCAGGTGGGCGGCCAGGGCGCGCACGCGGGCGTGCAGTGCGGCGTAGTCGTAGCGGGTCTCGCCAGCGGCGTCGATGATGATCAGCGCGGTGTCGCCGGCGCGGTGCGCGGCCAGATGGTCGAGATGGGCCACCAGCGTGGCCGGTACGTTCGGATCGGACTGCATGGAGTCGGCTTTCCAGGAAGGCGGTTGGCGTTGGACGATGCGTGGTGCCCGCGCTCAGGCAGGGGCGAGCACGGGAGAAGCGGAGGGAAATCCCAGGCACGCGGCCAGCCGGCTCACCACATCGGCCTGGCTGTCGTGGAGGAAGAAATGCCCGCCAGCGAACCAGTCGAGCGTGTGGCCCACGCTGGTTTCAATGCCCCAGGCATGGAGGTCGGCCGGTGCGATCGGGTCGTCGTGCCCGGCGAACACGTGTAGCGGCACGGGCATGGGCGTGGCGGTGGCGGAGCGCCGGAACGTTTCGCACACCCGATAATCGGCGTCGAGCACGTCGAGCGTCAGGCGCAGCAGTTCGGCGTCGGCAAACACCGCTTCGGGCGTGCCGCCGTGCTTGCGCAGGTCGGCGCTCAGCGCGGCGTCGCCACGCAAGGCAGCCAGCCGTTGCGGATCGCGGCGCGAGGGGGCCGCACAGCCGGAGACGACCAGGCGCTGCGGCAACGGTTGACCCGACTCGCGCAGCAGTTGGCAAAGACGCCAGCCAAGCAGACCACCCATGCTGTGGCCGAAGATCGCAAACGGGCAGGCTGTTCGGGCGCGATGGCGGCGCAACTGGTCTGCCATCTCGCCGGCGAGCGACTCGAAATCCCGCAACAACGGCTCATCCAGGCGCGCGCCCCGGCCCGGTGGCTCCAGCGGAACCAGCGAGATATCGGCAGGCAGCAGACGCCGCCAGCGCAGATACGCTGTGGCACTGGCCCCGGCGTAGGGCAGACAGAACAGTTGCAACGCGGCCATGATCAGCCGTCCGCCCGCGTTTGCTCCTCCATGAACCGGCGCAGGCTCAGCGGACGCATGTCCGTCCAGGTGCGCTCGATGTGGTCCAGGCAGGCCTGCTTGCCGCCGCTGAAGCCCGCCGATCGCCAGCCGCCCGGCACGGGCTTGTAGTCAGGCCAGATCGAATACTGCTCTTCGTGATTGACGAGAACCAGGAACGTGGCGTCGTCGCGGTCGAAACTCATGAAAGGCTCCCTTTCGGTACGGAGTGGCTGGGGCCGCGCGCTTCGGCGGCCATCACTCTGTTGGACGAGAGGGGCGGGGGATTATTTAGGGGCGGTGCCCGGCGGGCGGCGGCAAGCCCCGCCGGACGGACGGGGAAGGTATTGATTCGTATGGACTTTCGGGGTGGGCGTCATGCCCGTCCGGCGCGGACGGGCGTGCATTGCCGTGGCGCCTCACGGCGTGATGGCCACCTTGAGCACCCCATCGCGCTGATGGGCAAACAGGTCATACGCGGCTTCGATATCGTCGAGCTTGTAGTGATGCGTGACCAGTGGCGCCAGGTCGATGCGCTGGGTCTCGATCACGTTCATCAGCCTGCGCATGCGTTCTTTACCGCCGGGGCACAGCGAAGTGATGATCCGATGGTCGCCAAGCCCGGCGGCGAACGGGCCGAGCGGAATGTGCAGGTCTGTCGAGTACACGCCCAGGCTCGATAGCGTGCCGCCCGGCTTGAGCACACGCAACGCGGCCTCGAAAGTGGCCTGTGTACCCAGCGCCTCGATGGATGCATCCACGCCACGCCCGCCGGTCAGGCGCAGGATTTCATCGACGACATCGGTCTTGCGGAAGTTGATCGTGGCATCTGCGCCCATCTGACGCGCGATGGCCAGCCGCTCATCGAGGCCGTCGATGACGATGATGCGCGCGGCGCCCCGCAAGCGCGCCCCCGCCGTCGCACAAAGGCCGATGGGGCCTTGCGCAAATACCGCGACAATATCGCCGATCTTGATGTTGGCTTGCTCGGCACCTGCAAAGCCGGTTGACATGATGTCGGGGCACATCAGCACCTGCTCGTCGGTCAGGCTATCCGGTATCGGGGCGAGATTGGCCTGTGCATCGGGCACCAGCACGTATTCGGCCTGTGTGCCGTCGATGGTGTTGCCAAACCGCCAGCCACCGAGTGGCTTGTAGCCGTGCCCGTGGGCCTGCCCATCCTGCGATGAGCAGCCGTCCTGGCAGGCATAGGAGTGAAAGCTCGGGCAGATCGCGCCGGCAATGACGCGCTGGCCTTCGCGGTATCCGGTGACGTTGCTGCCGAGCTTTTCGATGACACCGACCGGTTCGTGGCCGATGGTCAGTCCGGGCTGTACCGGGTACTCGCCTTTGAGGATGTGAACGTCGGTGCCGCAGATCGTGGTGGTGGTGATGCGGACGAGGGCGTCGCTGGGGCCTACGTTGGGGATGGGCTTTTCCCGGAGGGTGATCTTTCCCGGGGATTCGAAGACGGCTGCTCGCATGGTGGGCATGATGGTGCTCCTGGAGACATCGAGGGGGCGGCTAGGGTCTACCGGATTGAGTTTATTGCGAGGCTTACAGTGTGATGTTGATCGGCGTTTAGGAGTCGCTAATCTGACGCGGCAGGATCTCGGGGGCCATCGCATACCCAGCAGGCCGTGGCGGCTTCGAGACTTGGGTCTGCCGCGGTTTACGGCACCGCATACCCAGGTATTACCTGCCAACGCCAATGCACGACCCGGGCAACGCCTCCGTAGAATGGCCCCCGGTCCGCCGCATTCCTACCATTCCATCAAGGCCGCCGTGATCGGTGTTGGCGGCGCAGACAATCCTGACGCAGTACCCATCGTTGCCAAGGCAGCAAATGCCCTTGGGGGGAGAGGCTTTTGCCTTCGCTACGGTGCGCTGATCGGGTTTCGGTGATTCACATTGCAGGAATGGGCGGCACACCATGAACACTCTCTACCTCGATCGGCTTGCCGCCTGTTCCGCGCTGGATGCCGTGGTCAGCACCATCGCAATCGGCGCGCATCTCGTCAGTGAACGGGACGGTTACGTGCACCACGGCATTTATGTGGGAAACGGGCAGGTCATCCACTACGGCGGTTTCGATCGCGCGGCGGCGCGCCGGCCCGTCGAGTACATCTCGCTGCGCTGCTTTGCGGCAGGCGTGGGTGTCAGCGTTCAGTCCGAACCGAATGCCGTCTATGGCGCCAGGGAAGTGGTTGAACGTGCCAAGTCCCGCCTGGGCGAAGACCGGTACCGGTTGCTGACCAACAATTGCGAGCACTTCTGCGCGTGGTGTGTGTCGGGCGTGGCGCGAAGCGAGCAGGTTTGCCGCTGCCTGCGGAATCCCTGGACCGGCTTCAAGACGATGCTGGCGTTGTTCCGGGGGCAGTTCACGGGCTTCAGCCAGGCGCAGCAAGCCTTTGCGGGTGTGGCGCGGGTTGCCGCGTATCTTTTTTGAATCTGGTGCGCGGCGGGGTCAGCATCCCGGAATCTCCGGCCATCGGTAGCAACCCCTAGTTGACTCTCTATTTCATGGGCATAAAATATGTTTCACAACCATGAAAACAGAATGCTGGCCATTTGGCACGGCATCCATGTTGGAGACAGCCCACCCATGACAGCACCCTCCGCCGGCAAGGCGGCTCCCACCTATTTCGTCCGCACTGAAGATGTGGCCGGCTATCACCCGGCCAACCACGTCGGGACGTTGAACCGCCGCATCATCGGCCGCGAGAACGTTGGTGCCACGCAGCTGGAAGTGATCCACGGCACCATCGAGCGCGGCAAGGGTGCCTTGCCGCATGCACATCCCGGCATCGAGCAGGTCTGCTATGTGCTGGAAGGGCGCGCGCGGGCCGAGGTCAATGGCGAGTCCAGGGAACTGGGGCCGGGCGACTGCTGCTTTTTTCCGGCCGATGCCATGCATGTGTTCACGGTGATCAGTGACGAACCCGTGAAGCTGCTGGTGATTTATGCGCCGCCGTACGAGGAATCGCCGGACCGCGTGGTTCGTCCCGCCTGAGCGCGCCATTCCAAAAAAGGCCTAGCAGCCGTCCATTACCTGGAGGAGACCAACATGCTGAAATTCCGCGTGCGGCGCACGCTTGCCGCCGCCATTCTGGCGCTACCCGCGGCGGCGCTGCCGCTGGCCGTGCACGCTGCCGACAATTACCCGAGCCGGCCGATCCGGCTGGTGGTGCCGTTCGCGGCGGGCAGTGGTACCGATGCCGTCGCGCGCATCACGGCCAAGGAACTGGGCGATGCACTCGGGCAGAACGTGGTGGTCGACAACCGGCCGGGCGCCAATGGGGCGATCGCGGCGGAGCTGGTGGCGCAGGCGGCGCCGGATGGCTACACGCTGTTCATGACGACCAACACGACGCATTCCGCGAATCCGTCGTTGATGAAGAAGCTGCCCTACGACCCGATCAAGGACTTCACGCCGGTGGCGCGCATGGGCAACCTGCCGTTCATGCTGGTGGTCAATCCGAAGCTGCCGGTCAAGACGGTCGGCGAACTGATTGCCTATGCCAAGGCGCATCCGGGCATGTCGTACGCCAGCGGCAACAGCACGGGCATCGTGTCGGGTGCCACACTCGGCCGCATGGCCAAGGTCGACCTGCTGCACGTGCCCTACAAGAGCACGCCGCCGGCCATGACGGACGTGATTGCGGGCCAGGTGCCGATGATGTTCGTGGACGTCGCGGCGGGCATCGCCAACGTCAAGGCCGGCAAGATGCGCGCGCTGGCCGTGACCACGGCGCAACGCAGCCGCCTGCTGCCCGACCTGCCTCCCATTGCCGATACGCCGGAGCTGAAAGGTTTCGATATCACGTCGTGGAACGGCGTATTCGGTCCGGCCCGGATGCCGCAGCCGATTGTCGAGCGCCTGAACCGCGAGCTGTCGAAGATTGCGTCCAGCAAGGAAGTGGCGCCGAAGTTCGAAGCGCTTGGCTTCGAGGCATTCGGCCAGACGCCGCAGCAGTTTGCGGGATTTGTCGCCAGCGAGCTGGTGAAGTGGACCAAGCTGGTCAAGGACGCGGGCATCCAGCCTGAGTAAGCGGGAGCGGAGATGAATTTTGAAAGGACGCCGGAGCAGAACGCGATCGTCGAAGCGGTCACGCAGCTCTGCAACGACTTCGGCCCCGAGTACTGGGCCGAACTGGACCGCGAGCATCGGTTTCCTGAAGCATTCCATCAGGCCATGTCGGGCGCGGGCTGGCTCGGTATCGCGATGCCCGAACGGTTTGGCGGCGCGGGCCTGGGCATTACTGAAGCCGCGCTGATCATGCAGACGGTGTCGGCGTCCGGGGCGGGATTCTCGGGTGCGTCGGCCATCCACATGAACGTGTTCGGCCTGAACCCGGTGGTGGTGTTCGGCAACGAAGCCCAGCAGGCAGCCGCGCTGCCGCCACTGATCGAAGGCCGCGAGAAGGCGTGCTTTGCGGTGACCGAACCCGACGCCGGCCTGGACACCACGCACCTGAAGACGCAGGCCGTGCGCACCGCCGACGGCAGCGCCTATCGTGTGGATGGACGCAAGATCTGGATCTCCACGGCGCAGGTGGCAACGCGCATGCTGCTGCTGGCGCGCACCACGCCGCTCGATGCCGTGGCCAAGCCCACGCAGGGCCTGAGCCTGTTCTACACGGCGCTGGACCGGAACCACATCGAGGTGCGCGAGATCGACAAGATGGGGCGCGGCGCGGTGGACTCGAACATGCTGTTCATCGACGGACTGATGGTGCCCGCCGAGGATCGCATCGGCGAGGAAGGGCGCGGATTCGAGTACATCCTGCATGGCCTGAATCCCGAGCGCATCCTGATTGCCGCCGAGGCCGTGGGCCTGGGGCGTGCCGCGCTGGAAGCCGCTACGCGCTACGCGCGCGAACGTACGGTGTTCGGCAGGCCGATTGGCCAGAATCAGGGTATCCAGCATCCGCTGGCGCAGGCGTGGATGGCGCTGGAGGCAGCGGACATGATGGTCTGGAAGGCCGCGTGGCTCTACGACAACGGCAAGCCGTGCGGCGCCGAGGCCAATGCCGCCAAGTATCTGGCCGCTGAGGCCGCGCACCAGGCGTGCCAGACCGCCGTGCTGACGCTCGGCGGCATGGGCTATGCGCGCGAGTACCACGTCGAGCGCTATCTGCGCGAATCGTATATCCCGCGCATCGCACCGGTCAGCGCGCAACTGATCATGTGCCACATCGCGGAACGGGTGTTAGGGTTGCCCAAGTCGTACTGACCGGCCATGCCGGCAGCAAAAAAGAGGAAAGCCCCGGACCAAAAATCCGGGGCTCTTCCATTGCAGCGCTACAACGCGGGTACAACGCAATAAGTTTCCCGCTGCCGCGCCATGACGATCCGTGAGGATCTTTCACCGTTGCGTGCCGCAATGCCTTTCAGCGATGAAAACGTCCGATCATCGTTGAAGGGCGCAACGGCCGGCGCTCATGACGCGGCGCGCGGCGGCATGTTCTTCCCATCTAAGAGCCCATGCCGCGCAAACCAGGATGACCCTGCCCGCCATCCAGGCCGCGGAAATCGTTAACTCGTCTTTTCGTCTTTACTTGCCAAGCTCGTGGCCGATCACGCCGCCAACCACGGCGCCGCCAATCGTACCTGCCGTGCTGCCGCCGGTGACCTCATGGCCCACCACGCCGCCCGCGACTGCGCCAGTTGCCGTGCAGCCCGATATCGCCCAGGCACATGCGCCAATCGCGATCACTGCTGTGAGTCGTTTCCACATCATGTTCTCCTGCTGGGGCGGCGCCGGTTGTACTCCTTGTTTTGCGCGACGGCGTCCGTCGTTCATCACGCCTCAAGGATAGGTGTGGGCCGGCGGGCGGCATCTCGGGCGGTCGCTGATTGCGATGTAGGAGTTTGTCGGACGGTCGCAACATCGCGGGCCAGCGGTGTCAACCGTGCCCGAAAGATGCGGCAGCAATCGGACTGATGCACAATCCCGCTTCAGTTTGGGCTGTAATCGCCGATAACCTTTGCGGATGCCGGCAATTTCACCCCCAGTATCGCCGCGCCCTTCACAATGGCGGGCTTGCAAGCCACTGCCCCGTCACCCGCTTTCATGATGTCCCCGAGTTACGACGCATCCCTCGTCCTGATCTCCGTGCTTGTTGCCGTGCTGGCGTCGTATACGGCGCTCGACATGGCGGGGCGTATTTCCACCACCGCGCATGGCCGATACGCGCGTATGTGGCTGGCCGGCGGTGCCGTGGCGATGGGGCTGGGCATCTGGTCGATGCATTTCATCGGGATGCTGGCATTCAGTCTGCCGATTCCACTTGGCTACGATCTGGTCATCACCGGCACATCGCTGCTGATTGCAGTGCTGGCGTCGGCGTTCGCACTGCGTCTTGTCAGTCAGGAACAACTGCCGCGCAAGCGCCTGGCGGCGGGCGCGCTGGTGTTGGGTGCCGCGGTGTCGAGCATGCACTACACCGGCATGGCGGCGTTGCGCATGCAGCCCGGCATCGACTACGACCCGTGGCTGTTCCTGCTGTCGATTGCCATTGCCGTGGGCGCATCGGGCGTGGCGCTGTGGATCGCGTTCCGTCTGCGGCGTAGCATGCCGCGCGTGCATCAACTGCGCTTTGGCGCCGCGCTGGTGATGGGCGGGGCGATCGCGTCGATGCACTACACCGGCATGGCGGCGGCCCGGTTCCCGCTCGGCAGCGTCTGCGGCGCGGCGGGCTCGGGCGTGGACAGCGGCGCGCTGGCATTGCCGATCACCGTCGTCACCGTTTGCGTTATCGCCGTGGCGCTGATCACGTCCGTGCTCGACATGCGGCTGGAAATGCGAACGGCCGTGTTGGCCGATGCGCTGGGCGTCGCCAACAAGGAGCTTGAGTTCCTGGCGCTGCACGACAAGCTCACGCATCTGCCCAACCGTGTGTTGCTGGAGGACCGGTTTCATCAGGCCATCCAGAGTGCCAGCCGGCAGCCGGGCACGTTTGCCGTGCTGTTTGTCGATCTGGACGGTTTCAAGGGTGTCAACGATACCTACGGCCATCAGGTCGGAGACAGCCTGCTGGTGGAAATCGCGGGCCGGCTGCGTGCGTCGACACGTTCGGAAGACACGATCTCCCGCGTGGGCGGCGACGAGTTCGTGGTGTTGGTGCGGGTGGATGAGCCGGCCGACGCCGGCGTGGTGGCTGAAAAGCTCATCGAGGCATTACGCGAACCGCTGACCGTTGCCGGGCATGCGCTGCATGTGTCGGGCAGCATCGGTATCGCGCTCTATCCCGACGATGGCGCCGATCAGGACACCCTGATGACGAATGCGGACGCCGCGATGTATCACGCCAAGGCGTCGGGCCGCAATGCCTATTGCTTCTTCGAAGGCTCGATGAATCATCAGGCGCGGGTCCAGCAGATGCTGATCCAGGACCTTCGGGGCGTCACCCGCAAAGATCAGCTGGAATTGCACTACCAGCCGAAATTCTCCGCAACGGATAACCAACTGGTGGGCGCCGAAGCACTGCTGCGCTGGCACCACCCGGTGCACGGCCTGCTGATGCCTGACCAGTTCATTGCGCTGGCCGAGAAAACCGGCGCCATCGTGGCGATCGGCAAATGGGTATTGGACGAGGCCTGTCGTCAACTGGCTGCATGGCACGCGGCGGGGCACACGAACTGGTCGATGGCGGTGAACCTGTCGGCGTTGCAGTTCTGCCATGCCGGCATGATCGAAACCGTGTCGGCGGTTCTGGCGGAACACGGCATCCCGCCGGCCAACCTGACGCTCGAAATCACGGAAAGCACGGCCATGCGCGATGTGGAGGAAACGCTGGAGATCATGACGCAACTCGACGTCATGGGGGTGCGCATTGCCATCGACGACTTTGGGACCGGTTATTCGAGCCTGCTGCACCTGAAGCGCATTCCGGCGAGCGAACTCAAGATCGATCGCGGCTTTGTGCGTGACCTGGCGGAAGATTCGGAGGATGCGGCGATCGTGTCGGCCATCGTCGCGCTGGGCCGCACGTTGAACCTGCAGGTGGTGGCGGAAGGGGTGGAAACCGCTGCGCAGCGGTCGTTCCTGGCAGGGCTGGGGTGCGATGCGCTGCAGGGTTATCTGCTTGGAAGGCCGGTGCCGGCCGCGCAGTTCATAAAAGAGTTGGCGGCGCATTGAGCGCCGCCGGCGGCCTGGTCAGGCCGTATCAGCCCACGAGGGGCTTACATCGGAGCATGCATCAGGCACCGTCGGTGAACGGGCTGCGTGCATCGCGTACATCGTGCGCGCCATCGACAAACGGATTGCGCGCGTCGCGCACATCGCGTGCGCCATCGGTGAACACATCGCGCGTGCCAAGGCGATCCACGTAGCCATCGCGGTTGGTCACACGCGCGCCGTCGGTGAACGGATCGCGCGGTGCGGCGTTGGCCATCGTGGCAGCGCCTGCGAGTGTGGTGGCAAGGGCGGTGTAGAGCAGGGCTTTCTTGAACATGAGGTACTCCTGGGATTCGAGATGCTTGGTTCGAGGATCGAGGCAGTCTGTAGTCGACTCCGGCCGCTGAGCGACCTTGGACAGCAGTGTAGGCAGGGGGCACTCACGGTAAGATGACCCATGCATGACATTGATGTCATACGTTTGGCAGCAATTCGACATGCATGGCGCGCACGCGAGCAAGGCCGCCGCTGTACAAGGTTTTCAGACGATTCCGCCGATACCGGGCCCAACACCCTGTAGAATCCGAGTCTGGCTCGCCGATTTCCTGCGCGAGCCTTTCCCCCAATCGATTTCTCCAGCCCGCCCACACGGCGGCGGGCGCGCACGATAAGTCATGTCCGAGTCTGATTCAGCCAAACAAGCCGCTGTGGCGTGGATCCACGAGCAGATGGATCATCACGGCCTGACGTTCGACCATCTTGTCGAAGCCGGCTGCTTTGCCGATCACGATGAAGGTGCCGACGTCGAGCCTGCCTTGCACGAGGCCGCCGCGCCCGCCGCCGAGAGTACGGTGGCGCGTGTGATGTATCGCAACGCAATGGGTCAGACCTGGGACGGTACCGGCGAATACCCTGACTGGCTGCAACGCGCCGTCAATGCCGGGCAATCGATCGATTTCTATCGCGTCGACTGAGATTCGTCTTTCAGTGCATTGAGCAAGGGCCGCTGGTCATGCCTCCACGGCCAGCGATCTCACCGCGAGCATTCGTCGTGGATCGATGATGATCCGCATCTTCATGGCGCGCAGCTAAGGCCGGGCGTCGCACGTTTCCTCATACGAAAGACCATCGCCTTCGCACCCACATTCAATTGTGGGCGGCGCGATTCGTCGCACGTATTTCGTCGTACCCGGTGTATCAGCAGTGGCGGGCGATCGACTTGTCGCCGGAGAGGGGGAGCTGGTTTGCGACGCTGACAGGGCTGATCAGCGGCAGCGCGTGGCGCTGGTGTTGCAGGGCAGCGAGGGGAAGTTCGATCAGCAGCGCGGTGTTGGCCGCTTCGGTGCCGCAGCCGTGGCATTGACCGGCGCCCAGATGCGCGTGATGGGAAGATTCCAAAGGCTGGTCAGTCGTGCCGCCTGTCGGTTGCGCATCGTGCCAGACCGGAATTTCACGGCCCTGGCCGGCAGAAGCTTCGTCGCAGCGCGCGTGTTCCACCTGGTCCATGCCGGCTTCCGCTTCGGCCTTGATGGCTGCATGGCGTTCCGGCATCGACAGCCCCACGGCCTCGCCCACGTCGCATACCGTCATGATCGCCGCAGTGGCACCGTGGGCCGGCAACGCGAACATGGCAAGACACAACAGGGAACTGGCAAACAGACGTTTCATCGGGGGAATGGATCAGGATCTGCGCGAAGGGGGCGCCGCAGTTGCCCTAGACAGGCCAGCGGGCATTGTACTGTGTTTAGATCAGAAAGTTCGCTAATTCACGATGACATTCGTGCAATGTTCGACAAAATGCGGCTAACCTCGGATAGTGTCTAGGTTTTGCAATAAACCAGAAAGGCGGGGCTGGCGCACCGCCGGTCCGTGAAGTGAATCACCATGCGTATCCTGATTGTCGAAGATGAACCGAAGGCGGGCGATTATCTGCTCAAGGGACTTACCGAGTCTGGCTTTGTGGCGGACCTGGCCCGCGACGGGGTGGACGGCCTGGCCCACGCGCGCGAACAGCACTATGACCTGATCGTGCTCGATGTGATGCTGCCCGGCATCGATGGCTGGCAGGTATTGCGCGAACTGCGGCGCGACAAGGACACCCCCGTGCTGTGCCTGACCGCGCGCGACGAGTTGTCCGACCGCCTCAAGGGCCTGGAGCTTGGCGCGGACGACTACATGGTCAAGCCGTTCGCTTTCGCGGAATTGGTGGCACGCATCCGCACGATCCTGCGCCGTGGCCCGTTGCGTGAGAGCGAGTACATGGAAGTGGCCGATCTCCAGATCGATACCATCCGGCGGCGCGTGACGCGCGCGGGCCAGAAGATCGACCTGACCTCGAAGGAATTCGCGCTGCTGCAGCTATTGGCGCGTCGTCGCGGCGAGGTGCTGTCGCGCTCCCTGATCGCATCGCAGGTGTGGGACATGAACTTCGACAGCAACACCAACGTGGTGGATGTATCGATCCGGCGCCTACGCGCCAAGGTGGACGACCCCTTCCCGAAAAAGCTGATCCACACACGCCGTGGCATGGGCTACGTGCTCGATGAGTCCGAAGAAGCATGAGCGCCGTGGCATGAGGGGGCTGGTGCGAATGCGGCGTGCGCTTGAAGCGTGGATGCCCGCATCACTGACCACACGGCTGGCGCTGGCCTATGGCCTGACAACGGCCGCGATTCTGGTGGGCGTGGCCACGTACCTGTCCAGTGCGCTGGGCAACCAGTTGCAGTCGCGTGACGAGAGCGAGCTTGTCGGAGAAGTCCTGCTGGTGCGCCACCTGTTGCGCGAGGTGGCCGACGAGACCGAAATCCGCACCGATACGCACCGATTTGCCGATATCGCGATGGGGCATGAAGGGCTGATCCTCGTCGTGCGCACGGCATCGGGCGACCCGCTGATTTCACTGAACCCGCACAACGAGACGCTGCCTCCGCTGCGCGTGCTGCCCGTGGCGACCGCCCCGGATAAGTCGTTGCTGCAAACCTGGCATCCACGCAATGGCGTGCCGTCGCGCGGCATGGCGGCACTTGGGCAGATTGGTGAAACGGGGCGGACCGTGGAAATCATCGTGCTGAGCGATGCCGGCTACCGCGTGGCGCTGATGCGCGAGTATCGCGGGGAACTGCTTGGCGCCGTGCTCTGTGGTGCGATTGTCGCGGCGGGGCTTGGATACCTGCTGGCCAGGCGCGGCCTGCGCTCGCTGCGCCGCATGGCCAGCGATGCCGCGGCAGTGACCACGAGCCGGCTGGCCACGCGCCTTGATGTGGGCGGCGCGCCAGAGGAATTGCGCGAGCTTGCCGGGGCGTTGAATGGCATGCTGGCTCGTCTGCAGGACAGCTTCACGCGCTTGTCGCAGTTTTCCGCTGACCTCGCGCATGACTTCCGCACGCCGATCAGCAATCTGGTCGGGCAGACCCAGGTCACATTGGCCCAGCGCCGCACGCCGCTCGAATACGAGACACTGCTGGAATCGAACCTTGAGGAATACGACCGCTTGTCGCGCATGATCGAGAACATGCTGTTTCTCGCGCGAGCGGACAATGCCCAGGTGGCATTGGGTGCGCGCCCGCTGGATGCGCGGGCCGAACTGGACAAGGTGGCCGAATATTTCGAAGCCGTGGCGGCGGATCGCAACCTGACGGTCATGGTGTCCGGCCACGCCACGGTGATGGCGGACCAGACCCTGCTGCGGCGAGCCATCATCAACCTGCTCGACAACGCGTTGCGCCACGCTCCGGCCGGCAGCGCGGTGCATATTGGCGTGGTGCGCAACGGCGCGGAAGCGACATCGATCCGCGTGACCAATGGCGGCTCGGCTATCGAGGCCGAGTCGTTACCACACCTGTTCGGACGCTTCTACCGGGCCGATCCGTCGCGGCGCAATTCGGCGAGTTCGACGGGGCTTGGCCTGGCGATCGTGGACACGATCATGCGATTGCATGGCGGTAGCGTGTCGGTGACCAGCGTCGAGGAACTGACCAGTTTCGAGCTCGAGTTTCCTGACAAATCTGTCAGTAGGGCAAGCGCATAATGGCGCCGCGCGGACTGTCCGTCCGCAGCTCAACCAGGAGACCGACATGCAGGTGCAACCGTATCTAGATTTTGGCGGACGCTTCGATGAGGCCATGACGTTCTATGGCCAGGTGATGGGGGCGAAGGTGACGTTCCTGATGCGCTATAAGGACACGCCGCCGGGCGGTGGCGAACCCCCTTCGCCGACCTGGGCAGAGAAGGTGATGCACGCCAACATTCAGATCGGCGACAGCCAGATCATGGCATCCGATGGACGCGAAGGGCAGACGCCGGCCTTCTCGGGTTTCATGCTTTCCGTGGGCTACGTGCCGAATGCCGAAGGCAAGCGCATTTTCGACGCGCTGTCGGAGGGCGGACAGGTCATCATGCCGTACCAGAAGACCTTCTGGGCCGAAGGCTTCGGCATGGTGGTCGACAAGTTCAAGATGACCTGGATGGTGAACTGCGAGCATTGATCGCAGCGTCTGGGATTTTCCCCGCCGCATGCATGGGCGGGGTGCTGGGCTGAGGTGGAATCAGCACTTGACCCTGGAGTCGCTACAGGGTCTTCAATGACAGGCAACAACGCAAAAATGGACTCTGTCATGGCTCGTTCCACCCCTGAAAACCTTTTACCGCCGTCGTCAGCGGCGCGTGGTCACGGGCACGATCACGAACACGCCCACCACGACGATCACGATCATTCGCACGGGCACGACCATTCACACGAGCACGACCACGGGCACGCGCACAGCCACGCACACGCCCCAGCGCAAGATAGCTGCTGTGGATCGTCGTGCGGCGCTTCCGCCGTGGTCATCGCCAATCCGCCCATCTCCGCGCCTGCCGGCACCCGTTCGGCGGCCTATCGGATCGAGGCAATGGACTGCCCGACCGAGGAAACGCTGATCCGCGGCCGCATCGGCAATATGCATGGCGTTGCCGCCCTCGATTTCAACTTGATGCAGCGTGTGCTGACCGTGCACCACACGCTCGATTCGCTCGATCCCATCGTCAAGGCCATTGCGTCGCTGGGCATGAAGGCCGAAGCGTTGTCCGACGACTGCGCCCGAGAGGCCGTGGCTGAACCTGGCAAGCCGTGGTGGCCGCTGGCGCTGGCAGGGGTTGCGGCAATCGGAGCCGAAGTGGCCGAATGGTTCCAGATTGGTGCGCCATACCTGCCGGCGGCGCTGGCCCTGGTCACGGTCTTGGCGGCCGGGTTGGGCGTCTATCGCAAGGGATGGATTGCCGTGCGCAATGGCAATCTCAACATCAACGCGCTGATGAGTATTGCGGTGACCGGTGCGATGGCCATTGGCCAGTGGCCAGAGGCAGCGATGGTGATGGCGCTGTTCGCGCTTGCCGAGCGTATCGAGGCCGCGTCATTGGACCGTGCCCGCAACGCCGTGCGCGGCCTGATGGCCCTGGCGCCCGAGCAGGCCACCGTGCTGCAGCCCGATGGTGGCTGGCAGACCGTTGAAGCGCGTGCGGTGACGGTCGGGGCGACGGTACGTCTGCGGCCGGGCGAGCGTGTCGCGCTTGACGGTCGGGTGCTGCGTGGCGAGTCGGCGCTGGATCAGGCGCCAATCACGGGCGAGAGCGTCCCCGTGGACAAGGCCGCCGGCGATCCGCTCTATGCAGGGTCGATCAACCAGTCGGGCGAACTTGAGTATGAGGTGACATCCCCCGCCAATGACTCGACGCTGGCTCGCATCATTCACGCCGTGGAAGCTGCCCAGGGTAGCCGCGCACCCACGCAGCGCTTCGTGGACCAGTTCGCGCGCATCTACACGCCGGTGGTGTTTGCGATCGCGCTGGGCGTGGCAGTCGTGCCGCCGCTGCTGCTGGGCGAAGCCTGGCTGGCGTGGATCTACAAGGCGCTGGTGCTGCTGGTGATTGCATGCCCGTGCGCGCTGGTGATTTCCACGCCCGTGACGATTGTCAGCGGACTGGCAGCAGCCGCACGGCGCGGCATCCTGGTCAAGGGTGGCGTTTATCTGGAGCAGGGCCGGCATCTTGCCTGGCTGGCGCTCGACAAGACCGGCACGCTGACGCATGGCAAGCCCGCGCAAACCGATATGGCATTGCTGGTCGATGGCATGCCCGAGGCGCGCGCGATTGCCGCAAGCCTGGCGGCGCGGTCGGACCATCCCGTGTCGCGTGCGGTGGCCATCGCGGCGGAAGCCGACGCCATTGCAAGTCTCGAAGTGAGCGATTTCAAGGCGCTGGTGGGGCAGGGGGTGCAAGGCTCAGTCGATGGCGTGGCATATTGCCTGGGCAATCACCGTCTGATTCACGATCTCGGCGCCTGCTCGCCGGCGCTGGAGGCGCGTCTTGAGTCGATCGAACGGCAAGGCAAGACCATCGTGATGCTGGCGGCGATGCCACACGACGGTCAGCCGGCGCGCGCGCTGGCGCTGTTTGGCGTGGCCGATACCGTGCGCGATACGAGTCGGCAGGCCATCGAGCAGTTGCATGCGCTGGGTGTGAAGACGCTGATGCTCTCCGGCGACAATCCCCATACGGCCCAGGCGATTGGCGAGGCCGTCGGGATCGACGAGGTGCGTGGTAATCAGTTGCCGGAGAACAAGGCCGACGCCATCGCGGCGCTCGCCGGCCAGGCCCACACCCATTCCGGAAAGGTCGGGATGGTTGGCGACGGGATCAACGACGCCCCCGCGCTGGCGCGCGCCGATATCGGCTTTGCGATGGGCGCGGCCGGCACGGACACCGCCATCGAGACGGCCGACGTGGCCCTGATGGATGACGACCTGCGCAAGATCCCCGCGTTTGTGCGTCTGTCGCGCCGGACCTCATCGATCCTCAGGCAGAACATCGCGCTGGCGCTCGGCATCAAGGTCGTATTCCTGGTGCTGACCGTGCTGGGCATGGGCACGATGTGGATGGCCGTGTTTGCCGATATGGGTGCAAGCCTGCTGGTGGTGTTCAACGGGCTGCGGCTGACGAGGAAGGGCGTCGTTTGAACGACGTTTAGCCCTGCTTGCTCCCCTCGTCCGCATGTGGAAGAGGGGAGCGGACCACCGATTACGGCTGAATAATCAGCTCGCCGCTGCGTCCCGGAATCTCACCCCAGGTGACCGGCAGTTGCGGCAGGTTGGTGCGGTCGATGTGCCTGTAGTACGTGGCCATCGACACCAGCTCATGCCCCTGTGCGCGCCAGCCTGCGAGCAGCCGCTGGAACACCGGCGCCAGCTTGCCGCCTTCAAGTTCGGTGTGGAGCGTGAAGATGTGGTCGCCGTCGCCTTCTGTCAGCTTCAGCACGGCGTGGTGCACGTTGTCCTCGGTCAGATCATCCACGCCGATCAACTCATCGAGCGTCGGCAGCGTGGTCGGCATCTGGATATGGCTGCAAGGCTTGCCATCAATGGTCGGAATGTACGGCGCGGTGCCGCGGCCATCCGATGCATAGGCCATGCTCCAGTCGTCGATCTGACGGAACGCCTCTTCGTTCATTTGCCAACCCGCCGCGCCGTGCGTGGTGGGCGGCGTACCGAAAATCTCGACAAAACGCGCGTACGACTGCTGCATCTGGCGGCGCGTCCATGCCGCGTCGCGCTCGCGCACATTGTCCTGCCAGTAGACATGGTCCCATGTGTGGATGCCGCACTCATGGCCCGCCGCGGCGGCCGCGCGCATTTCGGCGGCGCCCTTGCGGCCGATATCGGGGCCGGGCAGCAGCACGCCATACATCAGCGTGCGCAGGCCATAGTTCGATACCACCGACGTACGCGAGACCTTCTTCAGAAAGCCTGGCCGGAACACGCGGCGCAGCGCCCAGCCCGTGTGGTCCGGGCCAAGGCTGAACAGGAACGTCGCTTCCGCCTGGTGTGCGGACAGCATCGACAACAGTGCGGGCACGCCTTCGCGCGTGCCGCGCAGCGTGTCGACGTCGACTTTCAGGGCAATGCGGGCCATGCGCGGATCAGTTGTTGCCGTCGACCAGCGTGCGGGCGTCCACCACCTTGTCGCGGTACGCTTCGAAGATGCGGCGCAGCGCCTGCTCCATCGTCACCTCGGGCTTCCAGCCCAGCTCCTCGACCGTGTTGTCGATCTTCGGCACGCGGTGTTGCACGTCCTGGTAGCCCTTGCCGTAGAACTCGCCCGACGACGTCTCCACGATCTTCGTCTTGCGCGCTTCCTCGGCGTACTCGGGGTAGTCGGCCGCCATCTTCAGCATCATCTCGGCCAGCTCGC